>NZ_JBFUDF010000001.1:0-966590 GCF_056404855.1 Mesorhizobium sp. P2_B11
TCCAGCCAATCCTTGGAAACATCAACTCCACAAATGATCCTGTTCACGGTAACCTGCCTTGTGCGTACGGTTGGAACCAAGCGACTGTTCGGTCGTGCGTGACGACGGCGAAGATCCCAAGCTCTCCCGCGGCTGTAACCTCAGGTGGTACGGGCGACTTCGCCAAGCCAAGGTCCGGGCGGCCGCCCGGACCTTGGCTCAATCGCTTCAATCCCACGAAATCTCTCTCGTGTAGATACAAGGTGGCGCTGCGAAGCAGCGACGGAGTGGGGGAACCACCTGGCAACCAGGCGCAATCATCATCTTGTTCCGCGCGAAGATCGGCCCACTCCGTCGAGCTGCGGTGCTCTCCCCTCGGGGGCGGGTCTCACCCCGCGATCATATCACTCTTCGCCGGCCTTCCCGCGACATAGACCTCGCGCACCGCGCGGTCGTCGCCCAGCGTCTGCAACAGGAACAGTTCCTCGGCCAGCGTCTCGACCGTCTCCATCCTGAGCCGCATCGCCGGTGTCGCGCGGGCGTCGAGTACGGTGATGTCGGCGTCGGTGCCCTCATCCAGCGTGCCGACCTTGCCCGCCACCGACAGCGCCTCGGCATTGCCGCGCGTGACCTGCCAGAAGGACTGGAACGGGTTCAGCTTTTCGCCATTCAGCGCGATCACCTTGTAGCCTTCGTCCATGGTGCGCAGCATAGAGTAGTTAGTGCCGCCGCCGACATCGGTGGCCGCGGCGATGCGCAGCGGCTTGTCGCGGCGGCGGAAGCGCTGGTAGTCGAACAGGCCGGAGCCGAGGAACAGGTTCGAGGTCGGGCAGAACACTGCGACCGAGCCGGACTCCGACAATACATCGGCCTCGCGCTCGGACAGATGGATGCAGTGGCCGAACAGGCTCTTGGGTCCCAGCAGCCCGTACATCTCATAGACGTCGGTGTAGTCGCGCGCCTGCGGATAGAGTTTTTGGGTAAAGGCGATCTCGGCGTGGTTTTCCGACAGATGCGTCTGCATGTGCAAATCGGGATGTTCGCGGCAGAGCGCGCCCGACATCTCAAGCTGTTCGGGCGACGAGGTGATGGCGAAGCGCGGCGTGATCGCATAGTGCTGCCGCCCCTTGCCGTGCCATTCCGCAATCAGTGCCTTGGTGTCGTCATAGCCGGATTGCGGTGTGTCGAGCACGCCCGCCGGCGCATTGCGATCCATCATCACCTTGCCGGCAATGTTGAGCATGTTTCGGTCATGCGACTCGGCGAAGAAGGCTTCGGCGGACGCCTTGTGCACCGAGCAGTAGGCAGCGACCGTCGTCGTGCCATGGCGCACCATCTCGTCCAGGAACAGCCGTGCGATGCGGCGGCCATGCTGGGCATTGGCGAATTTGGTCTCTTCCGGGAAGGTATAGGTATTCAGCCAGTCGAGCAGTTCGGCGCCATAGGAGGCGATGACCTGCATCTGCGGGAAATGCACATGCGCGTCGATGAAGCCCGGCAGCAGCAGATGCGGCCGGTGGTCGATTTTCTTTACGCCTTCGCCGGCCTGTTTCTCGACGTGCGCATAGGCGCCGGCAGCGACGATCCGGCCGTCGCGGATCAAAAGGCCGCCATCCTCCTCGTAGCGCCAGGCGGCATGGTCGTCGATTGCTTCGGGCCAGCGCAAAAAGCTCAGCGTGCGGCCGCGCAGAAGTGTAGGGGTCATGCTTATTTCCCTGCGCCTTCGAACCAGGCGACCAGCAGCGCCCGCTCCTTGTCGCTGATCTGGGTGATGTTGGCCGGCGGCATGGCGTGGCTGCGTCCGGCCTGGAGGTAGATCTCGCGCGCATGCTCGGCAATGCCGGCATCGGTGTCGAGCATCACGCCCTTCGGCGCATGGTAGATGCCTTCATAGACCGGCTCGGCCGCATGGCACATCGAACAGCGGCCAAGCACGGTGTCGCGCACCGCCGGGAAATGCGAAGAGGCGATGTAGACCTCGGCCGCGGCGGAAGCCTTGGGCTCGCCGGTCAGTATCTTCGGCGCCGTCGACAGCCAGATGATGATGAGGAACAGCACGGCAGCCGCCATCCAGGTCCAGTGCGGGTTGCCGGCACGCTTGTGAACGGTGTTGAAATAGTGCCGGATCAACACGCCGATGATGAACACCAGCGAGGCGATGACCCAGTTGAACTCGGTGCCAAACGCCAGCGGATAGTGGTTCGACAGCATCAGGAACAGCACGGGCAGCGTCAGGTAATTGTTGTGCAGCGAGCGCTGCTTGGCGATCTTGCCGTATTTCGGGTCAGGCTTGCGGCCGGCAATGAGGTCGGCAACGACGATCTTCTGGTTGGGAATGATCACCATGAAGACATTGGCAGACATGATCGTGGCGGTGATGGCGCCGAGATGCAGGAAAGCGGCGCGGCCGGTGAACAGATGCGTCAGCCCCCAGGCGATGAACACCAGCACGCCGTAGAGCACCAGCATCAGGGCGGTGTCGCTTTTGCCGAGCGGCGAGCGGCAGAGCAGATCATAGACCACCCAGCCGACACCGATCGTGGCCATCGACAACAGGATACCGACCGGCACCGACATCGGCAGCACATTGGGATCGATCAGGAACAGGTCGGCGCCGGCATAATAGACCACGCACAGCATGGCGAAGCCGGACAGCCAGGTGGCGTAGGATTCCCATTTGAACCAGGTCAGGTGCTCCGGCATCTCGGCCGGCGCCACCAGATACTTCTGGATGTGGTAGAAGCCGCCGCCATGCACCTGCCATTCCTCGCCGAAGGCTCCGACCGGCATGCCGGGGCGCTGGCGCAGGCCAAGATCGAGCGCGACGAAATAGAACGACGAGCCGATCCACGCGATGCCGGTGACGACGTGCAGCCAGCGCACGGCAAAACTCAGCCAGTCCCAGAAAATCGCGAAATCCATCATTTGAAATCGTCCCTGCCGTTCGGTTGACTTTACGGTGTGGTACGCAAACGAAAAGAGGCGAGGTGTACGATGACTTTCAAAAAAAAATGGAAAATACTAGTCTGGTCCTACGCAGCCGTTTGAGAGCCACGAAGCCTTATGGCCTATCTCGACAACATTGCCGTCTTCGTTCGCGTCGTCGAGCTTGGCAATCTGTCGGCTGCGGGCCGCGACATGCGCATTTCGCCGGCGGTCGCCTCCAACCGCATCAAGGAACTGGAAAAGCACCTTGGCGTGCGGCTGTTCAACCGCACGACCAGGCAATTGATGCCAACCGAGCATGGCAACGTGTTCTATTCCGGCGCCAAGCAGGTGCTGGAGGCGATCACCGAGGCGGAAGCGGCGGTCTCCGCGCTTTCCGGCCAGCCGCGCGGCACCATCCGGGTCACCGCGCCGCTCGGCCTCGGCCGCCGGCTGGTGGCCTCGGGCATTCCCGATTTCCACGACAAATACCCCGACATCGAGGTGCGGCTCAGGCTCTCCGACCACAATATCGATATCATGAAGGAAGGCATCGACGTCGCTTTCAAGCTCGGCATCATCGAGGATTCCAGCTTGCGCATGCGTGGCATCATGGAATGCGAGCGTGTGCTGGTGGCCGCGCCGAAATATCTGGAGGCGCGCGGCGAACCGGTGGAGCCGCAAGAACTGATCGGCAAGAAGCACGATTGCCTGATGCTGCGCTATTCCGGGGCGCGCGAATATGTCTGGACGCTGCAGACGCCGTCCGGCCCGCAGAAGTTCGAGGTGCACGGCCCCTACGACACCGACGATGGCGACGTGCTGACCGGCTGGGCGCTGTCGGGACGCGGCATCATCAACAAGCCGCGCTTCGAGGTCGAGCCGTTCATCCGCGACCGGCGGCTGCAGGTCATCCTGGCCAGCACACCGCCGACCCCGGTGCAGTTCGCTGCCGTCTATCCGCACAAGAAGCTGCAGGACCCCAAAGTGCGCCTGCTGCTCGACTTCATGGCCGAGCGCTGCCAGCGGCTGATCAAGGATTTGCTGGCGGGCAAATAGGGGCTGGCCGGCAAGTGACAGGGTCTTGGCCCAGTCGCAAGGGTTGCCTTACACGCAGGCGACCTTAGGTTTGCGTACCCCATGGTCGATGGCTCCGCGCCGACTGACGAGCAAACCATATGCATCTCGCCGTTTCGCTCAACATTGCTTCCGGGCAGCCGCTCGCTTTCAGCGACCTCGCCGGTTTTGCCAAGGAGGCGGAGGCAGCCGGGGTGGACATGATCTTCCTAGATGATTCCGCGCCGGACGGCGCGGGGTCGAGCCCTTTCGAAGCGACGACCTTGCTGGCGGCGCTGGCGATGGTGACGAGCCGGATCGGCCTTGTTGCCGCGGCTTCCACTGTCACCCACCAACCCTACAATCTGGCGCGCCGCTTTGCCTCGCTCGACATTATCAGCCATGGCCGCGCGGGCTGGCACGCGACCATGGCACAGGCGCCGCGCGAAGCGGCCAATCTTAGCCGTCCGGAAGGCTTTTCGGACGACGTTTTCCATCGCCGCACCGAGGAGTATGTCGGCATTGTCAGGGGTCTGTGGCAGGGCTGGGATGCGGATGCGCTGCTGTTCGACAAAAGCGGCGGCCGCTTTCATGACCCCGAAAAGATGCATCTGCTCGACCACAAGGGTGAGTTCTTTTCGGTGCGCGGCCCGCTCAATGTCGCGCGCTCGCCGCAGGATAGGCCGGTGCTGGTGATGTCCGGTGTGTCGGAGCGAGCCTTCGATCTTGCTGCCCGCAGCGCCGATGTCGTCCTGCTGGACGAGGCCGAAGACGCCAAGACGCGCCATGACGATCTGAAGCGCCGTGTCGCGGCCCGCGGACGCAAGCCGGATGTCGTGAAGACGCTTTTGAATGTCAGCGGGCCAGACCTCGATCCCGACAGGCTGGAAGAGTTGTTTCGCGCGAAAAGCTGCGATGGGTTCAACATCACAATGTCGATCTCGGCCCTCGACGGTTTCGTCGACCGTGTGCTGCCGAAGCTGCGGCGCCGTGGCCTCGTCCGAGAAGGCTATCGTGAGACAACGTTGCGCGGGCACCTCGGACTTGCCGGAGGCGACCAATGACCCGCCAGATGAAGCTCGGCGCCTTCCTGTGGGCGACGGGCCACCACATCGCCGCCTGGCGTCACCCCAAGGCGCATGTCACCGCCGGCATCGACATCGACCACTACATCCAGTTGGCGCGCACGGCGGAAGCGGCGAAGTTCGACATGATCTTCTGCGAGGATGCCGCCGGCCTGCGCGAGGCCAATGTCGGCATTGCCAGCCAGACCTCACGGTCGATCGGCTTCGAGCCGATCAGCCTGCTGTCGGCGCTTGCCGTCCAGACCAGCCGCATCGGCATCGTCTCGACGGCCTCGACCAGCTACAACGAGCCCTACGGCCTTGCGCGGACTTTTCTGTCACTCAATCACTTGAGCGGCGGTCGCGCCGGCTGGAATCTGGTGACGTCGGCAAGCCCCATCGAAGCCGCCAATTTCGGCGCGACGGGCCTCAAGCCGCATGCCGACCGCTATGAGCGCGCGCGTGAATTCGCCGAGGTGGTGTCAGGACTTTGGCAAGGCTCCGGCTTTCCCGGCCATGACGGCCAGAGTTTTTCGGTGCGCGATCCGCTCGACCTGCCGCGCTCGCCGCAAGGGGCGCCGGTGATGGTGCAGGCAGGCGCCTCGGATGTCGGCCGCGACCTTGCTGCCCGCACTGCGGACGTGGTGTTCACGGCCGCGCAGACTTTCGAGGAAGCCAAGGCCTTTTACGACGATCTCAAGGGGCGCATGGCGGCCTATGGCCGCGAGCCTGACGACATCAAGATCATGCCTGGCGTGTCGCCCGTGGTGGCGGAAACCGAGGCCGAAGCCCGGGAGAAACACGAGGAGTTGCAGGCGCTGATCCCAGACGATGTCGGGGTGGCGCTGCTGTCCAGCTATCTCAGCATCTCCGACCTCGGGCGCTATCCGATCGACGGACCCATGCCCGAACTGCCGGAGACCGAGGGCATGAAGAGCCGTCAGGCGCTGGTGGTCGAGCAATCGCGCCGCGACGGCCTGTCGATCCGCCAGCTTGCCCGTCATTTTGCCGGCGCGCGCGGCCATTGGCGCATCGTCGGTACGCCGGCGCAGGTCGCGGATGAATTGCAGGCGCGGTTCGAAGGCGGCGGCGCGGACGGCTTCAATGTCATGCCGTCATACTTCCCCGGCGAGCTCGATGCCTTTTGCGATCTCGTGGTGCCGGAACTGCAGCCACGCGGGCTGTTCCGCCGGGAATACGAGGGCAGCACGCTGCGCGAGCATCTCGGCTTGAAGCGTCCGGGATAGAAAAGATTAGCCGGCTACCACTTTATCTTGCCGCACCGGCTGGCTTACCGCTGGTGCCGCGTTGTGAACGACCAGCGCCGTCATGATTTCCGCTGCAGCAAGCGCCGCGATCACCGGTGGGCGCTTGTCCTTGACCGCATCGCCACCGATTGGCGAGACGAGACGCGCGAACTCAGCCTCCGTGCCCTCCGCCGATTTCAGGAACCAGTTCTTGAACGTCGCCTTCTTGGTCTTCGAGCCGATCATGCCGACATAGGCCGCATCGTCGCGCTTCAGCGCCTCGGCGACGATGAGGAAATCCAGCGCATGATCATGCGTGAGGATGGCGAAACCGGTGCCCGCGGGTGCTTTGCGTACTTCGGCCTCCGGCATCGGCGTCAGCCGCGTCTCGACGGTTTCCGGCATGCCTTCCAGCGCCTCGGCACGGGTCTCGATGACGACGGCATGGACAGGCAGCAGCGCAATGGTCGCAGCCAGCGCCTGGCCGACATGGCCGCCACCGAAGATATAGACATGCGGCAAATGGGCTTCTTCTGCCTCGGCCGCCGCAATCAATTCGCCGGCGAGCGTTGCATCGACCAGACGGATCAAGACTTCAACACGGCCGCCACAGCACTGGCCGATTTCCGGCCCGAGCGGCACGTCGAGCGTGGCGCAGACTTCGTCGACCGCAATGCGGGCTTCCTTTTTACCCTCCCCCTTGTGGGGAGGGTCGGTGAGCGGACGCCGCGAAGCGGCGTCAGCGAAACGGGGCGGGGGTAGCGTGGCACGATCGTCCGCACCCCCACCCCGGGCGGCTTTGCCGGCCGACCCTCCCCACAAGGGGGAGGGTGAGGACGCTAGCATCTGCCTGGCCTTGTCGATCGCCATATATTCGAGCTGGCCGCCGCCGATCGTGCCGAAAATCGCCGCTTGCGAGACGAGCATTAAGGCGCCCTTCTCGCGCGGAGTCGAGCCTTTGGTGCCCGCCACTTCGACCAGGGCAAGCCGGCCGGCGCTGGCGAGAAAAGCTCTGAGGCTTTGCACTTTCGAGTTCATCGTCTGCATTCCCACTCGGGAAATATAGCGTTTTGTGCCCCAAATTGCACGTTTTGGCCCAATCAGGCCGGTTTGGCCGCTCTCAGCCGCTCGATAGCCATCAGCACGCGCTCGGGCGTTGCCGGCGCGTCGAGACGCGGACAGACCTTGTGATCGGCAACGCTCGCCACCGCGTCCGACAGTGCATGCAGCACCGACATGCCGAGCGGGAAGGGCGGTTCGCCGACCGCCTTGGAGCGGTGCACCGTCGGTTCGTTGGCCTCCGGCCAGTCGGCAAGCGTCACGTTGAAGATCTTCGGCCGGTCGGAAGCGAGCGGGATCTTGTAGGTCGACGGCGCGTGCGTGCGCAGCCGGCCCTTGTCATCCCACCACAGTTCCTCCGTCGTCAGCCAGCCCATGCCCTGGATGAAGCCGCCCTCGATCTGGCCGATATCGATGGCGCGGTTCAGCGAGCGACCGGTGTCGTGCAAGATGTCGGTGCGTTCGACCACATATTCGCCGGTCAGCGTGTCGACCGAGACTTCCGAGCACGAGGCGCCATAGGCGAAGTAGTAGAAGGGGCGGCCCTCGCCCTTGTCGCGGTTCCAGTGGATTTTCGGCGTCTTGTAAAAGCCCGCCGCCGACAGCTGGATGCGGGCCATATAGGCCTGCTTGACGAGGTCGGCGAAGGCGATCTCCTGATTGCCGATGCGCACGCGGTTGGGCAGGAACAGCACCTGGTCGCGCGGTACCTGGTATTTTTCAGCGGCGAAATCGGTCAGCCGGTCCTTGATCTGGCGGGCGCCGTTTTGCGCCGCCATGCCGTTGAGGTCGGTGCCGGACGACGCTGCGGTGGCCGAGGTGTTGGGCACCTTGCCGGTCGTCGTCGCGGTGATCTTGACCTGGTCGAGGTCGATCTGGAATTCCTCCGCCACCACCTGCGCCACCTTGACGTAGAGGCCTTGCCCCATCTCGGTGCCGCCATGGTTCAGATGCACGGAACCGTCGGTGTAGACATGCACCAGCGCGCCAGCCTGGTTGTAGTGTGTGGCGGTGAACGAGATGCCGAATTTGACCGGCGTCAGCGCCAGGCCGCGCTTGATGAAGCGGCTGTTGGCGTTGAAGGCCTGAATGATGCGGCGGCGGCTTGCATAGTCGGCGCTCGCCTCCAACTCGGCGACGATGCGATGGATGATGTTGTCCTCGACCGTCTGGTGATAGGGCGTGACGTTTCGATCCGACGTGCCATAGAAATTCTGCTTGCGGATATCGAGCGGGTCCTTGCCGACGGCAAAGGCGACCTCGTCGATGACCCGTTCGGCGCCGACCATGCCTTGTGGGCCGCCGAAGCCGCGAAAGGCGGTGTTCGACACGGTGTTGGTGTAGAGCGGCGCTGACTGCGCATGCACGGCCGGCCAGAAATAGGTGTTGTCGCAGTGGAACAGCGCACGGTCGGTGACCGGGCCTGACAGGTCCGACGAAAAACCGCAGCGCGCCGCGAACATGAAGTCGACGCCCAAAATGTTGCCGTCATCGTCGAAGCCGACCTCGTAGTCGACGAGGAAGTCGTGGCGCTTGCCGGTGGCGATCATGTCGTCGTCGCGGTCGGGTCGGATTTTCACCGCACGATGGTGTTTCTTCGCGGCGATCGCCGCCAATGCCGCAAACTGGTTGCCTTGCGTTTCCTTGCCGCCGAAGCCGCCGCCCATGCGGCGGATTTCCACCGTGATGGCGTTGCTCGGCACGCCCAGCGCGTGGCTCACCATATGCTGCACTTCGCTCGGATGCTGGGTCGAGGAATAGATCGTGACGTCCTGGTCCTCGCCCGGAATGGCCACCGCGATATGGCCTTCGAGATAAAAATGCTCCTGGCCGCCAACACGCATCTTGCCCTTCAGCCGGCGCGGTGCCGCCTTGATCGCGGCAGCGGCATCGCCGCGCTTCAAGGTCAGCGGCGGGGTGACCAATTTGTCCTTGCGCGGATCGAGGTCGCCAATGTCGGTGACGAACGGCAATTGGCTGTATTCGACCTTGGCCAGCCGCGTGGCGCGGCGCGCCTCCTCGCGCGTCCTGGCAATGACGTAGAAAATCGGCTGGCCGTAAAACTGCACCTTGTCTTCGGCCAGCACCGGCTCGTCATGACGGCCGGTCGGCGAGATATCATTCTCGCCCGGAACGTCCTTGGCCGTCAGCACATCGACAACGCCCGGCGCTGCGCGCACCGCCGACAGATCCATTTTGGTAATCGTCGCATGTGTCGCTGAGGACAGGCCGAGGCAGCCATGCAGCATGCCTGCCGGTTCCGGCATGTCGTCGATATAGACGGCGCTGCCGCTGACATGCTTGTGCGCTGAATCATGGCGCTGGTCGGTGGCGACGCCGCCGGCAATCTTCTGCGCCTTGAGGTTGGGAGAAGCGTGTTTGTTCATCAGGCTGCCTCGTCCCGCGTTACCTGGATCGGTGCCTTGGTGCCGCTGGTCTCGGCAAAGAAGCGCAGCAGAAGGTTTTTGGCCGCAAGCGCCCGGTACTCGGCCGATGCGCGCATATCCGTCAACGGTGTGAAATCGCCGGCATATTCGGCCATCGCCGCCTCCACCGTCGCCTCCGTCCAGGGCTTGCCGAGCAGCGCCTTTTCGACACCGAAAGCGCGCTTCGGCGTCGCCGCCATGCCGCCATAGGCGATGCAGATATCGGCCACCGTACCGTCCTTGGCCAGATCGAGAAAAAAGGCGCCGAGAGCCGCCGTGATGTCCTCGTCGCGGCGCTTGGTGATCTTATAGACGGCAAACTTTGTTCCCTTGGCCGGCACGGGAACATGCACGGCCTCGACGAATTCGCCAGGCTGCCGGTCCTGCTTGCCATAGGCGATGAAGAAATCCTCGAGCGCGATCGTGCGCCGCTTCTTGCCCCGGCGCAGCGTCAGCTGCGCGCCAAGCGCGATCAGTGGCGGCGGCGTGTCGCCGATCGGCGAGCCATTGGCGATGTTGCCGCCGATCGTGCCCATGTTGCGCACCTGTTCGCCGCCGATGCGGTCGAACAATGGCCCGAGCGCCGGAATGGGCTTGGCCAGTGTCGCGAAGGCATCGGTGTAGGTGACGCCGGCGCCGATGGTGATGACGTCATTGTCTTCCGAGATGTCGCACAGCCCGTCGAGATTGCCGATGAAAACCACCGGCGAGATGTCGCGCATGTGCTTGGTGACCCAGAGGCCGACATCGGTCGAGCCGGCGACGACAGTGGCGCCGGGTTCCTTGTCCAGCACGGTGGCGAAGTCGTCGGCATTGGCCGGCACCACCAGCCGCTGCTTGCCGGCGCCGATCTCGACACGGGCGCCGTCACGCATGGCCTCGAGCCTTGCGGTGATCGCCTTGCGCTCGGCCGCCAATGGATCCTTTGCCGCCTTGCCATAGCTGGAGATGGCGTGCGCAGCGCGCATGATCGCTTCGTAGCCGGTGCAGCGGCAGAGATTGCCTTGCAGCGCCTTTTCGATCGCAGCATTCGACGGGTCCGGCGACTTCATCCACAGGCCATAGAGCGACATGACGAAGCCGGGCGTGCAGAAGCCGCATTGCGAGCCATGGAAATCGACCATCGCTTGCTGCACCGGGTGCAACTGGCCGGGCGCACCGCGCAGATGCTCGACCGTGACGACATGGGTGGCGTCGAGCGAACCGAGGAAGCGGATGCAGGCATTGACGCTCTCATAGACCAGCTTGCCGGCGGACAATTTTCCAACCAGCACCGTACAGGCGCCGCAATCGCCTTCGGCGCAGCCTTCCTTGGTGCCGCGCAGCGAACGCTCAAGCCGCAGCCAGTCGAGCAAGGTCGCGTCGGGCGCCACCGATGACAGGGCGACATCCGTGCCGTTGAGGATGAAGCGGATTTCGTTGCGTATGGAAATCTTGGCCATGCTTCAGCTCCCCCTGTAGGTCGAATAGCCGTAGGGAGAGATAAGCAATGGCACGTGATAATGCACGGATGCAGCCATACCAAAGCGGATCGGCACGCTGTCGAGGAAGGCCGGTTCCGGCAGTTTTGTGCCCTGGCCGCGCAGATAGTCACCGGCGGCGAAGACCAGTTCGTATTCGCCAAGCCGGAATTCCGGTCCCGCCAGAAGCGGCGCGTCGCAGCGGCCGTCGGCATTTGTGACAACGGTCTTCAGATGTGTCCGCGCCTCGCCCTCAAGGTGATAGAGCGCGATCGACAGGCCCGCTGCCGGCTTGCCGGTCGCGGTGTCGAGCACATGCGTCGTCAGACGTCCGCCATCGGCTTTCGACGTTTCTGCCACTGGCGCCTCCCATTTCGGTACAGTCGAACAAAGCAATGAATTGTGCGCCAATTAAAGGCGATGCATAAGTCCCGGTCGAGCGGAGCGGCACAAAAACACTTTCAAAAATTTCGGGGGAATGCGCAGGCAGCCCTTTCGACTATCCTGATTACAACTTCCGGCGGTGTCCGGCAGGGAGGGGCAATGCGATACAGCAGAGACATGCGCGGCTATGGAGCCAATCCGCCGGATCCGAAATGGCCCGGCGGCGCGCATGTCGCGGTGCAGTTCGTCGTCAATTACGAGGAAGGCGGCGAGAACTGCGTGCTGCACGGCGACAAGGCCTCCGAAGCCTTCTTGTCGGAAATTGTCGGCGCCGCGCCCTGGGTCGGCCAGCGCCACTGGAACATGGAATCGATCTACGAATATGGCGCGCGGGCCGGTTTCTGGCGGCTGTTGCGCCTGTTCAGCGAGGCTGACGTGCCTGTGACCTGTTACGGCGTCGCCTCGGCCCTCGCCCGCTCGCCCGACCAGGTGGCGGCGATGCAGGACGCTGGCTGGGAAATGGCCTCGCACGGGCTGAAATGGATCGACTACCGCGACCACAGCGTCGAGGATGAGCGCCGCGACCTCGAAGCCGCGATCAAGCTGCATTACGAAGTGACGGGCCAGCGCCCGACCGGCTGGTACACCGGCCGCACCTCGGTCAACACGGTGCGGCTGGTCGCCGAAGAGGGTGGCTTCGACTATGTCTCGGACACCTATGACGATGAACTGCCCTACTGGTTCGAGCACGCCGGCGGCACGCAACTCGTCATCCCCTACACGCTCGACGCCAACGACATGCGCTTCGCCACGCCGCAAGGTTTCAATTCGGGCGATCAGTTCTTTGCCTATCTGAAAGACAGTTTCGACACGCTCTATGCCGAGGGCAAGGCCGGGCGGCCACGCATGATGAACATCGGCCTGCATTGCCGGCTGGTCGGACGTCCCGGCCGGGTGGCGGCGCTGAAGCGCTTCGTCGATTATGTAAAATCGCACGACAAGGTTTGGCTGGCGCGGCGCATCGACATCGCCAGGCACTGGCAGGAACACCATCCCTACCAGCCGCCGGCGCTCAAGCCATCGACGATGGAGTTCGAGACCTTCGTTCACGCCTTCGGCGGCGTCTTCGAACATTCGCCGTGGATTGCCGAGCGCGCCTTTGAGCTGGAGCTTGGGCCTGCGCATGACAGCGCCGGCGGTCTGCACAATGCGCTCTGCCGCGTCTTCCGCGCCGCCAGCGAGACCGAGCGGCTCGGCGTGCTCAACGCCCATCCGGATCTCGCCGGCAAACTGGCCAAGGCCAAACGCCTGACGGCGGAATCGACGAGGGAACAGGCCTCCGCCGGCCTCGACGCGCTGACCGACAAGGAGCGCGAGCTGTTTTCAAAACTCAACGCCGCTTACGTCACCACCTTCGGCTTTCCCTTCATCATCGCGGTGCGGGGCAAGACCAAGGAGGAAATCCTCGCCGAGTTCGAGGCGCGCATCGGCAACAGCCGTGGCGTCGAGCTCGATACCGCCTGCAGACAGGTCGAGCGCATCGCGCTGCTCCGCCTGAAAGACATGCTCCCGCTCTAATGACTGAGGGTCAGGACCCCATGGATATGATCAAGACTGACCAGAAAACCTATTACGCGCCGCATGGCGGCCATCCCGGCCAAAATGAGCTTTTGACAGGTCGCGCCGTCTTCACCGAGGCCTATGCAGTCATCCCCAAAGGTGTGATGCAGGACATCGTCACCAGCCCGCTGCCGTTCTGGGACAAGACCAGGGCCTGGATCATCGCAAGGCCGCTGTCGGGCTTCGCCGAGACATTTTCGCAGTACATCGTCGAGGTTCTGCCTGGCGGCGGCAGCGACCGGCCGGAGCTGGACGCTGGCGCCGAGGGCGTGCTGTTCGTGGTCGAGGGCGAGTTGACCGTTTCGCTCGCCGGCAAGAAACACGTGCTTCAAGCCGGCGGCTTTGCCTTCCTGCCGCCGGCCAGCGGCTGGACAGTACGCAACGAAGCTCGCGACGCCGTGCGCTTCCACTGGATCAGGAAGGCTTATGAGCCCGTCGACGGCATCGACGTGCCGGAGGCTTTCTTCTCAAGCGACCAGCAGGTCGCGCCGACGCCGATGCCCGGCACCGAGGGCCGCTGGGCGACGACCCGTTTCGTCGACCCGGCCGACATGCGCCACGACATGCATGTCACCATCGTCACGCTCGAGCCCGGCGCCGTCATTCCGTTCGCCGAGACCCATGTCATGGAGCACGGGCTCTATGTCTTGGAAGGCAAGGCGGTCTACCGCCTCAACCAGGACTGGGTCGAGGTCGAGGCCGGCGACTTCATGTGGCTGCGCGCCTTCTGCCCGCAGGCCTGCTATGCCGGCGGCCCCGGCAAATTCCGCTATCTGCTCTACAAGGATGTCAACCGGCACGCCAAGCTCGGCGGGGCGGGCATTGGCGGTCGCGCGCGGTGACCCGTATCGTCGCGCGGCCGCTGACCCGCGAAAGCTTTGCCGGCTTCGGCGACGTCATCGACATGGGCGGCGACAATCACTACCCGATCAATGGCGGCAGGACCGAGCGCTACCATGATCTCGCCACCGCTGAAGCCGCGGGACCGAATGCCCGCGTGCTGATCTCGATGGCGCGCGGCACGCCTTACGAACTGCCGCTGAAGCTGACCATGGTCGAGCGCCACCCGTTCGGCAGCCAGGCCTTCATCCCGCTGTCACCGCGGCCTTTCCTGGTCGTCGTCTGCCATGACGACAAGGATGGACCCGGCGAGCCGCACGCCTTCATCACCGCACCCGGCCAGGGCATCAATTATCCGCGCAATCTCTGGCATGGCGTGCTGACGCCGCTTGGTGAAGCCCAGGATTTCGTCATTGTCGACCGTGGCGGCGACGGCTCCAACCTCGAAGAATTCCACTTCTCGCATCCCTACGAGATCCATCTTCCCGACGAGACCTGAGTAAAAAATGACCGACATATCGCTGATCGACCGCCTGCTCGACGTCATCGAGCACGACATCGTACCCAAGACGGCCGAGGGTGTTGCCCATGGCAACAAGCTGTTCGGCGCCGCGATCCTGCGGAAAGAGGATCGCTCGCTGGTGCTGGCCGAGACCAACAACGAGATGGAAAACCCGCTCTGGCATGGCGAAGTGCACTGCCTGAAGCGGTTTTATGAAATGCCCAGAGCGGAGCGGGTCGATACCAAAGACGCCATCTTCATCGCCACGCATGAGCCGTGTTCGCTCTGCCTGTCGGCGATCACCTGGACCGGCTTCGACAATTTCTACTATTTGTTCAGCCATGAGGATTCGCGGGACAGTTTTGCCATTCCGCACGATCTGAAGATCCTGAAAGAGGTCTTCACCCTCGATCCCGGCGGTTACGCCGCCGAGAACGCCTACTGGAAGAGCTTTTCCATCCGCAGGCTGGTGCGCGCGCTGCCTGAGGCTGAGCGTAGCCGGCTGGAGGCGCGGATCGGCAAGATTTCGGGGCGTTACGACGCGCTTTCCGGTGTCTATCAGGAGAGCAAGGCCGAGAACGACATTCCGTTGAACTGAGGTCGCGAAGGGGGCTGCGGCCAGGTCGCAATTTCCACTGCTCCAGTCGCGAATGGCGATTGAAAGTCGCGGGCTGGCGGGGCGTTATGCCAGCCCATGAAAACCGTCACCGAATTTCCCCGCAAAATCGTCGAGTTTCCGGATATGGGCATCGTCATGCCGGACGGTTGCCGGCTGTCGGCGCGGGTGTGGATGCCGGAAGATGCGGGTGACGATCCGGTGCCGGCGATCCTCGAACACCTGCCCTATCGCAAGCGTGACGGCACCATCTTTCGCGATCAGCTGACGCATCCCTATTTCGCCGGCCACGGCTACGCCTCGATCCGCGTCGACATGCGCGGCAATGGCGATTCCGAAGGGCTGATGGACGACGAATATTCCGAGCAGGAACTGCAGGACGCTTGCGACGTCATCGCCTGGGCCGCGGCACAGCCCTGGTGCAATGGCAGCGTCGGCATGATGGGCATCTCCTGGGGCGGCTTCAACTGCCTGCAGGTGGCGGCCAAACAGCCGCCGGCGCTGAAGGCTGTCATCAGCCTGTGCTCGACGGTCGACCGTTATGCGGACGACATCCACTACAAGGGCGGCTGCCTTTTGACCGAGAATTTCGGCTGGGCCTCGACCATGCTGTCCTACTCGTCGCGGCCGCCGGATCCGCTGATTGCCGGCGACAACCGCTGGCGCGATTTGTGGCTGACGCGGCTGGAGAACCAGTCCTTCCTTCTGCCGCTATGGCTCAGCCATCAGCACCGCGACGCCTATTGGAAGCGTGGTTCGATCTGCGAGGACTTTTCCGCCGTGATGGCCGCGGTGCTGTCGATCGGTGGCTGGCATGACGGTTACCGCAACACGATCTCGCACCTCGTCACCAACATTCAGGCGCCGGTAAAGGGAATTGTCGGGCCGTGGATCCACAAATACCCGCACTATGCCGGGCCAAAACCCGCCATCGGCTTCCTGCAGGAGGCGCTGCGCTGGTGGGATCGCTGGTTGAAAGGCACTGAGACTGGCGTCGAGGCCGATCCGGACTATCGCGCCTATGTGATGGACAGCGTGCGTCCGGCGCGCTGGCATCCCGAGCGGCCGGGCCGCTGGGTGGCCGAGCAGGAATGGCCGTCACCCAACATCAAGGTTGAGGCGATCGAACTCATCGCTGCCGGCGCCAGGCCGGCGATCGTGGCAACACCGCAAAGCTGCGGCCTTGCCGGCGGCGAGTATTTTCCCTTCACCTTCGGTCCGGAACTGCCGGGCGATCAGCGTCCCGACGATGCGCTGTCGGTCTGCTTTGACCAGCCTGTGCTTGCCGAGGCCATCGACATCGTCGGCGCGCCGGAGCTTCTGATCCGGGTGTCGTCAGATCGGCCACAGGCCAACATCGCGGTGCGGCTGTGCGACGTGCACCCGGACGGCGCCTCGGAGCTGATCTCCTACGGCGTGTTCAATCTCACCCATCGCGACTCGCACGAATTCCCGCAAGCCCTGGTGCCGGGCGAGACTGTTTCGGCACGTGTCGTGCTCGACCAATGCGCCTACCGCGTGCCAGCCGGACACCGCCTGCGCATTGCCGTTTCGAATGCCTACTGGCCGATGATCTGGCCGTCGCCGGAGCCCGTGCGGCTTGACCTCTCGGCGGCGACTTTGAGTCTGCCGCTACGCCCGCTGGCGGAAGGCGACGAGGCCTCATTCCAGGCCCCTGAGGGCGCCACGCCCTGGGCAACCGAGACGGTTCGTGCGGCCAATTCCGAGCGTCATGTCGATCGCGACGAGAAGACCGGCATCGTCACGCTGTCCATCACGGACGATTTCGGCGCGGTGTGCGATCTTGCGCATGGACTGGCCAATGGCAGCATTGCCCGCGAGAGCTGGACGATCCATCCCGACGACCCGCTGTCAGCCTCGGGAAAAACCCACTGGACGCAGACCCTGTCGCGAAATGAATGGTCGGTGCGCACCGAGACATCGGCCGAAATGCGCTGCGACGCGCAAAACTTCATCGTCAGTGCCAGAATCGAAGCCTATGAGGGCGAAAGGCTGGTTTTCGAGCGCGATTTCGAAGAGACGATTCCACGCGATCTGCTCTGAGCGCAGATCCGACTGGTCCAGTTGCGACGTGCGATTTACGCCACGGCATGTCGCATTCGGTCTTGCTTATGGCTTTGCCCTTCGGTCAATATCTCTTTGGTAACAACAAACAAAAAACGACCACAAGGTCGAACCAACAGAGTGAGGAACTCAAATGTCTAACGAACTCGAATATCTGAGCCGGCGCGTTGCGTCCGGCAAGCTGAGCCGTCGTGATTTTCTCGGTCGCGCCGCAGCACTCGGTGTCACCGCACCCTTCGCCAATATGCTGCTGTCGAGCGCGGCTCGCGCCGAAGGCCCGGTCAAGGGCGGCACGCTGAAGGCCGGCCTGGTCGGCGGTGAATCCACCAACAGCCTCGACCCGGCGTTGATGATGACGCAGGTGCCGTTCGCCTTCGGCAAGTGCTGGGGCGAAATGATCGTCGAGCTGTCGCCCGAGGGCAAGCTCGAGAACCGCATCGCCGAAGAAATTGGCTCGTCGGACGACGCCAAGGTGTGGACGCTGAAGATCCGCGACGGCGTCGAGTTCCACAACGGCAAGACCGTCACCGCCGAAGACGTCGCCGCAACGCTCGAGCGCCATTCGGACGAAAAGTCGAAGTCGGGCGCGCTCGGCTACATGAAGGGCATCGAAAGCATCAAGGCCAGTGGCAAGGAAGTGGTGCTGACGCTGAAGGAGGCCAACGCCGACCTTCCCTATCTGCTCAGCGACTATCACCTGATCGTCCAGCCCAATGGCGGCAAGGACAAGCCCGACGCCGGCATCTCGGCCGGCCCGTACGTGGTCAAGACCAACGAGCCCGGCGTGCGCCATGTCGGCGAGCGCTTCGCCAATTACTGGCAGGGCGA
The DNA here is from genome assembly GCF_056404855.1 of Mesorhizobium sp. P2_B11. NCBI lineage: Bacteria > Pseudomonadati > Pseudomonadota > Alphaproteobacteria > Hyphomicrobiales > Phyllobacteriaceae > Mesorhizobium > Mesorhizobium sp. P2_B11. The sequence goes on from NZ_JBFUDF010000001.1 coordinate 18,092, forward strand.
CAAGATGGGCCATGCCGACCAGATCGAAGTCGTCGTTATCAACGATGCGACGGCGCGCACGGCGGCCCTGCAGGGCGGCCAGGTCAATATGATCAACCGCGTCGAGCCGAAGATCGTCGACCTGATCAAGCGCCTTCCGGGCGTCACCATCCGCAACCATGCCGGTCCCGGCCACTACGTCTTTATCATGCACTGCAACACCGCGCCCTTCGACAACGCCGATTTGCGCATGGCGTTGAAGCTGGCGATCGACCGCGAAGAGATGCTGGACAAGATCCTGCGCGGCTACGGCTCGCTCGGCAACGACTTCCCCATCAATGCTTCCTACCCGCTGTTCACCGAGATCGAACAGCGCAAATACGATCCCGACAAGGCCAAGTTCCACTTCAAGAAGTCGGGCCATGACGGCTCCGTGCTGCTGCGCACATCGGATGTCGCCTTCCCCGGCGCCGTCGATGCCGCACAGCTCTACCAGCAGAGCGCGGCCAAGGCCGGCATCACGCTCGAGATCAAGCGCGAGCCCGGCGACGGCTACTGGAACGAGGTCTGGAACAAGCAGCCCTTCTGCGCCTCCTACTGGGGCGGCCGCTCGACCCAGGACCAGATGTACTCGACAGCCTATCTGTCGACCGCCGACTGGAACGACACCCGTTTCAAGCGTCCGGACTTCGACAAGATGGTGCTTGCCGCACGCGCCGAGCTCGACGAGGCCAAGCGCAAGGCGATGTACCACGACATGGCCGTCATGGTGCGCGACGAGGGCGGCCTGATCCTGCCGATGTTCAACCAGTTCATCGATGCAACCGGCGCCAAGGTCGGCGGCTGGGTCGACGATCCGCATCAGGAGCTGATGAACGGCTACGCACTGGCGAAGTGCTGGCTCGAAGCTTGAGCCCGGCTTTGCGGATATGTCCTCACCCATCTTGAAACTAATTGCCCAGCGCATTGCGCTGGGCATCGTCCTCCTGTTGGCCGTTTCGGTCCTTATCTTCGCCGGTACGCAAATCCTGCCCGGCGACGTCGCGCAAGCCATTCTCGGACAGTCGGCGACGCCGGAGTCGCTCGCCAATCTGCGCGAGCAGCTCGGCCTCAATCAGCCGGCTTACATCAGGTATTTCCACTGGCTCGGCGGTGTGCTCACCGGCGATCTCGGCACCGCGATGTCGAGCGGCCAGGATATCGCGACCTCGATCAAGGGGCGGCTGTGGAACACGTTGTTCCTGGCCTTCTGGGCGGCGGTCGTGGCCGTTCCGCTGGCCATCATCCTCGGTCTGATCGCGGTGCGTTACCGCAATGGCTGGGTCGACAAGCTCATTTCCGGACTGGCGCTCGCCTCCACGTCCTTCCCGGAGTTCTTCATCGGCTACGTGCTCGTCTTCTTCTTTGCCGTCAAATATCAATGGTTCCCGGCGATCTCGACGGTCTATGACGGCATGCCGTTCGGCGAACGCATGCAGGCGATCGCCCTGCCGGCCACCGCGCTGACGCTGGTTGTTCTTGCCCACATGATGCGCATGACCCGCGCGGCCATCCTCAACGTCATGCAGTCGGCCTATGTCGAGACGGCCGAACTAAAAGGCCTGTCGGCCTTCAACGTCATCCGCAAACATGCCTTCCCCAACGCCATCGCGCCGATCATCAATGTCGTCATGCTCAACCTCGCCTATCTCATCGTCGGCGTCGTCGTGGTCGAGGTGATCTTCGTCTATCCCGGCATGGGGCAGTATCTGGTCGATCACGTCACCAAGCGCGACGTGCCGGTGGTGCAGGCGGTCGGCCTGGTCTTCGCCGCCGTCTATATCAGCCTGAACATCATTGCGGACATCGGGGCGATCGTCGCCAATCCGCGCCTCAGACATCCGAAATAGGGGGGCGGGCATGCTCGATATCAAACGCATCCCCATCCCCGCGCTGATCGGCATCGTATTGACGGCGATGTTCGTGCTGGCTGCGGTGTTCGCACCGTTGATCGCCCCTTACAGCAATGCCGAGATCGTCGGCGACGTCTGGGAACCGATGACGGCGGCGCATCTGCTGGGCACCGACAATCTCGGCCGTGATCTGTTGTCGCGCATGATCTACGGCGCCCGCATCACACTGTTCATCGCGGTGCTGGCCACCGCGCTGTCATTCTCGCTCGGCGCCATTCTCGGCTTTTCGGCGGCGGTGTTCGGCGGCTGGTTCGACACGCTTTTGTCGCGCCTCGTCGATCTCTTGATGTCGATCCCGACGCTGATCATGGCGCTCGTCGTGCTCTCGGTGCTGCCGACCAATCTGGTGACGCTGATCCTGGTGATGGGAGTCCTCGACTCGACCCGCGTCTACCGCCTGTCGCGCGCAGTCGCCGTCGACATCAACGTCATGGACTATGTCGAAGCGGCAAAGCTGCGCGGCGAAGGCAGCGGCTGGATCATCTTCCGTGAGATCCTGCCCAATGCGCTGTCGCCGCTGGTCTCCGAACTCGGCCTGCGTTTCATCTACGCCGTGCTGTTCCTGTCGACGCTGTCCTTCCTCGGCCTTGGCGTGCAACCGCCGGACGCCGACTGGGGCGGCATGGTCAAGGAAAACAAGGACGGCATCGTCTTCGGCATCGGCGCCGCGCTCATTCCGGCGGCGGCAATCGCCGCACTGGCAATTTCGGTCAATCTGGTCGCCGACTGGATCCTCAACCGCACGACAAGCCTGAAGGGAGGACGCGGGTGATGGCCGACACAAAAGGAAAGCCCGGCCTGCTGCTCGATATCCGCAATTTGCGCATCGAAGCGACAGTGTTTCCGCCCGGCGAGGCGCCGAAGAACATCGTGCTCGTGCACGATGTCTCGCTGACGCTGGAAAAGGGCAAGGTGCTCGGCCTGATCGGCGAGTCCGGCGCCGGCAAGTCGACCATCGGCCTGTCATCGATGGGCTATGGCCGCGGCGGCGTCCGCATCACCGGCGGCGAGGTGCTCCTCAACGGCCGCGATATCCTCAAGGGCGGCAAGGAAGGTTTCCGCAAATTGCGCGGCCGCGAGGTCTGTTATGTCGCGCAATCGGCGGCCGCCGCCTTCAACCCGGCGCACAAGCTGATGGACCAGGTGGTCGAAGCCACGCTGCTGCACGGCACGGCGACGCGGGCCGAGGCCGAGAAACGCGCCGTGGCGCTGTTCAAGAAGCTTAGCCTGCCGAATCCCGAAACCATCGGCGAACGCTTCCCGCACCAGGTCTCCGGCGGCCAGCTGCAGCGCGTGATGACGGCGATGGCGCTGTGCTCGGAACCCGATTTGATCGTCTTTGACGAGCCGACCACCGCGCTCGACGTGACGACGCAGATCGACGTGCTGGCGGCGATCAAGGACGCCATCCGCGACACCCATGTCGCGGCGCTCTACATCACCCACGACCTTGCCGTCGTCGCCCAGGTCTCTGACGAGATCATGGTGCTGCGCCATGGCAGGCTGGTCGAATGGGGCGGCACCCGCCAGATCATCAAGGAGCCGCGCCAAGAATACACCAATGCGCTGGTCTCGGTGCATGAGATCGAGCATGCCGAGCAGAAGCCCGGCGCAACACCGTTCCTGTCGGTCAAGAACGTCACCGCCGCCTATGCCGGCGGCAGCGTCAAGGTGCTGAAGAACGTCTCGGTCGACATCTATCCGGGCCAGACGCTGGCCGTCGTCGGCGAATCCGGCTCCGGCAAGTCGACGCTGGCGCGCGCCATCACCGGGCTCTTGCCGCCCGAGGAGGGCACCGTCACCTTCGACGGCAGGCCGCTGGCCAACAGGCTCGCCGACCGGCCGAAGGAGGATCTGCGGCAATTGCAGATGATCTACCAGATGGCCGACGTGGCGATGAACCCGCGCCAGACCGTCGGCACCATCATCGGCCGGCCGCTGGAGTTCTATTTCGGCATACGCGGCCGCGAGCGCGACAAGCGCGTCGCCGAACTGCTCGACGAGATCGAGATGGGCAAGGGTTTCCTCGACCGCTATCCGGCCGAGTTGTCCGGCGGCCAGAAGCAGCGTGTCTGCATCGCCCGTTCGCTTGCCGCCAAGCCGAAGCTGATCATCTGCGACGAGGTGACATCGGCGCTCGACCCGCTGGTGGCCAACGGCATCCTCAAGCTGCTGCTCAACCTGCAGCAGCACGAGAAGGTCGCTTACCTCTTCATCACCCATGATCTGGCGACGGTGAAGTCGATCGCCGATTCGATCGCGGTGATGTATCGCGGCGAGGTGGTGCGCTATGGCGCCAAGAGCAAGGTGCTGACGCCGCCTTTCGACGCCTATACCGACCTGCTCCTGTCCTCCGTTCCCGAGATGGAGATCGGCTGGCTGGAAAAGGCGATCAAGGGACGGCGCATGGCAAGCGCGGGCAACTGAGATAAACAGCGCGGCCGTCATCCGGCTGCAATGCGGAGCGGAATAGATCGGCGCGAGCGAACACGGCTCGCGCCGAATTTGTTTTCACTGGAACAGGGGTAGAAAAATGAAGAACGAACTCGACCATCTCTCCGAGCTCGCCGGCAAGGGCCGGATCTCGCGCCGCGACTTCCTTGGCCGTGCCGCAGCACTTGGCGTGTCGGCGGCCCTTCTGCCAACGCTGGCCGGCAAGGCTTTCGCGCAGACGCCGGTCAAGGGCGGCATCATCAAGGCCGGCCTGCAGGGCGGCGAATCCACCAACAGCCTCGACCCGGCGCTGAACCTCAGCCAGGTCACCTACAATTTCGGCAAGCAGTGGGGCGAATTCCTCGTCCGCCTGACGCCGGAAGGCGGCGTCGAGAATCTGATCGCCGAAGAGATCGGCGCTTCGGCCGACGCCAAGACCTGGACCATCAAGGTGCGCGACGGCATCGAGTTCCACAATGGCAAGACCGTCACTGCGGAAGACGTCGCCGCCACGCTTGAACGCCACGCCGACGAGAAGTCGAAGTCGGGTGCGCTCGGCGTCCTGAAGAACATCAAGGCGATCAAGCCGAGCGGCAAGGAAGTGGTCGTCACACTCGCCGACGCCGATGCCGACTTCCCCTATCTGATGGCCGACTACCACCTCGTCATCCAGCCGAATGGCGGCAAGGACAACCCGAATGCCGGCATCAGCGCCGGTCCTTACAAGGTCACCGTCAACCAGCCTGGCGTGCGCCATGGCGGCGAACGCTTCGCCAATTACTGGCAAGGCGACAAGCTTGGCCATGCCGACCAGATCGAGATCGTCGTCATCAATGACGCGACGGCCAGGCTGGCAGCACTTCAGGGCGGGCAGGTGCAGCTGATCAACCGCGTCGAGCCGAAAGTGGTCGACCTGGTCAAGCGCATTCCGGGCGTCACCATCGAGAACGTGTCGGGCCGCGGCTACTACCCGTTCAACATGTTCTGCGACACCGCGCCCTTCGACAACAACGACCTCAGGATGGCGCTGAAGCTCGCCATGGACCGCGACGAATTGCTGGAGAAGATCCTGCGCGGCTACGGCTCGGTCGGCAACGACTTCCCGATCAACGAGGCCTATCCGCTGTTCTCGGCCGATATCGAGCAGCGCAAGTTCGATCCGGAAAAGGCGGCCGCCGCCTACAAGAAATCGGGTCATGGCGGCTCGATCCTGCTGCGCACCTCGGACGTCGCTTTCCCGGGCGCGGTCGACGCGGCCCAACTCTACCAGCAGTCCTGCGCCAAGGCCGGCATCAAGATCGAGATCAAGCGGGAGCCTGGCGACGGCTACTGGTCGGAAGTGTGGAACAAGCAGCCTTTCTCGCTGTCCTATTGGGGCGGACGTCCGACGCAGGACCAGATGTATTCCACCGGCTATGTCTCGACCGCCGACTGGAACGATACGCGCTTCAAGCAGCCGGCGTTCGACAAGATGCTGCTCACGGCGCGGGCCGAACTCGACCAGGCCAAGCGCAAGGCGATCTACCACGACATGGCGGTGCTGATGCGCGACGAGGGCGGGCTGATCGTGCCGTTCTTCAATCAGTTCATCGACGCGGCCGCCACCAGCAAGATTGCCGGCTGGGTCAAGAACCCCAATGGCGAGATGATGGACGGCTACGCGCTCGGCGCCTGCTGGCTGACGGCGTAGCCAAATCCTGCCTGTTGTTTCATAACAGAAAGCGCCGTGCACCCCAGGGTGCGCGGCGCTTTGATATCACGGCTTAACCCAAGCGGAATTCCCATGGCGCTCAAGACCAAGCTCCTCCTCATCGTCCTCGATGGCGTGCCTTACCGGAACTGGCGCCGATTGATGGGCAATCTCGAAGGCTGGGTGCAGTCGGGCGAGGCGCAAGTGTGGAAGATGCGCTCGGTGCTGCCGTCGACCTCGGCCTGCTGCTACGCCTCGATCCACACCGGGGTGTCGCCGCAGGAGCATGGCATCCTGTCCAACGAGAACCGTTTCCTGGTCAACAAGCCGGACATCTTCTCCGAGGTCAGCAGGGCCGGCGGCAAGACCGGCGCGGTGACGCACTCCTACTGGTCGGAATTCTTCCGCTCCTATCCGTTCGACCTGGTCGAAGACCTGGAATATGACGAGCCGGACGGTCCGATCACGCATGGCCGCTTCCACAGCATGACCGGCTACAATCTGAAAAACCAGATGACGCCGAGCGATGTCGACCTGTTTGCGACGCTGACCATGCTGACCCGGCGCCATGGTATCGACTACGGCATCCTGCACACCTGCACGCTCGATTCGATGGGCCATCGCTTTGGTCATGATTGCCACGAAATGGACCATGCCTGCTATGCGATGGACGGCATGCTTGCCGCCTTCCTGCCCCTCTGGCGGCAGGCCGGCTACGAGGTGATCGTCACCGCCGACCACGGCCAGACCGACCGCGGCCATCATGGCGGCCATGACGATGAAATGCAGGATTTCGCGCTGTATTATTTCGGGCAAGGCAAGGGGCCTGAGGCGGACACGCTGCTCGATCAATTGCAGCTGGCGCCGACGGTGCTGAAGCGGCTGGGTGTGCCGGTGCCGGAGACGATGAAGGCGAAGCCGTTTTTGACTTAGTTTCCCTTCCCCCCTTGTGAGGGAAGGTGGCCTCGCGAAGCGAGGTCGGATGAGGGGTGTTCCAGGGAACGCCGACGCCTCATTCCACTGGAACACCCCTCAACCGTCTCGGCGCTGCGCGCCGATCCACCTTCTCCCACAGGGGGAGAAGGGAAAAAGGTGCACCACTGGCAACACTCCCTCTCTTCGGTTAGCTTCCGGAAAATTCCTTGGCGGAAGGATGAACCTTTTTGGACCGATCGGCGACAGAGCAGACAGGAGCCAGGCGGCTCGACCGGCCATGACGGCAGCGACAGAGACTGATCGCGCGCTTGTCGACCGGGTCGCGAAGGGCGACCGTGCCGCTGTTCGGCTGCTGTTCATGCGTCATCACGCGCGGGTCTACCGCTTCGTGGCGCGCCAGACGGGATCGGAAATGATGGCCGACGATATCGCAAACGAGGTCTTTCTTGAGCTGTGGCGCCAGGCGCCCGGCTTCGAAGGGCGCTCGGAAGTCTCGACCTGGCTGCTCGGCATCGCCCGTTTCAAGGCGCTGTCGATGCTGCGCAAGAAAAAGGAAGACTGGATCGACGACGACGATGCGGCGCAGATTCCCGACAGCGCCGACACGCCCGAAGTCGCCACCATGAAGGAAGACAAGGGCGCCGCCTTGCGGCGCTTCGTCGATGCCTTGCCGGAAGAACACCGCTCGGTGATCGACCTTGCCTATTACCACGGACAATCGGTGACAGAGATCGGCGAGGTGCTCAACATCCCGGTCGCCACCGTCAAGACCCGTATGTTTTACGCCCGCAAGAAACTCGGCGAAGCCCTCAAGGCCGCCGGTTACGACAGGGGGTGGCCATGAGCAATCCTGAAGATATGAGCGCCGCTGAAAAAATGTCGCGCCGCGACGAAATGGAAACGCTGCTGCCATTCTATCTGAACGGCTCGCTGGAAGGTTCTGACCTCGAAGCCGTCGAGGAATGGCTGGCGACCGATCCGGCCGCGATGGCGGCGCTTAACGAAGCCGAGGCCGAATTCTCCGGCACCACCGCCGCCAACGAAGCGATCCGGCCGCCGGCCGATGCGCTCAGCCGCTTTGCCAAGGCGCTCGACGCCGAGGCCGGACCGGCACGCGCGCCGGCAGGCCGCTCCTGGCTGGCGCAAGCGCTCGATCGTTTCATGGCGGTGCCGGTCGGTGTCGCCTGGGCGGCAGCCGCAGTGTTGCTGGCGCTGATCGTGGTGCAGTCCTATGTGCACACCGGCGGCAAGGGCAATGATTTTGAGATTGCCGGCACCGAGGACAATCTGGCGAAGCTGCCGTTCGCGCTGGTCAAGTTCAAGCCGGAGGCGAAGATGTCCGATATCGCCGTCTTCCTCGACCAGAACGGACTGAAGATCGCTGGCGGGCCGACCGCCTCGGGCGTCTTCCACATTGCCATCCCGGCCAAGACCGGAGCAGATTACGCCAAGTTGCTCGGCCTTATTGCCGCCCAGCCTTTCGCTGAGACTGTGATCGAGGGAAGGAAACCGGTTGATGGCAGCTAAGGCGGTCATTCGATTTGCAGTCCTGGCGGCGGCGATGACAATCGCCGCCGTGCCCGCTTTAGCGCAGACCAACGATCCCAATGCCGGCCGGACAAAAGTTGACTGCACCGACACGACTGGTGCGGCGGCAACCGACTGCCCCAAGGACGACAAGGGGGCGAATGGCGGAGCGGGCGGCGGCCAGGGCGCTGTTGTCCTCCCGGCCCTGATTGTTGACCTGTTTCCCAATCCGCCCGCGACCGCGGCGCCGGTGCCGACGCCACGGCCGTCAGCACCGCCTGCCGACACCCAGGCCGGACCGCCGGCCGGCGGCCCCATCGTTTCGCCGACCGATCTTGTCGCGACCGCGCCGCGGCGTGCCATCGCCGGCGATTTCGTGCCCGACGAGGTGCTGGTGACCGTCGATGGCGACGCCGGCGCCGTCCAGCAGATCGCCGCCTCCTTTGGCCTGCAAGTGCGCTCGCAGCGCCAGTCGCGGCTGCTCGGCACCACGCTGGTGCGCTTTGGCATCCCCGATGGCCGCCCGGTCGGCACCGTGCTGGCGCAGCTGGCCGCCGATGGCCGCACCCTGCGGCGCGAGCCGAACCATGTCTATTCGCTGCAACAGGCAGCCGGCATCGTCAACTATGCCTTCGATCGCATCCAGCTCGACAACAAGCAGGCCAGCGGCGAGAACGTGCGCGTCGCCGTCATCGACACCGGCATCGACGACACCAATCCGGCGCTGGCCGGCGTCATTGCCGACCAGTTCGACGCCATGCCCGAAGTGCCGGTCGAAAAGCGCGACCATGGCACCTCGGTCGACGGGCTGATCGCCGGTGTCGGCGCGCTCGAAGGCATGGCGCCGGGGGCGAGGATCTATCATGCGCGGGCCTTCGAGGACGGCAGGTCGACCATGGACGTCATCCTGTCGGCGCTCGACTGGGCGGCCGAGCAGAATGTCAGCATCATCAACATGAGCTTCGTCGGCCCCAAGAACGATTTGCTCGCCAGCGCCTGCCGCAATGCGCGCGGGCTCGGCATCATCCTGGTTGCGGCGGCCGGCAACAATGGGCCGAAAGCGCCGTACGGCTACCCGGCCGCCTATCCCGGCGTCATCGCGGTGACCGCCACCGACGCCAAGGACGGACTGATGCCGCAGGCCAATCGCGGCGCGTACGTCTTCATCTCGGCGCCCGGCGTCGAGATGGTGGCGCCGAGCGGTGCCGGCTCGGACGTGGTCACCGGCACCTCGTTTGCCGCCGCGATCGTGTCCGGCGCCATCGCCAATCTGATCCACGCCGCACCCGAGCGCTCGGCCGACGACATCGAAAAGGCGCTGGCCGCCACCGCCCGGGATCTCGGCCCGAAAGGCCGCGACAAGGATTTCGGCTACGGGCTGCTGGACATCAAGGCGGCCGAAGCGGCGAAGTGAGCCTGCGACCAGGTCAGAGAGCCGGACCCAACCGGACAGGGCTGCCATCATAAAAGCGCGATAGCCGGAAGCGGCTGAGGTCGTGTCCGGTCTCGTTTCCCTGGATCAGGTCGGCAACCACGCGGCCGATGCCAGGCCCGATGCCGAAGCCGTGGCCGCTCATTCCCGTCGCGACGAACAGGCCGCCGATTGCCTCTGCCCGATCCACAACGGGGACGACGTCAGGCATGGCGTCGATCATGCCGCCCCAGCTGGCCTTCAGGCGGACTGTCCCAACCTGCGGAAAAAGGCCTCCGAAATTGCGCTCTATCGAGCGCAGACCGGCAGGTTCAGGGGAGGGGTTGAGCACCCGCATTCTCTCGAAAGGACTTATGGAATCCGGTGCCCAATCGCGCGGCGTCGACCAGGCATCGGGATAGCCTGACGGCGCGAACGGAAAGTAGCGTGTTCCCAGCGGGTTGGCCCTGACGGCGGGAAGATATTTGGTGGCGTGCCGGAATGCGTCCGGCCCCAGGTAAAGCAGACTGCTGCCGCCTGCAGCGAGCGTGTAGCCGCCATCCTGCCGGCGCCTGAAGGCGATGTGGTCGTCGGCTGCCGCACCTGGATAGATTTCAGGCATGGGCTCGGTTGCGGCCACGGTTACCCTGACGCTGAGCTGGGGAATGGAGACGCCGTGTCTTCTCAGGAACAGGGATGACCAGGCGCCGCCCGCGACCAGTACGCTGGGGGCCTCGATATATCCCGCCTCGGTCCACACGCCCTTGACCTTGCCGGCCGAGATATCGAGGGTGCGCGCCGCGCAATTCTCGACGATCTTGACGCCTTTTCGCACGGCAAGCCGGGCAAGTGCCGGCACCGCCAGCCAGGGCTCGGCACGCATGTCGGACGGCGTCGTCATCGCGCCCTTGAATGTGCGAGACATCCCTTTGATGAGTTTCGCGGTTTCGCCACCGTCCAGGAGACGCGTGTCGAGATCGTGGCTCGCGGCGATCTTCATGAACGCTTCGAAGCCGGCCATGTCCTTGTCGGTCTCGGCCAGATAGGTCACGCCCGCCTGGGTCAGCCCGATGTCTTCGCCGCATTCCTCAGTCAGTTGCCGCCACAGGCGAATGGCCTCGATGACGATGGGCAACTCGTCGGCGTCTCGTCCCTGCTTTCTGATCCAGCCCCAGTTACGGGACGACTGCTCTGCCGCAACGCGTCCCTTTTCCAGCAGCGTCACCGGGATGTTGCGCTGCGCCAGGAAAAGCGCTGTCGTCACGCCGATAACGCCGCCACCGACAATGACCACCTCCGACGCCTTCGGCGGCGGACCAGGATGCTGGATTGGATCCGCTTCGGAGAACGGGAATGTCGGCAAGTGGCGCACCTGTGGGCTGGTCCGGCTCTGGCTTACTGGTTGACACCCTGTAGAAGCCAAATCAAGGACAGGTCCAGGAAGACCGTTGTCCCACGACGGCAAGCTCTGAACCTCCGCAAGGCCTCTATGCGGAGTCTATCGGCAGAGCGGTCTCGACCAGGCGCGTCCAGTACGAGACGCCATAAGGGATTGCCGCGTCGTTGAAATCATACGAGGCGTCATGCAGGCCGGCGGTGTCGCCATTGCCGATGAGCGCGATGTTGCCCGGCCGCTCTTCAAGCATGAACGCGAAATCCTCGGACCCCATGAGCTGTGGATGCTCGGCGTCGACGGCTGCCATGATGTCGCGCGCGACAGCCACGGCCAACACGGTCTCGGCCGGGTGGTTCACGACCACTGGATAGAGGTTCTTGAACTTGACCGTCGCGGCCGCCCCGTAGGACACAGCGATGCCCTCAGATATCTCGATGATGCGCTGCTGCATCCTGTCCCGGACCTCAGGCTCGAACCAGCGCGCGGTGCCGCGCATCAGCGTCGATTGCGGGACCACCGCTCCCGAAACGCCGCCATTCAGCGAGCCGATGTTTATGACCCCGCTCTTCAGCGGATGGACGTTACGCGCGATGATGGTCTGCAGGGCGATCAGGATGTTGGCTGCGGGAAGCAGCGTATCGACGCCCGCCTGAGGACTGGCTGCGTGAGCGCTCTTGCCTTCTATTGCGATGCGAAAGCTGGCCACGGCAGCGCCGAACGGCCCGGTGCGGGTGCCGAAATGGCCGATCGGCATGCCCGGCTCATTGTGCAGGGCGAACACTTTCTCGATGCTCCAGCGGCTCATCAGCCCGTCGTCGCACATGGCTTTGGCGCCGGCGCCGCCCTCTTCCGCCGGCTGAAAGATCAGCACCGCCGTGCCGTCGAAATTGCGCGTCTCCGCGAGCGCCTTCGCCGCGCCCAGCAGCACCGCCGTGTGTCCATCATGCCCGCACGCATGCATCCTGCCGGCAACCCGCGACGCGTAGGGCAGGCCGGTCGCTTCCTCGATCGGCAGCGCGTCCATGTCGGCGCGCAACCCGATCACTCTGCCGGAGGACCGGCTTTTTCCCGAGATGACGCCGACGACACCGCTGATGCCGACGCCCTCGGTGACGCTGTCGCAGCCAAACGCCCTCAGCTTGTCGGCTACGAATGACGAGGTGCGTGGCAGCTCATACTGGAGTTCGGGATGCGCGTGCAGATCACGCCGCCACGCGATGATCTCGTCGTACATGATCCGCGAAATCCTTCTGTCACGCCTTCGACCATCGCACAGAAAAACCACCCCAAGAAGGCGTCGCGGGCGTCGAGACTGTTGGGTCTTGATCCCAGATCGGCGCTCCGGCGACCGGCTGCGATCTATCGCGGCTTTAACGCGTCTCGCGCCGACCTTCCTATCTGTATTCCACGGACGTCGCCCTCCGCGGCGAGATCGCACTGTGAAAGTCCCGTGATGTTACTCCTTATGGAGACGATGCCTAAGCCCTATTAGGTACTTGGTGCACACATTGGGAACAATCTCAAATGGTGCAAGTTTCCCCTCGGTAAAATTGGGTCTATACGAGGTGAACTGGCATGCTGAAATTGCTCACTGCAAGCACAGCCGCAATGGTGTGCTCATGAGTTTGGTGAGAATAACTAGCAGCGAGGGTAGCGCCATTGATGTTCAGAGGTAGATCACCTTCAGAGTTCCAAGGCAACACGCGCCCGGGCTGGGTCCACTTTAGCATGCGCCACTGGAGATGGAGCGCCATTCCCATATGCATATTGCTGCTCTGGCTGATCTCTCCGGCCAACGATGGCGCCGAAATGCAGCAGAAGCTCGATGCGGCGCACGGCGAACTGGCGGCGGCAAAAGCGCAACTGGACTTGATGCGGCGCGCCGAACGCAACGCCAGCGAGCAGGCGCGTATAGCTGCTGACACTGCGGCCGAGCAGGCACAGGCCTTGAAGGAGGCGAACCAACGAGACGAAGCCCTCACACTCGATCTGGAAGCGGCGCGCCGCGTCATCAAAGGCTTGCAAGCCAAAGCCAATCTCTCGGATGAAGCGCGCCATTCCATGGCAGTTTCCCTGACCCAGGCGAACCGGGCGCTTGATGAGGAGCTGCACAGGGCTGAGCTCTCCGAACACGAACTCGCCATGGCCCGCCAAGCCAGCGACGCCAACAAGAAAAGCGCAGAATTGGCTGCGGTCGAACTGGCCGATGCCGCGAAGGGCCGACAGGTGGCCGAGGCCGCTTTGGAGCAGGTTAACGACGCATTGAGACTGGAACGCGCGCGGGCGGAGTCAGCCGCGCGTGATCTCGACGGTGCCCGCCAGGAACGCGACGCGGCCAAGCAGATTTCTGCCGAGCTGAGCGCCGCCTTGGAGCAGGCGCGCGAAAAGGTCATCGGCATGGCCATCAACCTCAGCGCCGCGCGTAAGGCGATCGATCTCGTCAAAGCGCAAGGTGTGCGTCGCACCGCGCGTAGCAAGCAAGCGATCGAAGCGCGGTTCGCGGCAGGTCCACTTGCAAGCCAACCGGCACGTCAACCGGCATTGCAGGAGAAAAACAAGAAGGTTCAAAAATCATCAAAACGGGTGCTGGCGGCGACGACCATCACCCTCCCCGATGCGTTGCTCCCCACCCCGCAGGGCCCCTGATCGTGAAAACAAAGAGCGCAGATGGGGTGAGCCCAAACCGATGCCGCAGGGGGAATCCCGCAATGTACAGATATGTGGCAGCCGCAATGATTGTCGGTGTGGCCGCTGGACCTGCCTCGGCCCTCGACGTGGGTGCTGGCGGTAAGGTCGGCGGTCTCGGGGTCGGTGCTGGAGTGAGCGCCGGTCGACAAGGCGTCTCTGTCGGGGTCGGTGCGAGCGTCGACGGTGTAGGCGGAACAAGCGTTGGAGCATCGGTCGGCACGGGCAATGGGGCGCTCGGCGTAGGCATTGATGCTGGCGGCAATGTGGGCAGCGCAAGCGGAGGCGTATCGACAGGTACCGGCAACCCGTCTGCCGCTGCGGCGGATCCTAGCCGCAGCCCGGCCCCAGACAACACTGCCGTTGTTTCGGCCAATAGCGCCACACGCGCCATCGACCTGCCATCCACCCTCAAGCCATCCAAAGCCGGGCGCGGCGAGCTCGGTAGGATTATCACGGGCTATCCCTTTGGGCCCCTGGTATCCCTGAAAGCGAAACCCGGGACGCCGCCTGCAGTCGTGAACACCTGCCGAGCGGCGATCGCGTCTGCCGCGACGCCGCTTGGCGCCTTGCGTGTGTCGGCGGTAAGTGCCGGTCCAATGCGCCAACGTCACGCTGCGTTGATGGCGCCGATCGAGGTGCGAATACAGTATGCACGCCAAGGCAAAATCCAAGTGCGACAGGCGAGAGTCATATGTCGCCTCGACGCGGCGGGAAGGGTCACCGCAGTAAAATAACGAGCGCCTATCGGCTCGACGACAGAGGGTCGAACTATGGTCACTGCCAGCCATCGAGAGTTCCGGCCTACACCGGCGCGCCCGCCACCGAACCCCTGACCACCAGGTCGACCGGCCAGACCTCGCCTCGTGCCCCTTCTTCAAGGCCGGAAATGCGCGCCGCCAGCCGCTCGGCGACGCGGGCGCCGGCGAGGCGGATCGACGAGCGTGTCGTCGACAAGGGCACGGAAAAATTCTCCGGCTTCAGCCATGGGAAGACGTCATCATGGGCGATCAGCGACAGGTCGCCGGGAATGGTCAGGCCAAGGTCGCGCACCGCGCGCACGACGCCGAGCGACATGATCAGGCTGGAGCAGGCGATCGCGGTTGGCGGTTCGCTCTGTTCGAGCAGGCGACGGGCGGCGCGATAGCCGTTCTCCTCGGTCATCGTCACCGAGCAGACATGGCGCTCGCCGAGCGTCAGGCCGCTGGCCGCCAGCGCGCGGCGCATGCCGCGCTCACGGTGGATGGCGAAGGTCTCGCGGTCGTCGCCATTGATCAGGGCCAGCCGGCGGTGACCGAGCTGCACCAGCAGCCGGGCCGCTTCGTGGAAGGCGCCCTCATTGTCGATGTCGGTGAACGGGTAGTCGAAGTCGAAGCCGTCGCTGCGGCCATGGACGATGAAGGGAATGCCCAGCGTATTGACCAGCGCCACCCGCCGGTCGGCCGGCCGTGGCGAAGAGATGTAGACGGCGTCGACCTGGCGGTTGGCGACGATGCGGCGATAGGTGGTCTCCTGGTCGTCGGCATCGGCCGGCGACAGAACGAGGTCGAGTTCATGCGAGCGGGCATAGTCGCCGAGGCCGGAGAGGAATTCGACGAAATGCGGATCGATATCGACCGAGGTGCCGGTCGGCAGGACATAGCCGATCATGCCGGTCTTGCCGGTGGCCAGCCGGCGCGCGCTCGGGTTGGGCCGGTAGCCGTGGCGTTTGGCGGCATCCACCACGCGCCGGCGGGTTTCCTCGTTGACCTCCGGATAGCCGTTCAGCGCACGGCTGACCGTTGTCTGCGACAGAGCCAGCATATGGGAGAGCTGCTTCAGGTTCACCGGGAGGCCTCCAAGCCTCAAAGCGCTTTTAATTTCGAATCCGCACGGCGCCATGAATGGCGCGATCGAACCATGGGACCATACGCACTGGTCCGGCCAGTTTGAAGCATAATCTGCTGCTGCATCGCCAAAAAACTATGCTGCAGCGCACTTTTTCAAAGTGTTGTCGCCTGAAATTAAATCGATTAGCCCGCTACCCTCTTGACTTCCGTCGGATTCAGTGGCGAGATCAAAAGGACCAAAGCGCTTTGGAAGACTCTTTCGAAAGGTTGCGGTTCCTTTCCGAGTGAGTCACAGTCCTGCGGCGTCGGCGGACGGAATGGAGGTTCCGTCCGGGTGTATGTGATCACTGGGAGGAATACCGATGAAGAAGATGCTTCTGCTTGGCGCCGCGTTTGCAACGCTCGCCCTGAGCCTGCCGGCGCAAGCCGAACTGAAATTCAAGCCGGGTGAAGACAAGCGCTTCAACTGGGCCAACTACGAAGAGCTGAAGAAGGTCGATCTCAAGGGCGAGACGCTGACCATCTTCGGACCTTGGCGCGGCGAGGATGAAGGCCTCATCCGCACGGTTCTCGAATATTTCCAGGAAGCCACCGGCGCCGAGATCAAATACTCCTCGTCGGAGAATTACGAACAGCAGATCGTCATCGACACTCAGGCCGGCAGCCCGCCCAACATCGCCGTGCTGCCGCAGCCGGGCCTGATCCAGGACCTGGCCTCCAAGGGCCTGCTGACGCCGCTGGGCGACGACACCGCCAAATGGGTCAAGGACAATTACGGCGCCGGCCAGTCATGGGTCGATCTCGGCACCTTCAAAGACAAGGACGGCAAGCCGGGCTTCTTCGCCTTCCCCTACAAGGCCGACGTGAAATCGCTGGTCTGGTACTCGCCGGACAATTTCGAGGAAGCCGGCTACAAGGTTCCCAAGACCCAGGAAGAACTCGCCGATCTCGAGAAGAAGATCATCGCCGACGGCGGCACGCCGTGGTGCATCGGCCTCGGATCGGGCGGCGCCACCGGCTGGCCGGCGACCGACTGGGTCGAAGACATCATGCTGCGCACCCAGGCGCCTGACGTCTACGACAAGTGGGTGAAGAACGAGATCCCGTTCAACGACCCGGCGGTGGTCAACGCCATCGACATCTTCGGCAAGATCGCCACCGACGACAAAATGGTCGATGGCGGCGCCAAGGCGGTTGCCGCGACCGACTTCCGCGACAGCCCGAAGGGCCTCTTCTCGGTGCCGCCGAAATGCTATTTGCACCATCAGGCCTCGTTCATCCCGACCTTCTTCCCGGAAGGCACCAAGGTGGGGCAGGACGCCGACTTCTTCTACTTCCCGCCCTATGCCTCGAAGCCCGAGCTTGGCACGCCCGTGCTTGGCGCCGGTACGCTCGCCATGATCACCAAGGATTCGAAAGGCGCCCGCGCCTTCATCGAATTCCTGAAGATGCCGCTGGCGCATGAAATCTGGATGGCCCAGGGCGGCTTCGTGACGCCGTTCAAGTCGGTCAACAAGGACGCCTATGCCAGCGACGCGCTGCGCAAGCAGGGCGATATCCTGGCCAACGCCTCGACCTTCCGCTTCGACGGTTCGGACCTGATGCCGGGCAAGATCGGCGCCGGCGCCTTCTGGACCGGTATGATCGATCTGGTCGGCGGCAAGTCGGCCCAGGATGTCGCAACCGACATCCAGAAGAGCTGGGACGCGATCAAGTAATCAGCGCCAATCAGCAGCCGCGCAGGCTGCAGTTTTTAGAACGTCCTCCACAGACTGGATCCGGGCCTTTTGGCCCGGATCCGACCGGCGGCTTTCAATTTTGATGCATATCGTTCCCTCAAAACCGTGACCACTTTTGAGCGACATGCATGACGCCGGACCGATTTGCGTTCGTTCGTTCCGAATAACTTAAATCGGCGCATCGCCACATCGCCAGGGCTGTTCAAAGCCCGGCCGATCATGCGCAGGGAGAGGGACCCATGGCTGCTCAGATCTTATCGGCCATTTTTGTCATCATCATCGGCGTCGGCGGCTGCGTCGCCTATTTCTGGGGCGCCAACAAGCTGGTCGACCTGATATTCCCGTCGCGCGGTGTTTCCGGGGCGGCCGCCATCGACAATCTGCGCCGGCAAGGGCTGGTGCGTCCCTGGCTGTTCGTCGGCCCGGCGATGATCATCCTCACCGTCTATCTGATCTATCCGGTGGTGGCGACGCTGTGGCTGTCCTTCTTCAACCGCGACGGCACCAGTTTCGTCTGGTTCGCCAACTATCAATGGGCCTTCGGCGACCGCGAGTTCCGCAGCTCGATCCTCAACAACATCATCTGGCTGGCGGTGGTGCCGGCGGCCTGCACCTTCCTCGGGCTGATCATCGCCGTGCTCACCGACAAGATCTGGTGGGGCACCATCGCCAAGAGCCTGATCTTCCTGCCGCTGGCCATCTCCTTCGTCGGCGCCAGCGTGATCTGGAAATTCATCTACGAATATCGCGGCGACGGCCAGGTCCAGATCGGCCTGCTCAACGCCATCATCCAGTATTTCGGCGGCCAGCCGCAGGTCTGGATATCGCTGCCGTTCTGGAACAATTTCTTCCTGATGGTGATCCTGATCTGGATCCAGACCGGCTTTGCCATGGTCATCCTGTCTTCGGCATTGCGCGGTATCCCTGAAGAAACGCTGGAAGCGGCTGTTATCGACGGCGCCAATCCGTTCCAGATTTTCTGGAAGATCATGGTGCCGCAGATCTGGGGCACCATCGCCGTGGTCTGGACCACCATCACCATCCTGGTGTTGAAAGTGTTCGACATCGTGCTGACCATGACCAACGGCCAGTGGAACAGCCAGGTGCTGGCCAATCTGATGTTCGACTGGATGTTCCGCGGCGGCGGCGATTTCGGCCGTGGCGCGACCATCGCCATCATCATCATGATCGCGGTCATCCCGATCATGGTGTGGAACATCCGCCAGGCGAACAAAGAGATGGGAGGACATTGAGATGGCCGTCGCGACCGGAAAGTCCTTTGCCAGCCGTTTCGGCGTCCACATCGCCGTGCTCATCTTCGTTGCCATCTGGACCGTGCCGACGCTCGGCATCCTTGTCTCGTCATTGCGCGACAAGGACCAGATCATCGCGTCGGGCTGGTGGAATTCGTTCTCCAGCTCCAGCCAGACCGAAGCCGGTCGGTTGCCGCCGGCCTCGGCGCAGGTCGAGAAAGACGGCAAGTTCGTGCTTGCCGGCAACATCTTCGGTGAGGGTGCTGCCCGCAACATCAGCGCCTTCGGCGTCAAGTCGGCTGCACCCACGCAGTATCCGGCCGGCACATCGGCCGATCTCGGCGACGGCGTCACCTTGCAGGTCAATGCAGACGGCACGTTCGTCATGAGTTCGCCCAAGGCTTTCGAAGGCGACCGTGGCCAGCGCCTCTATTATGCCTCGTCGGCACCACCGAAATTCACCACCGACAATTACAAGACGGTGCTGTTTTCGGAAGGCATCGGCCGCTCGTTCATGAACTCGCTGACCGTCACCATTCCAGCGACCGTCATCCCGATCCTGATCGCAGCCTTCGCCGCCTATGCACTGGCCTGGATGCGCTTTCCCGGCCGCGCCTTGCTGATCGCGGTCATCATCGGCCTGCTGGTCGTGCCGCTGCAGATGTCGCTGATCCCGCTGCTCAAACTCTACAACGGTGTCGGCACTTTCTTCGGCGTGCCGTCCAAGACCTATCTCGGCATCTGGCTGGCGCATACCGGCTTCGGCCTGCCCTTCGCCATCTACCTGCTCAGGAGCTACATTGCCGGCCTGCCGCGCGAGATCATGGAATCGGCGCGCATCGACGGCGCCAGCGATTTCGAGATCTTCGTCAAGATCGTGCTGCCGCTGTCGTTCCCGGTGCTGGCCTCCTTCGCCATCTTCCAGTTCCTGTGGGTATGGAACGATCTGTTGGTGGCGATGGTTTTCCTCGGCACCGAGCAGGATCAGATCGTGCTGACGGCCAGGCTCAACGCGCTGCTCGGGTCGCGCGGCGGCGACTGGGAGATCCTGACGACATCGGCCTTCGTGACCATCATCGTGCCGCTGATCGTGTTCTTCTCGCTGCAGCGCTATTTCGTCCGCGGGCTGCTGGCCGGCTCGGTCAAAGGAGGTTGAGACTGATGCAATCCGCTTTGAAGGCGACCTCGAAGCCCGATCTCGCCGTCGATCGCGACTGGTGGCGGGGCGCGGTGATCTACCAGATCTATCCGCGCTCCTACCAGGACTCCAATGGCGATGGCATTGGCGACCTCAAGGGCATCATCCGCAGGCTGCCCTACATCGCTTCGCTCGGTGTCGACGCCATCTGGATCTCGCCCTTCTTCAAGTCGCCGATGAAGGATTTCGGCTACGATGTCTCGGACTATTGCGACGTCGATCCGATGTTCGGGACGCTTGCCGATTTCGATGCGCTGGTGGCGGAAGCCCATCACCTTGGCCTCAAGGTGATGATCGACGAGGTGCTGTCGCACACCGCCGACATCCATCCATGGTTCAAGGAAAGCCGCGCCAATCGGACCAACCCGAAGGCCGACTGGTATGTCTGGGCCGACGCCCGGCCGGACGGCACTCCGCCCAACAACTGGCTGTCGATCTTCGGCGGCTCGGCCTGGCAGTGGGACACCAGCCGCCAGCAATATTATCTGCACAATTTCCTGTCCGAGCAGCCGGACCTCAACTTCCACAACAGGCAAGTCCAGGACGCGCTGCTCGACGTCACCCGCTTCTGGCTGGAGCGCGGCGTCGACGGCTTCCGCCTCGACACCATCAACTTCTACTTCCACAGCCAGGGCCTGGAGAACAATCCGCCGCTGCCGCCGGAAGAGCGCAACGACCAGACCGCACCTGCGGTCAATCCCTACAACTACCAGGACCATATCTACGACAAGAGCCGGCCGGAGAACCTTGCCTTTCTCGAACGGTTCCGGGCGCTGCTCGACGAATATCCGGCGACCGCCGCCGTCGGCGAAGTCGGCGATTCGCAGCGCGGGCTGGAAGTGGTCGCCGCCTACACGGCCGGCGGCAAGCGCGTCCACATGTGCTATTCCTTCGACTTCCTGGCGCCGGAAAAGATCAGCGCCGCCAAGGTGCGCCAGGTGCTGGAAGCCTTCGGCAGGGTCGCCAGCGACGGCTGGTCATGCTGGGCCTTCTCCAACCATGACGTGATGCGTCCGGCTTCGCGCTGGGCCGCCGATGAGGCCGATCCGGCCGCCTATCTCAAGGTCATCTCGGCGCTGCTGATGTCGCTGCGCGGCTCGGTCTGCCTCTATCAGGGCGAGGAGCTTGGGCTGGGCGAAGCCGAGCTTAGGTTCGAGGATCTGCAGGACCCCTACGGCATCCGCTTCTGGCCCGAATTCAAGGGCCGCGACGGCTGCCGCACGCCGATGGTGTGGGACGCAACCGCCAGCAATGCCGGCTTTTCGACGGCCAAGCCCTGGCTGCCGGTTCCGGGCAAGCATTTGTCGCAAGCGGTCAACGTGCAGCAGGGTGACGCCGCCTCGCTGCTCGAGCACTACCGGCGCTTTCTCGGCTTCCGCCACCAGCATCCGGCGCTGGCCAAAGGCGACATCGAATTCATCGAAAGCGAGGGCGACACCGTCGCCTTCACCCGCCGCGAGGGCAATGAGCAGATCGTCTGCGTCTTCAATCTGGGCAGCAGGCCGGCCGAGGTCGATCTCGGCCAAGCGCTGCAGCCCTTGGCCGGGCACGGTTTTTCGGGACAATCCGGCACAGGCTCCATCCGCCTCGGCGGCTACGGCGCCTGGTTTGGGCGTATCGACTGAGTTTTGACGAAACGGAATTTCTTGAGGAAATCTGGGTTCTCTAGGGAAATCACTGGGAGGAAATCATGGCCGATGTCACACTGAGACAAGTGAAGAAATCATACGGCAATCTGCACATTCTCCATGGCATCGACCTCGACATAAAGTCGGGTGAGTTCATCGTCTTTGTCGGCCCGTCCGGCTGCGGCAAGTCGACCTTGCTGCGGTCCATCGCCGGGCTTGAAGAGATCACCTCCGGCGAGTTGAAGATCGCCGGCGAGGTGGTGAACGATGTGCCGCCGTCCAAGCGCGGCATCGCCATGGTGTTCCAGTCCTATGCGCTCTATCCGCATATGACGGTCTACGACAACATGGCCTTCTCGATGAAGATCGGCAAGGAAAGCAAGGCTGAGATCGACAAGCGGGTGAAGCAGGCGGCCGAGATCCTGCAGCTGACCAAATATCTCGACCGCCTGCCCAAGGCGATGTCGGGTGGCCAGCGCCAGCGCGTCGCCATCGGCCGCGCCATCGTGCGCAACCCGAAAGTGTTCCTGTTCGACGAGCCGCTGTCGAACCTCGACGCCGCACTTCGCGTCGCCACCCGCATCGAGATCGCCAAGCTCAAGGAATCGATGCCCAACACGACGATGATCTACGTCACCCACGACCAGGTCGAAGCGATGACGCTCGCCGACCGCATCGTGGTGCTGAAGGACGGTCATATCGAGCAGGTCGGCACGCCGATGGACCTCTACAAGAAGCCCGGCAATCTGTTCGTCGCCCAGTTCATCGGCTCGCCGGCCATGAACATCCTGCCGGCGACGATCGACAATACCGGTAATCCGACCATCGTCAGCCATGTCGGCGGCCGCAAGGCCACGGTGCCGATCGCGACGCCGGCGTCCGCCAAGGGTGCGGCGGTCAGCTTCGGCGTGCGGCCGGAGGATCTGTCGGTCGCCACCGGCACGGAGTATCTGTTCGAGGGCGTGGTGGACTATGTCGAGCAGCTCGGCGAGGTCCAGCTGGTCTATGTCGACATCGGCCGTGCCGACCTGCCGCTGGTGACCAAGCTGCCCGGCAATGTCGAGGTCAAGCGCGGGGCAAAGCTGCGGCTGACTGCGGACGCCGGCGACCTGCACATCTTCGATGCCGACGGGCATTCCTTCTCGCTCAAGCCATTGGAAGTGAAGGCGGCCTGAGATCGGCGCGCCGTACCGGTATCAAAAAAAGCGGCGGGCCAGGCCCGCCGCTCTTTTTTATTACCAGCTTCGGCTGTTAGCGGTTGCCGAAGAGGTTCCTATCGCTGCCTTGGGGGGCCGACTTCTGTACGTCGCCTGACGAGTTCAACAGCTTGTAGACCGGCGAGCTGGTGTTGAACGACGACGTGCGCGTGGTGTCGACCGAGGTAGCGGCCGGCTGGTTGGCTTCGTTGGAGCCGTAATGGTCGCTGGCCGCGAAGGCAGCGCTCGAAACAGCCAGAAGGGCTGCGGTGGCAAGAATGATCTTCTTCATTTCAAGTCTCCTGAATTTTGCGATGTCGCCAGCAGTGACGGACAAATCCGCCACATGCTGGGGATCGGCTGTTAGCGGTTGCCGTAGAGGTCGCGGTTGGAACTCTGAGCTGGGACCTGCTCGGCCGGAACCGACTTCTCAACCGAAGCGGTGTGGCTATTGTCGGTCGACGTAACCGCGGGCTGGTTGGCGCCATTCGAACCATAGTTGTCGCTGGCGGCGAAAGCGCTGCCGGAAACTGCCAGAACGGCGGCGGCAGCAAGGATGATCTTTTTCATTTTAAATACTCCTGAATATCTTCGAGATCCCAAGAGCGACGGACGTGCCGCGACTCTGTTGTTTGGATCGGGATCAGCTGTTAACGGCCGAAGAGGTTGCGGTCGCTGCCCTGAACGATGGGCTGCTTGTCAGCGGGCGCCGACTTCTGAATGGAAGCCGTATACGAGCTGTCAACCGCGGCAGCGGGCTGGTTCGCACCATTGGAACCATAATTGTCGCCACCAGCGAAGGCGCTGCCGGTGATGGCCAAAACGGCGGCGGCAGTGAGGATGATCTTTTTCATTTTTGGTACTCCAGTTTTGCTGTCCGTCTAGCGGCGTGTCCTGGGAGGAATTCGCGTCGTTCGGACAGCCCCGATGTGGGAAAGCCGTAGGCTGGTTTCCAATCACGAAGTTGTTCCAACCAGGCCGCAACTTCGCCTCTTGTAATTTTCATAAGCATGCCTATCATCTTATTTTATGTAAATAATACAAAGGTTTATGTGAAAGCGCCATTCGGCTCACTGAGTGTGTCCGGGCGTCAGCGTTCACACCGTCCTGCACGCATTGTCAACAGAAACGAACCGTTCGGTTCGATTTTAGAAACTGCTAATAGTCACTTTTCGATACTGTTGACGGTTTTTTCGTTGGTCGACAGTCTGATTCGAGGTGATTTGCGATGGCCGCGATCTGTCCCGAAAACAGCGCCGTCAGCCCCACAATCGTCGGCCGCCCGCGTTTGTCGCGCGTGTCGCGCCGCATGGAGACGATGTCGCATTCATGCCGATGTCGCGATCGCTGCCGTGATTAGATGATCACATCTCAGGTGCCGCTTCGTGACGACGCAGCGGAGAATTGGGAAGCCGGTCAGAATCCGGCGCTGCCCCCGCAACGGTGGTGGAGTCCAAGTCGCAACGGGAGACCACTGGGCAATAGCCTGGGAAGGTGTCGCGATGGTCCGCAAGGACAACTCCAGAGCCCGGAAACCAGCCCGAGATGCTTGAACTCGACTGATCGCGGTGGGCGGTCAAGAGGTGGATAGTGCATGTCCGGCGTCACCGCCGGCCTGCGGCCGATCCTTCCTCCATCACCACCAAGTTCAGTCCTTAAACCACGAGGACAGAACTATGGATGCGCGCAACGACATGCTGAGGCTCTTGAACGGCCGCAAGCAAGGCTTTTCGCTCGAACAGCCCTTCTACACCGACCCGGACTACTTCAAGCTCGACATGGAGCTGATCTGGTATCGCGACTGGCTGTTCATCGGCCATGATTGCGAACTGCCGAAGCCCGGCAGCTATATCACCGTGCAGATCGGCGACTATCCGGTGGTGCTGGTCCGCGACCAGAAGGGCAACATCAACGCCTTTCACAATTCCTGCCGCCATCGCGGCAGCCGCGTCTGCAACACCGAGAAAGGTACGGCGGCAAAGCTCGTCTGTCCCTATCACCAGTGGACCTACGAACTCGATGGCCGCCTGCTGTTCGCCCGCCAGATGGCCGAGGGTTTCGACAAGAGCCAGTTCGGCCTGAAGCCGGTCGCCTGCGAAAGTGTGGCCGGCTACATCTTCATCTGCCTGGCGAAAGAACCCGCAGACTTCGCGCCGATGCGCGCCATGATCGAACCGTACCTCAAGCCGCACCGGCTTAGCGAAGCCAAGGTCGCCTTCGAGAGCACGATCATCGAGAAGGGCAATTGGAAGCTGGTCTGGGAAAACAACCGCGAGTGCTATCACTGCGCCGGCAATCATCCCGAGCTTTGCAAGACCTTCCCGGAAGCGCCGACCGTGACCGGCGTGCAGGGCGCCGACAGCGACCCGGAGATGCTGGCGCATTGGGCAAAATGCGAGGAGGCGGGCCTGCCGAGCAAATTCCGCATCGATCCTGCCGGACAATACCGCGCCACCCGCGCGCCGCTCCTGCGCGATGCGGTCAGCTACACGATGACCGGCAAGCGGGCGGTGAAGAAGAACCTGTCCGACAGCGTCGCGACCGACCGCATCGGCTCCTTGCTGCTGTACCACTATCCGACGACCTGGAACCACATCCTCGGCGACCACGCCGTCACCTTCCGTGTGCTACCGATTAGCGCCACCGAAACCGCGGTGACGACCAAGTGGCTGGTGCACAAGGATGCGGTCGAGGGTGTCGACTACAACCTTGAAGAGCTCACCCATGTCTGGACCGAGACCAACGACCAGGACCGCCGCATCGTCGAGGAAAACGCCTTCGGCATCCTGTCGCCGGCCTATGAGCCAGGCCCCTATTCGGAGCTGCATGAAGGCGGCGTGATCCAGTTCGTCGAATGGTACGCGGCCTTCATTGGCCCGCGCCTTGTCGAAGGCGGGCGGCCGGCGCTGCGCAGCGTCGCCTAAGAGAGGTTGAAGGATGAATGCGATGACGGATCTTGGGCTCTATCGCCATCTCGACCAGATGGCGCCATGGAACGACAGGCTGCAGGTGCTGGAGGTGATCGGCGTCAGCGACGAGGCGCCCGGCGTCAAGACCTTCACCTTCCGCTCCGACAACCAGACCTGGTTCCGCTACAAGCCGGGCCAGTTCGTGACGCTGGAGCTGCCGACACCGGACGGGCCGCTGATGCGCACCTACACGCTGTCGTCGTCGCCGTCGCGGCCGTTTTCGATCGCGGTGACGGTGAAGGCGCAAGCCGGCAGCATCGGCACACGCTGGATGTTCGAGAACCTGGTACCCGGCTCCCACGTCAAGGCCTATGGACCGGCCGGCGACTTCTCGTTGCACAGCCACCCCGCGGCCAAATATCTGTTCATTTCGGCCGGCTCCGGCGTGACGCCGATGATGTCGATGCTGCGCTGGCTGAACGACTGTGCGCCATGGACGGATGTCGGCTTCGTCAACTGCGCGCGGCGCGCGGAAGAGATCATCTTCCGCAAGGAACTTGAACTGCTTGGTGGCCATATGCCCGGCCTGTCGCTCGGCTTCATGATCGAGGAACGCTCGAGCCGTGAAGGCTGGTACGGCCATATGGGCCGCATCGACGCGATCCGGCTGCCGCTGCTGGCGCCCGATTTCCGCGAACGCGAGATCTTCTGCTGCGGCCCCGATCCGTTCATGCGCGCCGTGCGCGGCATGCTGGACGCCGCCGGCTTCGACATGACGAAATATCATCAGGAGAGCTTTGCCACGCCCGCGGTGGAGGAGGTGCCGGCGCCGTTTGCCTCACCCGGCGAAGACGGCACTGCTGTTCCTGTCGAAGCTGTGACCCCGATCCGCTTCTCGCTTTCGGAGGTCGACGCCGACTGCGTCGCCGGGCAGACTGTGCTGCAGACAGCGCGCAGCTCAGGCGTGCGCATACCGGCCGCCTGCGAGTTCGGCCTGTGCGGCACCTGCAAGGTGAAGAAGGTCTCCGGCGATGTCGAGATGAGCCACAATGGCGGCATCCTCGACCACGAGATCGATGACGGCTTCATTCTCGCCTGCTGCTCGAAACCGCTGTCGGCGCTCGAAATCGAGGCCTGAGCGTCGCCGCTTTGTTTTTATGCATGTCGTTGTCCCAGAACCGCTGCACACTTCTGGGCGACATGCATTAGACGCCGTACCGCTCGGTGCGGATGATGTCCGCAGACATGCCGGTGTCGATCAGCGCCTGGGCGGCGGCCGAGACGAAGGCGTTCGAGCCGCAGACGAAGGCAAGCGCCGGCGGTTGTGGCAGCCGTGTGAGCGCCTGCATGACCATTGCCGTGTCGATGCGCCTTGAATAGTCGGACGGACGCTGTGCGGCCTCGCGCGTCAGCGTCAGCACCAGGTCGAAACCGTCGCGGCGGTCGTCGAGGCCGATCAGCTCGTCGCGGAAGATCACCTCGTCCCAGACCCGCACCGAAAACATCAGCGCGACCGGCACCGTGGATTTGCGCAAGGCCCGGTGACGCACCATCGCCATCAGCGGCACCACGCCGGAGCCGCCGCCGACCAGGAGCAACGGCCCGCCCTCGCTGTCGGACCAGACGAAATGCCCGCCAAGTGGCCCGCGCAGCTCGATCTCGTCGCCGACCGCCGCCACCTCGTGGAAGAAGGGCGAGACCTCGCCGTCCTCGAGTTTTTCGATCGCCAGCTCGATCGTGGCGCCGCACTCCGGTGCCGAGGCGATGGAGTAGGAACGGCGCGCCTGGTAGCCGTCCGGCGCCGTCAGCCTGACATCGACATGCTGTCCGGCGCGATAGGCAAAAGGCCGTGACAGCGCGAAGAAGAAACTGGTGACGCGCGGCGTGCGCATCTCGATGCGGGTGATTGTGGCCGTCTGCCAGGGCGACTGCGGCGATGCGGCCTCGCTCATGGATCGCTGCTATAGCGCTGCTCGCGCCACGGATCGCCATAGATGTGATAGCCGCGCAATTCCCAAAAACCCGGCTCGTCGCGTTCGGTGAACTGCAGCCCGTTCAGCCATTTGGCCGACTTCCAGAAATAGAGATGCGGCACCAGAAGCCGCGCCGGGCCGCCATGGTCGGCCGTGATCGGCTTGCCCTCATAGAGCAATGCCACCATCGCCTTGCCGGTGGTGAGGTCCTTGGCCGGCACGTTGGTGGTGTAGCCATCATAGCCATGCGCCAGCAGGAAGCCGGTCGGCGCTTCGATACCAGCATCGGCAAGAATGTCGTCGACCAGCACGCCTTGCCATGCGGTGTCGAACTTGGTCCAGGCGGTGACGCAGTGGATGTCGCGCGTCATCTTGGTCAAGGGCAGTGCGTTGAACTCGGCCCAGTTCCATTTCTTGATCGGGCGCGGCCCGTGCTTGAGCGTGAACGACCACTCCTCGGTGCGCACGCGCGGCGTCGGCCCTGCCGACAGCACCGGAAAACCCTGCTCGAGATATTGCCCGGGCGGGATGCGAGCATCCGTCTCTGTCGGAGGCTTTCGACCGGAGGAGAAACCGCGAGTGACCATCGGGACGTGTCCGTCTGCTGGGGATGCAGCCGCAGTGTTCTCGAAGATGCCTGATCGGGCAACAGGAATTTTGGGTGACACGGCAGGCCCGCGAGTGGTTGGCGAGCCTGCCGCGTCATGGCTCAGCCGGCGGCGAAGGGCACGGCGACGAAGATCTGCGCGTCGCCGCGGTCGACCAGAAGCAGCACCGACTTGCGGCCCGATTTGCCGGCCTCGGCGATCGCCTGGTTGGCCTGTCTTGCGTTGCGCACCGGAGACTGGTCGACGGCGACGATGACATCGCCCGGCTGCAGGCCGGCATTGGCGGCCGCCTTGTCCGGATTGACACGCTCGACCACGGCGCCGCGCTGGTTGGACGCCAGGTTCAGCTCCTCGCGGATATCGGGCGTGAGATCGGTCAGGCCAAGGCCGAGCGACGGCACGCGAAGCGCCTGGCCGGCCGAAGGCTTTTGATTGTCGCCCCCGGTAGAGGCGGTCTTCACATCGTCATTGTTGCGGCCGACATCGGCGGAGATCTGCACCGTCTTGCCGCCACGCCAGACATCGAGCGTTTCCTTGGCGCCGGGCGCGACATCGGCGACGGCGCGCGACAGGTCCTTGGGATCCTTGATCGCTTCGCCGGCAAAGCTGGTGATGACATCGCCGGTCTTGATGCCGGCCTTTGCCGCCGGCGATCCCTCGGTGACCTCGGAAACCAGCGCTCCGCCAGGATGATCGAGGCCGACGGCGCCAGCCACATCCGGCGTCACCGGCTGGATCTGCACGCCGAGATAGCCGTACTGGATGTTGCCTCCCTTCATCAGCTTGGCGACGACCTTTTGTGCCTGGTCCGAAGGAATAGCGAAGCCGACGCCGACACTGCCGCCATTGGGCGAATAGATCGCCGTGTTGATGCCGACGACATTGCCGGCGACATCGACCAGCGGTCCGCCGGAATTGCCATGGTTGATCGGCGCGTCGATCTGGATGAAATCGTCGAAGGGCCCGCTGTTGAGGTCACGGCCGCGCGCCGAGACGATGCCGGCGGTGACCGTGGTGCCGATGCCGAACGGATTGCCGATCGCCAGCACCTGATCGCCCGGCATGAGCTTGTCGGAATCGCCCCATTTGACCGTCGGCAGCGGCTTGTCCGCCTTGATCTTGAGCACGGCGAGGTCGTTCTTGGCGTCGTGGCCGACCAGCTTGGCGGGGAGCTCGGTGCCGTCGTCGAGCGTGACCTTGATCGACGTGGCGCCGTCGACGACATGGTTGTTGGTGACGATGGTGCCGTCGGCGTCGACGATGAAGCCGGAGCCGAGCGCTTCAGTCCGCTGCGCCTGCTGCGGCGGGGTCTTCGGCATCGGGATGCCCTGGTCGCCGAAGAACTGGCGGAAATAGTCGTCGAAGGGCGAATTGCCGCTGAAGGGCTGCTCATCGCTCATGTCCTGTGGCTGCGCCTTCATGACGGTGGTGACGGTCACCACCGCCGGCTTGGCGATGGCAACGATCGGCGCAAAGGAGCCGTTGGGCGCCGCTATGCCGGCGACAGGAGTCTGGGTTGTCGCGACGGCGTTGCTTGCGCTTTGAGCGAAAGACACGACGAAGGGGCTGACGATCAGCGCAGCGCCCAGCAAGGCCGCGACGCGATGTCTGCGAAGTATGTCTGACATGGTCGTTTGTCCGGGCGAGAAATGATCCGGCGCCGTGGCTCATTCCCGGGCGGAATAGTCATCGGCGTGTCGGCGGTCGCGGTTGCCCGTCTCGCCTGGCATGGCAGCCGGCCGGATCGACAGCCCTGCATCTAGGGTGCGGATCGGCCCGATTTAGGGTTTCTGCGCCATCTTACGAAGATTTAATATCCGATCACATTTCCGTTAGACGGCAGCGGGTGGCCAGCCTTCAGCGGCCTTCACCGGCCCTGTGTGCGCCTGAGATAGGCGCTGGCGATCTCACGCATCCTCGCGCCGTCGAAGCTCGGCCCGTGGCCGCCATGGCCGAGACGGACAGGCAGCTCGATCAGCCGCTGCATGGTTCGGCGATAATCGGGTTTGGAGGAGTCCGGCAGGTCGTCGATCAGCATGGAATCGTAGATGGCGTCGCCGGCAAAGAACAGGCCGTCGGCCTCATCGAACAGCGCGATTGAATCCGGAGAATGTCCGGGCAGATGCAGGACACGGAACTGCCGGTCGCCGAGGTCAACGACATCGCCTTCGTCCAGTGTGCGCGTCAGCGGCGCCGGCGGTATCTTGTAGTCGGCCGCCGTCCAGCCCGGCGCCGGCAATTTCGAGACGGCACCGTCGAGGTTGGTGAACATGTAGGCGTAGGTGACGGCCTCATCCATGGTGCTGAAGGTCGAGGCGCTTTGGATTGGCCCGAGCCGCAGCGGGAATTCATGCAGCGAGCCGACATGGTCGAGGTGAATGTGGGTGGCCACAACGATGAGCGGCTTACCCTCAGGTGTGTCGATCTCAGGCGCCAGCGGACAGATGCCCATGCCGGTGTCGACCAGCAGGTCGGCATCGCGTCCTCTGAAATGCCAGATGTTGGCGCGCACGAAATCGTGCACGAACGGCTCTGTCAGCATCGTTGTCCTGATATCGATGACAGTCTTGCCGAACCAGTCGCCGACAACACGTTCGCCGCCAAAACGGGCACCGCCAAAACGGTCGCCCATCAGACGAAGGGCTTTCCGACCTTGTACTTTTCCGGCACCAGCCGCTTCAGATAGGCCATGCCAGCCTCCGACAACTGGTTGACGTCGGGCTTCATGAAATCGTCGGGCATATGACGCGTCTTGCCGGCGACGTTCTTCAGCGGCACCTTCTTCAGCACGGTTTTGCTGCCGTCATACTGCAGCGCCACCGAGCCGCCGCCTTCGCCGGCGACGGCAACCGCGAAGGCGCCGGCATCGAAAGCTTCCTGCGCGTCGACGGCGCTGATCGCGCCGATGTAGCCGCGCGGCATGTAGCCCAATGCGTCGACCCGCGCCCGCTTGCCTGGCAGGCCTTCGGCCAGCGCCCGTTCCAGCGCCGCCGGCAGGTCGCTGCCCGACAGTTTGACGTTGCCATGGGCGTCGCGCTCGAGCTTGTCCGGCGGCACCAGGCTCTCGACCAGCGCCTTGCCGTCGGCGGTGCTGACGCCTTCGGAGACGGCGACGATGCAGCGCTTGTGGCGGTCGAGCGAGGCGCGCACGTCATCGATGAAGCCGGCGGCCGAGAACGGCCGCTCCGGCACGTAGACGAGGTGCGGACCGCTGTCAGGATCGAGCTGCCAGGCGGCGGCGGCGGCTGTCAGGAAGCCGGCGTGGCGGCCCATGACGATGCCGACATAGATCCCGGGCAAAGCGCGAAAATCGAGATCGACCGACAGGAAGGCGCCGGCAACAAACTCGGCCGCCGAGATGAAGCCCGGCGTGTGGTCGTTCTCCTCGAGATCATTGTCGATGGTCTTTGGCGCATGCACGAAAGCGATGCTGCCGCCGGCGGCATCGGTCAGGATCTGCTGGGTGCCCGACGTGTCGTTGCCGCCGATATAGATGAAGGCGTCGGCGCCGGCTTTCTTCAGGCCGTTGAGGATGACCTCGCAATAGGCGGCATCCGGCTTGTCGCGCGTTGAGCCGAGGGCGGCACTCGGCGTTCCCGCGATCAGCCGCAGCCGATCCTCGGGGATGGCGGAGAGGTCGACATAATTGCCGTCACGAATGCCGCGCACGCCATGGATGGAGCCCAGCACCTTGGCGCCGGGATGGCGCTTGCGGATTTCCAGCGTGGCGCCGACAACCGTCTGGTTGATGACGGCGGTCGGGCCGCCGCCCTGTGCGATGACAAACGTTCCAGCCATGCTTGATCTCTCCCGGCGTGATGGTTTTCAAGGCACCTTGGCCTGTCTTGCCGCATCGCGCAACGGGAGAACAAGAGCATGATCCCGAAAAGTGGAAACCGGTTTTCTCGGACAAACGGTTCCCGTTTGTCCAGAGATCATGCTCAGACAAGAGCGGCGCCAAACCGCCGCAGAAGGATCAGACGACGACGACCGGGTTCTTCTTGGAGACGCGGCTGTAGAGGTCGATGATGTCCTGGTTGATCAGGCGCACGCAGCCCGACGACATCGCCTGGCCGATGCTCGCCCATTCGGGTGAACCATGGATGCGATAGCCGGTGTCCTTGCCATCCTGGTAGATGTAGAGCGCACGCGCGCCGAGCGGATTGGTCAGGCCACCGGGCTGGCCGTTTTGCCATTTCACCAGTTCCGGCTTGCGCTGGATCATTTCCGGCGGCGGTGTCCACACTGGCCATTCCTTGCCGTACTGGATGTTGGCACGGCCGGACCAGCGGAAGCCGTCCTTGCCGATGCCGACGCCGTAGCGGATGGCGTCGCCGCCCTCCTGTACGAGGTAGAGTTTGCGTTCGTTGAGATGGACGACAATGGTGCCGGGCGCCTCGCCGGTTTCGTTGACGACGATCTGGCGGCGGAACTCCGGCTTGACCTTCTGGTAGGGCACGGCCGGCACCTCGAAGCCGCCATCGTTGAGCGCGGCATACATGATGTCGGGGCCGGTGACATTCTTGTCGACGCTGATCGCCGGGCGGATCGGCCGCACCGAGCCGGTGACCGTATCGTCCAACTGCAATTGCGGCAGTTCTAGCGTCGCGGTGCTGCAGCCGGCCATGCCGATCAGCGCCATGGCGCCGGCCCCTGTCAGGACGAAGCGGCGGGAATAGAGATGTTCGGTTTCGATTGCGTCGCCATTTGGCGGCGTCAGATTCTGCGGCAACTCACGCATACACCCAAACCCTACGCTGTCGGCGGGAAACACGGTCCGGCCGGATAGCGGGCAGTTTCGCCAAACATGGTTGAAAAAGCATGAAGGCGTTCGGTCGGGCCTTAACCCTGTTTTTTGAACAACTCCGCAGATGGGGCAAACCGGTCCGCCGCGAATTTTTTGGGATGGCTCTTTACATTCCGGCGAGCCCAAGGATTTATCCTTTTCTTTGCGCTCAAGGAGACAAAGATGTCGTTCGAAAATTGGGCTGCCTTCGCCGCCGCCTCCACCGTTCTGCTCATCATTCCCGGCCCAACCATCCTGCTGGTCGTGTCCTACGCGCTGGGCCAGGGCTGGCGCACCGCTCTGCCGATGGCGGTCGGCGTGGCGCTGGGCGACTTCACCGCCATGACATTGTCGATGCTGGGCATCGGCGCGCTCTTGGCCGCGTCGGCGACCGTGTTCACCGTCCTGAAGCTGATCGGTGCCTGCTATCTGATCTATCTCGGCATAAAACTGTTCCGCGCTGGCGGTGCGCTGAAAGCCGAACCGCGCAACGACGCCGTGTCCGCGGCCAAGATGATGGCGCATGCCTGGCTGGTCACCGCGCTCAACCCGAAGAGCATCACTTTCTTCGTCGCCTTCCTGCCGCAGTTCCTCAATCGCGAGGCCGATTTCTGGCCGCAGATGCTGATCTTCGAGACCACCTTCCTGGCGCTCGCCTTCGCCAATGCCTTCGGCTACGCACTGATTGCGGCGCGCGCCCGCAATGTCGTGCGCAACCCCAAGGCGATCCGCATCTTCAACCGCACCGGCGGCACGCTGCTGGTCGGCGCGGGGATCGCCACGGTGGCGATGCGCTCGGGACGCTAAGGTCGAGGCTTTCTGAACCAAGGCCGACGATCAGAGTTAGCATATTTGACGTCGGCGCCGCCCCTCATCTGGCTGCCGCCATCTTCTCCCCGTGAACGGGGAGAAGGACGCTCGCATTTGACGATTTCGCCAATCATCTGCGTTGCAGAAGGTGGCGCCGAGGTTGCGGTCAGCCTCTTTCTCCCCGTTTACGGGGAGAAATGCCCGGCAGGGCAATGAGGGGCAGCGCAGACTTCTCTATTTGCTTGCAGGCCGACATCACTGGAATGCCGGCCTTGGCTTTCACCACTTGACGCTAAAGCCCAGATTGCCCTCGAGCACGCGGCGTTTGTCGCCACCGAGATTGGTGGTGTAGTCGCCGGTGGCGAAGAGGCTGACCTTGTCGGTCACCTTGGCGACCACGCCGCCGCCGAATTCCAGCGATGTCGACTTGCCTTCGGTCGAGATGTCGGTGGCGCCGAAATTGACGTGATCGGTGCCACCGAAATCATGCCAGAGATTGGCCTTGAGGTAAGGCTGCAGCGCGATGCCGTTCAGCACCGTCTCACCCTGCAGCCGCAGCCCGAGCCTGCCACTCACTTGGTCGTCGAGATCGAAGGAGACCGACGAAAAACGGTCCGTGGCATCGTCGAGCGACAGGTGCTGCCAGACCAGTTGCGCCTGCGGCTCGAGCGTCCAGCCTTGCGCCAGCGCGGTCGGATAGCCGCCCTCCAGCGAGGCGGTGATGCCGGTTCCGTCGATGTCGATGCCGATGTCGCGCGACGAGGTTGCCGAGCCGCTGAAGAAGGTCGCCATGAGCACGCCGTCGAGATACCAGCCGCCCTGACCGATGCGTGTCCAGTAGCCGCCGACGCTGGTGCCGCCGAGATCGATGCCGCCGACGGAGAGGCCGTCCTGACCCAGCGCCTGGCCGCGCACATCGCCATTCATGCTGCCATAGCCGATGAACAGGCCGGCGCGATCGACGCTGCCTGACGCTGTCTCGCGCCCGAACACATCGAAGCCGGCCTGCAGGCCGAAGAGCGTGCCATCGAAGGATGGTGACACCGTTCCCGACCAGGCCATTTTGGTGTCCTGACCGAAGATGCGCCCCCAGACTGGCGATATCTCGGCGTTCGACAACAGGCTCTGTTCGCCGCGCCGTTCGTGGAATGTGCCAAGCATGCTCATCGCCAGGTGCTCGGCCACCGGAGGCAAGGCCGAATAGACCGGCACCTCGATACGGTAGAGCAGGATTTCTTCACCCGGCGCCGGGGTCGGCAGATCGGGGATATCGGTCGGCACGGTTGGTGGCGGTGGCGGCGGGTCGGCCGGCGGCGCCGGAGGTGGCGGTGGCGGCGGTTCGGGCTCCGGATCGGCGGGCTGCACCGGCGGTGTCGGATCGACCGGCGGATTGTTGATGTCGCCATCGCTCGGCGGCGGTGTCGGCGGCAGTTCGGATGGCGGCGGAGGCGGCGGCTCGACCGCCGGTGGCTCGGGCTCCGGCGTCGGCGTCGGTTCGAGCGGCGGCGGTGCAGGTGCCGGCGGCGCCGGTGTGGTCAGGGTCGAGCGCAGATACCAGTTTTCTTCAGTGCCGGCGGTGACACCGCCCTTGAACAGATAATATTCGAAGGCGCCGGCGGCGACGGGTGCAGCCAGCGCAAACGTCGAGGCCCCCGATGTGGCGCCGTTTTCCGCCTGGATGACCATGATGCCGCTGGCGGTGGTCTCGGCCCCGGCGCCGCCCACATTGACCACCGCAATGCCTGTCGTGCCGGAAGCGGTGCCGCCCGACAGCACCAGCCTGTCCGAATCCGAGGAATCG
Organism: Mesorhizobium sp. P2_B11; assembly: GCF_056404855.1. Taxonomy (NCBI): domain Bacteria; kingdom Pseudomonadati; phylum Pseudomonadota; class Alphaproteobacteria; order Hyphomicrobiales; family Phyllobacteriaceae; genus Mesorhizobium; species Mesorhizobium sp. P2_B11. The sequence continues at coordinate 53,831 of NZ_JBFUDF010000001.1, forward strand.
TCGCCGAGCTCGGTCTGGATGAGCAGCAGGCCGCCGAGGCCGACATAATTGCCTCTGATCGTCAGCCGGTCAGTCACACCCGAGCCGCCATTGGTCAGGTCGATGCGGCCGGCATTGCCGACCGACGCCATCTGGCCGGCGGTGAACGCCTCGATCGAGCTGTTGAAGCCGCCGCCGAACAAAGTGCTGGAAGCGTCGACGTTGAGTGCGCCCGTACCGGTGGCGCTGTCGCCGAGCACGAGATTGCTGTCCAACGTCAATTCCGTGTCGTCAGTGGCGTTGATGGTTTCCCAGTTCTGAACGCGGCTGATGCCATCCAGCTTGACGTTGTCGAAGGTGAGTGTGTCGGCGCCGGCGCCACCGGTGATCGCATCGGTGCCGCCGAGATTGGCGTTGGTGAGGTTGCTCAGCTTCGCGGTGTCGATGTCGCCGCCGAGATCGACCATGCCATAGATGATGCCGCCACCGTTCCAGACGAAGTTGTCGGTGCCGAAACTCATCAGCACGTCGCCGCCGACCGTACCGCCGGTCACCGTTACGCTGTCGGTGCCGCCACTGACGCTGATGTTGCCGCCGATGGTACCGCCCGAGAGAAGGATGGTGTCGTTGCCGAAGCCGGTGACGAGGTTGCGGTCGATGGTGCCGCCGGACATGTTGAAGAAATTGTCGTCGAGCTTCATGTTGACGCGGCCGATGCGACCACCGGTCATCACCGCGCGGTCGCCGTCGTCGAAGAAATCGACGATGCGTCCGCCGCTCATGAAGAAGGTGTCGAGTGCGTCGCCCTGGTTCAGCGAACCGATCTGGCCGCCGCTCATGTTGAAATCGTCGATACCGGCGCCTTGCTGGACATTGCCGACGACGGTGCCGCCGCCGATGGTGAAGAAATCCGTGCCGCCGCCCTGGTCAACAGTGCCGGTAATGGTGCCGGACTGCATGTCGATGCGGTCGATGCCGGTGCCGAAGGTGACGTTGCCGCTGATCTGTCCGGTGCCGGCGGTGGGGAAGGTCAGTGTGTTGTCGCCGCTGGTGTCGGTGAGGCTGCCGCCCGAATCGCCGCTGTCGCAGATGTAGGCGGTATTCCCGGCCGGCAGGACCAGCGCGCAGGCGGCGAAGGCCGTAGAATTGGGCAGCAACGCCAGTGCCGTAGTTGAGAGAACGCTAATTAACCATGGATGTGGATGACGCAGCTTTCGCGGCGGCAAAGCAACTGCTCCCTCCGTATCCCGCGAACAACTGTCCGCAGGCTGGTTCTTCAGGTGCCGCATCGCGTCCCTCTCGATTCGCGATTTCAAGCTCCCCGCCCGGCGCCGCAATGAAGACATAATCCGCCAGATTTTACAAAGCCTATTCTGCCCCTCATGGTTGATGAACTACGAAACTAGTTGAACTGGACTCCAGTATTGATTGGTCCAGACTTCGCTTGGCGCGCCCGCCGCCAATGCTCTAGGATCGGCGCACAGCGGAACTTTATGATCACCGGAGGGCCGGGTATGGCAGTCAGGGATGCATTCGGCCTGACCTTATCGGGCGCGACAGAGACCGGCTTCACGCCTTACAGCCAGGCCGTCCGCGAATTGCAATGCTTCATCGGCGACCCCGTCGCTTCCATCGATCGCGCCATTGCGACCGACCCCGGCTTCGTCATGGCGCATGTGTTCAAGGGCTATCTGTTCGGCCTCGCCACCGAGCGCGAGGCAACGGCGGTGGCCAAGGCATGCCACGAAACGGCGCTGCCGCTTGCGGCGACCGCGCGCGAGCAGGCGCATGTCGCGGCCCTTGGCCATCTCGCCGCCGGCCGCTGGCACGAGGCCTCGCGCTTGCTCGAAGATATCGCCATCGACTTCCCGCTGGACGCGGTGGCGCTGCAGACCGGGCATCAGGTCGATTTCTTCACTGGCAACGCCCGCATGCTGCGCGACCGTATCGGCCGCGCGCTGCCGTCATGGCAAAGCGGCATGCCCGGCTACCATGCCATTCTCGGCATGCAGGCCTTCGGGCTGGAGGAAATGGGTGATTATGCGCGCGCCGAGAGACTGGGCCGGCAGGCCGTCGACATCGAGCCGCGCGACGGCTGGGCGCAGCACGCAGTCGCCCATGTCATGGAAATGCAAAGCCGGCAAAAGGACGGCATTGCCTGGATGCGGACCAATCCCGAGGCGTGGACAAGGGACAGCTTCCTGCAGGTGCACAATTGGTGGCATTTGGCGCTCTTCCACTACGATCTCGGCGAGGCCGAAGAGGTGTTGGCCCTATATGACGGGCCGATCTACGGCACGCCGTCGACGATGGCGCTCAACATGGTCGATGCCTCGGCGATCCTGTGGCGGCTTCTTCTCGGTGGCGTCGACGTCGGCGACCGCTGGGTAGCGCTCGCCGCCAACTGGCCCAAGATCGGTGCCGGCAATTACGCCTTCAACGACGCCCATGCCATGATGGCCTTCGTCGGCGCCGGGCTCGAAGCGCCAGCCAAGACCTTGCTCGAGGCACAGCGCGAGGCGATGCGCGGCAGCGACGACAACGCTGCCTTCACCAGGGATGTCGGCCATCCGTTGACGCTCGCGATCAAGGCCTTTGGCGACGGCAACTACACCGAGGCGGTGCGCCTGATCCGGCCGATACGGTCGATTGCTCATCGCTTCGGCGGCAGCCATGCGCAGCGCGACGTGATCGACCTGACGCTGATCGAGGCGGCGCTGCGGGCGGGCGACACAGCGCTTGCACGCGCCCTGACGGCAGAGCGCCAGCTGGCCCGGCCGGACAGTCCGCTGTCGGCGCTGTTTTCGCGGCGCGCCGCCAATTTGTCAGAGAATTGACCCGCAGCTGATCTTGTTTTAAAAACTGGCCAAGCCAGATTTTTTCGAGACCCGAAAAAATTAATGGCAATGGGAGGAATGCATGTATCTCGGCCTCGATCTAGGCACGTCGGGCGTCAAGGCGCTGTTGATCGATGCCGGGCAAACCGTCATCGGCTCCGGTCATGCTTCGCTTGACGTCTCGCGGCCGCACCCCGGCTGGTCCGAGCAAAACCCAGCCGACTGGGTCCGCGCCTGCGAGACCGCCATTGCCGAGCTGAAATCAGCGCATCCGAAAGAGCTCGCCGCGGTCAAAGGCATCGGCCTCTCCGGCCACATGCATGGCGCCACCTTGCTCGACGCCGGCGACCAGGTGCTGCGCCCTTGCATATTGTGGAACGATACGCGCAGCCATGCCGAGGCGGCTGCGCTCGATGCCGATCCGCGCTTTCGCAAACTGACCGGCAACATCGTTTTCCCCGGCTTCACAGCGCCAAAACTCGCCTGGGTGAAGAACAACGAGCCGGCTGTCTTCGCCAAGGTGGCGAAGGTGCTGCTGCCCAAGGACTATCTGCGGTTCTGGCTGACCGGCGAGCATATCTCCGAAATGTCCGACTCGGCCGGCACCTCATGGCTCGATGTCGGCAAGAGACGCTGGTCTTCCGAACTGCTCGCAGCGACATCGCTCGACGAGACGCAGATGCCGTCGCTGGTCGAGGGCACGGAGAAGGCCGGCGCCTTGCGCGCCGAGCTCGCCTCGAAATGGGGCGTCCAGGCAGGCATCCCGGTAGCCGGCGGCGCCGGCGATAATGCGGCTTCGGCCTGCGGCATGGGCACGGTCGGCGCCGGCCACGCTTTTGTGTCGCTCGGCACGTCCGGCGTGCTGTTTGCCGCCAACGCGTCCTACCTGCCCAACCCGGCCAGTGCGGTCCACACCTTCTGCCACGCTCTGCCCAACACCTGGCACCAGATGGGCGTCATTTTGTCGGCAACGGATTCGTTGAACTGGCTGTCGGAAATATCGGGCAAGAAGGCCGGCGAACTGACTGCCGAACTTGGCGACACGCTGAAGGCGCCGAGCGGCGTGTCGTTCCTGCCCTATCTCTCGGGCGAGCGCACGCCGCACAATGATTCCGCCATTCGCGGCTCCTTCACCGGGCTGGCGCATGAATCGAGCCGTGCGGTGCTGACGCAGGCCGTGCTCGAAGGCGTCGCCTTTGCCTTCCGTGACAGTCTCGAAGCCTTGAAGACGGCGGGCACGACGCTGACGCGGGTGACCGCGATCGGCGGCGGCTCGCGCTCGCGCTACTGGCTGAAGGCGATTGCGACCGCGCTGCAGGTGCCGGTGGATATTCCCGCCGATGGCGATTTCGGCGCTGCGTTTGGTGCGGCAAGGCTCGGGCTGATTGCGGCCACGGGGGCGGATCCACTGGCGGTGTGCACCGCGCCGCGGACGGATGCGACGGTGGAGCCGGATGGTTCGCTCGCTGGCGCCTATACGGATGCCTATCAGCGCTACCGGGCGCTGTATCCGGCGATCAAGGCTGTGACCGCGTGAGTAAGCGCGAGGCACCCCCCTCTGCCCTGCCGGGCATCTCCCCCTCAAGGGGGGAGATCAGCAGGCTTGGCGATGCCTCATGTCTTTCCACGTTGGCAGTTGGCGAAGGCCAACGCGACAGCCAATCTCCCCCCTTGAGGGGGAGATGGCCGGCAGGCCAGAGGGGGGTGCCTCGCACCACCCCTAACCAGTTAGCATCACTGCGCCGGCACCTTGTCCAGAAACCCGGTGACGCTCTTCAGCCGCCCATTCTCGATAACGCCGATATCGGTGCCTTCGATAACCGACGGAACACCCTCCGGTCCGAGATTCCACGAGAAGCGGATTGCGTCGCCAAATCCGTCCGGCTGACCCTTCAGCGAGAATCGGAAGCCGGCAAAGCGCTGTTGCACACCGTCGATCAGGGCGGCGACACCCGCATGGCCGTCGCCCTGCATCAGCGGATCGCGGTAGCTGACGTCTTCGGTGAAGGTTGCCTTGAGCAGTTCGGCGCGGCGACCCGCATCGGCTTCGTTCCAGGCGGTGATGTAGCCTTCGGCGATTTTGCTGAGGTCGGTCATGGTCTGTCTCCTTCGTTGAGTGGCTTTGACACGACCCTTTTCACCCCGAGCGAGAGCGAAACCAATTACGCCTGAGGTAATCAGGGCGAACTATTCGAGAGAGGACAGACATCATGAGCAGCGGATTTTTCGGCGATATCAAAGCGATCAAGTATGAAGGACCGGATTCGACCAATCCGCTGGCCTACCGCTTCTACAACCCGGATGAGGTCGTCGCCGGCAAGCGGCTGGAAGACCATCTGCGCTTCGCCGTCGCCTACTGGCATTCCTTCGCCTGGCCGGGCGGCGATCCCTTCGGCGGCCAGACCTTCGACCGTCCCTGGTTCCCCAAGGCGGGTGGAATCGACACGATGGAACTGGCGAAGCTGAAAGCCGACGTCGCCTTCGAGATGTTCTCGCTGCTTGGCGCGCCCTATTTCTGCTTCCACGACGCCGATGTGCGCCCGGAAGGCAAGGATTTCTCCGAAAGCGCTGCCCGTCTCGACGAGATCGCCGACTATTTCGCGGGCAAGATGAAAAAGACCGGCGTCAAGCTGCTCTGGGGCACGGCAAACCTGTTCTCCAACCGTCGGTTCATGTCGGGCGCCGCCACCAATCCCGATCCCGATGTCTTTGCCTATGCGGCGGCGACGGTGAAAAGCTGCATCGACGTCACCAAGCGGCTGAAGGGCGAGAACTACGTGCTGTGGGGCGGCCGCGAAGGCTATGAGACGCTGCTCAACACCGACCTTGCCCGCGAGCAGGAGCAGGCCGGACGCTTCCTCAGCCTGGTCGTCGACTACAAGCACAAGATCGGTTTCAAGGGCACGATCCTGATCGAGCCGAAGCCGCAGGAGCCGACCAAGCACCAGTATGACTACGACGTCGCCACGGTCTATGGCTTCCTGAAACGCTTCGGCCTCGAGAAGGAAGTCAAACTCAACATCGAGCAGGGCCACGCTATCCTGGCCGGCCATTCCTTCGAGCATGAGCTGGCGTTGGCCAATGCGCTCGGCGTCTTCGGCTCCATCGACATGAACCGCAACGACTACCAGTCGGGCTGGGACACCGATCAATTCCCCAACAATGTGCCGGAAATGGCGCTGGCCTATTATCAGGTCCTGCAGGCCGGCGGATTCAAGACCGGCGGCACCAATTTCGACGCCAAGCTGCGCCGCCAGTCGCTCGATCCGCAGGATCTGCTGATCGGCCACATCGGTGGTATGGATTCTTGTGCGCGCGGTCTCAAGGCTGCGGCGAAGATGGTCGAGGACAAGGCGCTGTCAGGCCCGCTTGCCGAACGCTATGCCGGCTGGAACTCCGCCGAGGCCAAGGCGATGCTCTCGGGCAAGCGCTCGCTGGAAGACATCGCCGAGCGCGTGGTCAAGAAGAAGATCGAGCCGCAGCCGCGCTCCGGCCGCCAGGAACTGCTGGAAAACATCGTCAACCGCTACGTCTGAGACGTGGAACCGACATAAGCCGCGCGTGGCTGAAAGCCGCCGCGGCCCGCCTCTGCTAGTCAGCCGTTCGTGAGCGAGCGGAGACGACAGTGGCTGACATTACGGTACGCAAGGCACGGACAGGCGATGTCCCGGCCCTGAAACAGGTGCTGCAGGAAACCTTTGAAGGCACCTGGCTGCCGCATGTCAGCAAGGCGTCGGCGCAGCGCTATGTCGAGACCGATATTGGCGGGCGCTATGTCGAGGAGAGCTGGCCGGAGTTCACCGTGGCTGAAATCGATGGCCGGATTGCCGGGATGATCCACTGGCGCGGCGACTTCATCGAAGCCGTGCATGTCAGGGGAGGCCATCAGGGCCAGGGCGTCGGCGGCAAGCTGCTGTCGCATGCCGAGCAGGCGATCCGCGCCGCCGGCTTTCAACAGGTGCGGCTCGAGACCGACACGTTCAACGAACGCGCCCAAAACGTCTACAAGGCGGTCGGCTATGTCGAAAAGGACCGCTATCCCGACGATGAGTGGGACAGCGGCTTCACCACCGTGCTGTTCGAGAAACGGCTGGACTGATCCTCTGCCGATTCGGAATTTGCTGTAGAGCACAGCTTTGCGCCAAAGGGCGCTGGCGACGACAAGGTTTGCCCTTGGCCGCCCCTCAATGACCTCGCTCTTGCCTTCAAACTGCCGTCACGTATCTCGTATAAGAGGTCCGTTGTGGCGGGTGAAAAGGAAGGAGGCGAACCGATGATGCAACACGAACGCGAAATCGACGCCCTACTCTCATCCGGCGAGACCGGATCGATCATCGACCGGCTGATGGCTCTGCCGCGGCCGACCGACAACGTGAAGAACGAATGGGATCGTGCTGTCAGCAGCCGTTTCGAAGTCCGGCTGGCGAGGCAGATGCGCTCGCAGATGGACGCCGGCAGCGACCGACAGAACGCCGCGTAATCCCCTCTGGAGCAATTCCAGGAAAAGTGTGACGCGGTTTTCCCGGGAAAAGCGCGGAGCGCTTTCCCTTGGGAATTGCGACAATACAAAAATCTATCCTCGACGAAGCCTGACTGGGGCTTCGCCAAACGCTCTTGAAAACGCTCTGGAAAATGCCGCGGCGGACGAGAACCCCGTCCGCCCGGCAATATCCGCCATGGCGATCCTTGTATCGACCACCAGCCGCCGCGCCGCACCCAGCCGCAGCCTGAGATAATAGGCGCCCGGCGTCTCGCCGATCGACTTGCGGAAAATGCTTTCCAATGTCCGTGCCGTCACCCCGGCGCGTTTCGCTACCGCATCGATGGTCAGCGGCTGGTCGACATGCGATTCCATCAGCCTGATTGCCTGCGCCAGACGCGGGTCGTAGCCGTCGAGCCGGCCGAGCGAAACCAGCGGCTGCGCGTCGGTCGCGGCGCGCGCCTGATCATAGATGAAAACGCTGGCGACATCGAGCGCGACAGCCATGCCGAGGCGGGTGCGGATCAGATGCAGCATCAGGTCGAAGGTCGGCGACGCCCCGCCGGAGGTGAAGACCGGTCCGTCGATGACATAGCGGTCCGGGCGGACATCGACGCCCGGGAAAGCCGAGGAAAAATCCTCCATGTCTTCCCAATGGGTGGTGGCGCTGCGGCCTTCGAGCAGGCCGGCGCGCGCCACCAGCCAGGTGCCGGCCTCGACGCCACCACAGGCGCGGGCGGCCCGGGCCGCGCGGCGCAAGCCCGAAAGCAAAGCCGATGTCGCGTAATTCTGGGTGCCGAAGCCGGCGACGACGACAAGGACATCGGTTGATTCGGCCGCATCGAAGCGGCCGCTGACCGCCACCGGCAGGCCGCATGTGGTGACCGGTGCCTCGCCGGTGACCGAGACCAGTTTGAAATCGAACAGCGTCTCGCCGGAGATGCGGTTGGCGGCGCGCAAAGGGTCGACGGCCGAGGCCACGCACATGATGGACGAGCCGGAAAACACCAGCAGCGTCACCTTGAGCGGCGAGCGTTCCGAGCGAAAGATGGTCGGTTTTTCGCTTTTGATCATGGAAGCTTCGTAAATCGCAAAACAGTTTCCCGCAAGTAGCGCAATGTTGTGGTCTGTCTTGACTGGGAGGAAATTGCCATGCCGCTCGCGATGAACCGTGAGGTCTTCATTACCTGTGCCGTCACCGGCTCTGGCGGCACGCAGGACCGTTCGCCGCATGTGCCGCGCTCGCCCAAGCAGATCGCCGATTCGGCGATCGACGCGGCCAAGGCGGGTGCTGCCATCGTCCACTGCCATGTCCGCGACCCCGAGACCGGCAAGCCGCGCCGCGATGTCCATCTCTACCGCGAAGTGACGGAACGCATCCGCGACGCCAATGTCGACATGATCCTGAACCTCACGGCGGGGATGGGCGGCGACATGGTGTTCGGTTCGCCGGAGGCGCCGCTGCCGCTCAATGAAAAAGGCACCGATATGGGCGGCGCCACCAACCGCATGGAACATGTGCGCCAGTGCTTGCCGGAGATCTGCACGCTGGATTGCGGCACCATGAACTTCGCCGAGGCCGACTATGTCATGACCAACACGCCCGGCATGCTGCGCGCCATGGGCGGCATGATGACGGCGCTCGGCGTCAAGCCGGAGATCGAGGCCTTCGACACCGGCCATCTCTGGTTCGCCAAGCAGCTGGTCGAGGAGAAGGTGCTCAACGCCGACGCACTGGTGCAGCTCTGCATGGGCGTGCCGTGGGGTGCGCCGGATGACCTCAACACCTTCATGGCGATGGTCAACAATGTGCCGTCGACCTGGAACTGGTCGGCCTTCGCCATTGGCCGCAACCAGATGGCCTATGCCGCCGCAGCCGTACTCGCCGGCGGCAATGTCCGCGTCGGGTTGGAAGACAATCTGTGGCTCGACAAGGGCGTGCTGGCGACCAACGCGCAGCTGGTCGAACGCGCCGCCAGCATCGTCACCAATCTCGGCGCCAGGATTTTGGGCCCGGAGGAAGTGCGCAAGAAGCTGAACCTGACCAAGCGGGCGCCGATCGCCGCGTAATTGGGGGAGGTCGGCATGGCAACCGTCAAATTCACCGCGATGAAGGATGGCGACCGGGACGACTACGAGTTCCTGACCGCGCATGAGATCGACTATGCGGCCAGGACCGGCGAGCGTCTGCTCGATGCGCTGGTCCAGCTCGACGAGGGCCTATCCGGCTACAAGATCACAAGGCTCGGCCATTCGCTGCAGGCGGCGACGCGGGCGTGGCGCGACGGCGCCGACACCGACTGGATCGCCTGCGCATTGCTGCACGACATCGGCGACATCTACGCGCCCTACAACCACGACGAATACGCCGCCTCGATCCTGAAGCCTTTCGTGCGCGAGCAATGCACCTGGGTGGTGGAAAAGCACGGAGACTTCCAGCGCCTCTATTATGCCCACCATCTCGGCGGTAACCGTCACGCCCGCGACCGCTTCGCCGGCCATGCCTATTTCGACGATTGCGACCAGTTTTGCGAACGCTGGGACCAGTCGAGCTTCGACCCGGACTATGACACGCTGCCGATCGAGTTCTTCCGCCCCTTCGTGCTCGAAGTCTTCGCCCGCAAGGCCTACGACGCCTCCGTGATCCGCGCCGGCGAGCGCGTGCCTCTCATCGACCCTCAAACAGCCAAGACAAGAACCGGAGCCTGACCATGAGCATCATCAACAAGGCGGCCGCTATCGGCGGCGGTGTCATCGGCGCCGGCTGGGTGGCGCGGCTGCTGCTCAATGGCATCGACGTGTCGATCTTCGATCCGGACCCGGAAGCGTCGCGCAAGGTCTCTGAAGTGATGAAGGGCGCGCGCCGCGCCTACAAGCAGATGGTTCCCGGCGGCCTGCCCAAGGAGGGCAAGCTGACCTTCGCCAAGACCATCGCCGAAGCGGTGGCCGACGCCGACTTCATCCAGGAGAGCGTGCCGGAGCGGCTCGACCTCAAACACCGTGTGCTGGCCGAGATCGACCTTTATGCGCCGGCCAACGCCATTGTCGGCTCGTCGACCTCCGGCATCAAGCCGACCGACATGCAGGTGGCGATGAAGAAGCATCCGGAGCGGCTGGTTGTCGGACATCCCTTCAACCCGGTCTACCTCCTGCCGCTGGTCGAGATCGTCGGCGGCGAGCAGACGTTCCCCGAGGCAATCGAGGTAGCCAAGGAAATCTATGCATCGATCGGCATGAAGCCTGTCGTCATCCGCAAGGAGATCGAGGCCTTTGTCGGCGACCGCCTGCTGGAAGCGGCCTGGCGCGAGGCGCTTTGGCTGATCAAGGACGGCATCTGCACGGTCGAGGAACTCGACGACATCATGCGCTACGGCTTTGGCCTGCGCTGGGCGCAGATGGGCATGTTCCAGGTTTATCGCGTCGCCGGCGGCGAGGCCGGCATGCGCCACTTCATGGCGCAGTTCGGGCCGTGCCTGAAATGGCCGTGGACCAAGCTGATGGATGTGCCGGAGTTTAACGATGAGCTGGTCGACCTGATCGCCACCCAGTCGGACGACCAGGCGCATGGCCTGTCGATCCGTGAACTGGAAAAGATCCGCGACGACAATCTGGTCGCCATTATGGACGCGCTGTCGAAGCAGAACAAAGGCAAGGGCTGGGGCGCCGGCGCCTTGCACAAGGACTATACCAGGCAGTTGGCCAAGCTGGCGGCGAAGAAGCCGGTGGCCTCCAAGGCAGCCGAGAAGGCCAAGGCTTCCAAGCCGGTAAAGAAGGCGGAAAAGCCGAAGAAAAAGACCGGCAAGAAGAAGGGCTGAGACGATGGATTTCGGTCTTTCGGAAGAGCAAAAACTCATCGTCGAGACGACGCGCGCCTTCGTCGAGAACGAGCTTTACCCGCATGAACGTGAGGTCGAGCGCACCGGCGTGCTGCGCCGTGAACTGATCGAGGAGATCAAGGTCAAGGCGATCGAAGCCGGGCTCTATGCCGCCAACATGCCGACTGACGTCGGCGGCGCCGGCCTCGATACGGTGACCTGGCTGCTCTACGAAAAGGAGCTCGGCCGCGCCAACTATGCGCTGCACTGGACCTGCGTGGCGCGCCCCTCCAACATCCTTCTGGCCGGCACCCCGGAGCAACGCGAAAAATACCTGTTTCCTTGCATCCGCGGCGAGAAGTGGGACTGCCTGGCGATGACCGAGCCCGGCGCCGGCTCCGACCTGCGTGGCATGAAGGCAACGGCCGTGCAGGACGGCGATGACTGGGTGCTCAACGGCACCAAGCATTTTATCAGCCACGCCGATCTCGCCGATTTCGCGATCTGTTTCATGGCTTCGGGCGAAGAAGAAACGCCGCGCGGAAAACGCAAGAAGATCACCGCCTTCTTCGTCGACAAGGGCACCAAGGGTTTCACGGTGCGCGATGGCTACCGCAACGTCTCGCATCGCGGCTACACCAACGCCATCCTCGAATTCGACGATTGCCGGCTGCCGGCGAGCCAGGTGTTGGGCGAAGTGCACAAGGGCTTCGAGGTTGCCAATTCCTGGCTTGGCGCCACCCGCCTGCAGGTCGGCGCCACTTGCCTCGGCCGTGCCGAGCGGGCGCTTGGCCATGCCATCGAATATTCCGCGCAGCGCCAGCAGTTCGGCCAGCAGATCGGCAAGTTCCAGGGCGTGTCATTCAAGCTCGCCGACATGGCGACCGAATTGAAGGCCGCCGACCTGATGGTGTTCGAAGCCGGCTGGAAGTACGATCAGGGCACCGTCACCGATCAGGACATGGCGATGGCCAAGCTGAAGGCTACCGAAATGCTGGCTTACGTTGCCGACGAGGCCATCCAGATCCATGGCGGCATGGGGCTGATGGACGACCTGCCGCTGGAGCGCATCTGGCGCGACGCCCGCGTCGAGCGCATCTGGGAAGGCACTTCGGAGATTCAGCGACATATTATTTCGCGGGCGCTGCTGCGTCCGTTCGGAGCATAGAGCATGATGGCCCCCAAACCGGGCCCCGGTTTTGGGGAGAAGATCATGCTCAAACGAAAAGATGGCCATGCATAAACTCGAACGTCTCCTGCGCCCGAAGTCGATAGCTGTGTTCGGCGGGGCGCAGGCCGCTGCCGTCGTTGCCCAATCGATCAAGATGGGCTTTGCCGGCGAAATCTGGCCGGTGCATCCAACCAAGGACGAGGTCGCTGGCCGCAAGGCCTATCGCTCCGTTGCAGACCTTCCCGCTGCGCCCGACGCTGCCTTTGTCGGCGTCAACCGCCATTTGACCATCGAGGTGGTCAAGGCGCTGGCTGAGCGTGGCGCCGGCGGCGCCGTCTGCTTTGCCGCGGGTTTTCTCGAGACCGAGGCCTATGACGACGACGGTGAGCGGCTGCAGGCCGAACTGGTGGCGGCTGCCGGCCAGATGCCGATCATCGGCCCGAATTGCTATGGCCTGATCAACTATGCCGATGGCGCGTTGCTGTGGCCCGACCAGCATGGCGGCATCAGGCTGCCCGAAGGCGCCAAGGGCGTCGCCATCATCACCCAGTCCTCCAACATCGCCATCAACATGACGATGCAGAAGCGCGGCCTGCCGATCGCTTTCCTGATGACGGCGGGCAACCAGGCGCAGACCGGCCTGTCCGAAATGGCGCTCGGCCTGATCGAGGATGACCGCGTTACCTCGCTCGGTCTGCACATCGAGGCCTTCGATTCGGTAGCCGGCTTCGAGAAGCTGGCGGCACGGGCGCGCGAACTGAAAAAGCCGATCATCGCCATGAAGGTTGGGCGCTCCGAACAGGCAAGGCAGGCGACCGTCTCGCACACCGCATCGCTTGCCGGCTCGGATGCCGCTTCGGGCGCTTTCCTGCGGCGGCTTGGCATTGCGCGTGTCGATTCCATACCCGCCTTCATCGAGGCGCTGAAGCTGCTGCACGTCACCGGTCCGCTGCCCGGCTATCGTCTGTCGTCGATGAGCTGCTCCGGCGGCGAAGCCTCGGTGATGGCCGACAGCGCCGAAGGGCGCTGGGTCAATTTCCCGGAGCTCACCAGCAAGCACCGCGCCCATGTCAAATCGACGCTCGGGCCGCTGGTGGCTGTCGCCAATCCGTTGGACTACCACACCTTCATCTGGAACAACGAGCCGGCGATGACCGCCACCTTCACCGCCATGGTGTCGGGAGGCTTCGACCTCAACATGCTGGTGCTCGATTTTCCGCGTCCCGACCGCTGCTCGGTCACCGACTGGTGGGCAACGCTGCGCGCCTTCGAATCGGCGCTGAAGACCAACAAGGCGCATGGCGCCATCGTTTCCTCGCTGCCGGAGAACCTGCCGGAGGAGTACACCGCCGAGCTGATGGCGCGCGGCATGGTGCCGTTGTTCGGCATTTCCGAAGCCATGGATGCCGCAGGTGCGGCAGCCTTCATCGGCTGGGCCTGGGCCGAACCGCAGGCGCAGTCGATCGATACATCGGCTGCCGGCGCTTCCGAAGGCGGCCATGTGACGCCTGACGAGGCCGAAGCCAAGGAGCGGCTGATCAAGGCCGGCTTGCCGGTGCCGAAGGGCGAACGCGCCGCCAATGCGGTCGATGCCGTGATTTCGTCGATGGCGCTCGGCTTCCCGGTGGCGCTGAAGGCGCTCGGCGTCACCCACAAGTCGGAAGTCGGCGCAGTCAGGCTGAACCTGAGGGACGCCGAATCCGTCAGCACGGCGGCGCACGATCTGCTGCCGCTCGGCACCGGGCTCTATGTCGAGCGCATGGTGCGCGACGGCGTCGCCGAACTGATCGTCGGCTTCACCCGCGACCCGATGTTCGGCGCTGTGATGACGCTGGGCACCGGTGGCGTGCTGGTCGAACTGTTGCGCGACAGCGTCACCCTGATGCTGCCGGCGACGCGCGACGATATCGAGGCGGCGTTGCGCCGCCTGAAGCTGTTCCCGCTGCTCGAGGGCTATCGCGGCCGGCCCAAGTCCGATGTCGCGGCTGCCATCGAGGCCATCGCGGGCATTGCCGACTTCGTGCAGAAGAACGCCGGCGAGATCGAGGAACTCGACATCAACCCGCTGATCGTTTGCGCCGAAGGCAAGGGCGCCTGGATCGCCGACGCGCTGCTGGTGCTGGGAAACAAGAAGAATGTCTGACGTCATTTCGACCCGCCGCGAGGGCACCATCCTCGAGGTCACACTCGACCGGCCGAAGGCCAATGCCATCGACCTGAAGACGTCGCGATTGATGGGCGAAACGTTCAAGGCGTTCCGTGACGATCCGGAGCTCCGCGTCGCCATCGTCAAGACCGCCGGCGACAAGTTCTTCTGCGCCGGCTGGGATTTGAAGGCTGCTGCCGGCGGCGACGCGGTCGACGGTGACTATGGCGTCGGCGGCTTTGCCGGCCTGCAGGAGCTGCGCGACCTCAACAAGCCCGTCATCGCCTGCGTCAACGGCATGGCGGTGGGCGGCGGCTTCGAGCTGGCGCTGTCCTGCGATCTCATCTACGCCTCTGACCATTCCTCCTTCGCACTGCCCGAAATCCGCGCCGGCACATTGGCCGACGCAGCGACGATCAAGCTGCCGAAGCGCATTCCCTACCATGTCGCCATGGATCTTCTGCTCACCGGCCGCTGGATGGATGTCGCGGAAGCGCATCGCTGGGGCCTGGTCAACGAGGTGCTGCCCAAGGACAAGCTCGAAGATCGCGTCTGGGAGATCGCAAGGCTGCTGGCCAGCGGCCCGCCGCTGGTCTTCGCCGCGATCAAGGAGACGGCGCGGGTGGCCGAGGCGCTGACCTTCCAGGAAGCGATGAACAAGGTGACGGGCCGGCAATTGGCGACCGTCGATGCGCTTTATGGCTCCGAGGACGGTATGGAAGGGTTCCGCGCGTTTGCGGAAAAGCGCGAGCCAGTGTGGAAGGGGAAGTAATCTCCAGGTGATGGCGCGAGGCACCCCCCTCTGCCCTGCCGGGCATCTCCCCCTCAAGGGGGGAGATTGGCAGCTCGGATATCAGCGCTCATCTACCAACGTTGGCGATTGGCGAAAGCCTTCGCGAAATCCAATCTCCCCCCTTGAGGGGGAGATGGCCGGCAGGCCAGAGGGGGGTGCCTGGGCTCGGCCTTTACAGTCGGCGCGACCAGCATGACCGACTACAAAACCCTCATCGACGCCGAGACCTGGGCCTTCATCGAGCGAACCAATTCCTACTATCCGCCCGACACAATCGACTACACCATTGCCCAGCAGCGCGCGATTTATGACCTGATGTGCCGCGAATTCTTTGCCGGCTATCCCGACGGCGTGACGGTGGAAACGACCATCATTGCCGCGCACGACATTCCGATCCGCATCTATCGCTCCGTCTCGCCGAACAAGGCGGCGATGGTGCTCTACATTCATGGCGGCGGTTTCATCCTCGGCGGGCTGGACAGCCATGACGATGTCTGCGCCGAACTGTGCGCCCGCACCGGCTTCGAGGTGGTCTCCGTCGACTACCGGCTGGCGCCGGAGCATCTGCACCCGGCCGCCTTCGACGATGCGCTGCATGCCTTCGAATGGGCTGCCAAAACCTACGACCGTCCCGTCCTGCTCTGCGGCGACAGCGCCGGCGGCAATCTCTGCGCAGCCGTCGCCCACGCAACGCGTGGCCATGCAAAGCGGCCAATCGGCCAGGTGCTGATCTATCCCGGCCTCGGCGGCGACCGCTCGAGGGGCTCCTACGTGACGCATGCGGAAGCGCCGATGCTGACCATGCGCGATCTCGACTTCTACAAGCACATCCGCACCGGCGGCGCTGACGGCACCGGTGACATCACGTTGTCGCCGCTCGCCGACACCGATTTCGCCTACCTGCCACCGACTGTGCTGATCACCGCCGAGTGCGATCCGCTGTCGTCCGATGGCGAGGCCTACCGCGACCGCGTCCTTGCAGCAGGCGGCCACGCCACCTGGTTCGAGGAGCCTGGGCTGGTGCATGGCTATCTCCGGGCCAGGCACACGGTCGGCCGCGCGCGCGCCTCCTTCAGCCGCATCGTCGAGGCGGTGTCGGTGCTAGGCAGAGGCGGCTGGGTCTGGTGATCCGGCTCAACCACGGACGAAGGCGATCAGCGCCTCGGCCATGCGATCGTTGAATTCCTGGCGAAAGCGGTTCTTCTTCAGCCATTCCGGGTTTGAGCCGACGGTCTTGTTGGCATCGACGACAACGCCTTTGCCGTCGACAATGAAATAGTCGATGGCCCCGAAATCCAGGTTGAGCCGCTGCCGCACCGCCAGCACCTCCGGCGGGACGGCGCCGCCGACCTCATTGCTCAGGATTTTTGAGCCGGCGCACAGCACGTCGTCATAGACCTGCCGCATGTTGATCTCGGCGCCGAGCAGGAACATGTAGCGATGCTTAACGATCGGCAGATCGAGGGTTTCGAAGGCGAATTTCTCGACCATCAGCCGATCGTTGCGCCATACATCCTGCGGGACCTCGCCGATCGTCTGGTAGACACGATAGGGCGGGCACAGGCGTTCCTTGTAGCCGGGGTCGAAGAGCTTGCGGATGGCATGCGCGCTCCGGGTCAGGCCGTTGCGGTGTTGCCACCAGCGCTGCTCAGGCCGGCCCCTGGAGTTGAGGACGGTTTTGACAATGACCGGCCCCTTGTGGCTGTCGCCGGCCTCCAGTTTCAGCGTCGAATAGAGGTATCTGTGGATGGACAGCGCGCGGCCATTGATGCTGCGCTCGTAACGTTGGCCGATCTCCCGGTAGGGCGCCGGAACCACGGTCAGGTCGATATGCAGCAGGGCCGCGGGCGCCCTGTCCTGGCGGGCCGGCCGGTCCAGCAGGCGGACCTTCAGCCCGGCCTGTTCCAGGTAGGGCAGCAGCTGCGTAATGCTGTAGCCCCGCACCAGGTGGAAATTGCGCAGGCTCTCCACATAGACATCGAGATCGGCCGCCACGAGCCGCTATTCCTTGATATCGACGCCCGAGAAATCATGGTGATCAAACGGGTCCATGACATAGCCGGTCACCCGATCGCGCATCGGCACCGAGACCACGGAGTGGGCGATGACGACCCACGGCATCTGCTCCCTGAAGATCGTCTGCGCCTGCGCATAAAGTTTCGCGCGGGCAGCGGGGTCGGCGATCCCGGCTGCCTGCTTGAGCAGGTCGTCGAAGGCCGGGAAACACCAGTTGGCGCGATTGGTGGTGCCGACGCCGGCACAGCCGAGCGGCACGGACAGGAAATTGTCGGGGTCGCCATTGTCGCCGGTGAAGCCGAACAGCATGGCGCCGTCGCGGTCGCGTGCCTTTGAGCGGGCAAGATATTCCGTCCACTCATAGGTGACGATGTCGACGCTGACGCCGATCTTTGCCAAGTCGGACTGGATCATTTCAGCCATGCGCTGCGCATTGGGGTTGTACGGGCGCTGCACCGGCATGGCCCAGATCTTCATATGCAGGTCCTTGATGCCGGCATCGGCGAGCGCCTGCCTGGCGGCAGCCGGGTCAAAGACATGACCGGGGCTTGTCTTGTCATAGGCCCAGGAGGTTGGCGGCAGCGGATTGCGTGCGACTTCGCCGGTGCCGCGGAACACGACGTCGACCAGTGCCTGGGTGTCGATGGCCATGGCGATCGCCTTTCTCACCCGCGGATCGTCGAAGGGCTTCTGCAGCGTGTTGAAGGCGAGGTATCCGGTGTTGAGGCCTTCCTGCCGCATGACCTTGATGCCGGGCGTCGCCTTGATCGCCTCGAGGTCGGCCGGATTTGGATAGGGCATGAGATCGCATTCGCCGGCACGCAGCTTTTCCATGCGAGTGCTGGCATCGGTGGTGATGGCGAAGACGAGGTCGTCGATCTTCGGTCGGCCGCGCCAGTAGTCCGGGTTGGCCTTGTAGCGGATGACCGCATCCTGCTGATAGTCGACAAGCTGGAACGGACCCGTCCCAACCGGCTTCAGCGCCAGATCGAGCAGCCGCTTCTCGGCGACGAGCTTCTCGGCATACTCCTTCGAGACGACCGAAGCGAAATCCAACGCCAGGTCGGCAAGCATCGGCGAATGCGGTGCCTTCAACGTCAGCACCACCGTATAGTCGTCAACCCTGCGCCAACCGGCGACGAGGCGTGCCATGCCAATGCCGTCGAAATAGATGTACTGGCGTTTGGCATAGTTGTTGAACGGGTTCTGCGCATTGCCCTGCCGGTCGAAGGTGAACAGCACATCGTCGGCGTTGAAGTCCCGGCTCGGCGTAAAGCCCTCGATGCTGTGAAATTTCACCCCATGCCGTAGGTGGAATGTGTAGGTGAGACCGTCATCGGAAACCTCCCAGCGTTCGGCAAGGCCGGGACGCACCTTGGTGGTGCCGGGCTCGAACTCGACGATGCGGTTGTAGAGAGCGGTGGCCGAGGCGTCGCGGGCGCCGGAGGCGAGCGCTGGATCGAACGTGTCCGGACTGACCTCGGTGCAGTAGACCAAGGTCTTGGCCAGGGATTGATGGACCGGCAACGCACATGAAAAAAACGCCGCCAGCAACAGAACGAAGTGCCTGCGTGTCATGATACCCCCCAGGGTTGGGATGACGCTAGCAGAACCCGGCACTGACAGTAAGTAAGCCGGCCGGTCTTTCGCACCAGGCGGGTTTCCATCCTGAGTAGCCTGACACAAGAATTAGTCGCCGCTTATGTGAAATGGCGAACAGTCTCGGCCGCCGTTTTGGATGAACCTTTCCGCTTCCGCCTGCGACTGACGCTCAGGCGCCGCATGGTGCGGGGCCGGAAAGGATGCCCCCAATGACCAGGACCCCAGAGACTCCAAGGTCTCCGGGAACAACGGGAGCTCAGCGCGACCACCGCCTTCGGGATGGGGTCGATGCACTGGGCTTTCGGCTGATTCCGTTGACCCTGCGCAAGAGCAGGCGTATCGTGAGGATGAGGAAAGCAGACAATTCGATCAGGGACGAACGTGACGGAACGCCGCGCCTTGCCCTGATTCGCGCGGCCAAGCCGGATGTTCCTCCCGAAAACTTCGGGGGGAGTTTTATGTCCTGCGATCGCGCTACGTCCATGCCATCTCCACGCGGCGGTTTGCGCCGTTCGCTCCATCTGGCCGGCGGTTTGCTTGCCCTGGCGCTGAGCGCCACGCTCTGGCTGGGCACAGCTGCACGGGCGCAGGAAACCCAGATCATCTATCCCGGCTCGATGGCGGTGACCGGATTTTCCGGCACCGTCATTCCCAATTTCGACGAAGGGCTGCCGCCCGGCGTCGACCCGGTCGACGAAACCTTCATCGACACGACGCGCGCCACCTTGCGCGTTTTCGACGTTTCGGCGCTGGGCGGACCGGCCTCCGGCCAGCTCGTCTACACGCCGCCGCCCTTCGAGGTGACGGCCGAACAGATCGGCCAGGTGTTCGCCATCACCTATGACGACGGTGTGCGCGATGGCGTCCCGTCCGGCATGCCCAACCTCTATGCCGGCGCCACCTCGCTGCACGGCGTCCGCATCGTCACCCCAGACGAAGATTCCGACGGCCGGCCCGAGCGGCAGCGCCGCGGCACGGCCGGCACCGTATTCATGGACGGCCAGTTCGGCACCGAAAACGGCGGCGGTCCCGGCACGATCTGGAAGATCGACGGCATTACCGGCGCCGTCTCCAAATTCGCCGACATCGACACCAACAGCGGTCCCGGCATCGGCGACGTAACTTTCGACAGCAATCATCGCGAGTTCTTCGCCAGCGACCTCGACACCGGCCTCATCCACCGCATTGACGCCAATGGCACGCTGATCGATACATTCGACCATGGCGTTGCCGGACGGCCGGCGCATGGGCTGGCACCCGTCGCCGACGACGGCGCGGTGATGGACATACAGGGGGCGGCCTTCGATAGCGAAGACCCCGACACCTGGGGCTACACGCAGGATGAACGCCGCGTCTGGGCGGTCGCCTATCATGGCGGCCGGGTCTACTACTCGGTCGGCGAAAAGTCTGAAGTCTGGTCGGTGGGCATTGCCCGCGACGGCACATTCGCCGGCGATCCGCGCTGGGAGCTGACGGTCAAAGCCGACAAAGACTACGCCGTCACCGACATCGCCTTCGACAATCAGGGCTTCATGTACCTGGCGCAGCGCGGTCCGGTGGAAAACCGCTATGATTACAGCCAGTTCGCCGATTCCGGCAAAGGCGAGGTCATTCGCTACTGGCGCGAAAGCCCCGACGATCCGGCGACGGAATCCGAATGGGTGGAAGAGCCGCAGGAATATGCGGTCGGCTTCCCGCAAGGCAACCGGCAGTCGGCCGGCGGCCTCGACCTGCAATATGGCTACGACGCCGAAGGCAATCTCAACACCGGCGTGTGCACCGACACGCTGGTCAACACCGGCGACAAACTGCGCGACAACCCGACGCTGGCCGACCAGCTCGCCGCCGGCGGGCCGCTTGCCGTGCACGGCGTGCAGATCACGCCGACGCCGCTGGTCAAGCCGACTAACGTGCCGCCCTTCGGCTCGTGGTTCGTCGATTTCGACGGCTATTTTGAAGACCCCGAAGTGGAAGGCCATGTCGGCGACGTCGAGGTCTGGCACCCCTGCGAAGGCCGTGCCGGCTATTATGAAGAAATCCCCGGCGGTTACCTGCCGCCCTTCTATCCGCCTGACTTCCCACCGCCCGGCGATCTGCCGCCGTGCATCGATGTCGAGGATGTCCAGTTCTACTGCACGCCTCGCGGCCTCCAGGCCGACCTCTATCTCCATGACCATGCCGGCTTCGGCGGCGATTCGATCAAGGCCCAGTCCAGGACGCCAGGCGTCGGGGTGACATCACCCCAGTCGCACGCGCCCGGCAAGCCTTACACGATCGACATCACCGGCCATTATCCGGGCGACACAGTCGATGTCGGGCTCTGCTTCTACAGGCAATCCGACAAGGACAAGGGTGGCTACTACCCTTGCTGCAAGATGACTTTGCCGCTCAGAACCCCAGCCGTCAGCTGCGAACGTTGAGGAGGGGAAGATGAACACTTCAGCACTTTCCCCAACCGCAACACGCAACCAGAAAACCGTCATGGAGACCATCATGAGACCCCTGTCATACGCCAGGCGCGGCGCGCGCTGGCTGATGGCGGCCGGTATCGCGGTCGCCATGTACACCCCTGTGGCAAGCCACGCGGAAGACGCCGTCCCGATCACCCCGGAACTGCGGCTCGACCTCGACAACTCGAAAATCGTCACGCCGAGGCCGGAACGGGTCGTGCCGTTCTTCACCAAGAAAGGCACCCAGCGGAGCTGCGACTATGTCGTCTACTCCCTGAGCTTCGGCCTGCGCGGGGACCCGCAAGGCTTTGCCGACCCAAGCTTCGTGGCCAGGCTGAAGAAACTCCAGCTCGACTTCAAGGATCAGCTTCCGCACGGTCTTGCGATCGTCAACGTCAACGTGTCCGGCGACGGCACGGATGCGTCCGGCGGACCATTGCCGGGCGCGACGGTCAGCACCTCCGCCAATCCGAACGATACGGCGACGGTTTCCGATTTCCGGATTTCCGCCACCGATCTCGATGGCGCTGGCGCTGCCAATGAACGCGTCATCAATTTCAGGATCACCGCCAAGATCGACCATGCGGCGTTTCCATCGCCGACGGTCGTCGACAATCAGGGCGTGATCAAGGTGACGCCAGGCGTCGGCGCCGGGGTCATCATCCCGTCGCAGGATCCGGGCAAGCCCGACGATGGCGACTTCAAGACCGGCGTGAAGACCTCGATCAAGATCGACCTCACCAACTGCGACAAGCGGCCTCCGCCTCCCGACCGGGAATGCTTCAAGGTGGAGCGCGGCACGGTCGATTGCGTGCCCGGCGGCGGCGCCTTCATCTATCACATGCCTGTCGGCCCGGAGATGGGCGGCAAGTGGGTGCAGGTGTCGACGACCACCCCCGGCATCACCATCATCCCCGACACCCAGCTGGTGCCGGCGGGCGGTGGCGTGCTCAACTGGAAGATCATCGGCGCATCGCCTGGCGACGTCATCCACCTCATCGTCACCGGCATCGAGACCTATGCCGGCCCGGAGGAGGGTTGGGGCCTGTGCTGCACGCAGACCATCGACATCGTCATCCCGCGTGACCTCAGATGTCCGCCCGACAAGGAGCCGGACCTCAAGGTCGAAAAGCGCGCCGATGTCACACGGTGCACGATGGGTGGCGGCTGCGACTTCACCATCCGGGTCACCAATGTCGGCGGAGCGCCTTATCACGGCAAGATCGTGCTCGACGAGGTGACGCTGCCGGCCGGCTCGACGCTGGATTCAGGGCCCAATCCACCCTGGGTCTGCGTGCCCGGTGTGACCCCGATGACGTGCACCTATCCGGTGACCACGCTCAATCCGGGCGCCTCCGTCGACCTCAAGCTCGGCTTCAAGCCGGCCGGTGGCTGGCAAGGCGGCGCGCTGCGCAACTGCGCCACCTACAATTACGGCGCAAGCGGCAAGCCGCTGTTCGGCAGCCAGCAGAACGATCGCGGCTGCGCCTCGATCCCGATCTGCCGGCGTGGCGATCGCAACCCGGACTGCCGGCCGCCGGTCGACAAGAAGGTCGACCTGATCCTGAAGAAGCGTGCCCGCATTCCGGTCTGTACGCCCGCCGGCATCTGCTACTTCGTGATCGACATCATCAACAATGGCAGCGTCCCCTATAATGGGCCGCTGACGGTCATCGACAATTACCCGGGCGGCGCGCCGGCCTCTTCGACCTTCGGCCCGTCTCCGCCCTGGGCATGCGGACCGAACGGCCCCGGCCAGTTCCGCTGCTACAATGCCGGCATCGTGCTGATGCCGGGCGCCTCGACGCCGATCGTCGTCAAGGCGGTGATGCCGGCCGGCTACCAGTCGGATACGGTGGAAAACTGCGCGGCGCTGAAGCCTGTCCCTGGTGAGGTCGACCTCACCAACAACAAGGCCTGCGCCAAGGAACGCTTCCGGCATCCCAATGGCGGCAAGCCAGCCTTGCGCATAACCAAGACGTGCAATGGCTCGCTGGCCGGCGCGGCGGTGGTTTCCTGCCGCATCACCGTCATCAGCCTTGGCACCGCTGCCCCCACCGGTCCGGTGCGGGTCAATGATGCCGCCACGCTGATAGCAGGCGGCGCGCCGATCCAGATCCAGACCGTCACACCCGACGGCGCGGAATGGGCCTGCGGAGCGGTTCCGGCCAACGCGCTGTCGTGCCAGATTCCCGGCGCCGTCATGACGCCCGGAACCAGCCGGCACTTCGATGTGACGGTCTCGGCCAATGGCGCGTTCGAGAACTGCGCACGCGGCTCGTATGGTCCGGCTCCGGGAGACGACGTTGTCTACCCGTTCGGCCAGGCCTGCGCCAAGGGCGGTGGCATCTCCACCATCAGCGTCAAGAAGACGGGCGATGCCGAGTGCCAGCCCGGACAGCCCTGCTCGTTCGAGATCACCATTACCAATGACGGCCAGACCCCATTCTCGGGTCCGGTCCGCATCGGCGATGCGGTCGGCGTGGACGGGCTCGGCCGGCTCGAAGGCGTTGAGATCACCTCGATCTCGCCGCCCTTCGGCTGCTCGCCGGAACCGACGACGCTGCCTCTGTCCTGCATCGCCAACCTGACGCTCGGCGCCGGGGAAAGCCACGTGCACACTGTCACCGTGGTCCTTCCCGACGACGGCCGCCTGGCCAACCTGCAGGGCAATGTCAGCGGCCAGAACTGCGTCGGTGTCTTGTCTCCTGATACCAGGGTGCAAGGCGGCGACATGCTGTCCGGCGATCAGACCAACATCCAGGGCGATCGCGGCAAGGCCTATGCGTGCCATCCCTTCACCATAAAGCGTGAGGTGAAGAAAGAGTGCTCGCCGGGCTTTGTGATGAACGACGCCGGCCGGTGCGTGTGTCCGAAAGGCACTACGTTCCGCAACGGCCAGTGCTCGCCCGACGGTGGCGTCATCGTCGAGCCAAAGCCAAGGCCGTGCGTGCTGCTCAAGGGCCAGATCCGCACCGAGGATGGACGCTGTGTCTGCCCACGCGGAACCGAGCTCGAGAACGGCGCCTGCGTCAAGATCGACAAGCCGGGCTGCACGATCCCCGGTTCGGTCCCGACGTCGGACGGCAATGGCTGCTATTGCCCGGACGGCACGCATCTCGACCGACAGGCCAATGCCTGCGTGCGCGACAAGCAGAAGCCCGAGCAGTGCAGCATACGCGGCCAGGTTCATGACGCCGACGGCGATTGTGTCTGCCCGCGTGGCACCGAGGTGCGCAATGGAGCCTGCCGGCCGATCCGGCCGAAGCCTGAACAGTGCTCGATCCGTGGTCAGATACACAACGCCAATGGCGATTGCGTCTGCCCGGACGGCACCGAGGTCAGGGGCAAGGTCTGCCGGCCGATCCGGCCCAAGCCCGAGCAGTGCTCCATCCGCGGCCAGGTTCACGACGCCAACGGCAATTGCGTCTGCCCACGGGGAACCGAGGTGCGGGGCGGTGCCTGCCGGCAGAAGCGGCCTGTGCTGGAACAGTGCGACATACGCGGCCAGGTGCACAACAAGCGCGGCGAGTGCGTTTGCCCGCGCGGCACCCAGGTGATCGACGGTGCATGCCGCAAGCCGAGGCCGAAGCCGGAAGAATGTGCCCCGGGCTCGGTGATGGTCAACGGCCAGTGCCAACCGATCAGGCGGCGCTGCCCTGAAGGCACGGTCGGGCGGTTCCCGAACTGCCGGGCCATCCGCCAGCCGACGCTCGATCCGAGCCTGTTGCTCAATCCGAACGTGCTGCAGCAGTTCGCGCCGAAGCGCAGGCCAAGCGTTGAACAGCAGGATCCGGCTGGCAACAACATCCAGAACTCCAAGCCGTGATCCTGGCTTGATCTTCGACCAAAACCCCGCCGGAGCGATCCGGCGGGGTTTTTGCTTGGCGTGAACCTTGCGGCCTCGAGCGACGACCAACGCCTGAAGGAAACAAACTTCAGGAGAGAGAAATGTCTTCAGTCAGCTACGCCTTTCGCACTACGGTTGCGACCGTTGCCCTGTTCGCAGCCGGACTAGCCACCCCCTCCGCTTTCGCCGCACAGGCCAACATCAAGTCGATGTCGTTCGACACGCAGAGCGCCAACACCACGCTCCACGTCGTTTCGAGCGACAAGCAGAAATGGGACACGCTGAAGAGCGGCACCGTCCAGTTCTGGGGCCACATGAAGATCGATACACGCTGGCCCGGCTACGTTCTGGATGTCGGTGTCGCACTCGGCATCTGCGGACCCGGCCAATGCGGCCCGTTTCCGCCGATCTGGAGCGCGTCGCCGGTCAGCCGTGACTACGACCACCAGGAAAACTTCGCCTTTGATCCGTCCAATATACCCCTGTCATCGGACACCGGCATTGCCATCGTGCCCTTTGGCGACCAGATCATCGCCAAGTGCAACCAGCACCTGCAGGCCGACGGTCCGACGAAATCCTACTCGTTCAGCCACAAATTCGACGCCAGCTTCACGGCGCTTACCGACAAGGCGCTCGACATGGGCAATGCCGTCGCCGAAACCCAGCAGGGCAGCTGGCCCCATCCGCTTTTCGACTCGCACTACGCCGCGCATGGCACCTTCCAGGTGCAGGTCGTCTGCGACCCGGTGATCAAGCCCAATGTCCAGGACATCACTGCCGATTTCGGCGAGTTCGAGGTCGAGAACGTCAAGCTGTTCCTGACCACCTACCAGTCGAACCAACCGGGCTCGACCCCTGGCACGGTCTGTCCCTCGCTGAAGGTCACCAGCCGGGCGCAGGCCAATCAGGCCGGACCGGTCTCGATGCGCATCTGGCGGCAGAAGGACGGCGGACCGATCACCTCCGAGTTCAAGCAGGCGTGGGCATCGTACGACGCGAGCAAGAATGGCTATTTCGCCAGCTATGAGAAATGGGAGAACGTCGGCGCCACGGCCTATTTCCAGTACAAGACCGAGATCGTCGGCAATGGACCGTTCGAACCCTTCGACGGCTGGAAGGACATCACCGTGCATTGCACCGGCGCCGGCGGCGGTGGTTTCACCGACGCCCCGCAGGCCGATCCCGACAATCCGCCGGCAAAGGCCGACTGGCAAGGCGAAGTCACCGTTTCCGACAGCGCAGGAGCGAGAAAACTCTGCCCTCGCAAAGGTCAGGTCGCATTCGAAGTGAGCCGCGACGAGCCCGGCGCGTTTCACTACCGGATCGGCTGTTCGAATGGCGCCTTCTTCACCGGCACCACCGTCGCCTTCAACGATGGCGGCGTCTTCAAGGCAAGTGCTGCACATGATCTCAGCATCGTCAGGACCCGTTCGATCCAGTGCACCCTGCAGGAGATCAAGCAGAACGGCTCCATCGCCAGCGTCGATACCGACAAGGAGGATTTCACCTGCATAAAGCGCACCTCCGAACCGGAGGCCGACGATCTCGTCTCGAGCACGCGGCCGGACTTGGGCAAGCCGAGACTGCCGCCGGTCGTCGTCGATCCCGGCCGCAAATGCCTGCCCAGCCAGACATTGCTGCGTGGCAGATGCATCGACAAGCCGATCGTCGCCGCGTGCAAGAGCACCGAAAAGCTTGTCAACGGCAGGTGCATCGGTGTCAGCATTCACTGCCTGCCAGGCTATCGTCAGGTCGGCTTGAAATGCGTGCGGAACCCTGTGATCGCCGACCAGTGCAGGCGCGACGAATTGCGCATCAACGGCAGGTGCGTGCGCAAGCCTCCCGTCGTCATCGACTGCAAACGCGGCTACCACCTGGTTGGCAAGGCATGCGTGAAGGACGCCGTCATCACCACTGGCTGCCGGACAACCGAAAAGCTGGTGCGTGGACATTGCGTGCCCAAGCCACCCGTCAAGACGTTCAATCTGCAGAGATTGAAGCAAGGCAGCGGCAAGCTGTTTGCGCCGGGATTGGCCAAACCGCGGCGTCACGCGAACTGAAATTTGACGCTACAGACCTGGAGAGGCGGCCCACGGCCGCCTCTCTGCATTGTGTGGATCATCCGCTCACACCGGATTCCTGTCGACAAGCGGCGTCGAGACGATTAGGGCGGAAGCAAGCTCAACAACGGGAAGCGGACATGGCCGGGAAGACCCTGATTGCGCCATCGGTGCTGGCGTCGGATTTCTCGAAGCTCGGCGACGAGGTCGAGGCGGTCGCGGCCGCCGGCGCCGACTGGATCCATCTCGACGTCATGGACGGACATTTCGTGCCCAACATCACCTTCGGCCCGCCGGTGATCAAGGCCATCCGCAACCGCACCAAGGCTTTCTTCGACTGCCATCTGATGATTGCGCCGGCCGATCCCTATCTGGCCGCCTTCGCCGATGCCGGCTGCGACGGCCTGACCGTTCATGCCGAGGCCGGACCGCATCTCGACCGTTCGCTGCAGACCATCAAGGGTCTCGGCAAGAGGGCTGGTGTGTCGCTCAATCCGGCGACCCCGGAAAGCGCGATCGAATATGTGCTCGACCGGCTCGACCTGATCCTGATCATGACCGTCAATCCAGGCTTTGGCGGCCAGGCCTTCATCCCGGCCATGGTCGACAAGGTCAAGCGGGTCAAGGCACTGATTGGCAACCGGCCGATCCGCATCGAGATTGACGGCGGCGTGTCGCCGGAAACGGCCCCTCTGGTCACCGCCGCCGGAGCCGACGTGCTGGTGGCGGGCGCGGCGATCTTCAAGGGCG
Source organism: Mesorhizobium sp. P2_B11 (assembly GCF_056404855.1). Taxonomy (NCBI): domain Bacteria; kingdom Pseudomonadati; phylum Pseudomonadota; class Alphaproteobacteria; order Hyphomicrobiales; family Phyllobacteriaceae; genus Mesorhizobium; species Mesorhizobium sp. P2_B11. Next base: position 81,780 of record NZ_JBFUDF010000001.1, read on the forward strand.
GCAGCGTCGAAGCCTACCGGGCCAATATCGAAGCCATCCGAACCGCGGCCGACCGGGCTGCCGGCTGATATCGGGTTCAGGAAAATCCCGACAGCTCTGCTCTGTTGGTCTGATCTTTCAGCCACCGAAATCTCCCGGAAAGCGGTCAATTGGCGGCAGTTGCCAGGGCTGACAGTCGCGCCGAGTGAGGCGATCATGGCATCTGGCACTACATATGAAGGCCAAAATCTAGTGTATGAATGCCGAAGGCACCTCCATTGCGGGAGGGGCCGGTTCGGCAATCTGACGCGCGTTAAGAAAAAATTACCCGTATTCCGGAACTCGCAACCGAGAGGTGAAGACGCTAGCCGCGCCGGGAAGCAAAGTTTCTTCACAAGAACAAGTTTTTCACGATATTCGTTACTTCCCCCGGGCTAAGATGTGCAAACCTTCCTCTTTAAGTCGAATATCGTGATCTTCCCCTTGAGCCATGGATGCCTTAGGGCATATAGTACAAGTACAGGGGATTCGTTTGCTTTGCGAACGAGCAGGCGGAGCATGGGAGAGCGATAGGAGTCATATTGACCTACGGATCTGCCGATATGAGCGAAGGCGCGGGGGCCAAGAGCACACTCGCCAGCACGGTCTATCAACAACTTCGCGACGATCTCCTGCGTGGCGTGTTTGAAAGTGAAAGCAAGCTTCGGGTCGAATGGGTGGTTTCCCGCTACGGCGCCGGCGCCTCGCCTGTCCGCGAGGCTCTCAACCGGCTTGCTTCCGAAGGCCTGCTTGGCCGGCACGACCAGCGCGGTTTCTTCATCATGCCGGTCAGTGCACCGGAACTGGAGGAACTGACGCGCACCCGCTGCTGGCTGGAAGAGCGGGCATTGCGCGAATCAATTGCCAACCGCACCGGCGAATGGGAAGAGCAACTGGTGCTGGCCTTGCATCGGCTGGCGCGCGCGCAGCGCCGTTTGCCGGAAGATCCGTCTTCGAACAACCCGGAATGGGAAAAGCTGCATCGCGCCTTCCATCGGGCACTGATCGCAGGCTGCCGGTCGCACTGGCTGACCGGCTTTTGTGACCAGCTTTCCGATCAGGCCTCCCGCTACCGGCTGATCTCCCAGGATGGCAGCGATCGCGACGAAATCGGCGAGCATCGCCTGATCGCCGAGCGCACCGTGGAAGGCGATGCCGATGGCGCCGTCGAAGCGCTGCTCAGCCACTACCGTCTGACGGCGGCCATGTGCATGGAGCGCTTCAACGAGAGCGGCGATGCCCGGGCAAGTGCCCACAAGGCGCTGCGCGGCCGCAGATAGCAACATTTCCGTTTCGATCCGAAATCCGCTGCGGTGGTTTTCCCACAAGCGGTTGTTTTTTTTCGAAGCCATGCGCTAGGGAAGACGCATGAGCAATCACCTGTTCGACGCCTTTCGCGACCGCATGCCCGCGCCCGAGCGCACCCTGATGGAGACCGATGACGGGCGTTCGATCCGCTATGGCGACATGCTGGCGCGGTCGGCGCAATTGGCGCAGGCGCTGAAGCATTTCGGCGTCGAGCCGGGCGACCGCGTTGCCGTGCAAGTCGAAAAAAGCCCCGAATGCATTTTCCTTTACCTCGCCTGCCTGCGCGTCGGCGCGGTCTTCCTGCCGCTCAACACCGCCTACACGCTGGCCGAGCTCGGCTATTTCTTCGGTGATGCCGAACCGCGGCTGGTCGTCTGCGACCCGGCGCGGGCAGGTGATATTGCACCGCTGGCGCAGGCGTCGGGGGCGGTAACCGCCACGCTTGGCAGCAAGGGCGAAGGCTCGCTGACCGAACTGGCCGCGCAACAGCCTGCGGATTTCGATCATGTGGCGCGCGGGCCGGACGATCTGGCCGCAATCCTCTACACATCGGGCACCACCGGCCGCTCGAAGGGCGCCATGCTCAGCCACGAAAACCTGGCCTCCAATGCGCGCGTGCTGGTCGATCAATGGCGTTTCACTGGGGATGACGTGCTGATCCATGCGCTGCCGATCTTCCACACGCACGGCCTGTTCGTTGCGACCAATGTCGTGCTGATGGCCGGCGCCTCGATGCTGTTCGAGCAGAAGTTCGACGCGGGTCACGTTGTCTCGCTCCTGCCGCGCGCAACAGTTCTGATGGGCGTGCCGACCTTCTATACCAGGCTATTGCAGCAGGAAGGGCTCGACGCACAGGCAGCGAAGACCATCCGCCTGTTCATTTCCGGCTCGGCGCCACTGCTTGCCGAAACGCATAAAGCCTGGCGCGAACGCACCGGCCACGCCATCCTCGAGCGCTACGGCATGACCGAGACCAACATGAACACCTCGAACCCCTATGAAGGCGAGCGCCGCGCCGGCACGGTCGGCTTCCCGCTGCCGGGAGTCGCGCTGCGCATCACCGATCCCGACAGCGGCACAGCGCTTGCCCAGGGCGAGGTCGGCATGATCGAGGTGAAGGGGCCGAATGTCTTTTCCGGCTACTGGCGCATGCCCGAGAAAACCAAGGCGGAGTTCCGCGACGACGGCTTCTTCATTACTGGCGATCTCGGCCTCATCGATGCCGACGGCTACGTCCACATCGTTGGCCGCGGCAAGGACCTGATCATTTCCGGCGGCTACAACATCTACCCCAAGGAGATCGAGAGCGAGATCGACGGGCTCGACGGCGTCTCCGAAAGCGCGGTCATTGGCATTGCCCATCCCGATTTCGGCGAAGGCGTTACCGCTGTCGTGGTGCGGGCGCCTGCGTCGCAGATTACCGGGGACGAGATCGTTGGCGCCATTGCCGGCCGGCTGGCGAAATACAAGCACCCGAAGCAGGTCATCTTCGTCGATGAATTGCCGCGCAACACGATGGGCAAGGTGCAGAAGAATGTTCTGCGCGAGACCTACAAGGCTCTCTATAGTCAATAGAAAGCCGGCTAATCACTGCGTTTCAGACGCTCCGCTTGACCACCTGTTCGCGGTTCGGCAGGGCCGTCCCTATCGGCGCGGCTTTGGAGTCCCGGAACCCCACAGGGCGCGGTTCAGCAGGCTGCGTTTGCCCTTGCGCGGGATGAGGTCGACATCGCTGACAAGCTTGGCACCGCCCTCACGCCTTTCCAGGGTGATCTTGCGGCTGTGGAAGGCTTCGAGCTCCGCGCGGTGCGCCACGCTGATGATGGTGACATTGGGCAGTTCGTGGATCACCGTCCCCATCATCGTGTCCTGGCTCTTCTCGTCGAGCGCCGAAGTCGCTTCATCCAGCACCACGATATCGGGGCGATGCAGCAGCAGGCGCGCGAAGGCGAGGCGTTGCTTTTCGCCACCCGACAGCGTCTGGTCCCATGGCGCGTCTTCCCTGATCCTGTCGGTGAGATAGCCAAGCCCCACCTTGTCGAGGGCAGCCTTGATCTGCTTGATCGTCCACTTGTCCGCCGCCGCGGGATAGGCGACCACGCGGCGAAGCGTGCCGATGGGGATGTAGGGGCGTTGCGGCAGCATGAACAGGCGCCTGTCGGCGTGGAAATTGACGCTGCCGCCGCCCCATGGCCACAGGCCGGCGACGGCCCGCACCAGCGTCGACTTGCCCGAACCGGATTCGCCAGCCACCAGCACCCGCTCGCCCGGCTCGATCACGACCTCGGTTTCCTTGACCACGGAGGTGCCGTCGTCGAGTGTCACGGAAAGATTGTCGAGGCTGAGGATGGCGCCGTCTTTGGTTTCGCCCCGGTTGATGCGTCCGAGCGCATCGCTCTGCTCGGCGCGCTCGAGCCCGTCGAGCGACATCATCAGCGAGGCAACGCGCCGCGCGGAGGCGTTCCAGTCGGCGAGACGCGGATAGTTGTCGACCAGCCAGCCGAACGCGCCTTGCACGATGCCAAAGGCAGATGCCGCCTGCATCACCTCGCCAAGCGTCATCGAGCCTTCGAGGAATTTTGGCGCGCACAGCAGGATCGGCACGACCGGCGCAAACAGGCTCGATCCCTGCGACACCGCCGCCGTGCGCATGTGCTGTCCGGTCAGCAGAGCCCACTGCTTCAGCACATGGCCGAAATTCCTGTCGATGCCGCCGCGCTCCTCCTCCTCGCCACCCAGCAAGGCGATGCTCTCGCCGTTTTCGCGCACGCGCGTCAGCGTGTAGCGCAGCTCGGCCTCCGCCTGGTTCTTCCGCTCGGAGAGCTGGACGAAATTGCGGCCGATGACCACCATCGAGGTCGAGGTGATGGCGGCATAGATGATCGCGGTGATGACCAGGAAGCCGGGAACGGTGATGCTCTCGCCGCCGATCGGCAGGGTGAGTGCGCCGCCGATGGTCCACAGCACGACAATGAAGGTCGAGGCCGACAGGAACGCGTTGAGGACGCCGGCGATGAAATCGACCGGCGACTCGGTGGCAATGCGCAGATCCTCGGTCATGCGGGCCTCGGGGTTCTGGTGGTCGCCGCCCACGAGGTTCAGCTGGTAGTAGCGGCCGTTTGCCAGCCAGCGCCCGACGACCCCGGTGGTCAGCCAGGAACGCCAGCGGCGCTGGATCGTCATGCGCAGGTAGACCTGCGCGACGACAAGGCTGGCGCTGCAGATCACCAGCGGCACGAATACGGCGCTGAGGAAATAGACTGTGCGGGCGTTGCGCTGCTCGAGGGCATCGAACATCGAGCGGTTCCAGACATTGATGCCATACTGGAAACCGATGTTGATGCAGATCAGCAGCAGCACCCCGATCGTCAACGGCCAGGCGAGCCTGTCGCCATGCCTTGCCCAGTAACCACGCCCGCTGATCCAGAAACGCTTCAAGAGGTATTTCTTGCGCGCCTGCTCGGCCTCTTCGGGCGTCAGCTGCGGATCGGGTTCGATGGCATCCGGCGGTGGCCCCGCCTGGCCGTCGACCTCCGGCGCTGCGTCGGCGGGCGTTGGCTTCTTTTCGCGCTGCTTCTCCTCGCCCGTTCGTCGGTCGCTCGGCTTCTGTCGTGATGGCTTTTCCCGGCGCGACTTCGCGGCATCGCGCGGTCTGATGCTGCTGACCGGTTTCGATTTGGATTTCGCCTCGGACATACGCCCCGACAACGGCCTCGAAATCAAAAGGTTTCATAGCCTGAGACAACAACAGCCCGTCATTCCAGACCGAGCAGTTCCATGACATGGTCGGCGATTGCCAGGCTTGCCGTCAGGCCAGGGCTCTCGATGCCGAACAGATTGACGATTTGCCCGGCGCCATGATCGGCCGGCCCCTGGATGATGAAATCGGCTGCCGGCTGGCCTGGACCGGATAGTTTTGGCCTGACGCCGGCATAGGCCGGTTGCAACGCGCCATCAGCAAGGCTGGGCCAGTAGCGCCTGATCTCCCCATAGAAGGCAGCGCTTCGGCCGGGATCGACGGTATAGTCGACGTGGTCGATCCATTCGACATCAGGGCCAAAGCGCGCACTGCCGGACATGTCGAGGGTCAGGTGCACACCAAGGCCGCCATGGACGGGCACCGGATAGATCAGCCGTGAAAAGGGCGAGCGGCCGGACAGCGCGAAATAATTGCCGCGTGCCAGCCATAGTGGCGGTACGAGGTCTTGCGGGAAGCCTTCGATGCGTCTGGCCAAGGCCTGGGCATGGAGCCCGGCGGCGTTGATCAAGGCGCCGGCCTTCAGCGTGAAACCCTCGCCATCGGCGTCGCGCGTGTCGATCCGGATACCATCTGCCTCGACAGCCGCGCCGGAGACCGTGGTGAGCATAGCAAAGGATGCGCCGGCTGCCTCCGCGTCGCCGCGCAGCGCCAGCATCAGGGCCTGGCTGTCGACTATGCCGGTCGATGGCGACAGCAGCGCACCGTCACAGGTCAGCGCGGGTTCGAGGCTTTCGGCCTCCGCGCGGGTCAAAAGAGCGAGGTCACCCACTCCGCATTGCGCCGCGTTGATCTGGATCGCATGCAGCCTGTCCAACTGGTCGGGTTCGACGGCAACAATCAGCTTGCCGGTGCGCCGGTGGGCGACGCCGTGCTCGCTGCAGTAGGCATAGAGCAACTCGCGGCCGTCGACGCAGAGCCGGGCTTTCAGACTGCCCGGCGCATAGTGGAGCCCGGCATGGATCACTTCCGAATTGCGCGAACTGATGCCTGTGCCGATGGCATTGGCCTTCTCGACCACCAGCACCTCGCGGCCCGACAGCGCCAGCGCACGGGCAATGGCGAGGCCGACAACACCGGCGCCAGCGACAACGCAATCGACATCATGCATGGGCAAGTTCTCTAGTGGTGAATGGTCCGACCCTGCGCCCGATTAGCGAGGCGCCACAAACGAATATGACTGCATCAGATCAAGCATTGTCTCGGCGCGAATGGAAAGGTTGTCTGGCACATCGATTCGGACATGCAAGACGTCCGTTCCCTGATCGATTCCGAACCAGGCGGCAATCGGATGGGGACCACCGAATTCGCACGATGCCCATCGCGGCGGCGATGCATCTGTGTCTGTTTCCTTGAGATCATCGTCGAGGATCTTGCGCAATCCGGCGTCCAAGGTCGCGCCAGCCATGCGACCAATTTCGTCGATCAGCGGGCTCCAGTTGCCGGCCCAGATCCAACGCTGCACCAAGGCCATCCGCTACGCTCCAACCGGGACCAAACTCTTTGAGTTTTGACCCTAACGTAAAGTCCCGGCAGCGGCAAAAACCCTGTCGCCGCCGATCCACACGCCCTGGACGTCGAGGTCGTCCGACAGCGCGACGATATCGGCTGCAGTGCCGTTGGCGAAACGGCCGAGCCGGTGCGCCTGGCCGACGGCTTGCGCCGGATAGAGCGAGGCCATACGCAAGGCCTCCGACAGGTCGAGCCCGACAATCCTATGCACATAGCGGACGGCGGAGATCATATCGAGATCGGCGCCGGCCAGCGTGCCGTCGGCCAGCCGCAGGCTGCCGTCCTTGCGGTAGATGATGCGGCCGTTGAGCGTGAACGAGGTCATGTCGGTGCCGATCGTCGCCATGGCGTCGGTGACCAGCACGATCCTGCCCGGTCCCTGCTTGGCGCGCAGCGCGATCAGCATCGTGGCAGGATCGACATGGATGCCATCGGCAATGATCCCTGCCGAGAGACCGCCTATGTCGATGGCCGCACCTGCCAGTCCTGGCTCGCGGTTACCGATCTGGCTCATGGCGTTGAACAGATGGGTGACCACGCTGGCGCCGGCTTCGGCAAAGGCTTTGGCCGTGGCGTAGCCGGTGTCGGAATGGCCGAGGCTGACGACGATGCCGGCCTTGGCAAGTGCGGCGACGCGGGCAGGCTCGACGGATTCCGGCGCGATCGTCGTCAGCAGCACCGGCAGGTTTTTGCACGCCGCGATCAGGGCCGCCTGATCGGCATCCGTCATCGGCCGGATCAGCGCCGGGTCATGCGCGCCCTTGCGCGCGACGGAGAGATGCGGGCCCTCGAGATGCAAGCCGAGAAAGCCCGGCAGCTTCTGCCGTGCCGCTTCCGCGCCGGCGGCCATGGCGGCGGCGGTGATCTCAGGCGTATCGGTGATCAGCGTCGGCAGCAGCGCCGTGGTGCCGAATGGCACGTGCGCCCGACAAATGGTTGCCAGCGAAGCGACATCGGGATGGTCGTTGAGCATGACCCCCCCGCCGCCATTGACCTGCAGGTCGACGAAGCCCGGCGCCAGCATGCCGCCGCCGGTGTCGATCCGGGCGACGCCGGAAGGAATGGCGCCGACGGGATGGATGCCTTCGACCACATCGCCGTGCACGAGGAGGGCGGCATCATCATGCCAGTCGTCGCCGTCGAAAATCCGGGCGCCAGTCAGGGCAAAACGGTCGCTCATACGGTTTCCGTCACCTTGCGCAGATTGCGCGGTACATCCGGATCGAGGCCGCGATGGCGTGCGAAGGCCTCGACGAAGCCGTAGAAGGACACGATCAGCGTCAGCGGGTCGGTCAAGGGATGCCCCGTGGCGACATGCGGCAGCGGCCGCGCACTCCTGGACTTGTCTGAGGTTATGAAGACGGCAGCACCCTTGCCGGCAAGGTTGTCGGCAGCCTCGGCCACGGAAGGTTCCGAGGCGTCGCGGGCGGCCAACGCCAGCACCGGAAAACCCGGCCCGACCAGCGCCAGCGGGCCGTGCATGACTTCGGCAGCGCTATAGGCCTCGGCATGCATGCCGCAGGTCTCCTTGAATTTCAGCGCCGCCTCGTTGGCCATCGCTGCGGATGGGCCACGGCCAAGAATGAACAGCGACTGCGGCGTCTCCAATGCGCCGGCCAGCGCCATCCAGTCGCAAGCGATCGCCTTGCTGAAATGTTCGGGCAGGCGGGCAAGCGCGGCCAGCAGCTTGTCGTCGCCGGTGCAATGCGCCATCAGCGCCAGCCCGGCGACCGCAGAGTTGACGAAGGTCTTGGTTGCCGCGACGCTCCGCTCAGGTCCGGCCAGAATGTCGATGGCAAAATCCGAGGCGCGCGCCAACGGCGAATCCGCGGTGTTGGTGATGGCAACGGTGAGCGATCCGCCGGCCCGCGCCGTCTCGGCCATGGCGACGATGTCGGGGCTTTTGCCGGATTGCGAGATCGCCAGGCAGGCTGATCCCGCAAGCTTGAGCTTGGCGCCGTAGATCGAAGCGATCGACGGGCCAACCGATGCCACGGCCAGACCGGCGGTCAGTTCGACGGCATATTTCATGAAAGTGGCGGCATGGTCGGACGAGCCGCGCGCGACGGTGACGATGAAGCTCGGGTCGCGCTCGCGAATGCCGCGGCCGGCCTCGGTCAGCACCGCCGCCGAGCCGTCGAGCAGGCGCGCGACCGCTTCGGGGATTTCGTCGATCTCGCGCCGCATGTGGGTGGTGTTGGGGATCATGGTCGGCCCTCTTCGCTCGGCCCTGTCAGCCGCAGTTCGGCGACGAAATCATAGGCGTCGCCCCGGTAGATGGAGCGGGTGAATTCGATTACCTTGCCGCTCGCGAGATAGGAAATGCGTTCGATGTGCAGGCCGGCAATGCCCGGCGGCACTTCGAGCAGGCGTGCGTCGCCGTCGCCCAGATTGGCGGCCGAAATGCGCTGCACGGCGCGCACCGGCCGGTTGCCGGTCAATTCCAGCGCCGCATAGAGAGAAGAGCCTATCCCGGCGGGGTCGGGCAGCACGCTGGCCGACAGCGAGGCGCGTTCGATGGCCAGCGGCGTGTCGTTGGCGATGCGCAGGCGCGACACACGCGCCACCAATTCGCTGGAGGACAGACCAAGCACCATCATCTCGTCGGGCGAGGGCGCATAGAGGCCACGGTCGAGCCAGGCCGAACGCACCGCCATGCCGCGCCGCGCCATGTCCTCGGTGAAGGAGGTGAGCCGCGAAAGCGACTGCTCGACGCGCTCCATGCGTGGCGCCACGAAGGTGCCGGAGCCATGGCGCTGCACCAGGATGCCGCCCTTGACCAGGTCCTGCACCGCCTTGCGCACGGTGACGCGCGAAATGTCGGCCTTGGTCGCGATGTCGCGCTCGGAAGGCAGCGCGTCGCCCGGTCCGATCAGGCCGCGATTGACGGCGTCCTCGATGCTTTTCCGCAGTTGCAGATAGAGCGGCGCGCCACTTTGCGACGATTGCTTCAGCGTGGCGAAGATCTGGTCGGCGGCCTCGCTCATCGTGCCGCCTCCGCCTTGGCGAAGATACGGGCCGCCATCTGCACGGCGCCGCCCAGCGCATCGTCGAGCGGCGCCTTGAGCAACGCCTGGTAGCGCTGGGAAAGGCGCGGCGCATAAAGCGGCGCCAGACCGCCGAGCAGGCAGAGCGGTGCGCCATCGGAGAGGCCGAGCGCGCCAAGCGATGCCTCGACATCGGCGACCGCCTTGTCGACGATCCAGTTGGCGACGGCGTCGCCCTTCTCGGCATGCTCGAACACTTTGGGCGCGAAGCCGCCGAAATCGCCGGGCTTGGCATTGGTGGTGAACTCGACCACGTCTTCGGGATTGTTGCGGAAGGTGGCCATCATGCTGTCGGTCAGGGCTGAGCGCGGGCGGACACCGTCATGGGCAAGCAGCGTCTGTTCAAGCAGGTCGCGGCCGATGCGGGCGCCGCTGCCCTGGTCGCCGACCTGGAAACCCCAGCCGCCAATGGCGCGTGATACCCCGCCCTTGCGCGCCATATAGGCGGTGCCGGTGCCGAGAATGGCCATGGCGCCGTCACCGGAGCCGACCGCGCCTTCCAGCGCGATCTCGGCGTCGGTCTCGACGCGGCTGATGCTGAACGGCAGAATTGCTTCGAGCTGCTGCCGGTAGGTGCCGACATTGGCGCCGGCAAGACCAAGAATGGCTGGTGTCTGCGGGATCAGGTCCGGATTCTGCCCGGCAGCGATGAAGGCCTGTCGCGCCGACTCGACGATATGAGTGCGGGCGCCGGTGAGATCGGTGCGTATGTTGGCCGCACCGCTTTTGGCACGGCCAATGACCGCGCCATCGCCTGTCGCAAGGGCTGCCCTGCAGCTGGTGCCGCCGCCATCGATACCGAGCACGAAATTCACACGAATTCTCCTCCGGGCGGATAATACCAATAAAATACCAATAGCCAAGGATTAATTTCCGTTTCAAAAAGATTAAGGCGTATTTTATTGAAAAACCTAGGCATTTCGTCGGCTCAGCGATTTCTGGCGTTCAAATCCGTTAATGCGTGTGGACAAGTGGTATTTTTTTGGTATTGTTCCTTCATCGGAGGGACAGGGATGGCCGAACCGCGCACCGAAGCGCTTCACAGGAATGCCGAGGGACTGGATATCCAGGCCCCGGACATCATCCTGTCTTCGCTCGCCAATGCGCAGATCGAGGCCGCCAAGGCCGTCCGCGACGCCATTCCCGCCATCGCCGCCGCGGCCGAGATCATCGCCGGCCGGCTGAACGGTGGCGGCAAGCTCGCCTATGCGGCGGCCGGCAGCTCCGGCCTGATGGCGCTGGCCGACGCGCTGGAATTGCCCGGCACTTTCGGCATCAAGCGCGAGCGCATCGTCATCCTGATCGCCGGCGGCGACGAGGCCTTCAAGACCTTGGCCGGCGGGCCGGAAGACGACACCGACGAGGCCTCGGCGGCAGTTGCCGGCGCTGGCATCGGCAAGGGCGACTGCCTGATCGCCATTTCAGCCAGCGGCTCGACGCCCTATGCTGTTCAGGCGCTTAAGGATGCGCGCGACCGTGGCGCGGCGACCATCGCGATTGCCAACAACAAGGACACGCCGCTGCTCAGGCTGGCCGACGTCGCCATCCTGCTGGAGACACCGCCGGAAGTGATTGCCGGCTCGACGCGCATGGGCGCCGGCACCGCGCAGAAGATCGCGCTCAACATGCTGTCGACGCTGACCGCCATCCATCTCGGCCATGTCCATGACGGCTACATGGTCAATCTCACCGCCGACAACATCAAGCTGCGCGATCGCGCGGCCCGCATCGTCGCCGCCATCAGCGGTCACGACCGGCAAGATGCCGCGCGCCTGCTCGAGCAGAGCGGCGGCGTCGTCAAAACAGCCATTCTGCTCGCCGCCGGCGCTGCCAACGCCGACGTGGCCGAGAAGATACTGGAACGGACCGGCCAGAAGCTCAGGCCAGCCCTTTCCGCGATCGAGGGGAACAAGGGCGCCAAGGCCTCTGTTCTCAAAACCGAACCTGAAAAAGGTCAACAGGGAGACTAGCATGACAACGAAACTACTGACGGCACTGCTTCTCGGCACCAGCATTCTCGGCACCGCCGGGTTGGCTCATGCCGCTGACGTTACCCTCAACATCGAAAGCTGGCGCGGCGACGACCTCACCATCTGGAAGGACAAGCTGATCCCGGCCTTCGAAGCCAAGAACCCCGGCATCAAGGTGGTGTTCGCACCCTCGGCGCCGACCGAATATGACGCCGCACTCGGCGCCAAGCTCGCCGCCGGCTCGGCTGGCGACCTGATCACCTGCCGCCCGTTCGACAAGTCGCTCGAACTGTTCAAGAAGGGCAACCTTGCCGATCTCAGCGCGCTGCCCGGCATGGAAAACTTCTCGCCGGTCGCCAAGGCCGCCTGGCAGACCGACGACGGCAAGTCCAGCTTCTGCGTGCCGATGGCCTCGGTCATCCACGGCTTCATCTACAACAAGGACGCCTTCGACAAGCTCGGCATCAAGGTGCCGACGACGCGTGACGAGTTCTTCGCCGCGCTCGACAAGATCAAGGCCGACGGCACCTACATTCCGATGGCGATGGGCACCAAGGATCTCTGGGAAGCCGCGACCATGGGCTATCAGAACATCGGCCCGAACTACTGGAAGGGCGAAGACGGCCGCGCAGCCCTGATCAAGGGCGAGCAGAAGCTGACCGACGCCGACTGGGTCGCGCCCTATGCTGAGCTTGCCAAGTGGAAGCCATATCTCGGCGACGGCTTCGAAGCCCAGACCTACCCGGACAGCCAGAACCTGTTCACCCTCGGTCGCGCTGCCATCTACCCGGCCGGCTCGTGGGAAATCGGCCTGTTCAACACCCAGGCGCAGTTCAAGATGGGCGCCTTCCCGCCGCCGGTCGAGAAGGCCGGCGACACCTGCTACATCTCCGACCATACCGATATCGGCATGGGCCTGAATGCAGCGTCGAAGAATGCCGATGCGGCCAAGACCTTCCTGTCCTGGGTCGCCTCGCCGGACTTCGCCACCATCTACGCCAATGCACTGCCGGGCTTCTTCAGCCTGAACTCCAACCCGGTGAAGATGGAAGACCCGCTGGCGCAGGAATTCGTCTCCTGGCGCGACAAGTGCAAGTCGACGATCCGCTCGACCTACCAGATCCTGTCGCGCGGCACGCCGAACCTTGAAAACGAGACGTGGGTTGAATCGGCCAACGTCATCAATGGCACCGATACGCCGGAAGCTGCCGCCAAGAAGCTGCAGACCGGCCTCGACAGCTGGTACAAGCCGGGCAAATAAGGCTCCAACGACAGACCGGCCGGGCGCGTGCCCGGCCGGCCTTCAACTTTACAGATTGCGATTGTCGGCACTGCCTCTCGGCCTTACCCTCTCGTCTGTGGGGAAAGGCTAGCTGACCAGTCGCAGGCCTTCGTCCTGCCCATGCCGGGGTAAGGACATCAGGGCCGTGCATCGAGGCATCATCTGGCATCGATACCCTTTTGGAACCGAGAGACGGCGGGGACCGCACTCATGGCCGCAGAAACACGACCGAAACGACCGTTCCGCTGGCATATCGGCGTCTTCCTGGCGCCGGCGCTGCTGGTCTATACGGCGATCATGATCCTGCCGCTGGCCGGCACACTGCAGCTGTCGCTGTTCCGCAATATCGAGCAGCACCAAGTGTTCGTCGGCTTTGCCAATTTCCGCACTCTGTTCGGTGACCCCAACTGGTCGGTCAATTTCTGGAATGCGCTGCGTAACAACGTCTGGTTCTTCATCATCCACATGCTGGTGCAGAACCCGATCGGCGTCATGCTGGCGGCATTGTTGTCCAGCCCGCGGCTGAGGTTCGCTGCCTTCTACCGCACGGCGATCTTCGTGCCGACCATCCTGTCCTTCGTCATTGTCGGCTTCGCCTGGAAACTGATCCTGTCGCCGCTCTGGGGCGTGGCGCCGCATCTGATGGACCTGGTCGGCCTGAAAAGCTTCTTCACGCCATGGCTTGGCAAGGAACAATACGCGCTGACCGCGCTCAGCCTGATCTCGGTGTGGCAGTTCATCGGCATCCCGATGATGCTGATCTATGCCGCCTTGCTGTCGATCCCCGAAGAGGTGATCGAAGCCGCCGAATGCGACGGCATCACCGGCATGTCGCAGTTCTGGAAGATCAAGCTGCCGCTGATCCTGCCGTCGATCGGCATCATTTCGATCCTGACCTTCGTCGGCAATTTCAACGCCTTCGACCTGATCTACACCGCGCAAGGCGCGCTCGCCGGGCCTAACTATTCGACCGATATTCTGGGCACTTTCCTCTACCGCGCCTTCTTCGGCTTCCAGCTGCAGGTCGGTGACCCCAATATGGGTGCGGCGATCGCCACGATGATGTTCCTGATCATCCTCGGCGGCGTCTGCGTCTACCTCTTCCTCGTCCAGACGCGCCTGCGTCGCTACCAGTTCTGAGGGGCGCCAGATGAGCACCGCAACCCGTTCCCTGCCGCGCACCATCGGCGCCCACGCGATCCTGCTGACCTACACGGTGATCGCGCTGTTTCCGGTGATCCTGGTCATCATGAACTCGTTCAAGTCGCGCGCCGGCATTTTCAGCGAACCGCTGACGCCGCCGACGCCAAAGACCTTCGACCTGATCGGCTACAACACCGTGATCGGCCAGGGCGATTTCATCCACTATTTCCAGAACAGCCTCGTCGTCACCGTGGCCTCGCTGTTCTTCGTGCTTCTGTTCGGCGCCATGGCGGCGTTTGCGCTGTCGGAATACCGCTTCCGCGGCAACACGCTGATGGGGCTTTACCTCGCGCTCGGCATCATGATCCCGATCCGGCTCGGAACCGTCGCCATCCTGCAATTGATGGTGGCGAGCGGGCTGGTCAACACGCTGACGGCGCTGATCCTGGTCTACACCGCGCAGGGCCTGCCGCTGGCCGTCTTCATCCTGTCTGAATTCATGAAGCAGGTGTCCGACGATCTGAAGAATGCCGGACGCATCGACGGCCTGTCGGAATACACGATCTTCTTCCGGCTGGTTCTGCCGCTGGTCAGGCCGTCCATGGCGACGGTCGCCGTCTTCACCATGATCCCGATCTGGAACGATCTGTGGTTCCCGCTGATCCTGGCTCCGTCGGAAGAGACCAAGACGGTGACGCTCGGCGCGCAGCTGTTCCTCGGCCAGTTCGTCACCAACTGGAACGCCATCCTGGCAGCGCTGTCGCTGGCGATCATGCCGGTGCTGATCCTCTACGTCATCTTCTCGCGGCAGCTGATCCGCGGCATCACCTCCGGAGCCGTCAAGTGAGTTTAGAAAAGCCCCTTCGCGTTGTCGTCGCCGGCCTCGGCAATATGGGCCGCAGCCATGCGCTGGCCTATCACACCAATCCGGGCTTTGAGATCGCAGCACTGATCAACCGTTCCGACGTGCCGCTGCCGGACGGTCTGTCGGGTTATGGCATCAAGCGCTCTTTTGACGACGCATTGCGTGACGAAAAGCCCGATATCGCCTGCATCGCCACCTATTCCGACAGCCATGCCGACTACGCGGTGAAGGCGTTCGAGGCCGGCTGCCACGTCTTTGTCGAAAAGCCGCTGGCAACGACGGTGGCCGACGCCAAGCGCGTCGTCGCCGCGGCCAAGGCCAACGGCAAGAAGCTGGTGATCGGCTATATCCTGCGCCACCATCCGTCATGGGTCCGGCTGATCGCCGAGGCGCGCAAGCTCGGCGGCCCTTACGTGTTTCGCATGAACCTCAACCAGCAGTCGTCAGGCCCGACCTGGCAGACGCACAAGCAGTTGATGCAGACGACCTCGCCGATCGTCGACTGCGGCGTTCACTATCTCGACGTGATGCTGCAGATCACCGACGCCAAGCCGGTCGAGGTGCGTGGCATGGGGCTGCGGCTGACCGAGGAAATCGCGCCGACCATGTACAATTACGGCCATCTGCAGGTGCTGTTCGATGACGGCTCTGTCGGCTGGTATGAGGCCGCCTGGGGACCGATGATCTCGGAAACGGCGTTCTTCGTGAAGGACGTGATTTCGCCCAATGGCTGCGTGTCGATCGTCATGAAGGAAGGCGTGAAGTCCGATGACATCGACACCCACACCAAGACCTCGACCATCCGCCTGCACAGTGCAGCGACCGGGGCGGACGGCAAATTCGCCAGGCCGGACGAAATGCTGTCGATGGAAGGCGAGCCCGGCCACCAAGACCTCTGCGACCTCGAACAGGCCTTTGTGCTGAAGGCGATCCGGGAAGACATCGACCTGACCCGCCACATGGACGACGCCGTAAAGTCGCTCGCCGTCTGCCTTGCCGCCGATGAGAGCGTGCGCAGCGGCGCCGCCGTCAAACTCTAGAGCTAGGAACAAATATCGTGGGCTCGCTGGTAATCGAGAATGTGAAGAAGGCCTTCGGGCCGGTGGAGGTGCTGAAAGGCATCAACCTCGAAGTGACGGATGGTGAATTCGTCGTCTTCGTCGGCCCGTCGGGCTGCGGCAAGTCGACTTTGCTGCGGGTCATTGCCGGGCTGGAGGATTCGACCTCGGGCCGGGTGGTCATCGACGGCGCTGATGTCTCGGCCACGCCGCCAGCAAAGCGCGGCATCGCCATGGTGTTCCAGACCTATGCGCTCTACCCGCATTTGACGGTGAAGAACAATATGGGCTTAGGCCTGAAACAGGCGGGCACGCCGGCCCCAGAGATCGAGCGCCGCATCGGCATTGCCTCGTCGATGCTGTCGCTGGAGCCTTATCTCGAGCGGCGGCCGGCCGAACTGTCGGGCGGTCAGCGCCAGCGCGTCGCTATCGGCCGCGCCGTGGTGCGCGAGCCGAAACTGTTTCTCTTCGACGAACCGCTGTCGAACCTCGATGCGGCGCTGCGCGTCAACACGCGGCTGGAGATCGCGCAGCTGCACCGCCGGCTGAAGGCGACGATGATCTACGTCACCCACGACCAGGTCGAGGCGATGACGCTGGCCGACAAGATCGTCGTGCTCAATGCCGGCAAGATCGAGCAGATCGGTGGCCCGATGGAACTCTACAATTCGCCGGCAAATGAATTTGTCGCCGGCTTCATCGGCTCGCCGAAGATGAATTTCATCGACGGCGCGCGGCTGGGCGAGACGGCCAAGACCATCGGCGTGCGGCCTGAACACCTGACGGTCGACGCCAAGTCCGGCGCCTGGAAGGGCACGGTGGTGCATGCCGAGCATCTCGGCGCCGACACCAACCTCTATCTCGACTGCGAAAAGGCCGGGCTGATCACCGTCCGTATTTTCGGTGTCTACGATGCCGAGCCCGGTGCAACGCTGTACGCGACGCCAGAGCCGGGGAAGACCTACCGGTTTGGGGCAGACGGGAAAACGATCAAGTAATCCGCTGCGGGCAGCAACACGGCGATCACACCGCGCCGAGCAGCACCGCGCCGTGAATGGCCGCCTGCCAGCCCAGGGCCGCCCAGCGTATGTCCAGAGGCTGGACAAGAAGCGAGTGCGGCAGGCTGTCCGCGACGCGCTGCTTGAGCGTCTGGCGGGGATAGGACTTCATGTCGACGATGCCGCCGCCGATCAGGATCGTCTGCGGGGAAAACAAAGCGGCTGCCGTTGCGATGGTCACCGCTTGCTGCCAGACGATCTCGTCGAGCCATTCGCGCAGCGACGGCGGCTGCCCGGTCGCCGAAAACAGATCGGCCACCGGGATGTCGTAGTCCGCCGCAAGGTCGACGAGCGTTGCCCCCGAGGCATAGGTCTCGACCCGGTTCGGTGGTCCGCTCTCGTCGGGCCGGTAGATCGGCATGTGGCCGATTTCGAGCGCCCAGCCGCCGCCCCTGAAAATGCCATCCTTGCCGAGATAGGCCGCACCGATGCCGGTGCCGAGATAGACCGCCAGCACCTCCTTTTGCTGCTTCACCGCGCCTGCAACGCTTTCACCCAGCAATTGCAGCACGACATCGCGTTCAAGCCGAACGGGAATGCCAAGTCTCGAAGCCAGTTCGGTGCCCAGCCGGATTCCGTTCAATTCGGGAATGTTGGCCGTGTGCAGCACCGTGTCGAAATCGCGGTCGATGAAACCCGGCACAGTCGCAACGACGCGCGCGGGCTTGAGACCGGCATCGCGACAGGCCGCGGTGACAGCGTCGGCCAGTCCCGCCACCGGCGCGCCCTGGCGCAATTGCGCGGTCGGATAGGTGCGGGCGAAATCCACCGGATTGCCGTGGTCGGCGAAGCCAACCTTGACCGACGTGCCGCCGATCTCGACCACGGCAATCGTGTCATCCGTCGTACTGTCGGTCATGCCAGCGTTTCCAGAAATTCCGAAAGGCAGGCGCGAAATTCCCGTCGATAGGCGACGCGATCCTGCGACTTGGCGGTGATGGTGCAAAGTCGGGCGGACGGAATGAGCCTGGCCAGCGCCTGCGCGTCCGCCAGACGATGGACGAGATCATGGCCATGACCGATGACCAGGGTCGGCACTGCAATAGCGCGGATGTCGGCCTCGCTGACGCCGGGACCATCGCCCGCGATTGCCACCAGCAGCCTGCCGAACAGAGCCGGGTCCGGGCGAGTGAAGAAGCCTTGCAGGCTCACGAGATTGTCCGGCGCCAGCCTGGCCAGTTCGGCTGATACAGGGCTTTCATCGAACAGATGCCTGGCTTGTTCAGGTGAATGGCGCATTAGAAGGTCGCCGACCACGGCATAGGGTTTCATATTGGCCGGCGCCGGCTCGGACACCCATGCAGGCCGTGCCAGCACCAGCGCGCGCACGCGAGACGGCCGGTGCACCGCCAGGCGCAGCGCCAGCGCCGCGCCCATCGAGATGCCGCCGACAACAGCCGGGCCGATGCCGAGATCGTCTGCCAGTGCTTCTACGTCCTCGGCAAAGGTCGCGATCGAAAGCCGCTCGACCGGCCCGTAGCCGGACCCACCCTGGCCCCGGCATTCGAGCGTCACGCGCCGTGTCTGCGGCAGATCGGGAAACACGTCGGCGACCTGCGCCTCATCGCCGCCCAGCCCATGCTGGAAGATGACGGGAAGGCCGGCGCCGACGTCCCGGTAGGCAAGGTCGACGCCATCGCGGTTGAAGGTCGTTTTCACGCTTTTCCGCTTTCTTCGAGGACGCCGCGAAGGAAGGCGCCGACTTCAGGCGCCTCGGCTTCCGTCAGACCATGCGTGATCAAAGGCCCGTCGAAGCTTGCGGCTTTCAGACGGCTAATGAAATGCGGGAAGTCGACGACTCCTTGTCCGGCGGCGGCGAAACTGCCGTCGGCATGGCGGTCCTTGGCATGAGCCATGCCGATCTCCACGGCCAGCAGATCGACAGCCTCGTCGATCAGGCGATGACGCTCGGTTATGTCTGCCGCTTCGAACAGATTGGCCGGGTCGAGCACGACGCGCAGGCGCTTGCTGTTCATCTCGTCGAGCAGTCGGCGAGCCGCCTTCGCACTGGAGACGACATTGGCCAGTTCCGGTTCGATGCCAAGCTCGATGTCGAAGCGGTCGGCAATCGCGATCGCCGCTTCCATTTCCGCCCGAAGGTCGCTCCAGGCGGCCTCTGTGGCATTGTCGGGGTGCCAGCGCCACTGATCCTGCGCATCTCGGGTGCCGGTGCAGAGCGTGATCAGCCTTGTGCCCATATCGGCGCATGATGCCGCGAGCACCTCAAGCCGGGCAAGACCTGACACACGAACCCTGCGATCCGGATGGATCATGTTGTAGGTTCCCGACACGGCCGCAATCGAAACACCGGTCTTGCCGCTGGCCTCAGCGACGGATCGGGCCGCATCGGGCTCGATGCTGTCCGGCATCGACGGCAGGCCAAGGCAGGCCATATTGAATTGCGCCGCCGCGTAGCCGGCATCCGCCACCGCGCGCAGCACCGGCAAGGCGCCAGTGGCGGCGAAAGTCTTGGCGAAGATACCAAGCTGCATCACACAACCCCGTCGACATCGGCGAGATTGACGGCGCGGCCGCCGGCAGCGGCGGAGCGGGCGATTGCCGCCATGCCCCTGACCGATGCGATGCCGTCGTCGATGCCGGCGCCGACCATGGGCGCGCCATTCAGCACGACATCGGCAAAGCCTTCGAGCTGGCGGCGATAGAAGTGGCCATCCGCGCCAAGCGTGCGATGCCAGCTGCCATCGGCCTCGCGGAAAATGTCGACCTCGCTGCTCTTGTAGTACCAGGGGTTATAGGTCTTCGCGAGAACGCTGCCGTTCTGGCCGTAGATCTGGAACCCTTCGTGCCAGTCCATGCGCACGGCCACCGTCAGGTCGAGGTGGCCGACCGAACCGTCGGCGAAGATGGTGGTGACGAACCAGCAAAAGGCGCCATAGCGTTCGGTGAGCCGGGCCTCGACCGCCTCGATCGGGCCATGCAGATGGCGTGCCGTGTCGAGCAGATGGCTGCCATGCGCCAGCATGTAGTACTGGCGCAGATCCGCCTTGGGATTGACGGAAGGCTTGCGCGCCTTGGCGCTGGTGATGATCAGCGGCTGCACCGCATCGGTCATCGGATAGCGGTGGGTGCTGTCGCAATACCAGCCCTTGAACGCCAGCCGCTCACCCATCTCGTCGTCGACGAAGGCTTTAGCCGCCTGGATGCCGGGATCGAAGCGCTTCATATGGCCGACCTGAAGCACCTTGCCGCTCTTGTCGAGCGCAGCCCGCAAGCCTTCAACCTCCTCGATCGAAACGCCCAGCGGCTTCTCGCACAGCACGTGCTTGCCGGCATCGAGCGCCAGTTCCGCGGCCTTGACGTGAAACGTATCCGATGTCGCGATGATGACGGCATCGAGGTCGGGATCGGCCAGCATCTGGCCATAGTCGGCATAGGATTTCTCAGGCGCGAAAGTGGCGGCCATCCTGTCGCGCAGATCGTCGGCGACATCGCAAATCGCATAGAGATCGGCATTGCGCGCCTTGGTGCAGGATTCGAAATGCGCCGCCTGTGCAATCGGGCCGCAGCCGAGCACGCCGACACGCAGCCGCTTTTCATCTTTGCGAGGCATGGATTCTTCTCCTGATTAGCGCGCGGCGAGGCCGCGAAGCTGAAATTGCGGATCGCCCGACAAAGCTGCCTGGTGCAGCAGGCAGGCAGCGCCCAAGGCCGGGCCGTCGGCACCGACGCGCGACAGTTCGACCGTGGGAACGGGATAACCTTCGGCGAGGAAGTCCAGCAGGAAAGCTTCCACCTGTTCGGCGACAAAGGGATAGACGGCATTGACCGAGCCCGAGAGGATGATGCGCTCCGGCTGCAAGGTGCAGGCAAGCGTCGCCAGGCCGCGGCCAAACCAGAGCGCCCAGTCGCGCGCCGTGGCGATGGCAGCCGGATCGCCCCCGGCAAGGGCTGCGACAAACTCATCCACGCCGGCGCGCCGCCCGCTTATGTGGAGGTAGCGGGCGAGCAGCGCATCCTTGCCGACATAGGATTCAAGCCGGCCCGGGCGCTTGGCGTCGAAGACGAAACCTTCGTCGCCAATGCGTAAGTGCCCGATTTCGCCGGCGCCGCCGAGCCGTCCGCGATGCAGCCTGCCGGCATTGATGATGCCGCCGCCAACGCCGTTCTCGATCAGGATGACCAGGGCGTCCTCATCGTCCTGTCCCGGCTGTGCCCGGTATGTCTCGGCCACCGCGACCGCATTGGCATCGTTTTCCAGGAGGATCGGAAAACCATCGCCAAACGCGTTGCCCAAAAGCTCCGCCAGATTGACCCCGTGCCAGCCAAGGATGGTGGCATGGTATGAAACGCCATCAGCGGCGGGGAAGCCGGGCACGGCGACGTTGAGCCCGTAGGGGCGCGCACCCGCAGGTAGTTGCAAGCGGATCTCTCCGACAAGCTCCTTGATAATGGCGACCGCCGCTTCAGGCGTGCTGCCTGGGCCGGCAAAGGCCCTCGAGGCGCCGGCACGCTGCGCGCCGGCAAGGTCGACGGCGACCGTCGCGATCCAGTTCACCCCGATATAGGCGCCAAGGAAGAAGCCGCCATTGCCTTCGATCTCGACCAGGATACCGGGGCGGCCGACCCGGCCCTCGCCATCTTGCTCGTCATCCGCTCCATCCGATCGCTCGCGCGCCAGACCGGCTTCGGTCAGGCCGAGCACCAGGGCGCCAGTGGTCGATCGGGTCAGGCCGAGGTCGCGCGCAAGCGCTGCCCGGCTCAACGCGCCGGCTCGAAACAGCGCCGCAAGGGCCCGCGTTTCATTCGGCCGAAGATCGGTCGACACCAGCACATTTTCCTCCGCGATTTGTTTGATTGACATACTAATCGACTTCCTCTGTGATTTGAAAGGGACAAAATAGAGTGCAATGCAACAAAATATTTGGCCTTCCGAGCCTATTGACCGGCGTTTCGATCAGTGATTTGTATCCAAAACTTACAAATTGGCATGGGAGGATGCGATGCCGGTTCTAGCGCGTCTCGAACATATCGTGAAGGATTTCGGTGCCGTCCGCGCGCTGGACAATGTCTCGCTCGACATCAATGAGGGCGAGGTTCTCGGCCTGATGGGCGACAATGGCGCCGGCAAGTCGACGCTGGTCAAAACCATCGCCGGCAATTTCCAGCCGACGTCTGGCACCTATGTGCTGGAAGGCAAGCCGGTGCTGTTGTCGGGGCCTGCGGATGCGCGCAGGCACGGCATCGAGGTCGTCTACCAGGATCTGGCGATTTGCGACAATCTGACGGCGTCGGCCAATGTCTTCCTCGGCCGCGAGATCATGAGGCAACTTGGCCCGCTGAAGGTGCTCGACCACAAGAGCATGAACCAGCGCTCGGCCGAGATCTTTCGCGAGCTGAAGTCGGAGACGCGGCCCGCCGATCTCGTCGTGCGCATGTCGGGCGGCCAGCGGCAGGCAGTGGCCATCGCACGGACCCGGCTGGCCAAATCCAAGATCGTGCTGATGGACGAGCCGACCGCGGCGATCAGCGTCAGGCAGGTCGCCGAAGTGCTGGCGCTGATCCGGCGTATGAAGGACCAGGGCCTTTCGGTCATCCTGATCAGCCACCGCATGCCCGACGTGTTCGAAGTTTGCGACCGCGTCGTGGTGATGCGCCGCGGCCGCAAGGTCGCTGACAAGCCGATCGCCCAATCCAGCCCCGAAGAAGTGACCGGCCTGATCACCGGCGCCATCCAGACCGCCTGAAACAGCCTCGCCACGGAGCTACGCCATGAGCGCCCCCGACGACCATCCCGGAATGGAGATCGACCTTCTGAAAGGGTCGAGCCGCACGCTGCTGAACCGCGTGCTGCTGGCGCAGGAAACCTGGATCGCCATCGCCATACTGGTGCTCGGCCTCGTCGTCTCGATGATCGCACCTAAGTTCGCCACGCCCGGCAACCTGCTCAACATTTTCCAGAACGCCTGCTTCATCGGCATCATGGCCATCGGCATGACGCCGGTCATCATCAGCGGCGGCATCGATATCTCGGTCGGTTCGATCCTGGGCATGTGCGGCGTGACGCTGGGCATCGTGCTCAACGCCGACATGCCGCTGGTGGTCGGCATCTTGGCGACGCTGGCGATGGGCGTGCTGTGCGGCGCCGTCAACGGAACGATCATCGCCTACGTCAAGCTGCCGCCTTTCATCGTCACGCTCGCGACGCTGTCGATCGGCCGCAGCCTGGCGCTGGTGCTGACCAACAACCAGGTGTTCTACGAATTCGGCCGGGCAAGCGATGCGATCGTCGCGCTCGGCGGCGGCTACACGCTCGGCCTTCCCAACGTGGTCTACGCGCTGGTCATCGGCGTGATCGTCCTGCATTTCCTGCTGACCATGTCGCGCTGGGGCCGCTATCTCTTCGCCATCGGCGGCAACGAGCCGGCGGCGCGGCTGTCGGGCATTCCCGTCGATCTGATCAAGATCTCGGCCTATGCGTTCAGCGGCTTCATGGTGGCGGTGACCGCCATCTTCCTCGTCGGCTGGCTGGGCGCGGTCACCAACTCCATCGGCACCGGCTACGAGCTGCAGGTCATTGCGTCGACCGTCATCGGCGGCGCTTCGCTGACCGGCGGCTTCGGCTCGGCGCTCGGCGCCGGCATCGGCGCCATTCTCGTCGAAACCATTCGCAACGCGCTGCTTCTGGCAGGCGTCAACCCGTTCTGGCAGGGCACGTTTGTGGGGTGCTTCATCCTTGCAGCCGTCCTCCTGGAAAGAATCCGCTCTGTGCGACGCTAGAACGTGATCTCGAGAGATCATGCTCCAACGAAGAATGAGGGCGGACACGTCACGGCGAACCCAAATGGAGGAAACAATGTCGCTGTCGAAAACGCTTACAACCACGCTCTCTCTCGCCTGTCTCGCCATCGGTATGACGGCGGTCCAAGCCAATGCCGAAGAGCGCGAATTCGCGCTTGTCTTCAAGGTCCTCAACAACGCCTTCAGCCCGCCGATCCAGGCTGGTTGCGAAGCCGCCGCCAAGAAGCTCGGCGACGTCAAATGCACCTATATCGGGCCGACGGAATATGACGAGGCCAAGGAAGTGCAGCTGGCGCAGGACATGGTCACGCGCGGCGTCGCGGGGCTCGGCATTTCGGCCGGCAATCCGAAAGCCATGGCCCGCATCATGAAGATGGCCAAGGAAAAGGGTATCCCGGTCGTCACTTATGATACCGACGTCCTGCCGGAAGATGCCGGCCTGCGCTCGACCTATATCGGCACCGACAATTATGAGTTCGGCGTGGCGCTGGCGCAGAAGGTGCTCGCCCACAAGAAGGACGGCACCGTCTGCATCCAGTCCGGCGCGCCGGCTTCGGAAAACCTCAAGGCGCGCGTGCAAGGCATCCGCGACACGCTGGCCGGCGTCACCAAGGACAAGGGCGTCGAGACGCTGACCGGCCAGAATGGCTGGACCGAGCCGGCGGGCTGCCCGGTCTACAACAATGACGACATCACGCTTGCCGCCCAGCAGGTGCGCGACGTCATGACCAACAATCCCGAACTCAGCGCCTTCGTTGCGGTTGGCGGTTGGGCGCAATACGCGCCGGAAGCCTACAAGCAGGCGATGACGCCGCTGAAGGCACGTCTCGACAGCAAGGGTCTGGTCGTCGTCTTCGGCGACAATTTCGGTCCGCAGCTGCCGCTGCTCGCTACCGGCCTCAGCCACTACAACATCGGCCAGCGCCCCTATGACATGGGCTTCGAGACCATCATGGCGCTGGACAAGCTGAGCAAGGGCGGCACGGTCGAACCGTTCATCAAAACCGGCACCGAAGTCTGCACGCCTGAGGACGCTCTCACCACCTGCGGCAAGGTCGCCAACTGATCCGGCCTCCCAAGCCCGTCCCTCGGCCGTATCGGCCGGGGGACATCTCTTCGAAGGCGGGTTTTGGCATGGCCCGCTTCGCGATCAGAGATCGCTTTCAACTCGCCAGCAGGCGATCCGATGACCGTCGCCGGCCTGCCTAATGGGCGGTTGCGCCTTTCGGCAATCAGGAAGGGCGACTGGACAGCGGCTGGCGAAAGCGCATCCGGAGGTCTCGGACGCCTGTCCCGCGAGATCGAGCTGAGCCGGAGCCTTCGGCACCGTCTCATCCGAGGACGCGGCCAGCAGCAATTTCGTATAGGGATGGTTTGGCCCGCGAAAAATCTGCTCGGAGGAACCGGTCTCGACCAGGCGGCCGCGATAGAGCACACCGATCCTGTCGGCCATGTAGCGCACCACCCGGAGGTCGTGGCTGATGAACAGATAGGTCGTGTCCTTGTCGCGCTGCAGGTCGTTGAGCAGGTTAAGCACGGTCGCCTGCACGGACACGTCGAGCGCCGAGGTCGGCTCGTCCAGCACGACGAGCTTCGGCACGCCGGCGAAGGCGCGCGCAATCGCCGCTCGTTGCCGCTGGCCGCCGGACAGCGACCGCGGCTTCTGGTCGACGGTGGTGGCGGCAAGACGCACCGAAGCCAGCAGGTCGCCGACGCGCTGCCTCACCTCACCACGGCCAAGGCCGGCCAGCCGCCGCAGCGGACGACCAAGAATCCTGCCAATCCGCTGGCGCGGGTTGAGCGTGCGGTCGGGTGACTGGAAAACCATCTGCACGTCGCGCCGCTCGCTCAAGCTTCGTTTCTCGACGCGCGGTGCGACCGTGCGGCCGAACAGCTCGACCGATCCGGTGTCAGGCACCTGCAGGCCGGTGACGATCCTGGCCAGTGTCGACTTACCGGAGCCGGATTCGCCGATCAGGCCGAACGTCTCGCCCTGGCCGATCTGCAGGTCGATATCGTGCAGCACGGCTTGCGCGTCGAAGGCATGGCTGATGCCTTTGCAGGCGACGGCGATCGGGCGCGGGGCTTCCGGTTGATCGCTGATGACGGGCAGGTGAGTCGACGGGCCGGGTCCGTGCGTCTCGGCCAGCCTGCCGTCGCGCTTGGTGAAATTGAGCGCCGGGATCGAGGCGATCAGCGCCTTGGTGTAGGCGTGGGCCGGGTTCTCGAAGACATCGTTGGCGATGCCGCTTTCGACCACCGACCCTGACTGCATGACGGCCACCCGGTCGCAGGCGCGGCGCACCATGTTGATGTCGTGGCTGATCAGCAGGACGCTGGTTTTGTGGTCGCGCCGCAAATCTTGCAGGATGGCGATGATTTCGGACTGGACGCTGGCGTCGAGCGCCGTCGTCGGTTCGTCCAGCACCAGCAGCGATGGGTCGAGCGCAATGGCAATGGCGATGTTGGCGCGCTGCTGCATGCCGCCGGAGAGCTCGTGCGGGTAGAGATCGAGCACCCGCTCGGGATTGCTCACCCTGACGCGGGCGAGCAGTTCGGCGGCGCGCCCGCGCGCCTCGTCCTGCCGAACCGGGCGATGCCGCATGATCGTCTCGGTGATCTGCCGGCCGATGGTCATGGCCGGATTGAGTGCCGCGCCCGGATGCTGGTAGACGGCCGCGATGCGGTCGCCCCTTAGCCGGCGCAACTGCTCGCCTGAGAGATCGCGGATCTCGCGGCCCTGGAATTCGAGCGCTGACGCCGCAACCTTAGCGTTGCGCGGCAGATAGCGCAGAATCGCGAGCGCCACCGAGCTCTTTCCCGATCCGGACTCGCCGACCAGGCCGAGCGCTTCGCCTTCGCCGATGCTGAGCGATACGCCGTTGACGGCAGGATGCGCTGCCCGGCGGCCCTCATAGGCGACGGTGAGCTGCTCGACGTTCAGAACCGATGACGACATCACACTTGAAACCACTTTCTTCCGGCGCGGCCTTGAAGGGCAATCGCTTCCGCTTGCGCAACATATAATCTCTATAAAATTACTCGAATAAGGCTCGAGCGCAATCTACCTTTCATCGCTCTGGAGAGATTGTCGCAGCCGCTCGAGGCATCGCGACGGTCCGCTGGAGCAGTTCTGGAAGGAGACCGGCATGGCACGCGACCACATGATCCTCAGCGCCTTTTTCTTCAATCCGCAGGGCGATCACCGCATGTCGTGGCGTCATCCGCGCGCGCCGGGCCGCGAGGTGCTGGACTTCGAATTCTACAGGGATCTCGTACAGGCCGCCGAGCGCGCCAGGATCGATACGATCTTCGTCGCCGACCATGTCGCGATCTGGGATTCGGTGCAAAGCGGCGTCGCGCACTATGCCAATGCACGGCTCGAGCCGCTGACGCTGCTGTCGGCGCTTGCCGGCGCCACCAAGCACATCGGCCTGATCACCACGGCGTCGAGCTCCTACAGCGAGCCTTACAATGTCGCCCGCATGTTCGCCTCGCTCGATCACATCAGCAAGGGCAGGGCGTCTTGGAACGTCGTGACCTCGGCCATGGACGAAGAGGCCCGCAATTTCGGCCGCGACGGCAATATCGAGCATGCATTCCGCTATGAACGCGCCACCGAATTCCTCGATATCGTCAAGGCGCTGTGGGACAGCTGGGAAGACGAAGCGCTGCTGATCGACAAGGCGTCAGGCTATTTCGCCGACCCCGACAAGGTTCATCCGATCGACCACAAGGGCAAGCATTTCAAGGTGCGCGGCCCGCTCAACGTCTCGCGTCCGCCGCAGGGCCACCCGCTGATCGTCCAGGCCGGCTCGTCCGAGGACGGCAAGAATTTCGCCACCGCCCACGCCGACGCGCACTTCGCCATCTACAGCACGAGGGAAGACGGCCTCAAATATCGCCAGGACATCAACGAGCGCCTCGCCCGCTATGGCCGCAAGCCCGAGAGCTTCAAGATCCTGCCGGGCATCCTGCCCATCGTCGCAGCTTCAGAAGCGGAAGGCCGCGAGCGGCAGGAGTATCTGCAGAGCTTGCTGCCCGATCGCGTCGGCATCGATCTGCTTTCGAGCTGGAGTGGCGTCGATCTCTCGGTCTTCCCGCCGGACGGCCCGCTGCCGCCGCTGCCGGACGAGAGCACCTTCAATGGCGGCCGCACCTCGCTCAACCGGGTCAAGGAATGGTCCAAGCAGAACCTCACTTTGCGCGAGATCGCCCGCAAGCTTGCCAACAGCGGTTCGGTGCCGACCGTCGTCGGCACGCCGACACAGATCGCCGACCAGCTGCAGGACTGGTTCGAGGCCGGAGCCGCCGACGGTTTCAACCTGATGTTCCCGCTGCTGCCGGAAGATTGGGTGAATTTTGCCGAGCAGGTCGTACCCGAGCTGCAGCACCGCGGCGTATTCCCCACCGAATACGCACCTGGAACGCTGCGCGACCGCTTTGGCCTGGCGCGGCCGGCCAACCGCTTTGCCGAACAGCGCGACAATGCGCGCGCCGTATCCTGACCTGGAGCAACGATCATGACAGCAGCGCCCAAACTCCAGCCCCGCGAAGCCACCGCTCCGCAGCTCATCAACGTCCTGCACAGCCCCAAGCGCATCCGGGTCAAATTCGCCGGCCGCACCATCGCCGACAGCCGCAACGTGCTGGTGCTGCGCTCCAACCATTTCCTGCCGATCTATTTCTTCCCGGCCTCGTCGGTGGATCGCTCGTTGCTGAAACCGTCCGAGCACCGCCAGCCGCATCCCGTCGGCGGCGAAACCACCTATTGGGACCTGGACACGGGAGAGAAGGCGTCTCCCAACGCCGCATGGTCTTTCGTCTCCCCGCCGGATGAAAACCTGTCGCCGCTGGCTGGCCGCATCGCCTTCACCTGGAAGGCGGTCGACCAATGGTTCGAGGAAGAAGAAGAGGTCTTCGTCCACGCGCGCGACCCATACGCGCGCATCGATGTGCTGCAGAGCTCTAGCCATGTCCAGATCTGGTTCGACGGCGAGCTGATCGCCGACAGCCATCGTCCGGTGCTGCTGTTCGAGACGCATCTGCCGACGCGCTTCTACCTGCATCCCGACGATGTCAGGCTCGACCCGCTGGTCGCCTCGGACACAACGACGCGCTGTCCCTACAAGGGCATTGCCTCCTACTGGTCCGGCCGGCGTGCCGACGGCTCGGTGAGCCCGGATATCGCCTGGAGCTATCGCGATCCGATTGCCGAAATGCCCAAGATCAAGGGCCTCATCGCCTTCTACCCGCAAGCCGTCGACCGCATCCATCTCGACGGCGAACCCGTCGCCTAAAGCAATTCAACAGTCATTTCAGACAGGGGTTTCAAAATGACCAAACGCAACGATATCGACACACTTCGCAATCTGTCCGGCGACATCTGGAATGTCGCCGTCGACGAACATCAGGCCGGCTTCCTCAAGCGCCGCGATCTCCTGAAATATGCCGCCCTGATCGGCCTTACCGGCTTTGCCGCCTCGCAAGGACTGGTTGGTTTTGGCTCGGCGCGCGCTGCCGGCGCCGGCGGCACGGTCCGCGTTGGCCTGGGCCAGCCGACCAAGGCCATCGATCCCGTCTCGATCACCGATCCGGCCAGCATCGGTGTGATCAGCCAGGTCGGCGAGTATCTCATCCTTGACGATCCCAAGGACGGCCTGCAGCCGAAGCTCGCTCTGTCCTGGGAGGCCGACGAGACCGCCAGCCGCTGGACCTTCAAGCTGCGGACCGGCGTGAAGTTCCATGATGGCCGCGCGGTCACCGCCAAGGACGTGGTGGCGAGCTTCGAGCGGCTCGTCGATCCGGCCAGCGGTTCGTCGGCTTTGTCGGCTTACAAAGGCATTCTGTCCAAGGGCGGCGCCAAGGTTGTCGACGATGAAACCATCGCCTTCGATCTCGACGGGCCCAACAGCAACTTCCCCTTCTATGTCTCCTCCGACGTCTACAACGCCGTCATCCTGCCGGCCGACTATGCCGGCGACTTCGAGAAGACTTTCAACGGTACCGGCCCGTTCAAGCTTGAATCCTTCCGCCCCAAGCAGGGCGCAAGCTTCGTGCGCAACCCCGACTATTGGGGCGACAAGGCGCTGCCTGACCGCGTCGAGATCAAGTTCTTCGACGACGAGCAGGCGCAGGTGCTGGCGCTGCAGGCCGGCCAGCTCGACGTCATCCCCAGCACGACCCGCCTGGAATTGGCGATCGAAGGCAATCCCAACTTCAAGCTCCTCAGCGTGCAGGCAAGCTCGCATGACGAGGTGCATCTGCGCACCGACCAGGCGCCGTTCACCGACAAGCGCATTCGCCGCGCACTGGCGCTTACCATCGACCGCGAGGCGGTGGTCAAGGGTCTGCTGAAGGGCCGCGCCATTGTCGGCAACGACACACCGTTCGCGCCGATCTTCCCGTCGGCCGATCCGTCGGTGCCGCAGCGCAAGCAGGACATCGCCGAGGCCAAGCGCCTGCTTGGCGAAGCCGGCGTGCCGAACGGCTTCCCGGTGACGCTGACCACCGAACGTGCCTATGACATTCCCGACTATGCGGTGCTGATCCAGAACTTTGCCAAGAAGGCCGGCATCGACATCAAGCTCAACGTCCTGCCGCAGGACGCCTATTACGGTTCGGCGAAGTTCGGCTCTTCGCCATGGCTCGATTCCAATCTCGGCATCACCGATTTCGGCCATCGCGGCACGCCCGACATCTTCCTCAACGCCACGCTGAAGAGCTCGGGCGCCTGGAACGCGGCGCATTTCAACAGCCCGGCCTATGACGGTTTGCTGCTGGAATACGGCAAGGCCCGCGACCTGCAGGCGCAGCGCCTGGCGGCCGGCAAGATCCAGACCCTGCTGCTCGACGAGACGCCGCTGATCATCAGCTATTTCTCGCAATACAGCCGCATCGTCTCGTCGAAGGTCGAGGGCGTCCGCTTCACGGCGATCTCGCATCTGCTGCTCGATCGCGTCACCTTCGCCCAGGCATGATCGTGAAAAGCCCAACCATGCGGGGAGCCACAACGCGATGCTGACCGGCCGCACTTTGTCGGTGCGGGCAGCCACGCTTCTGCTCACGCTGTGGCTGGTCAGCATGCTGGTGTTCTTCGCCGGGCAGGTTCTGCCCGGTGATGTCGGCCGCCTTATGCTCGGCCCGTTCGCCGATGCGGAGGCGGTCGCCGCGCTGAACAAGCAACTCGGGGCCGACCAGCCGGTGCTCGTGCAATATTGGCACTGGTTCAGCAGCGCTCTGACGGGCAATTTCGGCACCTCGCTGTCGTTGCGCCTGCCGGTGGCGCCCTTCGTCCTGGAAAGCCTCAAGCGCTCGGCAGCCCTTGCCGGTGTCATCCTCGTCTTTCTGCTGCCGCTCGGCATCGGCGCCGGCATTATTGCCGGGCTCAACCAGGGGCGCTTTATCGACCGGCTGATCGTGCTCGCCGGCGTGTCCTTCGGCATCGTGCCGGACTTCGTCTCCGGCCTGCTGCTGCTTATCGTCTTCGGCCTGTGGCTGAACTGGTTCCCGATCACCGGGGCTGCGCCCGACGGCGCCGGCCTCTGGGTCAGCGGCTATTATCTGATCCTGCCGGCGTTGCCGCTGGTGCTGAACCTCGCCGGCTACATCGCCCGCATGACGCGGGCCGGCGTGATCGAGGCGCTGGCCGCCGACTATACGCGCACCGCCGTGCTGAAAGGCCTCGAGCGGCGCGAAATCCTTATCCGGCATGTGTTGCGCAATGCGCTGACGCCGACCATCGCGGTTCTGGCGACCCAGACCGGCTACATGCTTGGCGGGCTGGTGGTGATCGAAGCGCTGTTCGGCATACAGGGTCTCGGCAATCTTGTGCTGAACGCCGCCAAGTCGCGCGATTTCCCGATGCTCGAAGCCGGCGTGCTGGTGATGGCGACGATCTTCGTCCTGTCAGCCGCTGCCGGCGATCTCGTCAACGCCTTGCTCGATCCGCGGCAGCGCCGCCGTGTGTCGCCATGATGGAACTGATGGAGTTTCCCGTGCCGCGACGGGGCGCGCTGGGCTGGCGGGCCGCGAGCCGGCTCCGCGAGACGGTTTCGCAATTGCCGCTCTCGGTCATCGTCGGCTCGCTGATCCTGCTGTTCTGGATAGGCTGCGCGGTATTTGGCCACCTGTTTGTGCCTTACGACCCCTATGCCGAGGATTTTCTCGTCATGCTGACGCCACCCGACGCAGCGCACTGGTTCGGCACCGACCAGCTTGGCCGCGATGTGCTGTCTCGCATCATCGTCGGCTCGCGCGACATCCTGCTGGTCGCGCCGGCAGCAACCTTGCTCGGCGTCGCCGCCGGCAGTGTGCTTGGGCTCGTGCTCGGCTATTTCGACGGGCTGGTCGATGCCATCGGCGCGAGACTCCTCGACACGCTGATGGCCTTTCCCTTCATCGTCCTTGTCACCATGACGCTGGTCGCGCTCGGGCCGTCGAACCTCACCGTCATCCTGGTGATCGGCATCGCCTATGCGCCGCTGGTGGCAAGAACGGTGCGTGCCGCCGTGCGCGAGCAGCGCGAACGCGACTATGTCAGTGCTGCCCGGCTCGGCGGCGAGAGTTCGCTCGCCATCATGTTTTTGGAGATCCTGCCCAATGTCCGCGAGACCATCCTCATCGAACTGGTCACCCGCCTCGGCTACGCCTTTTTCTCGATCGCGACGCTGAGCTTCCTCGGCCTCGGCATCCAGCCGCCCTCCGCCGATTGGGGGCTGGCCGTCGCGGACGGCTACGGGTTCCTGACCGGCGGCAAATGGTGGGTGGTGATCTTCAACTCGGCGGCCATCGTCTCTCTGGTCATGGCCACCAATCTGATCGCGCAAGGCATGGGCGCTTTCGAAAACAGCGATCGGTGAAGAGCGGGACGCGCAGCAAAGCTGACGCGCAATCCTGGACCGTGGGCTAAAATCGTCCCTTGTGATTCGGCCCCGATTGGGCCTCAAGACAAGGAACGGCATGAGCAAGGCTCTCTCCACATTCGCATTGGTTGCATTGTTCACCGCATTGCTGATGGCGCTCAGCCTGGCGGTCGCCAGGCACGGCTATCCCTATGGCGCGATTGGCGTGAGGCGGCTCGACGGCATTGCCGATGCCGGTTCGTTCCTGCCGCTCGCCGCCGTCTATTTCTTCAGCGCCATGCTGATGATGTTCCTGCCGATCCGCGCCGCCGGCATCGTCCTCACCCATGCAGCGGACGCGCTGTTCTGGGCGGTGATCGCGCTGTTCGCCACGATTGTCGGCTGCCTCGTTGCCCGCTGGGCCTTCGGCCAGAGCAGCGTGCTGTGGGCGCTGGTCAACTGGCGCTTCCTGTTTGCCGCGGCCATCGTCGGCTGCCATTTCACCATGAACGAGCTGCGCCGCAACATCCTGCTCAGAAGCCTGGTCTTCGTCATCTTCGCCGCGGCGACGCTGGCCTGCCTGTTCTGGACTTTTCCGGGCTGACAAAAGGCCCGCGTCATTTCGTCGGTCAGAGCAATTCCAGGAAAAGTGTGTGCGGTTTTCCGTCCGGAATTGCGTAAAACAAAGAGCTGGAGCGGTTCGCCGTTTCCGAGAAACGGTGAACGCTCTAGCAGCGCGGCTTTCACAGCGGCGCGCCATCGGCTATCCAGTCGCCAGCGTCACTTCGCCCCTCACAGGGTCGTCATTTGTCTGATAAATGGTTCGGACATACGGCACCCGCCAGCGAAACAATTACAAGGAAACCGCGACATGACCCTGTTCCGCAAGAATCTGATCGATGGCGAGTGGGTCGGCGAAGCCGGCTCGCGCAACATCAACCCGTCCGATACCGGCGATGTCGTCGGCGAATACGCCTCGGCCGGAGCCGAACAGGCAAAGCAGGCCATTGCTGCGGCCAAGGCCGCTTTCCCGGCCTGGTCGCGCTCGGCGCCGCTTGCGCGTCACAGCGTGCTGAAGAAGGCGTCCGACGAGATCATGGCGCGCAAGGACGAGATTGGCCGTTCGCTGTCGCGCGAAGAGGGCAAGACTCTGGCAGAGGGCATTGGCGAGACCATCCGCGCCGCCCAGATCTTCGATTTCTTCGCCGGCGAGACGCTGCGCCTGTCGGGCGAACTGGTTCCCAGCGTGCGTCCCGGCGTCGGCGTCGAAATCACCCGCGAGGCCGTCGGCGTGGTCGGCATCATCACGCCGTGGAATTTCCCCATCGCCATTCCCACCTGGAAGATCGCCCCGGCGCTCGCCCACGGCAACACCATCGTCTTCAAGCCGGCCGAACTCGTGCCGGAGAGCGCCTGGACAATCGTCGACATCCTGCACCGCGCCGGTCTGCCGAAAGGCGTGCTCAACCTGGTGATGGGCAAGGGCTCGGTAGTCGGTCAGGCCATGCTCGACAGCCCCGACCTCAACGCCATCACCTTCACCGGCTCGGTCGGTACCGGCAAACGCGTCGCCGCGGCAAGTGTCGAACACATGCGCAAGTTCCAGCTCGAAATGGGCGGCAAGAACCCGCTCGTCGTGCTGGATGACGCCGACCTCGCCATCGCTGTCGATTGCGCCATCAACGGCGCCTATTTCTCGACCGGCCAGCGCTGCACGGCCTCGTCGCGTTTGGTGGTGACCGAAGGCATTCATGACCGCTTCGTCTCAGCACTCAAGGAGCGCCTGGAGAAACTCGTCATTGGCGATGCTCTCGACGCCAAGACCCAGATCGGCCCGGTCGTCGATGCGAGCCAGCTGAAGCAGGACGAGGACTACATCGCCATTGGCAATCAGGAAGGCGCCAACCTTGCCTTCGGCGGCGAGCGACTCGACCGCGGAACGCCGGGCTATTACCTCCGGCCGGCGCTGTTCACCGAGAGCACCAACGCCATGCGCATTTCGCGCGAGGAAATCTTTGGGCCGGTCGCCAACGTCATCCGCGTCAAGGATTATGACGAGGCGCTGGCGGTGGCCAACGACACGCCTTTCGGCCTGACCTCCGGAATCTGCACCTCGAGCCTCAAACACGCCACGCATTTCCGGCGCAATTCCGAGGCCGGCATGGTGATGGTCAATCTGCCGACCGCAGGCGTCGATTTCCATGTCCCGTTCGGCGGCCGCAAGGGCTCGAGCTACGGCCCGCGCGAACAGGGCCGCTATGCCGCGGAGTTCTACACCACGGTGAAGACGGCCTACACATTTGCCGGCTAATCGGTGGGTGTGCCGGTGACTTCGGCCAACGAGGACCTGACCTGGCTCAACCCGCCGCCGCACCATGTGTTCGGCGACGGTACGGTGCATGTGCGCACCG
The DNA here is from genome assembly GCF_056404855.1 of Mesorhizobium sp. P2_B11. Classification (NCBI taxonomy): domain Bacteria; kingdom Pseudomonadati; phylum Pseudomonadota; class Alphaproteobacteria; order Hyphomicrobiales; family Phyllobacteriaceae; genus Mesorhizobium; species Mesorhizobium sp. P2_B11. Next base: position 116,811 of record NZ_JBFUDF010000001.1, read on the forward strand.
GCAAGGAAACTGATTTCTGGCGCGAGACCTTTTATGGTTTCTGGCGAGACAATGGTCATTTCCTCTACCGGCCGGTCGAGGGGGACTTCAGCGCCGAGGTCACCGTCAAGGGCGACTACAAGGTGCTCTACGACCAGGCCGGGCTGATGCTGCGCCTGAGCGAAACGCACTGGATCAAGGCCGGCATCGAATACACCGACGGGCTGGCCTACTTTTCCGTCGTCGTCACCAACGACACCTCCGACTGGTCGCTGGTCAGCATCCCCAACGACCCCAATGGCGTGCGCATCCGGCTGACCCGCCACGCCGAGGCCATCCGCATCCAGTATCTGGATGCGACCGATGGCCATTGGAAGCCAGTGCGGCTGGCCTACTTCCCGATCTCGAAGTCGGTCGATGTCGGCATGATGTGCTGCTCGCCGCAGCGCGAAGGGTTCGAAGTCACCTTTTCCGACTTTACCGTCGGCCCGCCGATTTCCCGGCAATTGCACGACTGACGACGATTTCGATCTGGCCCGCCTCGGTCGATGTCGATCGATCAGCGAAGCTGTTCGGCGTTGAACACCTTCTGGACGATTTGCCAGCGGCCGTTGAGGAAGAGACACGACAAAAGGTCGGTCACCTCACGCGGCGGGATTCGCAGGCTGAGTTTGAGGAGCGCCATGTCGCGCACCAGGTTGATCGACAGTATCTGGTCCTTGCGCTCGACACCGGTTTCTCGCGGCGACTTCAGCGTGCGAACGATGTCCAGCCAGGCGGCAACAGGGGTAACGACGACAGTGTCGTTTTCGCCCTTTCGCGTCACAAAGGCCGCCTCGTGCAGGATGGAAGCGAATTTGTCGGCGTCCATGTCGTGGGCCGCGTCGAAATAGGTTTGAGCCAGGGCGGCCAGCCCCTCGGCTCCCGGCGATTGGATGTCTGACGTGGTCATGATGGCTTCCCTTCAGGTCTGGCAATGCGCTTGCTATAAGGGTTTCCCCGGCCGCGTTTAACTGGCGCGCCCTTATCAGCCTTGTTAGCTGAACTACGCAATCACGGGTGACCATGGACCCTGTCCTTCCGTCTGCTGGCGACTTCAACCAGCTTCGCGCCTTTGTGGCCGTGGCTGGCTCGCTCAATTTCAGCCGCGCCGCGGAGAAGCTCGGTGTGTCGTCTTCGGCGCTGAGCCAGATGGTCCGCGGGCTCGAGGAGCGCGTCGGCGTCAGCCTGTTCAATCGCACGACCCGAAGCGTCTCTCTGACCGAGGCCGGCGCCAGACTTTTCGAGCGCGTCAAGCCCGCCGTCGATCAGCTCGGCGAGGCGTTGGGCGAAACAAGCGAACGGCGAGCCCATCCCGCCGGGACAGTACGGATGCACTGCTTTCACAGTGCCGCCAGCCTTTATTTGACGCCCATATTGCGGGCGTTCAGCGACGCCTATCCCGAGGTGGTCCTGGACGTCACGCTCGACGATACCGTGGTGAACATCGTTGCCGAGGGCTATGATGTTGCCATCCGGCTGGGTGAGGTCATCGACAAGGATCTGATCGCGGTGAAACTCGGTCCCGAGCTGCGCCAGACAGCGGTCGCCTCACCCGACTATCTCGCGCGACGCGGCACGCCGCTTCACCCGCGCGACCTGCTCGCCCACAGCTGCATCGGCTGGCGATGGCCTGGCCAGGCGACCCCGTACAAATGGGAGTTCATGGCCAACGGCAAGTGGTTCGAGGTCGCCGTGGAAGGGCCTGTCATAGCGAGCCAGAAGGATTTTGGCGTGCAGGCGGCGGTCGACGGGCTCGGCATCGCCTTCGCCAGCGAACATCTGATCGAAGCGCATATCGCCGAAGGGCGCCTCGTCCCGCTGCTTGAGGCCTGGTCGGCACCCTTCCCTGGCTACTACCTCTGTTATCCGGCACAGCGGCAGATGGCGCCGGCGCTCCGCGCCCTCATCGATACCATTCGTCGGGGCACGCGAGGCCAGTCAGAGGCGGCCAGCTCCTAACCGTCCGCCCGGTGCTGGAAGAACTGCAAGAACAGTTCCCGCTCGGTGGTGATGTCGAGCTTTTCGTAGATGCGGCGGCGGTGGTTCTTTACCGTGCCGACGGTGATGCCGAGCCGCCCGGCGATGTTGGCGGTCGGATGACCCGCCAGGATCAGTTGCACCAGTTCGCTCTCGCGCAGCGAAAGCTCCGGCCATAGGCTAGCAGGGATGGTCGGCTCTTGCCGGGGCGAAGCGCCGGGGCCGGTTGGCGCCGAGGTGCGGGAGAACTCGGCTCCGCGCGCCTTGGTGTCCAGCGCATGCAAGGCTTCGAACACCGGCAACCGCTCCTCCAGCAGAGCAATCTCGCTGTCCTTGAAGGAGGCCGTCGAACGGTCGAGGAAAATACCGAGGCACCAGTCGCCGCCATCGGCCAGCATGATGCCGACCTCGTCGCAGATTTCCGACTGCGCCAGGAAGCCGGCTATGTACTGGCCGCGCTTGGCTTCCTCGTCGGCCAGGCCCTTGAGCGGCAGGATGCCCAGCCGGCGCTTGCGTCGCCACGAGGCGTAGAAAGGGTCGAAAACGTAGTAGCTGGCGAGATAGCGCTGCACCATCTCGTCGGAGAAGCGCCGGTGCTTGATGAACTCGGGCGTCTGCGTCGCCGAATAGCGCGTTACCGTCACCAGATCATGGTCAATGTCCGCGCCGATCAGGTCGATCAGGCAGTCGACATGCCTGTCCGTACCGGTGGCGGCGATCGCCTTTGCCAGCGGCCCCCAGATAGTGCTCATGCGCATGCCCTTTTCTCGGCGATGTCAGCCGCGCGGTCATTGTGTCTTTAGGCATATGGCGCGATCCGGCACCGAGCCTCTAGCCTGCGGTCGTTCTCGAAGAGGGAAGGCGACCCGTGGACCAGATCACTACCAACCCCATCGTTATCGGCATCGACGCCGGTGGCACCATGACCGACACCATCCTTGTCGATCAGGACGGCCACTTCAAGATCGGCAAATCGGCGACCACGCCGAAGGACGAGGCCGAAGGCTTCCTTGCCTCGGCCGAAGACGCGGCCGATGCCTGGGGCATCTCGCTGGAGACGCTGTTCTCCGGCGTCAACGTCGTACTCTATTCCGGCACCGGCATGCTCAACACGCTGTTGTCACGCACCGGCCGCCGCCTTGGCCTGATCACCACCAAGGGCCTCGAGGACATGATCCTGATGGGCCGCGGCCTGCAGGCCTGGGCCGACTATTCCTATGCCGACCGCCTGCATGCGGTGACCCACCAGCATCCCGATCCGCTGGTGCCGCGCCGCCGCACTCATGGCGTCACCGAGCGCATCGACCAGTTCGGCGATATCATCCTGCCGCTCTACGAGCACGAGGTGCACATCGCCGCCAAAAAGCTCATCGCCGACAAGGTCGAGGGCATCTGCATCATGACGATCTTCTCGCACGTCAATCCGACGCATGAGAAGCGCATCGCCGAGATCTGCCGCGAGGAGGTCGCTGCCGCGGGCGCCGATATCCGCGTCTACACCAGCCACGAGGTCCGCCCGGTCATCCGCGAACAGTCGCGCCTGAACTCGGTGCTGATCGAGGCCTACGCCACCTCGCGGGGCCGCAAGCAGCTCAAGGGCATCGAGGACGTCGCCAAGAAATACGGCTTCAAATATGGCGTGCAGACGCTGCTCTCCTTCGGCGGCCTGACCTCGATCAACCATCCGCGCCTGCATGAAACCATGATCTCCGGCCCGATCGGCGGCATCCTCGGTGCGGCCTATGTCGGCAAGCTGATCGGCAACGACTCGCTGATCTGCTCGGATATGGGCGGCACCTCCTTCGACATGGGCGTCATCACCCGCGGCCAGACGCGGATCGAGAACGAGCCGTTGATGGATCGCTTCAAGCTCAACGTGCCGACGCTGCATCTCGATACGATCGGCGCCGGCGCCGGCATGATCCTCAAGGTCGACCCGCTGACCAAGAAGGTCTCGCTCGGACCGGAAAGCGCCGGCTCCGATCCCGGCCCGATCTGCTTCGCCAAAGGCGGCACCGAACCCACCATTGCCGATTGCGACGCCATCCTCGGCCGCCTCAACCCGTATTACTTCCTCGGCGGCAAGGTCGTGCTGCAGGTCGAGAAGGCGAGGGCCGCCTTCGAGGAAAAATGCTCGCGCCTGCTTGGCGTGGGTGTCGAGGAAGCCGCCGAAGGCATGATCGACATGCTGGAGGCCGACGCCAACAACGCGTTGCGCCGCGTCATCTCCGGCCAGGGCATTCATCCCTCCGAGTTCACGCTGCTCTCCTATGGCGGATCGGGTCCGCTGCATCTGGCCGGCTGCTCCAGGGGCATCGGCTTCAAGGACATCATCACCTTCCAATTCGCCGCCGCCTTCTCCGCCTTCGGCTGCACCACCGCCGATTTCATGCGCCGCCACTCCGTGTCGACGCAGCACGACATCGGCGCGCGGGCCAGCGATGACGAACTCGCCGCTTTCGGCAAGAAGGTCACCACTGTCTGGGACGATCTGACCAAGGCTGCGGTCGACGAAATGATCGAGGACGGCCACGCACGCGAGAAGATCAAGACCGTGCCGTTCCTGATGATGCGCTACACCGGCCAGCTCGAGGACGTCGAAGTGATGGCGCCGCTGTCGGCAATCAATTCCGCCGACGACATGCGCAAGGTCATCGACGAGTTCGAAGCGGTCTATGCCAAGGTCAACCATCGCGTCTCGCGCTATGGCGAAGCCGGCTTCTCGATCACCGAACTCGGCCTCATCGCCACCGCCGACAAGGTCAAGCCGGTGCTCTTGAAGCGCCCGCTCGGCAAGTCGGATCCGGCATCGGCCCACAAGGGCGTGCGTGAGGCCTACATTGGCGGACGCTGGCACAAGGCCAATCTCTACGAGATGGACCTTTTGCAGCCCGGCCACGAGGTCATCGGCCCGGCCATCATCGAACATCCGGCGACAACGCTCGTCGTTCACCCGCAAGACCGTGTCCATGTCGATGAATGGACGCTGCTGCACTACACCCACGCTTGAGAAGGGCGAACGCCATGCTGGACAAACCCGCCTCCGCCCTGCGCATCCGCGAACGGCTGATCGAATCCGAACGGCTGATGGAAGAGACCGGCTGCTATGACGGCATCACCGAGCTCCATCTGCGCAACCAGGATCCGCTGAAGTTCGAGACGCTGCACACCAAGCTGCGCGCCTATTGCGTCTCGGCACGCGAAATGGCCCGCCGCATCTCGGCTTCGCCCGGTGTGCGCGAAGTCGGCGAAATGGTCGTCGCTATCTACACGCCGGAAGGCGACGCGATCGCGCTCTCCAACGGCATCATGGTGCATGTGCACACGATGAGCCGCTTCATCAAATGGATGATCCGCAACGGCTACGAGGAAAACCCTTGCATTCGCGAGGGCGACATCTTCGCCAACAACGACGCCTTCATCGGCACCGTCCAGGTGCCCGACGTGATGGACGTCGTGCCGATCTTCCATTCCGGCAAGCTGGTCGGCTGGGCCGGCGCGGTCTGCCACGAGCTCGAGGCCGGCGGGATCACGCCCGGCGGCGACGTGGCACTGGCACAGGAGCGCTTCACCGAAGGTCTGTTCGTCTGCGCCGAAAAGGTCGGCGAGAATGATGAGATCCGCCGCGACTATGTCATCCGCTGCGAGCGCAATCTGCGCATGCCGATCTACTGGGTGCTCGACGAGAAGGCCAAGGTCGCCTCTTGCATCGACATGCGCGAAAGCGTCAAGGCGCTGATCGACGAGATCGGCCTCGACTACTGGATGCAGGTGTCGAAGGAGTTCATCGAGGAAGGCCGCCGCGCCCAGCTCGCCCGCACCCGCCAGCTCACCGTGCCCGGCATCTATCGCGGCCACACTTTTTACGGTCACGTCACCAAGGGCAAGCCCGGCTACCAGCCGCTGGGTGATCCCGATTGGCTCTACAACATTCCGATCGAGATGGAGATCACCACCGACGGCAAGATCAAGATGGACTTCGAGGGCACGCAGCCCTGGGGCTATCATTCGATGAACTGCACGCCGGCGGGCATGGATGGCGGCATGTTCGTGACGCTGACCCAGCACATGAACTTCGAAGGCCTGGTCAATGACGGCGCCTGGATGGCGACCGAGCTGAAACTGCCGCATGGCACCTGGACCAACCCGGACAATGAGATGGTGGCGACCGCCACCTCATGGGCCTTGCTGCTACCGGCCTATGGCGTCTTCCAACGGCTGTTGTCGCGCTCCTTCATCGGACGCGGCTTTGTCGAGGAAGCTTTCGTCGGCCAGGTCAACAGCCCGATGATCGAGATGGGCGGCACCAGCCAGTACGGCAAACTGTTCGGCATGGCACATTTCGAATGCGCAGCCGCAGGCTCAGGTGCACTGGCCATCAAGGACGGGCTCGACACCGCCTATGTCGGCTGGAACCCCGAATCCGACATGGGTAACATCGAGATCTGGGAACAGAACATGCCGATGCTCTATATCGGCCGCTCGATCGTTCCCAATTCCGGCGGCGCCGGCAAATATCGCGGCGGCTGCGCCTTCATCTCGACCTGGCTGGTCTCGAAGACCGACCATCTCAGGCTGGTAACCTCGGAGCATTCGTCGCGCGTCTTCGACAATGGCGGCATGTGCGGCGGCTATCCGGCGCCGACCTGCCAGAAGCATCGCGCGGTGCGCAACTCCAACATCTTCGAGCTCGCCGCAAAGGGCGCGCCGCTGGCGCATCACACCGGCACCAACCCGCATCGGTCGGACCTCGAACTCAGGTTTCAGGGCGAGCATGTGACGATGGAGGGGCCCTACATCACCGCCCCGCACAAGACCGGCGACGTCTTCACCCATTCCTACAATGGCGGCGGCGGCTATGGCGATGTGCTGGAGCGCGATCCCATCAAGACTGCCGCGGATGTCGAGAACGGCTATCTCACCAAGGAAGCCGCCGAGGGCATTTTCGGCATCATGCTGGACGAGGATGAAGAGGGCTACCCCGTCGCCAACCTCGAGGCCACCAAGCGCCACCGCGCCGAGATGCGCGCCAAACGGCTCGCCCAGGCCAAGCCGGTGTCGGAGTGGATCGCCACCGAACGCAGCCGTGTCGAAAAGGCCGACTTCGCGCCCGAGGTGAAGAAAATGTACGCCAGTGCGATCAAACTGTCGTCGCGCTTCACCAAGGATTTCAGCGATTTCTGGAACGTCGACGCCAAATCGATCTTCATGCCGGGAGCAAAGCCATGACCTCATACAGCAAGGAAGTCATTGCCGATCTGGTCGCGGGCACGCTGCCCTGGCCGCAGACGCGCCGCGTCATGAGCGCCTACAAGGACGACGACCGCTTCTTCAAGTACGTTGCAGTGCTGCAGGACCGCGTCGGCTGGAAAGATCCCATCCTGCTGCCGGTCTCGGATCATCTGTTCATCTGCCAGAGCGGCGACGAGCGCGTGACGCGCTGCGAATGCGGCCATTCCTTCGGCGACTATCGCAAGAACTGGAAGCTCAAGGCTGCGATCATCGTGCGCAACACCGAGGAGGCCCTGCGCGAAATCTACCCCAACAGCGATATCCCCGATCCGCAATGGATGGAGATCCGCGAGTTCATCTGCCCGCAATGCGGCACCATGCACGAGGTTGAGGCGGCAGCACCGGGCTATCCGATCGTCCATGATTTCGAACCGGATCTCGAAGGTTTTTATCGCGAGTGGCTGGGCAAGCCACTTTAAGGAAACTGATTTTGTGACCATGTCGCCGGCGAGGTAGCGCTCCTTGCCGGCGCCGGCCTATGAATAGCGCATCGGATTTCGGCATCGGAGACCGGCCACCCATGACAGACCTTTCCGGCCGCAGCGCGATCGTCACCGGCGGGTTTTCGGGGATGGGTTTCGCCATTGCCACGGCGCTGGCGCAAGCTGGCGCCAATGTCGCGGTCGGCTCCTACATTGCGCCCGCCGACGCCAATAGATCGGACGCTGCCTACTACCCGGGCGCCGACGAAATCGAGCGCGTGCGTTCGGCCCTTTCGGCCCACGGCACCAGGGTCCATGCCGCGCATCTCGATGTCCGCGACAGCGAGGTGACCAACCGGTTTGCAGCCGAAGCGCAAGCCGTCATCGGCCCCGCCGACATCCTGGTCAACGCCGCCGGAACCACCGCCGAGCAGCCGGTCTGCGGCCATTCCGACGCGCTGTGGGACAAGATCGTCGACACCAACCTCACCGGTGCCTTCCGCGTCACCCGCGCCGTGTTGCCGGGCATGATCGAGCGCGGCTGGGGTCGCATCGTCAACATCGGCTCGACCGCCGCCACCGTCGGCTGGAAGGACAATCCGGCCTACTGCGCCTCCAAGGCCGGCCTGCTCGGCCTCACCCGCTGCGTGGCGCTGGAGGGCGCGGCGCACGGCGTCACCTGCGTTATGATCAGCCCGACCTGGGTCGAGACCGAACTGATGCGCCGCAACGTGGCGCAGGTCGTCGAACGTGAGGGCAAGGGCCGGACGGCCGAGGAAGCCATGGCCGAGATCGCCAAGGGCAATCCGCAGCAGCGCCTGCTGCAGCCGCAGGAGATTGCGGCACTCGCCGTGTTCCTGTGTTCGGACCTCGCCAAGGGCATCACCATGGAAAACATCCAGGTCACCGGCGGAGCGCTGTGGTAGTCGCCACCCCTTGGATTTGAGGGAGCAGGCCGTATTCACGCCATTTGGCTGTTGCATGGTCGTTTTGGCCGGCGCGCCTTTGCCCGTGACAACATTTCCGGTTGAGCCGCCAGCGATAGGGCGCTAGATTATGCTGCAGTGCACAATCGGTGCCGGAAAGCCACTGTGGGCGTTTACGCCCGCTCTCTAGAGCAATTCCAGGAAAAGTGCGGAACGGTTTTCCGTCCGGAATTGCGCAAAACAAAGAGGCAGAGTGGTTCGCCGTTTCCATGAAACGGTGAACTGCTCGAGACCAACGGATGAAAGATCCGGCATGAAGATTCCGAAATCCATTCTGATCGATCCGGACAACAACAAGGCCTATGCCGCCTTTGCCGTTGCCGTGTCGGTCTTTGCCTTCGCCTATTCCACCAATTTCGGCCAGATACTGATCCTCGCCTACTATCTGGTGTGGCTGCCGCTGCTGTTCGTCGACTACCGGCGCTTCGCGCGCGATCTTTCCAGCGCCTGGCTGCCGCTGCTTTTTGCCGCCTATGTCTGCCTGTCGCTGTTCTGGTCGCAAGCGGCCGGCACCAGCGCGCGGGCGGGGCTGCAATATTTCTCCCACATCCTCTGCGCCTACATCGCCGCGCGCACCATCAGCACACGCACGCTGGTGCTGGGCTCGCTGATCGGCATCTTCATCGTGCTGCTTTACTCGCTGAAGGTCGGCGCCTATGCGCTCGACACGATCGACGGCACCACCAATTTCGTCGGCGCCTTCGGCTCCAAGAACCAGATCGGCTTCTTCGCCTCGCTGGGCATCTTCTTCTGCCTGGCTTTTCTGGTCTTCTACCGGCGCAACTGGATGAGCTTCGTCTGGACCGCGCCGATCATCCTGCTGTCGGTCTATATGCTGGCGATCGCCCATTCGGCGACGTCGGTCGCTTCGCTGCCGGCGGTGATCGGCGTCGTTGCCTTGCTCACCATGAGCAAGGTTCTGTCGCGCCGTTATCGCCGCGTGCTGTTCGTCGTCGGGGCCGGCGCGCTGGTGGCGGGTGTGGTGGCTGCGCTGAATCTCGGCCTGCTCGACGTCGTGCTCGGCATCTTCGGCAAGGATTCGACGCTTACTGGCCGCACCTATCTGTGGGAACAGGGCTGGGAAGCCGCACAGCAGCGTCCGCTGCTCGGCTATGGCTATGCCGCCTACTGGATACAGGGCTTTGCCGATCCGGAACGGCTATGGGCGGAGTTCTACATCTCGACCCGCACCGGCTTCCATTTCCACAACACCTATATCGAGACGCTGGTCGAACTCGGCTTTGTCGGCGTGGTCATGCTGGCGCTGATCATCCTGCGTTCCTTCTATGGCCATGTTTCGAAAGTGGTGTTCGGCGACTGGAGTGCCGATTCGGTGGTGCTTGCCGGCGCGGTCGGCATGATGCTGATCCGCTCCTTCTTCGAGGTCGAGATCCTCGGCCCCTATTTCATGGCCTCGTTCATCGTCTATTACGGCCTGTTCAAGCTGCGCCCGGTGCCGGTTGCCAGGGCAAGCCGGACCTATGCTCCGGTGCCGGACGAGAAGGTGCCCAACGGCCGCATGCCGGCACGCGTCTGACGGTTCAGGCACGGCTGTCGCGAAGAGAGTTTTGCGAAGAGGACCCCACCCTTAATCCCTCCCCACAAGGGGGAGGGAAAGCTGCCGCACGCCTTCGCTGATCAGGTTCAGCCAAGCATCAATAAATCTGCTGCGGTCAGCGCAAACGGAAGTCTCCCTCCCCCTTGTGGGGAGGGATTAAGGGTGGGGTACTCGTAGGGCGAAAGCCTTACTTGCGGCCGTCCTGGAGGATTAGGCGACTGCCCGCTTGCGCTGCATCAGCCGCTGCAGGAAGCGCCGCAGTGGCTCGTCATAGAGACGCGTGGCGATGTCGGCGATGACGACGACCGAACCCGCCATGACGATGCCGAACCAGGGATGATGCGCGAACGGGTCGATCGCGGCGGCCTTGCCGGCGCCGGCGATGATCATCAGCATCGGCGTGTGGATGATGTAGATCGGGTAGGAAATTCGCCCGAGCCAGCCATAGAGGCCTGACAGGCGCGGAGCCGTCGGCGCCACAGCGCCGACCACCACCAGGGCCGGGAAGATGAAGACGATGCAGGCGAGATCGTAGGCGACGCGGGCGCCGCCGGCCGGCGCGATGGCGAAGACGACAAGCGTCAGCGCGATCGCGGCCTCGACCCACCAGCCATGCCGCAGGAAGCCGAGCCCGCTTTGATAGCGCGCCATGGAACGGCAAAGCAGCACGCCGAGAAAGAACGAGAAACAGACGCGCGGCAGTCCGCTGATGATGGTCGCGCCGGTCATGCCGAAGTCGAGCGTGCCGGCCACGATCGAGGCGACCACCAGCAGCACGAGGCTGACGGCGATGAGGACTGTCAGCACGCGGTTCGTCAGCAGGACGAAGACGGCGACATAGGCGATGTTGACGATCAGCTCGAAGAACAGCGACCACGACGCCGGATTGAGCGGAAAGATCGTGTGATAGGCGTCGCTGACCAGCGGGATGAAGAACATGCCCGTTGTCAGCATCGTGCCGATCTCGGACAGCGGCATGTATTCGGCCGGAATCAGCCGGTTCTTGACCATGAGATAGAAGAAGCCAAGCAGCGTGCCGGCGAGATAGAGCGGGTAGAGACGGATCAGGCGGATCGCCACGAAGGTGCCGAAACCCATGCCGTTCTCGATCTTGCGGTCATAGGCATGCGCGATGACGAAGCCGCTGAGCAGGAAGAACAGGTCGACCGCCAGATAGCTCGACGGCAGCACCTTGCCGTCGGCCAGGAACGGCGAGAAGTGGTAGAGCATCACGCTGATCGCCGCCACGCCGCGGATGGCGTCGAGATTGAGGTAGACGTGGCGCGGGGCGGCGGGTTGCATGGGATGCCTTCAAGCGGTCGAAACGGAATTGCTCGCTCGCGCCTTGGCGCGAACGAGCCGAACTTATTCCTCCCGCCTCCGTTGCGCGGACCTCGTCGAGTGAGACCCCGCGACAGGAACTACTGGCTGGCCGTAGGCGCCAGCTTCACCTTGATGACGTCGCCCGGCAGCACCGGCGTGTCTTCCTTGGCGTCGATCTCGCTGGTCTTGCCGTCGGCAACGCGCACCAGCGAATAGGTGAGCGTCGGCTCTTCATTGTTGTTTGTGATGGCGGCAGTCGTGGCGGGATCCGATGCCTGGGTGATCAGGCCCTTTTGCATGTTGACCCTGAGTGCCGCCTCATTGAGGTCCGCCTCGACCTGCTGCCGGTCGGCGGCAAGGCTCGAGCTCAACGTGTTCTGGGCATCGATGGCGTCCTGCGTCGCTTTGCTGACCGACTGCTTGGCGGTGAGGATCGCCGTCTCATAGTCCAGGATCTTGCCTTGCAGGTCGGTGACCGATTGCTGCGAGGAAAGCAGGCGTGCGTTGGCGACCAGGCCCTTTTGCGCCAGCGGACCGATGCTGTCCGCTTGCTGCTGCGCCAGATCGACCTGCTTCTGCTGGTTGACGATCTTTTTCTGCAGCGCCTCGATTTCGGACTGCAGAACCCCTTTCAGATCGTCGAGCGCCTGCAGCTTCAGCTTCAGCGCCTTCTGGTCGGAGGTCAGGATCTGCATTTCGTCGGCGACGATGGTCGGCAAGCGCGGATCGCCCTCGACCTCCTTCGGCGCCTCGAAACTCGCCTGTCCCGCGAGGTCGGCGTCGATGCGGGCACGCTTGACGATCAGCCGCACGCGCTGGTCGTCATAAATGTCGAAATTGCCTTTGGCGGTGACCAGGTCCTTGCCGAGCTGCGAGCCGTAGTCGGCGTTGCGCCTGATGCCGCCGGCAATGCTGATCGCTTTCAGCACGGTCAGTTCGGGCACATAGGGGAACTGGCCCGGCGTCTGGATTTCGCCCGAAATGTAAAACGGCCGGAACTGCACCATTTCCACCGAAGCTTCCGGCTTGTCCGACAAGGCAAGCTTGCGCTGCAAGGCAACGCTGATGGCGGCCGCAATCTCCGACGTGGTCTTGCCGGCAGCCGGCAATTCGCCGACGAACGGCACCGACAGATTGCCGGCCGGCCCGACCGAATATTCGCCGTTCACCGCCGACCAGTCACGGAAGGTGCCTTCAACCGTCTGCCATTCGGCGACGCGGATGTTGAGCTTGTCCTGCGAGCCGAGCCGGTACTCGTCGGCCATTGCGGGAACAGCGAGCGCCGGAACCGTGAGCGACAGTGCGAGGCACGTGGCAACGAGCCGTGCCGGCCGCATCGGGCCGGCAAGGCGACAATATGCTGATAGGTTTGTTTTCAACTGAACGTTTCCGATCCGTTTTGGCCCCATCCGCCCGATAGGCCTGCTGCCGAGTGCCAGTTGAGCACCGCGGCTGCAATGCAAGACCGGCCCGTCGCCGCATGGCTTGGGGCCGGATTGGCTTCGGGCCGGACCGGCCCGATTGCTGACCCGTTGCGGTCGGTCAGTAGGAACCGCGCGACATCCATACCGCAGGCACGGTCTTGAGGATGATGCGAACGTCTTCGAACAGCGACCAGTTCTCGACATAGTGGCGATCGAACGCGACGCGGCTGTCATAAGAGACATCGTTGCGCCCACTGACCTGCCAGAGCCCGGTCAGGCCCGGCCGCGACTTCAGATAGTAGACCGCAGCACTTCCATAGATCTCAAGCTCGTCGCGCACCACGGGACGAGGCCCGACAAGGCTCATGTCGCCCTGCAGGATGTTGATGATCTGCGGCAACTCGTCGAGGCTGAGTTTGCGCAGAACGGCGCCGACGCGGGTGACGCGCGGATCATTCTTCAGCTTGCGGGTCGCGATCCACTCGGCGTTGGCTTCCGGGTTGGCCGCCAGATAAGCGGTCAGCACGCGTTCGCCGTCTTCGACCATGGTGCGGAACTTGAGGCAGGGGAAAATCCGCCCGCCGCGCCCGATTCGCTTGTGTCCGTAGAAGATCGAGCCACCGTCGGAAAGCTTGACCAGAAGGGCCACCATCAGGAACAGCGGGCTGAGCGCCACCAGGCCGACAAGTGAACCGAAAATATCGAAACTGCGCTTTAGCAGCCCGCCGATTGGTGGCGGAAAATCTACGCCGACCTGCGAAAATGCCGCGTTGGCCGACTTGGCAACATCCCTCATGCAAAAGCTCCATACGTTGAACGGATGGTTTATGTCACGATACCAAAAAAATGCTGCAGCGCAACACACAATTTCCCATACGGGTGAAATAGTCACGTCATGAATTGACTAAATAATAAACGTCTCCTGCCCAAATTTTGCCCTTTATGGCACGTTTGTGACGAACAACGAGCAACACAAGAAAATGCAGTGCCGTTTTGGGGCCGTTTTTGGGCGAATCGTCCTTTGCCGCAGAGGGAATGGCTTTAACTGATTTTCGAATCCGTCGTTTTGCTAATGTAATCAAATAAAATACTAATCAACATCATACATTTTACTGCAGCATAAATTGCGTGGCGAGTTAGGCCACCACCCCTGCGTGTGCATCGCAGCATGGCAGAGTCGAAGGCCTCGGCAGACTGAAAATTATCGCCGGTTGCCCTTGCTGTCAGTTTCGCGCCTTAATAGAGTCGCAAATTATTTCTGTTAGAGTCTGGATGGGTTGGGAAGGCCGGAAGCAACCGGCCGAAAAAGAGCAGCTGAATAAGCTCGCATGGCGAATGGGGAGATACTCGGGTGGGTAAGTCATCGCTTTTGCATGCTCGGGCCGGTTGACGGGCCGCCGATCATGTCATTACCAAAATTCGTCATTGGAATGGTTTTCGCCCTCGCGATTGTAGTCGCGTGGTCCTATGCCGACGGCGCGACGGTCACCACAACGGTGCTTCGCGTCATTGGCTGCGCTGTCCTCATCCAGATCGGTTATTTCCTGCTGGTCTATGTGATGATCGCCAGGAGCGCGCCGACATCGGCCGACAGGGCTCGCGACGCCGAACGAAGCCTGGGCGCGGAAAAGTCGGCCGAAGGCGAGAAGCTCTCGGCCAGGCGCAGCGTGCATTGAACACAGGCTGAGGGCGGCGCAACGCCGGCCTCGGATCGTCTGCAGCCGGACTCAGCTTGCCTCGGCCGGCTCCGGTTCCGATTGCTCGCCTGAAAGCATTTTGGACAGGCGGCTGCCGGCCTTCGCCTTCAACCTCTGATATTGCCCAACTTCGACGATCCGGCCGGCTTCGATCGCAACCACCCAGTCGGCGAAGGCTATCATCGATGGCCTGTGCGCGATGGTCAGGATGGTCATCGATCCGCGCAACCCATCGATCGATTTGGCGATCAGGGATTGGTTCTGCCAGTCGAGCGCGCTGGTCGCCTCATCGAGAATGAGCAGCAAGGGCTTGCGCAGCAGCGCGCGCGCCAGTGCTATGCGCTGGCGTTCGCCGCCCGAAAGCCGCACGCCGCGATCGCCGACCACCGTGTCGAGCTTCAGCTCCAGCCGTTCGACGAAGTCGGCGCCATGCGCGGCGCGCAGCGCGGCCCACAGTTCCTCGTCGCTGGCTTGCGGCGCGGCGAGGCGCAGGTTGGAGGCGATGGTGTCGTGCAGCAGGAACACATCCTGCGGCACATAGGCCACCTGATCGCGCCAGCGCCGCCGGTTCGCACCATTGATCTCGACGCCGTCGGCCAGGATCTTGCCTTCGCTCGGCTCCAGCAGGCCAAGCAGCATGTCGGCGAGCGTGCTCTTGCCCGAGCCTGACGGGCCGATCAGTGCCGTCACCTTGCCGGCGGGAAGACCGAAGGTGACGTCGCTCACCACCGGCTTGCCGCCGGCCTCATAGGCAAAGGAGACGTTGCGAATGTTGAGCCCGATATCGAGCGACAGCTTGGCGTCGGATTCGACACTCGCCGGTTCGCGCTCGGCATCGAAACGCGCCTGCATGTCGCGCATCGAGGCGTAGGCGGGCAGATTGATCAGCACCTGCTGCGCCTGCATCTGCATATCCATGAAGCGCGGCGCAATGCGCATGAACACCAAAAGCAGCACGACGATCTCGGCCAGCGAAAGATTGAAGCGGACCAAAGCGACATAGATGAACAGGCTGAGGCCGATGACGCTGGCGACCTGGAACAAAGCCGTGCCGATGGTGCTGTTGCGGACATAATTGATGTTGTCCGTCTTCATCTTCTCCAGCGTCGCGCGAAGCTGCGCGTAGTAGGTCGCTTCGACGTTCAGGCTCTTGGCCACCTTGATGCCGCCGAGGAACTCCGAGACCGTGCGGTACTGCTCCTGGCGATTGGTGGTCAAAACCCGGCCGAAGGCGCTCGCCCGCGCCCGAAACGGCTGCAGCGCCAGGAACATGACTATGCCGATGACGATGGCGAACGCGGTCATGACAGGCGAAATGAACAGCGAAACCACGAGATAGCCCGCCGACAGCACTGCGATCTGCACCAGAAGCAGCAGCGAGAACGCCGCCGATTGCACGCGGTCGATGTCGCCGGTCAGCGCATGGTCGAGATCGGAGCTGCGCATGCGGGCAAAAATGCCCCAGCGCGCTTTGCCGATGCTCTCGAACAGGTTCATGCGCAGCCGGTTGATGAAGTCGAGCAGCAGCCGCGCCATGTAGACGGATTTGTAGCGGTTGAACGCCGCCTGCAGCGCGACAAGCCCGACCAACAGGCAAAGCACTGTCGTCAGTTGCAGCGTCCCGTCCGGCGCCAGCCAGCGCACGAAGTCATTGTTCGGCAGCTTGACCGCAAAGTTCTGTTCGGGTCGTCCGACCAGATGCAGCAGCGGCACCAGAAGCAGGATCGAGATGCCTTCGGTCAGGCTTCCAAGGATCAGGAACAGCAGCGCCGTCAGCGTTCTGCGCCCGCCGATCCTGGCCATGACAGCGCCTAAGCCGGCAACGTCACGGTAGAACGACAGCTCAAAGATCTTCGATGCCGACATGTCTAGTCACCGCGGCCGGTTGCCGGCCGCCAGATCGTTTTCGATCAGGGCGACGGCTTCGTCGATGCGGTCGAGCCCGGTCGGCACTTCGAGGCGGCAGACGCCGACCTGGCTGGCCAAAGCGGCGCACTGGCGAAGATGCGTCGTGGCAAAGTCGCCGACCAGAGCCGGACGGCCGAAACGCGTGACATAGGAAAATTTGATGATTGCCGGCAGGGCGCCGATGCTCGGCAGCGGCGTGATTGCCGCCTTGTCGCCGCGCTCGAGGATGTAGATCCGCGTCGCCGGCACCGCATCTGCCGAAAATCCGCCATGCAGGCGATGCTGCATCTTGTCGATGGCCGCATGCACTTGCGGACGTATTTCTGCCTGGCCGAGCGGTATGGCGGCGGCGGCATCGGCGGCGAGTTTTAGTTGCGGAAAGCCCGGAACGATCATTGGCTGTTCGGTGAGATCGAGCGCCACGACATCGTCGGTCAGCAAGCGATGTCCGGCGCGGATCATCGCGCTCGCCGTCGTCGATTTGCCGGCGCCCTTGTCGCCCATGAAAACAGCGCTCTTGCCGCCAACGGCAATGGCGCTGGCATGCAGGATGAGCAGGCCGCGCTGGTGCAGGAGCAGCGCCATGACCGGGCCGAGCAGCGGAAACGCCAGCAGCGCATCGTCAACATCAGGCGCCGGCTCCACCTCGATGCGGCAGGCGTCGGTGATCAGGAAGGCGCCGACCGTCTGCCACGCAAGATATTGCTGCTGTGGCTCGAAGCGGAAAGCGGTTCCGGTCTCGGGTGAGGGTTTTGGCAGGTCGATCCGGCCGACCGTGATCAGGACATCGACAGAGGCCGGCGCGCTCGGCTCCAGCTCGGGCAATTCGATCTCTGAGCTGATCGTCAGCCCATAAGCCTTGTAGAAATGCGGCATGCGGTCTGCACCCGGATGGCGGTGATCAGCGGCGAGCGACATGTTGGCCGGCGTCATGCATGGCTCCCGCGCAGTTGCACTTGCCGCAGCCACAGCGACAGCGCGATCGAGCGCCAGACATACTGGACATCGGGCAAGGTGGCGGCCTCAGGCTGGCTGGAAATGCGGCCATAGGCGGCGGTTACTGCCGCCAGGTTGACGTAGGGCGCGATCCGATCCGCGTCCTTCACCAGCACCTTGTCCAGAAGATCGCGGTGGTTGCCCAGCATGCCTTTGACCAGATTGGAGGTGAAATCGATCTTGTCGCGCCGCCATTGCACCTCAGGCGGCAGAATCCCTTCCATGGCGCGCCGCAGAACCGAACGGCCAAAGCCCTGGTTCAGTTTCTCGGCACCTGGCAGCGCCAGGCAGAACTCGACCAGCGGCTTGTCCCAAAAGGGATAGCGCGGCTCGACGCCAAAATTGGCGGCGGCCTTGTCGAGGACCTCGAAGGCGTGCGGTACCATGCCGCTCGACAGCAGCCAGCGATGGGTCAGGGTCTCGCTGGCTGAGACCGCGGGCGGCATATAGCCGGCCCGACGAAACCGCTCGACGAGGTCGGTGCGCATCGCCAGATCCGGATTGATCAGGCCGCGCCAGCTCGTCGCCGGTCGCCCGTTGGGACGGCGCCACAGTTTGCTGAGCGCACGGTTCGCGAGCCGCCTGATTTTCGCGATGCGCCAGGCCGGCCCGTAAAGGGTGAGGAACTGGTAGTAGAGGCCGAGCATGCCGTCGCCATAGGTGTTGGAGGCGCTGCGCAGTTCCCGCCACAGCTCCATCCATTTGCCGGCATCGGCGAGTTCGTGCAGATGGCCGTAGCCCTGCGAAACCACCTCGTCGCCGCCATGGCCGTCCAGCAGCACCTTCATGCCTTTGGCGCCTGCTGTTCTGTAGATATCGCGGGTCAGGGACAGGCCGGGCGCCAGGAACGTTTCTTCCTGCTCTTCCAGGATGCGCTCGAACTCGGCGAAAGGCGCGTAATTGCCGACGGAAATCAAGGTGCCGTCGACCTTCTGCTGCGCCAGCACCGCCTCGATGAAGGGCCGCTCGTCCATCGGCGAGCCCTTTTCGAACACCAGCGAAAAGGTCGGCAGCCTGGATTTTTGCTGCGCAGCATTTTGCAGGCCCGCAACGCAAGAGATCGAGGAGGAATCGAGCCCGCCGCTCAGCATCGCTCCGACCGCCGGCGTGCCGCGCATGCGGTTGCGGACAGATTGCGAAAACAGATGGCGGAATTCCTCCGCCGCATCCTGTCGCATCGGCCTTGGCGATGGCTCGATCTGCCAGTATCGGCGCAACACCACCTGGTTGCCGGTCACCGTCAGGCTGTGGCGCGCCGGCAGGCGGAAGATATCGGCATAGGCGGTCGATTGCGGATCGTCGGGCAGCCCGGCGAGAAATCCGGAAATCTGGTGTTCGCTGATGCGCATGTCGATGCCGCCGACATCGAGGATCGGCCCGATCTCCGAGGCAAAGACGAAGCGCCGGTCGCTCGAATGGTAGTAGAAGGGTTTGACGCCGAAATGGTCGCGCACGCAAAACAGCTGCTGGCGTTCGCCATCCCAGATGGCGAAGGCGAAGTCGCCTTGCAGATGGTTGGGGCAGGCTTCGCCCCAGCGCAGATAGGCGCGCATCAACAGCACGGCGTCGGCAACCGAACTGTCCCTGATGCCGAGCCTGGCCAGCAATTCGTCGCGATTGTCCAGCCGGCAGTCGGCGGTGATCGCAAGCTTGCCGCCGGCCATCGTCAGCGGGCCGGGGCCGGCTTCATCGGTGGTGTTGAGCCAGGCGTGGCCAAGAACGACGCTTGCGTCCATCCACCACGAACTGCCGTCAGGCGCGCGATGCTGCATGCGGGCAAGCATGCGCTGGATGTCGGCCGCGGCGGCCGGCTTGCCTTCCTGCCTGAGCAGAATTCCGGCGACGCCGCTCATCGGTCACTGACCGTGATCGACAAGATGGGTAAACCTGCCAAGCGAGCCGCCAAGCACGATGTGGTCGCCGCTGACCAGCCAGGCATGCGCCTTCAATTCAGTGCCGGTATCGCGCTCGATGCCGATGCGGATCTTCGAAGCGTTGCCCTGGCGGGCAAGCAGATACTGGCCGGAAAGCGCCTGGGTGAGGCAGCTTGCGCCTGGCACCAGCCGGGCCGCGGCGGCAACGCCCCAGGCGACGCGCCTGAGATCGCCGATGCCGGCCGGCTCGCTCGCGTCGAGCCGCGTCACCACGCGGCGCACTCTGTTGTAGGAAAACAGTGTCAGCCCCAGCCGCACCGCGACGACCACCGCGAGGCAGTGGGCGAGGAAGAGCATCTTCGGCCCGCTCAGCGAGAGGACTCTAGACAAGTTCCTCATCATGGAGCCTCGCAAGCCCGGCGTCCGCCAGGCCTTTCAACAATCCGTCGACATCGGCCTTGCAGCGTTCGGGCTCGACATTGTAGCGCTCGAGCACGGCGCTGCGGATTTCCGCAATCGGCTTCGGCTCCTGGATCAGTTCCCAAATATAGGCCCCGACGCTGTTCAGGCTGTAGTAGATGTTGGACCGCATATCGAGCAGCGCCAGGCCGTTGCCGAATTCGCAGGCAACCGCATCCTTGCTCGCGCTCACCCGATCATGCTCCGAGGGGTTCCAGTCCATCCTAAACCTCGCTCACACGACACACTGCTTACAACACCAACGCTTCGGCACTTCCAGACAGCGCGCGAGAGCCGGGACCGGAGCCCCGACTCTCCTTAGTGCGCTCTGTTTCAGAGTCCGGACTTGTCACCCCAACGAGAATAGTCTCAGGAGAAGGTGAGTTCGCCGACCGGCGTATGTGCCGGAAACGAGGCGTCGAGAGCTGTCGAGCCGCTACCGCCTTGCGTGATGGTCTCGATCGAGCCGTGGACCGTCAGGCTAGGGGTTTCGTACTCATGCTTTTCAACATTCTGTTCCATTTTACTCTCCAATACGGACTGGAAGCGGCCTGTCGATTGCCGGCAGCGGTCTATTGCTGCACCGCGATAGCTGCATGGCAGCATTTATGAGTCAAGTCTGATTTACCCGCCGTTAATCAATTCTCGGTTGCGGCTGCCTTCAAGGGTGATCAAAACGCTTGCATCTGCACTCTAGCCGCCCATCCCGGGTGAATTCAACAATCTATCCGTGGCCATTAATTAAGCATATGATTTGATTACACTAAATTTTCCAACTGGAATGCCCACCTTTTAGGCTCGAGCGAAGTCGCACGAAAATTGCTGCAGTTGTGCCGCCGGCGGATCCGATCCCGCCGACACCTGTGCTGCGTTGCACAATTGCGTCGATAAACGCTATGGTTGTAGGCTAACCGGCCTCAAAGGAAAAACTGGACGCGGCAGCTGAATTTGGCGATGCTTTCCTTCGCACTTGCAATATAACGCGCCTCACAAAATTTTTTGCGGAGATGCTGCAGCATATGGCCTTGCAGGAAGGGACCTTCGAGAGATTGCGCGCCGCCGGTTGCGCCGACGAAGTGGCCTATGTCCAGGCGTGCCTGCGGCTGTTCTTCAACCCGGAGGCGAGTGCCAGCACCGCGCCTGCCCCAGCCATCTCCGTTGCCGATGTTTACGACATCGCGCGGCTGAACAAGGTCGCGACCTTTGTGCTGAAGGCCTTATCACGCCCACCCGGAGGCGAGACCCCACCTGGGCTGCTCGCGTGGCTCGACACCTACCGTCGGCGAACGATCGCGATGAACTCGACCGGCATCATGGATTCGATGGCCATCGACGGGGCGCTGCGCGACAGCAGGATCGATTTCGTCTTCCTGAAGGGACCGTTCCAGCAGCAACTGCTCTATGGCGACCATTTCATGAAGCCGTCCGGCGATGTCGACATATTGGTGTCGCCGGCCGGCTTCTTCAAAGCCCGCGATGCACTGCGCTCGATCGGCTACGAGGTCGCCGGCAAGTCCCGCTCTGTCTGGTGGGTGCGGTTTTTGGGCGAACAGCACATGGTTCGCAGCCAAGGCGAGAGACTGTCCACCGTCGATCTCCATTACCGGCTGCAGCAGCCGGGATCGCCAAGCCCACGCGACACGGACGGCTTCCTGCGCCGCAAGCGCATGCTTGCGATCGCCGGCTCCAGCGTGCCCTTCATTTCGGCTTCCGACACTTTGCTTTTGTCCTGCATCAGCGTTGCCAAGGCACTGTTCAACCGCGAGCCATGCGCGGGCTATGTCTGCGATATCAGGGCCGCCGCCAGCCGCCTGAGCGAGGCAGAGCAGCAGACCGTGCTCGACCATGCGGCCGAGCAGGGGCTGGCCGACACGCTGCTGCTGGGCCTGCGCGCCGCCGACGTGCTGCTTGGCGGCGCCGGCACGCTGCTGTCGGATCAGGCGACGCGGATCCTGTCACGCATCGGCAATGAAGATTTGTTCCACATGGTCATCGCGCCGTGGCTGTCGTCGCTGAGATGGCCGCAGCGGCGGACGGTTTTGTGGGAACTGTGCGGCCGCGAACCGGTCCGCTACCTGACCGAGGCCGGCTGGGCTGCGTCCGCCGACCTCAGCCGGCGGATTTTCGAACGGCCGGAAGGCCGGTGATGATGGCTATCGCGGAACGGCAGCAGGCAGAGACGATTCCGTCCCGGTTGGGTGGCGACGGATCATGGGAGGATGGGTTGGGGCACCCTGCGGTGGATAAGGGGCAGGGCAAAGTCAGCAACCATCCATGGAATTGAAAGGCGCCCCCATGACAGTACCCCAGGTCTGCGTGATCATCGCGGCCCGCAACGCGGCCCGGACCATTCCCGCGGCCATTGCGTCTGCGCTGCGCGAGCCGGAGGTGGCGGAAGTCGTCGTCGTCGACGATGCCTCCACCGACGACACCGCAAAAGTCGCCACCGCCGCCGACGATGGCACCGGCCGGCTGTCGGTCATCCGCCTCGACCTCAACCGTGGCCCGTCCTTTGCCCGCAATGCCGCCATCGCCGGCTCCAAATCGCCCTTCATCAGCATTCTCGACGCCGATGATTTCTTCCTTGAGGGCCGGTTCCGCCAGTTGTTTGCCAGTACCGATTGGGATTTCGCCGCCGACAACATCATGCTGATCCGTGACGATACGGCGACCGATGTTTCCAAGATCGTCGCCCCGTCCTTTTCGGCCGAGCCGGAGTTCCTGGATTTCGAGCGCTTCATCGAAGGCAACATCTCCAGGCGGCGCGTCCAGCGCGGCGAACTCGGCTTTCTCAAACCAGTCATATCAAGGGCTTTCCTCGACCGGCACGGGCTGCGCTACGACGAGAACCTGCGTCTGGGCGAAGACTATGAACTCTATGCCCGCGCCTTTGCACTTGGCGCGCGATTCAAGGTCATCCGCTCCTGCGGCTATGGCGCGATCGTGCGTGCCGATTCGCTGAGCGGCCGCCACAAGACGCAAGATCTGAAGCGTCTGGCCGATGCCGATCTGGCGCTGCTCAAGATCGACAGCCTGCCGGAAGGCTCCAAGGCCGTGCTGCGCAAGCACGAGCGGCATGTGCGCGACAAATACCGGCTGCGTAATTTCCTCGATGTGAAGGCCGAGCGCGGCATGGCCTCGGCCGCCGCCTATGCGCTGGCCAGCCAGTCCAACCTCATTCCCATCGTTGTCGGCGTCGCCTCCGACAAGCTCGATGCGTTGTTTCGCCACGCTGGTTTGTCACCGCGGCAGCAGCCCGTGCCGCCCTTGCGGTTCCTCATGGCCGGCACCACCATCACGGCGGAAAAGTAGGCTCCGCTTAAGCCCGGGCAGCCACCGCGAGAGGCGAAAAAATTGCGTTTCTGAAACTCAAAGGTTGCCTACGCGTTCCGACGATGGCACTGTATGTTGCGGTGCAGCAATTTTGGAAGGCCAAGCGGATGGCTTCGATTTTCAGCTTCAGGTCCAGGGACCCGGCCCGGGACAAGCAGACCGATCTGGCGCGTTTCGACCGTCTGGCAAAGCTGCTGGATCAGATCGCGGCCGAAATCGCGGCCGAGAAAACCGGACTGGAGAACCGCTACCGGTCGAAGTCCACCAACGCGGCCTTCCTGGTCGAATCGATGGAGAACGGGTCAGCATCGGCAAGCAAGCAGTCGGAAGTCGGCAATCTGACGAAGTCGATTCTGAACTGCGAACAGCGCATCGCCGAATTGGTGCGCCAGACCAGCCGGATGAAGGAACTGCGTCATTCACTCGACGCGATCGTCGAGGAAAATGGCCAGGGTTCCGAGCAGCAAGGTGACTACGTCAAATCCGCGGGCCGCTTCGGCTGAAGCCGGTCATACGAGGCACAGAAGAGAAAGTTTCGGGGACGGAGGATCGGGATCGGCCCATTAGCAATGTGGGCCAGTCGGTGACTTTGGGTTGGGGCGGAACAGCACAAAGGTGAATTGATATGAACGCAGATCCGAAGACCATCGTGACAATCGATGCCATGGCGTCGGCGCAGCCAAGTCGGCAATTGCGTCTTCTCTCCGTCGGTGCGCTTCTGCTGGCGGCAGCCGCAGCACTCTTCGGCGCCGCGCAGCCCTCCCGCGCCCAGGATGCCTCCCCGGAGATGCAAAGCGCTCCGTCCTTCGTCGACGATTTCAAGAGTTTCGATCGTTCGCGCTGGTATGTTTCCGACGGTTGGTCGAACGGCAACCATCAGAACTGCACCTGGTCGAAAAGCCTGGTCAAACTTTCCGACAACATGCTGACGCTCGGCTTCGAAAAGCGCAAACTGAAGGACCGCGAGTTCGCCTGCGCAGAGATCCAGACCAAGCAGCGCTTCGGCTACGGGACCTATGAGGCGCGGATGAAGACCGACACCGGCTCCGGTCTCAACGCCGCTTTCTTCACCTATATCGGCCCTGCCGACAAACAGCCCTGGTATGAGATCGACTTCGAGGTCCTGACCAAGGATACCTCCAAGGTGCAGGTCAACAGCTACATCGCCGGCAAGCCCAAGAACGAGAAACTGGCCGAGGTCGAAGGCGGCACCGACAAGGGCTTCAACGACTATGCCTTCATCTGGGAAAAGGACCGGCTGCGCTGGTACGTTAACGGCAAGCTGGTCCAGGAAGTAACCGACCCGGAGGAATTGCCGACCCATTCGCAGAAGATATTCTTCAGCCTCTGGGGCAGCGACACACTGAAAAGCTGGATGGGCGCCTTTTCGGATCCCGGCCGCCAGGTGTCGATGCAGGTGCAACGCGTCGCCTTCACCGCGCTCGGCCAGCCGTGCCAGTTTCCAGAATCGCTGGCATGTAGTGTAAGCAGCATAAAGTAGATCTGAACCGGCTCGGCCATGTCAGGCCAAAGGGCGTGAACAGGAATTAACCCGAATGAATTTGACGGTCTTTGGAATTGGCTATGTCGGTCTCGTGCAGGCGGCGGTGCTGGCGGAAGTCGGGCACCAGGTGGTGTGCGTCGATGTCGATGCCAAAAAGGTCGAGCGGCTCAACCAGGGCTTCGTGCCGATTTTCGAGCCCGGACTGGAGGCCCTGGTCAAGGAGAACCACGCCGCCGGCCGCATCCAGTTCACCACCGATGCCGCAGCCGCGGTCAAGCATGGCGAGATCCAGATGATCGCGGTCGGCACGCCGCCCGGCGAGGACGGCTCGGCCGACCTCAAATACGTGCTGGCGGTGGCCGAGACCATTGGCCGCGAGATGGACAGTCCCAAGATCGTCGTCGGCAAGTCGACCGTCCCGGTCGGCACCTGCGAAAAGGTCAAGGCCAAGATTGCCGAGACGCTGAAGGCGCGCGGACGTGACGATCTGGCCTTTGACGTCGCCTCCAATCCGGAATTCCTCAAGGAAGGCTCCGCCGTCGCCGACTGCATGAAACCCGACCGCATCATCGTCGGTACCAACAGCGAGGACACCGAGGCGGTGATGCGCGAGCTCTACGCGCCGTTCAACCGCAACCACGAGAAGATGATCGTGATGGACGTGCGCAGCGCCGAATTCACGAAGTACGCCGCCAACTGCATGCTGGCGACCAAGATCTCCTTCATGAACGAGATGGCCAATCTGGCCGAGCAGCTCGGCGCCGACATCGAGGAGGTGCGCAAGGGCATCGGCTCGGATCCGCGCATCGGCTACCACTTCATCTATCCCGGCCTCGGCTATGGCGGCTCGTGCTTCCCCAAGGACGTGCGCGCGCTGATCAAGACCGCCGAAGGCGTCAAGTTCGACGCCAAGCTGCTGCGCGCCGTCGAGGAGCGCAACAACGAGCAGAAGTCGGTGCTGTTCGACAAGGTGCACCGCTATTTCAAGGGCAATCTCAAGGGCAAGACCTTTGCGCTCTGGGGCCTCGCCTTCAAGCCCAACACCGACGACATGCGCGAGGCGCCGGCGCGCGTCCTGATGGAAGCGCTGTGGCAGGCCGGCGCCAATGTGCAGGCCTATGATCCCGAGGCGATGCAGGAATGCCAGGCCATTTACGGCCTGCGTGACGATCTGCTTTTGTGCGGCACCAAGGAGGCGGCCTTGCGCGGCGCCGACGCGCTGCTGATCGCCACCGAATGGAAGAGCTTCCGCGCCCCGTCCTTCGACGCGGTGAAGGATGCGCTGACCACGCCGGTCATCTTCGACGGCCGCAACCTCTACGATCCCAAGGTCATCGCCCGCCACGGCATCGAGTATTTCTCGATCGGCAGGATGGCGGCCTGACAGGCATGAACGCAAATGCATGTCGCTCAAAAGTGGTTCCGGTTTTGGGACAACGACATGCATCGAAACAAAATACGTGTCGCTCAAAAGTGCCCCCGGTTTTGAGACATCGACATGCTTTGAAACAACGGCTTGAAGCGCGTCGCCTGAATCGGCTTCAACGCGACGCGCTTCAAGCGCGACATCGAAAAACGGCTGACCGGGGGGTTGGGCCTGGACGAACGACGCTAAGGGGGGGCGTGTCGCCAGAAAGGCAAAATCTGATGGTGCTTGACGTCAAACCCGAGCAAATCGCCAACGAGCATTTCGATCTCGTCGTCATCGGTTCCGGTTTCGGATCGTCCTTCTTCCTGCATGCCTTCGCGCAGCGCCGCAAGGCGCGCGTCCTGGTGCTGGAGTGGGGCCGCCACAACACGCATGAGTGGCAGCTCGAGCAGAACGCCAACACCGACATCGATGACGAGACGACCTACAAGACCGACAATGCCGACAAGCCCTGGAATTATACGATCGGGCTTGGCGGCGGCACCAATTGCTGGTTTGCACAGACGCCCAGGTTCCATCCCAGCGATTTTCGCCTGAAGAGCCTCTATGGCATCGGCAATGACTGGCCGATCTCCTATGACGAGCTCGAGCCATTCTACTGCGAGGCCGAAGAGGTCATGTCGATTTCAGGCGATCCCGACATGGCGACGATGCTGCCGCGCTCAAAACCGTTTCCGCAGCCGCCGCATCGCATGTCGACGCCGGACCGGATGATGAAGGCGGCGCAGCCGGGGCAGCATTTCGTCATGCCGACCGCGCGCGCCCGGGTGCCGACGTCGCAGCGGACCGCGTGCTGCGCCAATCTGCGTTGCTGGCTCTGTCCGGCCGATGCGAAATTCACCGTCAACAATGGCCTCATGCACGTCTTCGAGCATCCCGACGTTTCGGTCTGCCTCGGCGCCGAAGTGCGGCGGCTCGATCATGTCGGCGGTTCCGTCCGCGCCGTGACGTTCATGCATGACGGTAAGGAGTACACGGTCAGTGGCGACCTGTTCGTGCTCGGCGCCAACGCCATCCAGAGCCCGGCGATCATGCTGCGCTCCGGACTGGGCAGCGAGTTCGTCGGCCTCGGCCTGCATGAATCCTATGGCTGGAATTTTGAGGTCTATCTCGACGGCGTCGACAATTTCGACGGCTCCACCATCACCACCGGGTTGAATTTCGGCCTGTATGACGGCCCGCACCGGGCCGAACATGCGGCAGCCCTGGTCTATTTCGAAAACCGCTGGCAGCACGGCATGCGGGCGGAGAAGGGGCGGCTGAGGCAGACGTTGCCGATCGTCATGGTGACGGAAAACCTGCTCGACCCGGACAATCACGTTGTCCTCGACGAGGACGAGAACGCCTTCGTCTCGTTCAAGGGCGCTTCCGACTATGCCGTCCAGGGCATGGCGAAAGCGCTGGACAAGCTGCCGGCGCTGCTCGCCCCGCTGCCGGTGGAACGGATTTTCGACCGCGGCATAAGGCCGACCGAATCGCATGTCCAGGGGACGTTGCGGATGGGTACTGGCCCGGCCGATTCGGTGGTCGACCGCGACTTGATCCACCACCAGTTGAGGAACCTCGTCGTTGTCGGCACCAGCACCTATCCGACCTGTTCCTGCGTCAATCCGAGCCTGACGGCGGCCGCACTCTCCTTGCGGGCGGCAAGCCGGATCGCGGCATGAAGGGAGCTGCCGGAATGATGAAGATATCGCGCCGTGCAGCACTGGCCTTCGTCGCCGGGGGAGTGGCCTCGACCGGCATCGCCTATGCCGCCGTGTCCTCTTTTTCGGATGAGGATCTGGTCCTGATCACGCTCGAAAAATATCTTGGCAAATTGAATATCCGCGTCGAGCATCTGCAGCAGTTCGTGCTGGAATTTCAAAATCGCAACCCCTGGATATCCCCGAGCGGAAACCTGGGCGACGCCGTCACCTTGCTCGAGACGGCGAAACTGGGTCAGGCACGCGAGCTGCTGCCGCGGGAGAAGCGCCGCTATCTCAGGCATTTCGACCGCGTCGTGCTCGCCGAATTCCACATGCTGACCGACTATGCCTGGCGCAGCTCGCCGAACGATCCCATCCGCTTCACCGGGTGGCAGTCATGCACCAATCCATTCGCCAATCTGGAGCCGCCCAAGGTCGCTTGAGCCCGGCAACGGCGCCGTCTGCCGCCGTCCAGAATAACGACAAGGAACACAGTCCGATGAAAGTGCTTTTTGCAGGAGGCAGCGGCTACCCACCCGAGTTCAGCGGAGGGGTCCAGTCCAGCACCCACCATCTGGCCGAGCAGTTGATCGAACATGGCCACGAAGCCTCTGTGCTGGCCGCTCTGTTCGGCGACGGCATGTTCGGCCTCAAGGCGCGCGCCAAGATGAAGCTGCTGCGCCAGCGCGGCGCCATCGATTCCCACCTTGGCTACCCGGTGGTGCGGGCCTGGTTTCCGTGGGAGGCGGCGGGCTTTGCCGTCAAGAAGCTCAAGCCGGATGTCGCCGTGGTCCAGTGCCACAACTCGGTTCCGATCGGCAAGGCGCTGCAGGCCGAGGGCGTGCCGTTGGTCGTCTATCTCAGGAACGTCGAATTCCACGAACTCTCCGGCGATTTGCGTGACCTGAAGTCTGCGCTGTACATCGCCAATTCCGAATTCACGGCGCGCACCTACAAGGAAAAATTCGGCATCGAGGCGACGGTCATTCCGCCGACCATCAACCCTGCGCATTACGCGACGGCGACGACCGGGCAATTCGTCACGCTGATCAATCCCTATGAGGAAAAAGGCTTCGATCTTGCGGTGCGCATTGCCGGCGCCTGCCCCGAAATCCCGTTCCTGTTCGTCGAGAGCTGGAAGCTGGAGGACGACCATCGCGCCCGCATCGAAGCAACCATTGCACCGCTCGGCAACGTCACGTTGGAGAACCGCACCAGCGACATGAAGACCGTCTACGGCCGCACGAAGATTCTGCTGGCGCCCTCGAAGTGGGAAGAGGCCTGGGGCCGTGTGGCGTCGGAAGCCCATTGCAGCGGCATTCCCGTCGTCGGCTCGCGCCGTGGCGGCCTGCCCGAAGCGATCGGCTCCGGCGGCGTCGTGCTGGACTATGACGCGCCGCTCGCCGAGTGGGCGGTAGCGGTCAGGCGGTTGTGGAACGACAGCGAGGAATATGAGCGGGTATCAGCGGCGGCGCGGGCCTTCTCGGAACGACCCGCGCTCAACCCGGAAGCGCAGTTCGCGACCTTCTTTTCGCTGATCGACCGGGCGGCGCAACAGCGCTCGCGCAAGGCCGCGTAGCGCTGGGATCGACGCGTTCAGGCCGGCCGCTTGACGCGATTTTTCAACGTCTCGTAGCCGCGCTCGCCCAGCAGCGTGCGCGCCGCCTTCTTGACCACGGATTTGCGTCCCTCGGGCGAATTGATCTGGCGCAGCCTGGCCGGCAGGTTGCGCGCCGCCTGCTCCAGCGCCGGCAGAGACAGCGCGTCGGGGAAGGAGACGATGTTGGTTTCGACGCACAGCACCGGCTTGCCCGACAGCTTGGCGATCTTGCGCGCTTGCTCGTGCTCGCTCTCGATGAACAGGATGGCATCCGACTTGCGGTAGAACTCGGCCTTGAAGCTGCCATGCGCGCCGAGCCTTTGCCGCTCCGCCTTGCTCGGCAAATCGAGCATGATCAGGTGGTCGTACTTGATCTCGTGTTTGGCGAGCCAGGCTTCGGTCAGCTTGCGGTATTTTTCCAGCCGGCTGGTGACCAGCCAGCCGATCTTGCGGGTCGGTCCGAGCAGCGTCCGCGCCTCGGCCAGGAATTTCTCGTAAATCGGCCCGTCGTCGTTTTCTTCCTCGGTCGGATCGAGACAGAGCACGCCGTCAATGTCGACGCAGCATTGCTCGAGGAAGATATGGTGCATGAAATTCCACTGGAACATCCGGGGATGCGGCACGACCTCGAGGACGACATCCGTCTCCTGATGCTCTGGCTGCAGGCCAAACACGGCGGCGTAGATGACGTCGCCCTGGAGACCGGCGGCCGTGATCTTGTTGCGGGCATCGCGTATGGCATTGCCGCCGGCGATGCTGTCGTCGATGACCAGGATCTTGCGCATCTCGGAATGCTGCCGGTCGAGCGCGGCGCGCCGCTTGGTGATACCCGACGTGTAGATCCTGCCGGCGAGAAAACTGTCGAGATCGGTCATCGGGATGTTGGCCGTCAGGCTGACCAGCGTCGCCGCAAGAATGCCGCTCCTCGGCACGCCCACCACCAGGTCGATGTCGCGCGGCAACCGATGCAGATTGCGCAGGATGGCGTCGTTCATGTCTGAGATCGATCGGTAATTCATGGTGCTAGCCCTCAAATAGACGCGCGACAAACATGGTCACTTCGCCTCGCTGGGTGCCGGGGCAAAGCCCCGTGCAGGTATCAACTTCATGGCCTCCCGGAGCGCCTCGCGGCCGGCGCCGAACATCAGCGAGACGGCAATGGTGATGACGTAGGCGAGCACGGCTCCTGCGGCCAGTGCGATGACCGGCTGCGCGGGTAGCAGCGGCTTGGCGAACCACACGGCGGCCAGCGCCAGATGCGCGCCGAGCACGAAAGGCGCTGCCCCGGTGAGCACATGGCGCGCCTGCAACGGTCCGCTCTTGCCGACATAGAGCCACAGGAATGGCGTGCGCATATATTCGCTGACCGCATAGGCGACCGCGACGCCGAACGCGCCATAGGGCAGGCCGATCACGAAGGCGATCACCGATGTCACCGCGGTCACAATGCCCCAGCGCATGAAATCGCCGGAGCGGCCCTGGCTGACGAACAGCCAACCCGCGGGATTGTTGAGCGGCTGCAACAGCCCGGCAAAGCCGAGCGCCAGGAAGATCGAGGCGCTTGCACGCCATTGTTCGCCAAGCACGAAAGGAATGAGCACGTCGGACATGGCTGTGGCGAAGGCTACGCCCGGCAGCGCCACCAGAAGGATCAGCGGCATGACGCGCAGATAGGCGCTGCGGTAGCGGTCCGGCTCGTCCTTCAGCCTGGACAGCGCCGGCACCATCACCTTCGACAGCGGATTGGTGATCTGGCTCAGCGGAAACAACAGCAGCTTGTAGGCACGGTCATAGAGGCCGAGCTGCGCCTCGCCCCAATATTTGCCGATAAGCACATTGTCGAGATTGCGGGCAAAGAAGTTGGCGAAGTTGAAGCCGGTAATGCCGGCACCGAAATTGATCAGCGCCCTGATGCCGTCGACCTTGCGCGGCAGGCCGGGGCGCCATTGCGAGCTTGCCCAGTAGCAAAGCGTCGGCAACACGGCACCCGTCAGCGTGCCGGCGAAGAGTGCCCAGTAGGACCGGTCGATGAAGGTCCAGGCGATCGAAACGGCCAGCCCGAAGACCGCGCTTGCCACCTCGATTGCCGCCAGCCGGGCGAACTGCATGCGACGCGTCAAAAGCGCCAGATGCTGGGCGCCGAGCCCATAGGCCATGATCTGCAGCCCGAACGCGGCCACCAGGCCCGTCACCCTGGGTTCGCCATAGAAGGCGGCGACCACGGGTGCGGCGCCAGCAAGCACGCAGGCCAGCACCGCGCTGACGGCGACGTTGACCCAGAACAGGTAGTTGACCTCGCCATGCGTGATCCCGGTCTTCTGGATGGTCGCCTGGGTCAGGCCGAAATCCTGGAACAGTGCGATGAAGGCGAGCACCGGCGCGCACATCGCCACCACGCCGAAATCCTGCGGCGACAGAAGCCGCGACAGCACGATGACGGAGACGATCTGCGTTGCGACCCGGACGCTTTGCGCCATGGCGGTAACGACAGCGCCGCGTCCGACCGATTTGCGCAGTGAGCCCTCGGGCGGATCGAATGCACTGGTTTCCAAATTCAGGATTCCTGATTTTACGCCGGTCCGACTTCGTCACGACCGGCGCCCGCCGCCATCAACAAACTACAGCAATACGTTTTTGCAGTGCAACAAAAAACGTGCACTTATTGCTACGGCGCACCAAAAATGTTGCGATGCAGCAAAAGCTGGGTTAGCATTCCCTTGGGTGGGCCAACAGCGGTCGAGTTTTCATGCTGCATGTCTTGTACCTTGTGCACGACGTTTCCGACCCGGCCGTGCGCCGGCGGATCATAATGCTCAGGGCAGGCGGCGCGCGGGTCACATTGGCCGGCTTCCGTCGGACCACAAATGCTGTTCGCGACGTCGAGGGCCTGCAGCCGATCGACCTTGGCGCGACGCGTGACGGCCGATTCGGCCAGCGCATGGCGGCGGTCGCCAAGGCGGCGCTGTCGATCGGCTCGAAGCTTGCGGCGATGCCGAAGCCGGACCTCATCATTGCGCGCAATCTGGAAATGCTGGCGCTTGCCAGGCGTGCCAAGGCTACTTTTCGCGGCGGCGTGCCGATCGTCTACGAATGCCTCGACATCCACCGCCTTGTGCTTCGCAACGACATGCTGGGCAAGGCGCTGCGCACCGCGGAACGCTATCTCGCCCGCGACGTGAAGCTTCTGGTGACCAGTTCGCCGGCCTTCATCGCCAATTATTTCAAGCCGTTCGGGCAAGTCGCAGCACCTGTGGAGCTGGTCGAAAACAAATATTTCGAAACCGCGCCGATCGCCGCGGACGATCGCCTGAAGGCCGAAAACCCGGTCGCGCCGCCCTGGCGGATCGGCTGGTTCGGCGCGCTGCGCTGCCGCCGCTCGCTGGAACTGCTGGCCGATTTCACGCGCCGCCAAGGCGGGCGCTTCGAGGTCGTCCTGCGCGGCCGTCCGGCACTCTCCGAATTTCCGGATTTCCACGCTTTTGTCGAAGCCGAGCCCTACCTCTCCTTCCGTGGCCCCTACCGCAACCCGGAAGACATGGCGGCGATCTACGGCGAAGTGCATTTCTCCTGGGCCATCGACTTCTTCGAGGAGGGGCAGAATTCGGAATGGCTGCTGCCCAACCGCCTCTATGAAGGCTGCCGCTTCGGCGCTGTGCCGATCTCGATGGGCAACACCGAGACCGGGCGCTTCCTCAACCAGCAGGACATCGGCATCCTGCTTTCCGAAGCAACGCCGCAGACGCTGGAAACCGCGCTCGGCCGGATGGACCAGGAGCGCTTCGGCAAGGCCAAGGCGCGCGTGCTGGCCCGCAATCCGAGGACCTGGAGCTACGACCGCAGCGACTGCCGCGCGTTTGTCGACAGGCTGCGGGGACTTGCGGTTGCCCCTGGTTCGTTCGTCACCGAAGCGCTGGCCTAGGCATGACAGGCAATAACAAAAGTGCAGAGCATGGAAAGGCACCGATGACGCAAACCAAGGCGCTGCCGCCAAGCCTGATCGTCATTCCGTGCCTCAATGAGGCGGCGCATATCGGTGCGCTGCTCGAACAGCTGAGGCCAGCCTCGCTGAGGCTCGGCGCCCGCATCGTCGTTGCCGATGGCGGCAGCACCGACGGCACTTTGGCCATTGTCGAGGCGGTTGCAGCCAAGGATCCTCAGGTCATCCTGCTGCACAACTCAAAGCGCATCCAGAGCGCGGCGATCAACCTCGCCGTCGCGAGCTACGGCGCCAGCGCCGAATACCTGATCCGCATCGACGCCCATGGCGGCTATCCCGCCGATTTCTGCGACCGGCTGGTCGAGGAGGCACTGGCCACATCGGCGGATTCGGTTGTCGTGTCGATGCTGACCAGCGGCAGCGGTGCGGTGCAGAAGGCGGTGGCGGCGGCGCAGAATTCCAAGCTCGGCACCGGCGGCTCCAAGCACCGGCATCTGTCGGCCGGCGAATGGGTCGACCATGGCCATCACGCGCTGATCCGGATTTCGGCCTTCACCGCGGTCGGCGGCTATGACGAGAGCTTCAGCCACAATGAGGATGCCGAGCTCGATTATCGGCTGCGCCAGGCCGGCTACCGCATCTGGATGAGCGGCAAGACGCAGATGGTCTACTATCCGCGTTCATCGCTGAAAGGCCTGTATTTCCAATATCTCGGCTATGGCCGTGGCCGCGCCAAGAACGTGCTCAAGCACCGCATGATCCCGAAGGTCCGGCAGATGATCCCGCTGCTGGTGGCGCCGGTCGTTCTCCTCGCTGCATTTTCCTTCATCCACTGGCTGGCGGCGGTGCCGCTGCTGGTCTGGGCCTCGGTCTGTGTCGGCTATGGCATCGTGACCGCGATTACCCAGCGCAATCCCAACAATGTGTTGGCCGGCATTTCGGCCATGGTCATGCATTTCGGCTGGTCGGTCGGCTTTTGGCTGCAACTGCTCGGGGCGCGATCGCAGCGCAAGGTGGCGTGATGGGCATGGCCTCCAGGGATCGCCGCATCGACATCTGCGTCTGCACGTTCCGGCGGCCGGAGCTAGCCGACACACTGCGCTCGCTCGCTGCTCTGAATATGCCTGCCGGCTTCGGCATTGGCGTCATCATCGCCGACAATGATGACGAGCCGACGGCCGAGGCGCTCGTGACTGAACTGGCGCGGGAATTGAAGCTGCTGGTCCGCTACCGGCACGCCCCGGCGCGCAACATCTCGGTCGCCCGCAACGCCTGCCTCGACACCAGCACGGCGGATTTCGTCGCCTTCATCGACGACGACGAAACCGCCTCCGCGCAATGGCTGGCCGAATTGGTCGCTGCGGCGGAGACAAGCGGCGCCGAGGCCGTGCTCGGTCCGGTGAGGGCGCTCTACCGCCCGGATGCGCCGGACTGGATGCGCAAGGGCGATTTCCATTCGACCTTGCCGGTCTGGGTGCAGGGCGAGATCCGCACCGGCTACACCTGCAACGTGCTTCTGAGGAAGAGCGCCGACAGCCTGCGCGAGCGACGCTTCAGCCTGGCGCGCGGCCAGAGCGGCGGCGAGGACACCGAATTCTTCGATCGCATGGTCAGGGACGGCGGCCGCATCGCTTTCGCGCCGGAAGCCTGGGTCGAGGAAGTGGTGCCGCGCTCGCGAGCCGCGTTCGACTGGCTGCGCCGCCGCCGCTTCCGCTTCGGCCAGACGCATGGCCACCTCATCGGCCAAAATGCCGGTGCTGTCAGACGCGCGAAGAATATCGGCCTTGCCTCGGCCAAGGCCGCCTACTGTTTCGGAATGGCGGCGCTCACCGCGATCAGCCCGGTCCGCCGCAACCGCAGCGTCTTGCGCGGCATCATGCATGTCGGTGTCGTCAGCGGCCTGGTCGGTATCAGCGAAATTCGTCAGTACGGCCTCACCGCGCCGCAGCAGGGAGGCAAGCGTGCAGCCTGACGTCTCCTTTGTCATCGCCGCCTACAATGCCGCGGCAACGCTCGATCGGGCGATTGCCAGCGCCATCGCCCAGCGCGATGTCAGCGTTGAAATCATCGTCGTCGACGACCAGTCGCGCGACAACACGCTCGACGTCGCAAGAGCCTACCCGCAGGACATCGTCCGCGTCGTCGCACTGCCCGCAAACCGCGGACCGGGCGGCGCCAGGAATGCCGGGCTCGACCTGGCTTCCGGCCGCTGGGTAGCGGTGCTCGATTCCGACGATGCCGTCCTTCCCGGGCGGCTTGCTGCCATGATCGCGCGGGCGGAAAAGTCAGGCGCAGTGATCGCCGTCGACAACCTCCAGGTGGTGCGCGAGGACGGCGTTGCAGAAGCGACGATGTTTCCCGCCGACTATCTGGAAAGCCTGCGCGAGATTTCGCTCGCCGACTACATCGCCGGCAACATCGTTTTCGAGTCCACCTTCAATCTCGGCTATCTCAAGCCGATCTTCCAGCGCCGCTTCCTGACCGAAAACAGACTTCGCTATGATGAAAATATGAGCATCGGCGAGGACTACATCCTGCTGGCCAACGCGCTGGCCAAGGGCGGCAAATGCGTGGTCGAGCCGACGACCGGCTATATCTACCATATCCGCACAGGTTCGATCTCGCGCGTGCTCGAGCTTCACCATGTCGAGGCGATGCGCAAGGCCGATGCGGTCTTCGCCGAGGCGAATTCCATGGACGCGGCTGCCGCGGCCGCCTTCGCCAGGCGCGCCCGCAGCCTGCGCAAGGCGGCATCGTTCCTGTCGCTGGTCCAGCACATAAAGGCGCGCTCGCCGTTGAAGGCGTTACGCACCGCGCTAAGTGATCCGGCGGCTGTCAGGCATATGTCGATGCCGATTGCCGTCCGGCTACGGAGGGTGGCGGCACAGTTTGCCGTTGGGACGGGGAGATGAAGCATGCAGGGCGTTTTCAAAGCCGGCGATAGGTAGAAATCTTTTCTCTCAGAAGGAATACCAGATGCAGAAAGTCAGGAAGGCAGTCATCCCGGTGGCGGGGCTTGGAACACGGTTCCTGCCGGCGACCAAATCGATGCCCAAGGAGATGCTGCCCGTGGTCGACCGGCCGGTCGTCCAATATGCGGTCGACGAGGCTTTCGAAGCCGGTATCGAGCACATCGTGTTCGTCACCGGCCGCAACAAGGCTGTCATCGAGGACTATTTCGACCTGCATCCTGAACTGATCGGAACGCTTGAGCAGACCGGCAAGAAGACTCAGCTGGAGGCACTTGAAAGCATGTTGCCGGTGGCCGGCGCCACCAGCTTCATCCGCCAGCAGTCGCCGCAGGGCCTCGGCCATGCGGTATGGTGCGCGCGCGAAGTCATCGGTGACGAGCCGTTTGCGCTGCTGCTTCCCGACATGGTGTCCTTCGGCGGCCGCGGCTGCCTGGCCGAGACCGTCGATCTCTATCGGCAGACCGGCGGCAACGTCATCGCCGTCGAGCGCTGCGAGCCGTCCGAGACCAGCAAATATGGCATTGTCGGCCGAGGCGCCGAGGTCGGCGGCGGCTTCGAGGTGACGGCCATGGTCGAAAAGCCGGCGCCGGCCAATGCGCCGTCGAATTACTACATCAACGGCCGCTACATCCTGCAGCCCGAGATCTTCTCGTTGCTGGGCAACCAGCAGCGCGGCGCCGGCAATGAAATCCAGCTCACCGACGCCATGGTCCGCCTGGCGAAAAGCCAGTCTTTCTATGCCCAGCCGTTCCACGGCCGCATGTTCGACTGCGGCTCCAAGGAAGGCTTCATCGAGGCCACCATCGCCTTTGCGCTGGCGCGCGACGACATGAAGGGGCCGGTCTTCAAAATGCTTCAGGAGTTCGTGCGGTCGCATGAGCGTCAGGAAGTGGCCGCATAATGCCCATCTTTCGAGGGCATATGCGTTTGGACGATGGCGCAGCTCATGCTTGCGCGCCCGGCCGTTCAGGTCCGGCGCCAGATGGCATGAAGCTTGCGTTGCATATTTCGCCCCCGATCTCCGCAGCTTCGGATGAGACGGGGCCTGACCCCGTCTCGCTCCGGCGCCTGTAACCTAGAATTGGACCGAAGATGAATTATGCCAGCTTTCCTCTCGACAAGAGGATGCCATTGCCCAACACCGACCAGGAAAAGGGTGAAGACTTCATCGACGTCGAGCGCCTGCTTGGCATGGCGGCGCGTCAGGTCAAGGTGGTGGCGGTCTGCGCCATCATCGGCCTGTTCCTGGGCGTGCTTTATCTGCAGACCACGCCCAAGCAATATATGTCGGTCGCCAGCGTGCTGATCGACGAAGGCCTGAACAAGGTCGTCGACGACATCTCGGCTGCATCCGTCACCATGCAGACCGACGCCGCCCTGCTCAGCCAGATCGAAATCATCACCTCGGCGCGGTTGGCTTCGGTGGTCGTTGACAAGCTGAAGCTCGACGAGAACGCAGAGTTCATGAACCCGCCGCAATCGGCGCTGGTCAAGGGCATCGGTTTCGTGCGCGGCGTGATCGGCTATTTCCGCTCCAGTTCCGCCGACCAGATTCCCGGCATGGAAAACATCGACGAGGCGACACGCCAGGCCATGATGCAGACGGCGCGCCACGACTATGCCGTGCTGAAGCTGCAGAGCGAGGTGCTGGCGCAGCGCAACGGCCGCTCCTATGTGCTGGCCATCGGCTACCAGTCGACGAATCCGGCGCTGGCCACCGCCATCACCAAGGCCTATGCCGATGCCTATCTGGCCGACCAGCTCAACGCCAGCTTCGACGCCACCGAGCGCGCGGCGGTCTGGCTGCAGGGCCGGTTGACCGAGCTGCGGCAAAACTCGCAGGCAGCGGCGCTCGCGGTCGAGAAGTTCAGGTCCGAGCACGGCCTGGCCGCCAACAGCGACGGCCAGCTGATCAGCGACAAGCAGATCGCCGACCTCACCGCACAGCTCATCGTCGCGCAGGCCGATACGGCGCGCGCCAGTGCCCGCTACCAGCAATACAAGACCATCGTCGAAAGCGGTTCCGACAACGCCTTCAACGATTCCGCCATATCGAGCGACCAGCCGGCGAGTTCCGTCATCGCAACGCTCAAGACCCGCTATCTCACGGTCGCCAAGCGGCTGCAGGACGTGACGGCCAATTTCGGCGCCGAGCATCCGCAAGCCGTGGCGCTGGCCAAGGAGAAAGCCGATCTGTCGACACAGATTTTCGGCGAGTTGAAGCAACTGACCGAAAGCTATCGCAACGAATATGAAGTCGCGCTTTCGCGCGAGACGTCGCTGCGGCAGAAGATCGCCGACGCTGCCGGCAAGAGCTCCATCGACAACCAAAGCCAGGTCAAGCTGCGCGAACTTGACCAGCAGGCGCAGGCGCTGACCACGCTCTACCAGACCTTCCTCGGCCGCTATGAGGAAGCCTCCCAGCAGCAGTCCTTCCCGGTCGGCAAGGTGCGCATCATCTCGGATGCCTCGCAGCCGCTTTCCGCCTCGAGCCCGCGCTCCTCCAGGGTGCTGGCGCTGTCACTGGTGCTCGGCGTGCTGCTTGGCGCCGGCTTTGGTGGCCTGAACGAGTTCAACGAACGCTTCTTCAGGACCGGCGAGGACGTTCGCGATCGCGTCGGCCTCAAATTCCTCGGCTACCTCCCGACGATCGGCGGCAGGCTGGGCAAGGATACGGACGACGGTGCGGCGGATGCCAAAAACACCAACACCTTGTCGGCGGCCGAAAAGCGGGCGCGCATGCGGGTCAGCGTCGATGCGCCAGCATCGATGTTCTCCGAAACGCTGCGCAACGCCAAGATCGCCTTCGACGTCGTCATGGAAGGGCAAGGCAGCCGGGTTATCGGCGTGGTCTCGGTCCTGCCTGGCGAGGGCAAATCGACGGTCGCCGCCAATCTGGCCGGATTGCTTGCCGCCAACGGCTCGAAGACCCTTTTGATCGATGCCGATCTGCGCAATCCGGGCCTCAGCCGCAACCTCGGCATGGAGGCCGAGCAAGGGCTGATGGAAGCCGTGGTCAACGGCCAGACCTGGCAGTCGGTCGGCAAGGTCGACCGCCAGACCAAGCTGGCGATCATCCCGGCCGTGCTGCGCGGGCAGTTCTCGCACACCAGCGAGCTGCTTTCGTCGGCCGGCATGCGGCGCTTCATCGACAACGCCAAGGAGACGTTCGAGTACATCGTCGTCGACCTGCCGCCGCTCGGGCCCGTGGTCGACGCCAAGGCTTTCGCGCCGCTGGTCGACGGCTTCGTGCTGGTCGCCGAATGGGGCCGCACGCCACGCGCCATGGTGCGCTCGCTGCTGGAGCAGGAGCCTTACGTCGCCAACAAGGTCGTCGGCGCCGTGCTCAACAAGGTCGATCTGAAGAAGCTGGCGAAATACAGCTCGCTCGGCGGTTCGGAACGATTCTTCGATCGCTACTCGACCTACTATCTCGAAAAGTCGGAATTGCGCGCCAAGACGGCCGCGTAAAGCCGGCGCAGAACGAGTTCAAGCAGGCCAGTGTTAGACGCTGGCCTGCTTTGGTCCCTTGGCTTGCGGAATGGGGCAAGACGCCGGCGCCGGCGGTATGGCGCTGCTGACTGGCGGAGAGGGATAGTACTGCGTCGTTTGCTGAACCTGCTGCGCGGCAACCGTCCCTTTCATGAGCTGGATCAACATCAGCGCTTCGTCCAGTCCCGACGAAATCCCGCCGCCGGTCAGGCGGTTGCGGTCGAGCACGAAGCGCGGATTGCCTCCGGCGACGATGACTTTGGGAAAGCGCTCGGCGAAGCAGGGGATGAACGCCCAGTGCGTGGTCGCATTGTATCCGTCCAGCAGCCCCGCGGCGGCGAGCAGCATTGCGCCTTCGCACACCGAGCATACCATCGGCGTGCGCTTCGCCTGCTTGATCAGGAAATCGAGATACCTCCGCTTGGGGTCCTCAATGATCTTGGCAAGCGCCTTCGGGTCGCCGCCGGGAACCCAGAGCGCATCATATTTGCGCGCATCGGCAAAGCCTTTGGAAACTTCGAAGCGGAAACCCTTGCCGCGGAACCGCTTCATGCCCGGCTTTTCCGCAAGCAGGTCTATCTCGAATCCCGCCCAGCCGAACATTTCGGACGGGCCTGTCACATCGAGCATGTCGACTTCATCGTAAACCGGAATGCCGATCCTCATCCTCATGCTCCCTGACAAGCGCCATTCAACTGTCCGCGGCAAGTATTATCGTAACGATTATCTTGAATTTGAAGCACGCAAAAGACAATCGCTCTGCCTTTTCTGC
Source organism: Mesorhizobium sp. P2_B11 (assembly GCF_056404855.1). Taxonomy (NCBI): domain Bacteria; kingdom Pseudomonadati; phylum Pseudomonadota; class Alphaproteobacteria; order Hyphomicrobiales; family Phyllobacteriaceae; genus Mesorhizobium; species Mesorhizobium sp. P2_B11. The sequence goes on from NZ_JBFUDF010000001.1 coordinate 157,475, forward strand.
GCAAGAGCAATTCCAGGAAAAGTGTGTGCGGTTTTCCCGTCCGGAATTGCGTGAAAACAAAGAGCTCTAGCTGCTGCGTTTAGGAAAAGAGCAGCTTGCCGTATTTGCCGGCAGCGATCCTCAGCGCCGTCAGCCGGCCGCTCTGAAAGGCGCCGGTGTCGATGCCGAGCCTTTTGCCGTCGAGCCGGGGCATGTCGACCGGTGTGTGGCCATGCACCACGAAGCGGTCGAGCAGATGGACGGCGTCGAAGAATTCGTCGCGGATGTTGAGCAGGTCCTGCTCATCCTGCGCGACAAGGTCGATGCCCGGCCTGATGCCGGCATGGACGAAGACGAATTTGTCCGAACAGAGCAACACCGGCAGGCTGCGCAGGAAGTCGATATGGCTGGCCGGGACGACCTCCCTTATGCGCCGGTCGACCTCGTCGCCGGATGTATAGAGGTTGGCAAGCCGCGCTGGATCGACACCGTAGGAAAACAGTGTCTCTCGGCCGCCGACCGCCAGCCAGCGGTCCCGCGACAGATAGCCGTCGAGATAGTGCAGCATTGCGACTTCATGGTTTCCCGCCAGGCAGACGCGCAGGAAGCCTTGTGGCGGGGGCGCCAGAAGATGGTCGAGCACGCGCGCCGATTGCGGCCCGCGGTCGATATAGTCGCCGAGCATGACGATGATCTTGCGCCCGCGAAATTGCTGCGCGTCGAGCGCGATCTTCTCTTCCAGCGACAGCAATTCCTTGTAGCAGCCATGCACGTCGCCGATCGCGTAGACGACCGTGTCCTCCATATCCATTTCGAAGCGCTCGCGCGGCGCCGTCCGTGGGGGTCTGGATCTCTGAAACAAGGCCACTGGGGCTCGATGCCTGCCGAAAGTCGGGTTTCGTTTCCGCGGATGCGCCCTCGTGGCGCACCGCAAACCCGTGGATACAGGGCAGGCGTTGGAAATTCCATAACGTTGGCAGGCAGCTTTCGCCGGCCGGTATCGAGGCTTAGAGCAATTCCAGGAGAAGTGTGAAGCGGTTCTCCGTCCGGAATTGCGTCAAAACAAAGAGATAGAGCGGCTCGCCGTTTCCGTGAAACGGTGAACGCTCTAGCCGTCAGGCGGCCTTGAGGCGGTAGCGGAACACGGTGTGGTCGAGCAGCAGCCGGATGCGCGGCTCGGCCTCGATCGCCACCAGCCAACTGGCAGCGATCATCGTCGCCCCGGCAAATGCGATCGCCAAGAGATAGGGCACGCCGGCGCGCATCATGGCGCCGATCATCGCCGCGCCGACGACGTCGTGCAGGAGATAGAGCGGATAGGTCATCAGGCCGATGCGGCGCCAGCCGGACCAGGACAAATCGAGCCGCAACGACCATGCCATCAATGCCACCGCGGCGAGGAAGATGACGATCGGCGGCGCATAAGGCATCGCCGCTTCGACCTTGATGGCGTGCACGTCGACGGAACTCATGATCTCCAGCACGCCGCCAGCCAGGAACAATGCCGCAAAGCCGAGCCGAGCCGGGGTCACCGCCTTGAACCGCATCAGCCACAACAGCACGCCGAGCGCAAAGAAGCAGCCATGATGCACCAGCGTCAGCTGCAGCCAGCGCGTCTCGGCGAGGTTGGAAAGATCGAGAGGGTAATACAGGCACCAGAACAGCGTGCTGACCAGCCCGATGACGATGGCGACCGTCTCCATCAGATCGAAGCGGCCGAGCCGCAGCAAGGTCCAGACGACGGCGTAGAAGGCGATCTCGATGCCAAGCGTCCAGTAGACGCTGTCCACCCACGGATCGAAGGGAACGAACAGCCCGGTGCGCAACAGCCGGACCACCGCATCTGTCGGCCAGCTGAGGCCGAGATAGAGCAGCACGACAGCGGTGATCGGCGCGCAGACCCAGACTGCCGGCGCCAGCCGTTTCACCCGTGCCTCGAAGAACCGCAAGGGCGTCAAGCGCTCGGCGCTGAAGGCGATCACGAAGCCGCTGATGACGAAGAAGATTTGGACGCCGACCCAGCCGGAGCCGACAACGGCCATTTCAGGATGCGGTGGAATGCCGCCAGTGGCGCGGGCCGAAATACCGTCCGGAAATGCCCACACCCAGAAGCCGTAGTGGTAGAACATCACCATGACGGCGGCCAAAAAACGCAATATGTCGACGCCGCCGAATGTCGTCTTGTGCTGAGCCATGCCGTACCTTCGGAATGACCCCCCGCAGCAACTTTAAAGTCCGTTGCTGCATTGCACAACAGACGATTGCAGTGCGGGATGATTTTGCCACCGCGCCTCTGTGCGACCCCGCCCCCGCGGCGCGGTGGTCAGACCCCGATGCCGCGGTCTTTGAGCGCCGCAGTGATCTCGTCGAAGATGACGGGATCGTCGATGGTCGCCGGCATCGTCCACGCTTCCTTGTCGGCGATCTTCTGCATGGTGCCGCGCAGGATCTTGCCGGAGCGCGTCTTGGGCAGGCGCTTGATCGTCACCACCGTCTTGAACGCGGCGACCGGGCCGATCCGTTCGCGCACCAGCCCCACCACCTCGCTTTCGATGGCAGCGGCATCGCGGGCAACGCCGGCATTGAGCACGACGAAGCCGAGCGGGATCTGGCCCTTCATGGCATCGGCGATGCCGATGACGGCGCATTCGGCGACATCGGGATGCGCTGAAAGCACCTCTTCCATGGCGCCGGTCGACAGCCGGTGGCCGGCGACGTTGATGATGTCGTCAGTGCGCGACATGACATAGAGGTAGCCGTCCTCGTCCACCATGCCGGCGTCGGCGGTCTTGTAGTAGCCGGGGAACTCCTCGAGATAGGCCTGCCTGAACCGGGCGTCGGCGTTCCACAGCGTCGGCAGGCAGCCGGCCGGCAGCGGCAGTTTGACCACGACATTGCCCAGCGTGCCGCGCGGCACTTCATGGCCGGCATCGTCGAGCACGCGGATGTCGTAGCCGGGCATGGGCACGCYGGGTGAGCCGTATTTCACCGGCAAAAGGCCGAGGCCCGCCGGGTTGATGGTCATCGGCGAGCCGGTCTCGGTCTGCCACCAATGATCGACCACCGGCACGTTGAGTTTCTGCTCCGCCCATTTGATGGTTTCGGGGTCGGCGCGTTCGCCGGCGAGGAACAAGGTGCGGAATTTGGACAGATCGTATTTCGGCACGAATTCGCCCTTGGGGTCCTGCCCCTTGATGGCGCGGAAGGCGGTTGGCGCGGTGAACAGCGCGACGACCTCATGCTCGGCAATTACTCGCCAATAGGTGCCGGCGTCGGGCGTGCCGATCGGCTTGCCCTCGAACATCACGCTTGTCGCGCCATGCAGCAGCGGCCCGTAAACGATGTAGGAATGGCCGACCACCCAGCCGACATCGGATGCCGCCCAGAACACTTCGCCAGGCTTCACGCCGAACTCGTTTTCCATCGTCCATTTGAGCGCGACCATATGGCCGCCATTGTCGCGCACGATGCCTTTCGGCTGGCCGGTCGTGCCGGAGGTGTAGATGATGTAGAGCGGATCGGTGGCGAGCACCGGCACGCAGTCGACATTGGCGCCTGCCGCGCGCTCGCGCGCGACCGCGTCGGCGAAATCGATGTCGTAATGGTCTTTCAACTCGCAGCGCAGCTGGTCGCGCTGCAGGATCAGGCAGGCGTCCGGTTTGTGCTTCGACATCTCGATCGCCTTGTCGAGCAGCGGCTTGTAGGCAACGACGCGTCCCGGTTCCAGGCCGCAGGACGCCGAAATGATCAGCTTCGGCTTGGCGTCGTCGATGCGGGTGGCAAGCTCATGCGAGGCAAAGCCGCCGAACACCACCGAGTGCACCGCGCCAATGCGCGAGCAGGCCAGCATGGCGATCGCCGCTTCCGCCACCATCGGCATGTAGATGATCACGCGGTCGCCCTTGACGATGCCGCGGTTCTTCAGCACCGACGTCAGCGCCACCACTTCGCGCTTCAGTTCGGCATAGGTGAATTTCTTGACCGTGCCGGTGATGGCGCTGTCATGGATCAGCGCGATCTGGTCGGCGCGGCCGCCGGCGACATGGCGGTCGATGGCGTTGTAGCAGGTGTTGCAGGTGGCGCCGTTGAACCAGCGCCCGTAAACGCCCGCACTGGCATCGAACACGCTGGTCCAGGGCGAATACCAGTCGATCGCCTCGGCGGCATCGGCCCAGAACTGTTCCGGGTCGCGTTTCCAGCCGTCGTAGACCTCATGGTAGCGTGACGCCATTCATCCCTCCCGGCAAAATTCCCTACCTTGCAATAGCCTATGCGGGTTTTTTCGGCCATGTCTTCCCCCAAATGCCGTGTGGCTCCCGAAATTCGGCAGATAGTCGATCTCGCCTTGGCCACAAATTGCGGGCACGATTGCCCGGGTTTGAAATCGGGGCAGGGCCCGCAATGATGGTGCGATACGGGCTTGGATTTGCTGCGGGGGCAGCGCTGCTGTTGACGATCGTTTCCGCTGCCCAGGCCGGCGATGCCGCGGCCAGGCGCATCATCGGCTTTTCGCCCGACGGCAAATATTTCGCCTTCGAGCAGTATGGCGAACTCGACGCCGCCATTTCCGGCTGGTCGCAGATCGACATCATCGACACGAGCACCGATGACTACGTCGGCGGCAAGCCGATCCTCGTCATCGACGAATCGGAAGAAGCGACCACGACGCTGGAACAGGCCCGCGCCAAGGCGGCAAAGCAGGCCGCGCCCATCCTGGCCAAATATGCCATTGCCGAGCGCGGCGAACGCACCGCCTTCGACAGGTTCACCTTCCCGGACGAGTTGGTCGAGTACAACGACATCTTCCGTCTTGAGAAGGCCGCGCAGAAATGGCTGATGCCGCGCTTCGACGAAACCGGCATCTCGACCATCCAGCTCGACCAGATCCTGGCTGATAGCAAGACGGACTGTTCGACAAGCTTCGAGGATGCCAATGAAAGCGAGCGGCCCGCGGGCGACAAGACAGGCAAGGCGCTCGGTTTTCGCCTGACCTTGCAGGGACAGGACGGCAAGCCGTTCAAGGTGATGCACGAGGACAAGGCCGTGCCCGGCTCACGCAACTGCCCGGTCTCCTACAGCCTGTCGGAAGCCTATGAATACACCCCGCCCGGCAAGCCGGCTGTGTTGGCCGTGCTGGTGCAGCGTTTCAGCCAGGGCTTCGAAGGACGCGACCGCCGCTTCATCGCCGTGACCGGCCAAGTGCGCTGAACAAACTGCCACGCTGAGCCGCAGCCTGCCTTGCGGCAGGCGCAACGGCTTATGAGCCCTGAAACAGGGCATCCATCGAGTCAGACATCAGGTCTTAAAGCGGCAAAGCCGCCAGCATCAGACCGACGCCACCGGCAATCAATATGGCGGCTGCCAGTGCCTTCCGATGGCGTTCGAACGCCGTCGGAGCACGCTCCCAATTGTAACGCATACCCAATGCTCTCCCAAAACCCGGCGACTCCATAGCTTACTTAAGGTAAGGAAAGCAAGACTTTGACCCCGCCCGATAGCCGGCTTGACGGTTTGCAGCAGTGATTATCGCGACTATTTCTGGGGTGCTTTCCTGCCTTCAGGCCTTGAACGATGTGGAAGCTACCACAACCCAGGATTGGATGTCCCCACCATGTTTTGGTTGCGTGTGTAGTAGAGGTGTTGCCGTTGCGGAATTGCCACAGGTCGGTCAGACTGACCTGTTCTCCTTCTCGCCCGCGCAATGGACAGCGCCGCATCGCCGCGCTATCTGCTCTCCAGCAAAATGGTCTGGAGGGCGCCATGGCCCAAATCGCTTCTGAAATGGTCCTGCGGCTGGCGGACGACGCCTCGGTCCAGCATGTCGGCGACGGCGCTGTCGTGCTTTTGGCGCGCAGCGGCCAGCTTTACACCTGCAACGGCACCACCGAAGCCTTTCTCGACAAGGTCGACGGCGCCCGCAGCCTCGACCAGATCGTCGTCCTGCTTTCCGACGAGTTCGAGGTCGACAAGGATACGCTCGACCAGGACATGGCGGCGCTGGCCGCTGAGCTGGTAAGCGAAGGCATTCTGGCCGACCCGGCTCTCTGATGGCGGACGGCGTTCTCCTGCGCACCCTGTTTCGCGTCCATTTGTGGACAAGCGCGCGGCTGATGCCGGTCCTGATCGGCCACCGCAGCTTCGAATCGGTGTTGAAATGGGCGCCGCTCAGCGCGCCTACCCCCTATCGCGGCCTGTCATCCGCCTACATCGTGGCTGCCGTCAACCGCACCGTCCGGCACCCCTGGCTGATGCGCGATCGCAGATGCCTCAGGGAAGGCCTGCTCGCCCACCGCTTCCTGCGCTTTGCCGGCTTCGATCCGGACCTGCGCTTCGGCGTCGATCCGAAGTCGATGCAGGAACCGCGCATGTCGGCCCATTGCTGGGTCTGCCTCGACGGCCGGCCGGTGGTCAGCGACAGCCTGCCCGGCATGGTGCAGATCTATCGCCATCACGCCGACGCCGGAAAGGCGCATGCCGCTTGACCGGTTCGGCGGCCACGTTCTGTTTTGACCTCAAGGGCCAGGTCATCAGCATATCGGCCTCGCGGGCCGATCTCTGGCCGAGCTTCGACCTTTTGCTTGGCACGTTGCGTATGGCTGACCCCGTCGAGCCCGCTTTCCGCGTCAACATCGTGGAGACATCGGAGTTGCAGGAATCGCCTGCCGGAAAACTCGCTTTCGACGGCGATGTGCCGGAGGACGGCCATTGCCGGCTGATCGATGGCGGCGTCCTCGTTCATCTGATCTTTCCCGGCCTGCAGACCGTCTCGATCAATGCCGACGAGGGCTGGGCCGAGATCCGCGTTCATCCCGACGCCAAGGTCAAATGGACGTTGCTGATGATGGTGCTGGATGCCGCGCTCGATGCCGGCGGTCAGCACATGCTCCACACCGCCGGCCTGACTTTGCCCGGCCGCGACGCGCTCGTGCTGATCCACGCGCCGAGCGGCACCGGCAAGTCGACGACGTCGCTGGCGCTGGCCTCGCAAGGCTTCGGCCTGTGCTCGGACGACGCCATGATCCTCAAGGTTTTGGCCGGCGGCGGCATTACGGCCTGGGGCTTGCCGCGCAAGGTCAAGGTCCATCGCCACACGGCCACAATGCTGCCTTTCGTGGCTCCCTGCCTTGGCGACAAATGGGACGCCAATGGCGAGCAGGCCGTTTCGCTGGAGCGTCTCGCCGAGATCATCCGCATCGAGGAGACAATCGACAGGCCGGTTGCGGCGCTGCTTCATCTGGCCCGCTCGGCGGATGCGCAAACCCGGCTCTCCCCCATGACCAGGACAGACGCCATGGTGGCGCTCGCCACCGACAATGTCAGGACCGGCATGACCGGCCTTTTGCAGGCGCAGAAGCGTCGCATGGCAACGATCGCAACGCTGGTCAAAGCGGTTCCGACCTTTACGCTGGGAGTCGGCGCGAACCCCGCCGATGCCTCGACATTGATCCGCGCCGCGCTGGCAGACTAGAGCAATTCCAGGAAAAGTGTGTAACGGTTTTCCGCCCGGAATTGCGTAAAAACAAATACTTAGAGCGGTTCAGCGATTCCGTGAAGCGCCGAACCGCTCTAGGGCGCACTCAGTCGTCAGATCCAAATTTTCGTATCGGAAGCGCCGGCCTTCGCTGGCTCACGGATCCGGATTTTCGCCGCAGTCGCATAAGCAGTCGGCTTAGCCGGTTGTAGGCCAGGTGAACAACGCGCCCGTCCGCGCAATCAAATGCCACCACGCCCCATCGGTGCATCGGCGCCTTGCCGGTCACGGGTCGGGGCCGCAGGATAGGTTGCGCCAGTCGCACCGGTTTGCCGTTTACCAGCACGTTGACCGCAACGCTGGGCCCTACGATGCGGCATAGTCGGGCGACATGGGCGCTCGACCATTCGCCGCCAACAACCAGCGGGTTTCGCCCCAGCTGCGCCCAAACATACTCGCCGCTCGGCTGGGGCATGCCGGTCAGCCTGCCACGGCAATGCTCGGGTGCGGCGTCCGCCACCAGCCTGGCCATTGCGACGGCTGTAGCGGCTGAGACCGTCGCTGACGAATGCCAGTCCCCTGGGGATAACGCGACCTGCGCCAGAATATCGCCCTGGTCGAATGCCGCCGTCATCCTGTGAAGCGTCACTCCGCCGTGGATTTCGTGGTTGCCGTCGATGACCAGCCTGTGAATCGGATGCGGCCCGCGATAGTGCGGCAGCAGCGCCGGATGCAGGTTCACCCCGCCTTTTGGAAACAGCGTCAGCACCGTCTGCGGGATCAGCCCGCGAAAACCGAAGCAGATCAGGAGATCGGCCTTGAGCGCAGCCAGCCGATGCCCCAGCTTTGCCCAATCATAGGGCGGACCGAACTCGATCAGCGGTGGGTGTCTGTGACCGAGATAGCGCCTTAAGACTGGCCTGCGGCGCCGGCGCCGCCGCCATGTGCTGAAGCTCGACTGCTTGCCCGGCAGCGGGCCGGGCACGACAATTGCAGCGATGCGATGACCTTTCTCAACCCAGGCAGCCAGCATCGGTGCGGTGAGAGAGAATATTTCGCAGACAAAGACTGCCGAGAGCGGCGCTTCCGGATCCACGGCCTGCTCAGGCTGCATAGGGCTTGGATCGGGTGAGCCGCTGGACCCAGCGGAAGGCGTCGCGGCGCAGACGCGAATGCATCTTGTCCCTGGAATTGACGCCGAGCAGCGTATCGCCGGTGATGAGCCATTTGGCGAGACGTATCGACAGGTCGGGCTTGATGCGCCCGGCCAGTTCGATCGCGCGCGGTGCATCAAACAGCCGCCCCGTCACGTTGAGGACCGTCGCCAGTTCGAGCTCGATGCCGCTCATCCGCGCCGCCTCGAACAGCCGAACCTCATCCTCGGATGACCGAAGCGCGCGCACGCCCTGGAGCACGTCGACACAGAGCTGCAGCCGGTGGAACTTGTGCCCGCCCGCGGCATGCACGATGGCGATGGTCAGCAACGCGGCCGGCGTGTCTGTTTCGCCGCCATCGATGGTCTGCAATTCGCGGAAGCCGAGCGACAGCCGCCGCCGCATGCCGGAATCGTGCACTAGATTGCCGTGCAGTTCGATCAGCAGGCTGGTATTCTCCTTCTCCAGCCATTTGAATTCCTGCAAATCCTGCGACTGCGCCTCGCCGCTCCAAAGATCGAAGCCGCATCCGGCAATCACCGCATTGGCCTCGGCGATGCTGGCCGGCTCGACCAGAATGTCGATGTCGGTGAAAGGCCGGTCGGCGGCGTGGCGGTAAAGTTTGCGCGCGAAGACCGGCCCTTTGACGATGCGGGCCGGAACGCCTTTCGCCGCCAATGTCTTCATGATGCGGTCGCCATGATACTGCAGCAGCATCGACTGGCCGGTCGCCAGCGTCGACTGGTCGCGCAGGTCCGACAATTTTTGCTGCAAGGCGGCGTCCGCCGGCAGCTGGGCGTCGCCGATTTCCCTGAGCTTGCGCAGCATGATCGGCAGCACGCCGTGGAACTCGGCATTGGCGAGCAGCGCCAGCAAGGTCCTGGCAGCAACGTCATTGCCGATAGCAGCCGGCGCCTCCGGGTCGGCGAAGGTCAGCAGCAGTTTTTCATCGGCAGGCGCAAGAGATGGCAGCATCAATCCGGAAGTCGTTCGCCCATTCGAGCAATTCCAGGAAAGGTGTGCAGCGGTTTTCCATCCGGAATTGCGTCAAAACAAGAAGCCAGGGCAGTTCGCCGTTTCAGTGAACTGCTCTGGGAGGGCGTATGTTGCAGAAAAGCATGCATGAAGCCAGCGTGGCGTGGCAGAACCGGCTCATGAATTGACTTTCGGTGGTTTCCGTCCATTCTTTTGCATTGCAATCTGGAGGGCATTGGAATGACCAAGAAAAAGTACGAGGCGCCTGTGCTGCGCAAGGCGGGAAAATTGTCCAGCCAAGTGGCCGGCGGGGTGTCAAAGGTTCCGCCGCCCTAAGACTTCTGCGACTTTCGGTTTTGCTGAAGCCGGAGCCAGTGGCCTTATCGGGGCCACTATGGACTTGCCGGCAAAGGGGGAAATGCGATGACCAAGAAGCCATACGAAGCGCCCGTGCTGCGCAAGGCAGGCAAGCTGTCCAGCGTGACGGCGGACAACGGTGCGTCCGGTCCGATCGGTCCGGCGGGCTGACGGCCAAGGCTGTCATGGAGCAGGGGGTGAGATGACCAAGAAACAATATGAGACGCCGGTGCTGCGCAAGGCGGGCAAACTGTCCAGCGTTACGGCGGACACGGCTCCGTCGGCACGATAGACGGACGGCTAGTCTAGACCCCCCAACGCAGCGCAGCGGTGTGCACAGGCGCATCCCATAAAGACGTCGTTTCGCTATCCAGCATGGTCAGCGTGATCGAGCAGCCCGCCATGTCGAGCGACGTCACATAGGAACCGACCAGCGAGCGGGTCACCGTCACGCCGCTATTTTCGAAGATTTTGCGGGCGCTGTTGTACATCAGATAAAGCTCCATCAGCGGCGTGCCGCCGAAGCCGTTGATGAACAGCAGGGCGGGGCCCTTCGCCTTGGCGCCGAGATCGCCCAGGATCGCGGCGCAGATTTCCCCGGCGATGACATCGGCGCTTTTCAGCGTGTCGCGACGCCGGCCGGGCTCGCCATGGATGCCGACGCCGAATTCCATCTCGCCATCGCCAATGTCGAAGGTCGGCCTGCCGGCCGCCGGCACGGTGCAACTGGTCAGCGCCACGCCCATTGAGCGCGTCGCACCGTTGACGCGATCGCCGAGCGCCTTGAGATCCGCCAGCGCCATGCCTTGCTCGGCGGCGGCGCCGATGATCTTTTCGACCACCAGCGTGCCGGCAACGCCGCGCCGGCCGGTCGTGTAGGACGAGTTTTCGACCGCGACGTCGTCATTCGTCACCACTTGCAGGATACCGTCGGCCATCTCGGCCGCCATGTCGAAATTCATCACATCGCCTTCATAGTTCTTGACGATGAACAGGCAGCCGGCGCCGGTGTCGACGGCTTCAGCCGCAGCCAGCATCTGGTCCGGCGTCGGCGACGTAAACACCTGGCCGGGGCAGGCGGCGTCCAGCATGCCGTGGCCGACAAAGCCGGCATGCAGCGGCTCGTGGCCGGAGCCACCGCCCGAGATCAGCGCCACCTTCCCCGGCTTCAGCACCTTGCGGCGGATGAATTTGTGCTCGTCACCCAGCACCAGGATGTCGGCATGGGCGGAAACGAAGCCATCGAGGCTTTCGGTCAGCACCGTGTCGACTGAATTCATAAATTTCTTCATGTGTCCTCCCGAACGCCAGGAAACGCTCAGCCCCCGCTTTTACCGGTGATGCTGGTGATCTTCTGGATGAAATCATTGACAGCCCTGTCGAGCGCCGCGTTCTGCTTGTCGTCGCCAAAATCCGGCACGATCAGCGACACATGCCGGGTCTTGCGCATGCCTGCGGCTACCGACAGCTTCCCCGGATGCGCAAGATGATAGGCAGCCAGAAAATGATCGCGCTCGGCCGGGCTGAAGTGGCAGACAGAAAAAATAGCCGGCAAATGTTTCGACGGGATCGGGATCGAATAGGCCGGGCTGGAGATCTGCGTCACGAAGCTGCGATGCTTGCCCAGCGCGTCGGCAAGGCGCTGGCGCATGCCCGACGGGCGCTGGTCGATGACCTGCGACAGGATCGTCTTGTAGGCGCGGATCGCCTCCTCGGAGCCGGGTTCTGGTGTCTTGTCGACCATCTCAGCCACGCCTAGACCGCAACATCTGCGATAGCCGCCTTGGCCATGGCAAGTTGTGCCGGAGCGACGGAAAGATCGCGCAAGCCGGCCTCGATCAGCGCCGGTATCGCCGCGGGGTCGCCGCCGGCATCGCCGCAAAGGCTGACCGGGATTTTCGCGCGCAAGCCGAACGCGGTCACTTCCGCAACGAGCCGCAGCACGGCCGGATGGCGGACCGAATTGAGATGCGCCACCGCAGCATTGTCACGGGCGGCGGCCATCACATACTGGGTCAAATCGTTGGAGCCGATCGAGAAGAACGCGACATCGGCAAACGCCTCCGGCGCGATAGCCACCGACGGCACCTCGACCATGATGCCGAGTGGCGGCATTTTGTGCGCGACCCCGCGCGCGGCGAGCCCTGCCTGTTCTTCTGCGAACAGAGCGGCGGCGCGTTGGTACTCCTCGACGACGGCAATCATTGGAAACATCACCTTCAGATTGCCGTGCACGGCGGCGCGCAGCAACGCCCGAATCTGCACACGAAACACGTCCGGCCTTGCCAGCGACAGCCTGATGCCGCGCAGGCCGAGGAACGGGTTGCCTTCTTCGACCGTGAAGCCCGGCACCGGCTTGTCGCCGCCGGCATCGACGGTCCGGATAGTCACCGGCTTGTCGCCGGCCCACTCCAGCACTTTTCGATAAGCGCGGTATTGCGTTTCCTCGTCCGGCGGCGCCTTGCCGAACAGGAATTCGGTGCGCATCAACCCGACGCCATCGCAGGTCGAAATGTCGATGCTGTCGACTTCGGATGGATCGGCGATGTTGACCTGCACGCGCACAGCCGTTCCGGCCTTGGTTACCGCCGGCTTCGCCAGATAGGTTTCCGCATTGCTGCGCCGCGCCGCGAAGGACGACGACGAACGGTGAAACGCCTCGATCTCGGCCGTCGATGGTGCCAATACAATGCCGCCATGCTCGGCATCGAGCAGCGCCAGGCCATTGGGATTAGCCGGCGAAGAGCCAAGCCCCACCACCATGGGCACGCCACGCGAGCGCGCCAGCATGGCGACATGGCTGGCGGTGCTGCCGGCTCTTAGCGCGATGCCGCCGCCGGCGCTCCAATCGGTTTCGAGAAAGCGCGTCGGCGCGATGTCCTCGCCATAGAGGATGGAGCCGGCCGGTGCGGTGCTCTCATCCTCCTCGGTCAGCGCGCGCAGCACCCGGTCCCTGATGTCGCTGATGTCGGCGGCGCGGGCGCGGAAATAATCCTGGTCCGATGTTTCATAGCCGGCGATCTCGGCGTCCAGCGCCTGCCGCCAGGCCATGTCAGCCGGAATTCCCGTCGGGATCGCCGCAAAGGCCGGTCCGGTCAGCGCCTCATCCTCCAGCATCGCGAGCTGAAACTCGAGGATGCCGGCGGCCTCGTCATCGGCGGTTTCGATCAGTGTCGCGAGCCGGTCCGTCGCGCTGGCGATGGCTGCTTCCAGTGCAGCCTTCTCCTCGCCGGCTGTCGCCTTGCCTGCGTAGCGCGCAGGGCCGCGGTCGAGATTGAACAGCGGCCCCTCGGCATAGCCGGCCGAAGCCGAAATGCCTTGCAGCCTAAGCGGTTCGGGCATGGCCCGCACCCTCGTCGAAATCGCGCCGCACCAGCTCGGCCAGCGCGCCGACCGCCTCGGTGGCGGCTTCGCCGCTGGCCCTGATATGCAGCATGGTGCCTTTCGGCGCCTTGGTTGCCATCACCTTGACGATGCTCTTGGCGTCGAACCACGGGCCGTTGGCGGCGAGCGCTATTTCCACCTCGGCGGCAAAGCTCTTGGCAAGCTTGGTGAACTTCACCGAAGGGCGCGCATGCAGACCCACCTCGTGGGTGATCAGGACAGTGGCCTCGGCAAATGCGGACATGCTTGTCAAACTTCCCGTTCACTCACGACGGCGACAATTCATGCGCCGTCGCCACCACTTCCTTCAGCGAGGCGCCGCCGGACGCCTCGGTTGCCGCCATCACAGCGCCTTCGACGATCGGCGCGTTGCAGACGACAATCTTCTGCGCCCGCGGCTCGCCGATCATTTCCACCGCCATCTCCGAGTTGGTCTCGGCGCCGCCGAGATCGACCAGAATGGCGACACCGGCCTCCGACCAGGCCTTTTCGATGGCGCCCATGATCGCCTCGACGCTGGTGCCGAGCCCGCCATGGCCGTTTCCGCCGCACCATGCAAGCGGCACTTCGTCGCCCACCATCTGGCGCACCATGTCGGCTGTGCCTTCGGCGACCAGCGGCGAATGGGAAACGATGACGATGCCGACATTGCTCATGGCTGACCTCTAAGCGCTTCGCCGACCGCCCGCACCAGCAACGCGACCGAGCGTCCGCCGGCGTCCATGTGACCGATAGAACGGTCGCCAAGGAACGAGGCGCGGCCACGCAAAGCCTTCATCGGGACGGTCGCCTCGGCCGCCCGGTCAGCGATGTCAGCGATCTCGGAACCTGTCTTTCCCTTCGCCAGTGCGTCATGCACCGGTTGCAGCACATCGAGCATCGTCTTCTGGCCGACCTGCGACTTGCCGCGGGCGGCCACCGCTTCGATAGCCTTGCCGAAGGCAGCCGTCAGATCGCCGCGATCGGGCGCTGCCGAAATCTCCTTGCCGAGCGCCAGGAACAGCGTGCCGAACAGCGGTCCAGAAGCGCCCCCCACCGTCATCACCAGCTTGGTGCCGATCCCCTTCAGGGCTTCGGGCAGTGGCTTTGCCGAAAATGCCGCGGCTTCGGCCCGCACCGCCTCGAAGCCACGCTTCATATTCAGCCCATGGTCGCCGTCGCCGATCGCCTGGTCGAGCGCGGTCAACTCGTTGGCGTGAGCGGCAATCCTGTCCGCTGCGGCTGTGATCAGCCTGGCAAGGTCAAACGCCGCCATATCGAAATTCCCGGTTTCGGTCCTGCCGGCAGTATCGAAAGAAATTTCATTCGACAACTGAAGCATGCCGTCAGGCCGCTGCATACAGCGCGGCGGCGGCCGCAAACACTTCGGCCACGGCATGCGCACCGGGGTCGACCACACCTTGCAATTTGGTGCCGACATAGGCGGATCGTCCGGCTTTCGCCTTCTCCATGGCGGCAGTGGCCTCGGCGCCATGCCGGGCTGCTGTCGCCGCAGCGTCCAGGCCCTTGGCGTCGAGGGCTTTCAACGCCGGTTCCAGGGCATCAACCATGGTGCGGTCGCCAACTCTGGCGCCGCCATAGAAGGTCATCCGGTCAAGCCCGGCAAGCAGCGCCTTGGAAAGGGGCGCCCCAGTATTCGAAGCCTGAGCTGCCGCAGTGAAGAAGATCGACAGCAGCACGCCCGAGGAGCCACCCATGGCAACGCCCAGAAGATCGCCCACTGCCTTAAGCGTTGCGGCCGGGTCGGCCAGCGGCAGCGCATCGAGCTTTTCCAATACGCTGCGCGCGCCGGTCGCCACCGTCGAGCCGGTATCGCCATCGCCCGCCTTGGCATCCAGCCCGTTCAATGTCTCTTCGAGCGCAATCAGCCGTTCGCAGATCGTGACGATCAAACGCCTGGTGCCGGCGTCCTGGCTGGCTTTTTGGGCTGCGCTCTTTCCGGCCGCTTTCGCCATCGGCACGATGGCCGGCGCTGCAACCGGCTTTGCCGGCATCCAGGCGTGCGGGCCGACCGGCGCCAGCAGGGCGGCTTCGCGCGCCGCATCGAGCTTGATCAGCGACAGCGAAAAACCGTTCATGTTGAGCGCCGTCATCAGCGGGCCGGGGCCGATCGCCAGCTTGACGGTTTTGGCCAGCGGCGAGGTCAGCACAGCATTGGCGACAAGCGACATTTCCAGCGGCGGCACGGAACCGAGATTGTTGATCAGCAGCGCGTGGCTGGCCGTCGGGTCGAGCCGTGCTGCCAACCGCTCCGCCATGATCGCCACGAGCTTGTCGGCGCTTTGCACCGCGATCCGCTCGACGCCCGGCTCGCCATGGATGCCGAGGCCGAGCTCGCCGTCGTTTTCGCCGAACCGCTCTTCATGCGGCTGGCCAGGGATGGAGCAGGACGACAGCGACATGCCGAGCGAAATGATGTCCTTCGCCGCCGCGCGCGCCGCCGTCGCGATCGCTGTCAGATCGCTTCCCGTCTCTGAGAGATGGCCTGCGATCTTGTGCACGAACAAGGTGCCCGCAACGCCGCGTGGCTGGTTGATATCCGGCAAAGCGATGTCGTCGGCGACGATCGCCATCTCGACACGAAACCCCTCGGCGCGCGCCTTTTCGGCCGCCAGGCCGAAATTGAGCCGGTCGCCGGTGTAGTTCTTGACGATCAGCAGGCAGCCGGCCGGGCCAGTCACCGCGCGGATCGCCGCCAGCACCGCCTCGACGCTCGGCGAGGCGAAGATCTCGCCGGAAACCGCCGCCGTCAGCATGCCCTTGCCGACGAAGCCGGCATGCGAGGGTTCGTGTCCGGCGCCGCCGCCGGAGATGACTGCAACTTTTGCCTTGTCCCAGTCGGCGCGCAGCACGACCTTGATCTCGGGATAACCATCGAGGCGCGCCAGATCCCCCGAACCGATGGTCCGCAACAGGCCGTCCAGCGCCTCGGTGACGATCGTTTCCCTGCGGTTGAAAAAGTGCTTCATCGAATTCGTCCTGTATTCGTCAATCGGAAGCCGGTGCCACACCCTTGGCGAGACACCGAAAACCTCACATCAACCTTTGCCCATCGGCGCCGAAATAGAGCGGCGAGCGGTAGCGGATCACCACTTTGTCGCCTTGCGCCAGATCCGTATCGGGGTCGGTCAGCGTCACCAGCTTCTTCGGGCCGACCGTCACATGCAGATGGTTCTGGTCGCCGAGATGCTCGACCCAGTCGACGACGCCGTCGGCGTGGCCGTTTTTCGCTTTCTCGATCGACAGGTGTTCGGTGCGTGCGCCGATCGTCTTGGTGCCGGTCGGAGCGCCGCCATCGGGCAGCAGTCCCGCCGGTAGAAGATTGATCGCCGGCTGGCCGAGCCGCGCCGCGACGTGAAGGTTTGCCGGCTCCGAATAGATCGTACGCGGCGTGCCGATCTGCACCAGCACGCCATCGGCAAGAATGCCGATGCGGTCGGCCATGGTCATCGCCTCGATCTGGTCATGGGTGACGTAGAGCATGGTGGCGCCGAGTTCGGCCTGGATGCGTTTCAGCTCGAGCCTGAGATCGGCGCGCAGCTTGGCGTCCAGCGACGACAGCGGTTCGTCCATCAGATAGATCGACGGCTTGCGCACCAGCGCCCGGCCGATGGCGACACGCTGCATTTCACCGCCGGAAAGCTTGGTCGAGCGGTTGTTCAGCTTGTGATGGATGCGCACCATTTTCGCCACTTCTTCGACGCGGCGGCGAATCTGGTCTTCCGGTATTTTCCGCGCCGGCGAGCGCAGCGGAAAGGCGAGGTTGTCGTAGACCGACAGATGCGGATAGAGCGAATATTGCTGGAACACGAAGGCAGTGTCCCGCTCGGCCGGCGACAGCATCGTCGCATTGTGGCCGCCAATATGGATCGTGCCGCTGTCGGGCTGCTCCAGCCCGGCGATCAACCGCAGCGTGGTCGTCTTCCCGGCACCGGTGGGACCAAGCAGCACGACGAACTCGCCATCCTTGATCTGGAGGTCGAGATTGCTGACGGCGGCATGGTCGCCAAAGCTCTTGGTCACGCCTTTGATGTGTATGTCAGCCATGCTGCGCTCTCCCTTGAGAGGCCGTATCGTGGATCGCGGTGCGCACGGCGCGGCCCGATCCCTTGTCGAACAGTGACAGCCGCGCGCTGTTCAGGGTCAGGCCGACATGATCGCCGGCGGCGAGCCGGATTTCGGCCGGCACCCGCGCCTTGATGATGCCGTCCGCTGTTTCCACCGCGACGATCTGCGTGGTGCCGAGATATTCGGTGCCGTAGATCGCACCGCGCAGCTTTGACGCGTCATCGAAGCGGATATGTTCCGGCCTTATGCCGAGCGCCATGTCGGCGGGTGCGATGTCCTCGCGTACCTCCGGCACCGCCACCTTCGCGCCCTGGACGACGATCTCCTTCGCCCCCTTGGCCAGTCCGCCGCCAAAGCCCAGAAAATTCATCGGCGGCGAGCCGATGAAGTCGGCGACGAACATGGTCGCCGGGCGGTCGTAGATTTCACGTGGGCTGCCGAACTGTTCGATGACGCCATGGTTCATGACAGCGATCTTGTCGGCCATCGACATCGCTTCCATCTGGTCGTGCGTGACATAGACGGTGGTGGCACGGATGCGGTTGTGCAGCTCACGCAGCTCATGCACCATCAGGTCGCGGAATTCCGTATCGAGCGTTCCCAGCGGCTCATCCATCAAAAAGCATTTGGGCCGCCGCACGATGGCGCGGCCAAGCGCCACGCGCTGGCGGTCGCCACCGGCGAGCCCCGAGACCGATTTGTTGAGCAGATGGTCGATGCGCAAAAGCTTCGCCGTCTCTTCGACGCGTTGCCGGATTTCAGCCGAGGGCATGCCTTGCGCCAACAGCGGGAAGCCGATGTTCTTGCGCACATTCATGTGCGGATACAGCGCAAACAGCTGGAACACGAAGGCGATGTCGCGTTCCCGTGCCCGCCGCATGGTGACGTCCTCGCCGCCGAGCAGGATCTGGCCGCCGGTCGGCAGTTCGAGCCCGGCGATCATGCGCAACGTCGTCGTCTTGCCGCAGCCCGACGGACCAAGCATGACGAAGAACTCACCATCCTCGACGACGAAGCTCGAATCCTGCACCGCGACGAAATCGCCGAAGGCCTTTCTCAGGTTCTGGACGCGGATTTCGGCCATGACTATTCCGGGAATTTCGAGACGATGATGAACATCACCGTGCCGGCAAGCATGGTGATGAAGGAGTAGGTGTAGAGCGCCAGCGCGAAGGGCTGGAACAGCATCAGGAAGCCGATGGCGATGATCGCCGTCGCGATGTTTTCCAACAGGCCGCGGCGAGCCCAGCGCGGCCAGCGCGATTTGCGTTTCGTGGGCTGGGTCAGGCTCATTTGCGCACCGCGCCGAAGGTGATGCCGCGCAGCAATTGTTTGCGGAGCAGGATGGTGAAGACGAGGATCGGCACCAGGAAGATCGTCGTGCCCGCCGCCACTGCCGGCCAGTCCTGGCCGCCTTCACCGATGATGGTGGGGATGAAGGGCGGAGCCGTCTGTGCTGTGCCCGAGGTCAAGAGCGCCGCGAAAGCATATTCGTTCCAGGCGAAGATCAGGCAGAAGATGGCGGTGGCGGCGATGCCGGTAGTCGCCTGCGGCAGCACGGTGCGCCAGAAGGCTTGCAGCCTGGTATAGCCGTCGATCATCGCCGCTTCCTCGTATTCACGCGGGATCTCGTCGATGAAGCCTTTCAAGAGCCACACTGCCAGCGACACGTTGACCGCCGTGTAGAGCAGGATCATGCCGAGCGCGGTGTCGGAAAGGCCGAGCTCGCGGTACATCAGGTAGATGGGAATCGCGACCGCAATCGGCGGCATGAAGCGCGTCGACAGGATGAAAAACAGCAGGTCATCCGCCAGCGGCACCTTGAAGCGCGAGAAACCGTAGGCCGACAGCGTGCCGAGAAAGACGGCGCAGAAGGTCGAGCCGAAGGCGATGATCAGCGAGTTGACGAAGCGCGGCAGGAAGTTGGACGGGCCGGCAATCACCATGTTGCGCTTGCGCACCGTCTCGTCGCAGAAGCCGGTCGCCGGCCCCAGCGAGTTGATGTATTCCGGCGTCTGCCGCGTCCTTGTCGTGAACAGGTTGCAGTAGCCTTCGATGCTGGGCTGGAAGACGATTTTTGGCGGATAGGCGATCGAATCCGGCGGCGTCTTGAAGCTGGTGGCAAAAATCCACAGCAGCGGCACGATCGAGATCAGCGCGTAGGCGACGATGATCGTGCCGGCGATGCCTTTTGCTGTCCCCGAAGGGGCAACGACGGAATGGGCGGTGGTCAGGCTCATCTCTGCTTCACCTTGTTGAGCGCCTTGACGTAGATGTTGGCGAGGCCAAACACCGCCACGAACAGGATGATGGCGAAAGCCGAGGAATAGCCGGTGCGCCAGCTCTCGAAAGCCTGCCGTTTCAGCGTGATCGAGGCGACCTCTGTGGTCGAGCCGGGACCACCGCCGGTCAACAGATTGACCATGTCGAACATCTTGAAGTTCTCGATGCCGCGAAACAGCACCGCCAGCATGATGAACGGCAGCGCCATCGGCAGTGTGATCGACCAGAACTGCCGCCAGTTGGAGGCGCGGTCGACCTCGGCCGCCTCATAGATGTATTCGGGGATGGAGCGCAGCCCGGCGAGGCAGATCAGCATCACGTAGGGCGTCCACATCCAGGTGTCGACGATGATGATCGACCACGGCGCCAGCGACACGTTGGACAGCATCTGGATGTCGGTCGGCGGGATGCGGGTGACGAATGAGATGGCGTAGGCGAACAGGCCGATCTGCGGCTCGTAGAGGAAGCGCCAGAAATTGCCGACCACCGCCGGCGACAGCATCATCGGCACCAGGATGATGGTCGTCCAGAAGGCGTGGCCGCGGAATTTGCGGTCGATCAGCCAGGCCAGCGTGAAGCCGATCAGCGTCTGCAACAGGATGGTCCAGAACACAAAATGCGCCGTCGTCTGCATGGCGATCCAGATGTCCTGGTCGCCGAGGATGCGCTGGTAGTTGGCAAAGCCGAGGTTCTTCACCACCTCGTTCGGCCGGTTGGCGCGGAAGTTGGTGAAGGACAGATAGATCGCCCAGAACAGCGGGAAGATATTGATGGCGAGCAGCAAAAGGATCGTCGGCGAGATGAACAGCCAGGCGAGGCCCTTGTCGCTGATGCCCCGGACCTTGCGGGCCAACGGCTCCGGGGTCGCCCGGGCAACGTTCTCCGCAGTCCGATTGAGCATGGTGAGTCCTGCTTCGGTCACTTCAAGTCTCGACATTGGAATTTATCTGAACTGCGTCCCGTGCCAAGGGCGGCACGGGACGCGTCGGTCACGCTCGGGAGGAGCCGTGGATCCGGTTACATCTTGCCGTCGTCCTGGAACACTTGCGTCCAGTCCTTGACCAGGCCGTCAAGCGCATCCTTGGCCGAACCCTGACCGGCGACGACATAGTCGTGGAAGCGCTTCTGCGACGCCTGCAGCAGCGGTGCGTAGCTCGGCTCGGCCCAGAAATCCTTCACGATCGCCATCGAGTCGAGGAAGGTCTGCGCGTAGGGCTGGCTGGCCGGGAAGGCCGGATCCTTAACCACCGCGTTCAGGCAGGAGTAGCCGCCGAGCGACCACCACTTGGCCTGGACATCCTTGTTGGCGAACCACTTGATGTATTTCAGCGCCGATTCCTGCTTGTCGGAATAGGAAACCACCGAAATGCCCTGGCCGCCGAGCTGGGCGAACTGCTCGCCGTCCGGACCCTTGG
Source organism: Mesorhizobium sp. P2_B11 (assembly GCF_056404855.1). Taxonomy (NCBI): domain Bacteria; kingdom Pseudomonadati; phylum Pseudomonadota; class Alphaproteobacteria; order Hyphomicrobiales; family Phyllobacteriaceae; genus Mesorhizobium; species Mesorhizobium sp. P2_B11. The sequence continues at coordinate 178,561 of NZ_JBFUDF010000001.1, forward strand.
GATTGACGAAGTAGCCGATCTTGTCGCCGCCGACATTCTCGTCCTTCTGCAGGCCGGGCCAGGTGAAGGCGAAGTTCATATGCATCGCCACCTGGCCGGATTTGAAGGCATCGACGCCTTCGCCCATGTAGCTGTTCGATGCGCCGGGCGGGGTGCAGCAATCATAGAGCGCCTTGTAGAACTCCAGACCCTTCACCGATTTCTCGGAGTTGACGTAGCCTTCCATTTCGTAGGGCTTCTTCGGGTTTTCATACTGGAAGCCGAAGCTGTAGAGCACGTCCATGGCGCCCATGGTGATGCCTTCCGAGCCGCGCTCGGTGTAGATTGAGGCGCCATAGACGGTCTTGCCGTCGATCTCGCGCTTCTGGAAGAATTCGGCGATCTGCTTCAGCTGGTCGAAGGTGGTCGGCGGGCCGAGATCCCAGCCGTACTTTTCCTTGAATTCCTTCTGCAGTTCCGGCTTGGAGAACCAGTCCTTGCGGTAGGTCCAGCCGACGACGTCGCCCATGGCCGGCAGCGCCCAGTAGTTCGGCGTGTTCTTCGGCCATTCGGAATAGCCGACGACGGTTGCCGGCACGAAGTCGTCCATGCTGATCTTCTCCTTGTCGAAGAAGTCGTTCAGCTTGACGTAGTGACCGTTCTCTGCGGAGCCGCCGATCCACTGGCTGTCGCCGATGATCAGGTCGCAGAGCTTGCCGTGCGAGTTGAGCTCGTTGAGGAAGCGGTCGGCATAGTTGGTCCACGGCACGAACTCGAATTTCATGCCGATGCCGGTTTCCTTGGTAAAGTCCTTGGACAGTTCGACAAGTGCGTTGGCCGGGTCCCAGGCGGCCCAGCACAGCGTCAGGTCTTCAGCGTGCGCAACGTTCGAGACGGCTGTCGACGCGGTAATCGCCGAGGCCAGTCCCAACGCCAGTTTCAAGCTCGATTTCATGCCTTCCTCCCATTTGCGAAACGCGCCCGGATGGCGGTTTCAAGAGCCCCTCAACCCTCGCTCCTCCGAGGGCCCAAACATGGCGGCGCGGTGCGCCGCAGATGTTTAGTAATTTGTTTAGTGATGCAATTTTTACTAAACAAGGCAAGCGAAATCGTTGCTGCGCCGCAGCATGGCGAAACGGGCATTGAAATCGTTGGGAAATGATTGCCGGGCGGCTCGCCCGGAAGTTGCTTAGCCGGCGTCGACTACAACGTTGGTCTGTGGCGTCACCGGCCGTACAGGCGGCGCGGGCGGCAGCAAGGCGCGAATATCGGCAAAGGGAAATGTAGGCTCGAAGCGGAAAGCCTCGGCCAGGGAACCGGGCGTGCTGTTGCATTGCCCGGCGCGAAATTCATTCTGCACGCGCGCCCTGTCGACATATTGTTCCGGCCGCTGCGAGCGATGCGCGCGGATCGCCTGTGTTTTGACATCTCGGTAGGCGGATATGTCGACATAGTGCGTCGGCGAAAATCCGGTGCCGCCCATTGTGTCGGCATGCAGCATCGGCACGGCGAAGGATGCTGCGATGCGCACCCCGTCCGACAACGCGCGGTGGTCAGCGTGATAGTCGTTGGGCGCATGCGTGATCACCAGATCCGCTGCAGTCTCGCGGATCAGCGCTTTAAGCGAAGCAATCAGCGCGGCATCGGCCACCAGTTCGCCGTCGGGAAAGTCGAGAAAGTGAAGCGTCGCGCCGAGCAAGGCCGCGGCGGCCGCCGCTTCCTCGCGCCGGACACGCGCCAGAACGTTGGGGTCGCCCTTGCCGCCCCTGGCGCCATCCGTGGCTATGGCAAAAGTGAGTTCTGCGCCTTGCGCCGCATAGGCGGCCAGCGTACCGAACATTAATATCTCGATGTCGTCCGGATGCGCGCCGAGCGCCAATACCTTCACTTAACTCTCCCCGGAATGGAAACACGTGACGAACGGAATCCTGCTCGCTCTCATCGCCTACGCAAGCTATTCGTGCAGCGACGCCGTTATCAAGAGCCTTGGCGCACAGTTCACCGTCTTCGAGATCGCCTTCTTCGTGACGCTGTTTGCCGGCGGCTTCCTGTTTTTCAGCCGGCCGGCCGATGAGCGCTGGCATGGTTTCTGGCGCACCAAGCGGCCATGGGCGGTGCACGCCCGCGCCTGGGCCGGCATGGCATCGGGCTTGCTCAGCGTCTATGCCTTCACCACCATTCCGCTGGCTGAAGTCTACGCACTGGTCTTCCTGGCGCCGCTCTGCGTCACCATTCTCTCGACGCTGGTGCTCAAGGAAAAGGTCGGCCCATGGCGCTGGCTGGCGGTGGTTGCCGGCTTTGCCGGCGTCATGCTGGTGGTGCGGCCGGGTTTTCGCGAGTTGCATCTCGGCCACCTCGCCGCCTTCGCCGTTGCCTTCCTGGCCGCCTCCAACATCATCCTGACCCGATCGCTGGCGCAGCAGGAAAAGCGCACCACCATGCTGGGCGTGCTGGTTGGGTATGGCCTGGTGTTCAACGGCATAGGCGTCGCCGCCACATCGTTTACCCTTCCCAACGCGATGCAGCTGCTGTGGCTGGTGATGGCCGGCGCGTTCGCCGCTTGCGGACAGTTGCTGCAGCTGCTGGCCGCCAAATACGCGCCCGCCAACCGCATCGCCCCGACACATTATTCGCAGATCGTCTGGGCAGTGATCCTCGGCGCGCTGTTCTTCCAGGAATATCCCGACTGGCTGTCCCTGGTCGGCCTCGCCGTCGTTGGCGCTTCCGGCCTGCTCACCATGGTGCGCGAGGAAGTGCGGTTGGGTACGGTGCGCTGGAATCCGCTTGCGCGGACAAGACTGTGAGAGACCGTTTCGAAATTCGCTGCGGCGGGTCATATGGTGGTGGTTTCGAGAACCGGAGCGGAGCGGACATTTGGGTCCGTGAGCACCGGAAGCGCAGAAAACGCCATCAGATGGCCGCCGGAGTAGAATTTCCAAACGGTCTCTGAGCCGGTTGCACGGTTACGGTGACCGCTGATATGCGGACGCGATGACGACAAGACCCTTGCCGGAGCTTCCGGTGTCCGCCGTACTGCCGGCGCTGAGCGAGGCGCTCGGCGCCGGCAACAGCGCAGTGCTGGTGGCGCCGCCCGGCGCCGGCAAGACGACGCTGGTGCCGCTGGCGCTGCTCGATGCGCCTTGGCTGGCTACAGGCAAGATCATCCTGCTCGAACCGCGCCGGCTCGCCGCCCGCGCCGCTGCCCGCCGCATGGCCGAATTGCTCGGCGAAGAGCCCGGCGCCACCGTCGGCTATGCCATGCGCATGGAGAACCGCATGTCGGTGCGGACAAGAATCCTGGTCGTCACCGAAGGCGTTCTGGCGCGTATGATCCTCGACGATCCGGAGCTGCCCGGCGTCTCGGCGGTGATCTTCGACGAATTTCACGAGCGCTCGCTGGACGGCGATTTCGGCCTCGCGCTGGCGCTCGATGTGCAAGGGGCGCTGCGGCCCGACCTGCGCTTGCTGGTCATGTCGGCGACGCTCGACGGCGCGCGCGTGGCCAAGCTCCTGTCCGGCGCGCCGGTGATCGAAAGCGAGGGCCGCGCCTTTCCCGTCGATGTCCGTTACGACGAGCGGCCGGCTGGCGTTCCCGTCGAAGACGCCATGGCCAAGGCGATCCGTTCGGCGCTGGTCGACGAGAGCGGCAGCGTGCTCGCCTTCCTGCCCGGTCAGCGCGAGATCGAGCGCACCGCCGAGCGGCTGCAGGACCGCCTCGGCGCCGACACCGACATCGTGCCGCTCTACGGCCAGCTCGACAACAGGGCGCAGGACGCCGCCATCAAACCGGCGCCGACGGGTCGCCGCAAGGTGGTGCTGGCGACCTCGATCGCCGAGACTTCGATCACCATCGACGGCGTGCGCGTCGTCATCGATTCCGGCCTGTCGCGGCTGCCGCGCTATGAGCCGGCAAGCGGCCTGACCCGGCTGGAGACGGTGCGGGTTTCCAGGGCATCGGCCGACCAACGCGCTGGGCGCGCCGGGCGTACGCAGCCAGGTGTCGCCATCCGGCTGTGGCGGGCCGAGCAGACGGCGGCTTTGCCCGCCTTCACGCCGCCCGAGATACTCGAGGCTGATCTCTCCAGCCTGCTGCTCGATTGCGCCGCTTTCGGTGTCGCCGATCCGGTGAGCCTGTCCTTCCTCGATCCGCCACCTACGCCGGCACTCAACGAGGCGCGGACGCTGCTCGGCGCACTGCACGCCATTGATGAAGCCGGCCGGCTGACGGAGCAGGGTGGCGCGATGCGCAAGCTGGCGCTGCCGGTGCGGCTGGCGCACATGGTCGCCGAAGCCGCGCACGGCGGCCACGCACTGGAGGCGGCGATGCTGGCCGTGCTGCTCACCGAGCGTGGTCTCGGCGGCGACGGCGCCGACCTCGAACGCCGGCTGATGCGCTTTCGCAGCGAGAAATCGCCGCGCGCCATTGCGGCGAGGCAGTTGGCAGAGCGGCTGGCGAAACAGGCCTCTTCACCCTCCCAGGGAGGGTCGATCCGCGAAGCGGAGCGGGGTGGGGGTAGGCCGAGCGCGCCACCCCCACCCCGTCTCCCTCGCCTTGCTGCGCAAGGCGCGCTCKCCGACCCTCCCCACAAGGGGGAGGGTGGCGCACTCCTCATCCACGCCTGGCCGGACCGCGTCGCCAAAGCGCGCGGCGAGCGCGGGCGTTTCGTGCTCGCCAACGGCTCCGGTGCCATGGTGGACGCCGCCGATCCGCTGGCCGGCGAGGCCTGGCTGGTCGTCGCCGATCTGCAGGGCAAGGCGCAGAACGCCCGCATCACGGCGGCGGCGGCCGTCGACGAGGCCGACATCCGCGCCGCCCTATCCGACAGGATCGAGACCCGCCGCGAGACGAGCTTCGACCGCGAGCGGCGCGCGGTTCGCGTGCGTGAGACCGCCAGGCTCGGCGCCATCACTTTGTCCGAGCGCATGCTGCCCGCACCCTCCGGCACTGACGCCGACCGCGCCATCCTGGATGCCTTGCGCGAACACGGGCTCTCTCTGCTGGAGTGGGGCAAGGAGGGGGAGACGCTGCGCCAGCGCCTTGGCTGGCTGCATCGCGGCCTCGGCGCCCCCTGGCCCGATGTTTCGGACGCGGCTCTCATCGAACGCCTCGACGACTGGCTGCTGCCCTTCCTCACCGGCAAGGCGTCCTTCGCCGCGATCGACCCGGGCGCGCTGTCGTCAGGCCTGATGGCGCTGGTGCCGCATGAATTGCAGCGCAAGATCGGCACACTGGCGCCGACCCATTTCGATGCGCCGTCCGGCAGCCACGTGCCGATCCGCTATGATGGGGAATGGCCGGTGCTGGCGGTGCGCGTGCAGGAGCTGTTCGGTCTTGACCGCCATCCCGCCATCGCCAACGGCACCGTGCCGTTGACGCTGGAGCTGTTGTCGCCGGCGCATCGGCCGATCCAGACGACGCGCGACCTGCCCGGCTTCTGGCGCGGCTCCTGGGCCGATGTGCGCACCGACATGCGCGGCCGCTATCCCCGCCATGTCTGGCCGGAAAATCCGCTGCTCGCCACTGCCACGGCCCGCGCCAAACCGCGAGGGACCTAGCGCTCGTCCTTTCCCGGCTATAATCCTTGGCCATGATCAACATTCTGCACGCGCCAGACTTCCAGCAAAGCCAGCGGCTGCGCCTCAACACGCTGATCCGGCTGCGCTGGCTGGCCATTGTCGGCCAGAGCCTGACCGTGCTGGTCGTCGCCTATGGGCTGAAATTCCCGCTGCCGGTCAGCCTCTGCTTCGCACTGATCGCCTGCTCGGCCTGGCTGAACCTGGTGCTGACCTTCCGCTATCCGGCAGCGCACCGGCTGACCCCGTTCCCGGCCTTCTTCATCCTGACCTTCGACAGCCTGCAGCTTGCCGGCCTGCTCTACATGACCGGCGGTCTCACCAATCCGTTTTCGCTGCTGATGACCGTGCCTGTCGTCGTCTCGGCGACATCGTTGCCACTGCGGCTGACCGCCATTCTTGGCGGGCTGGTGATAGTAGGGGCAAGCTTGCTGGTGTTCTTCCATCTGCCGCTGCCCTGGTATGAGGGCGCGCCTCTGCCCATGCCGTTCATCTATGTCGCCGGCATATGGATGGCAGTGTTTTCCTCAATCGCCTTCACCGCCATCTATGCCTTCCGCGTCGCCGAGGAAGCCCGCCTGCTCGCCAACGCGCTTGCCGCCACCGAACTGGTGCTGCAGCGCGAACAGCATCTGTCGGCGCTGGATGGTCTGGCAGCCGCCGCCGCGCACGAACTCGGCACGCCGCTCGCCACCATCGCGCTGGTCTCCAAGGAGATGGAAAAGGCGCTGGGCGGCGACCCGAAATACGCAGAGGACGTCAAGCTCTTGCGGTCGCAGAGCGAGCGCTGCCGCGAGATCCTGAAGCGGCTGACCAGCCTGTCCTCCGAAGGTGAGGCGCATCTGTCGCGGCTGCCGCTGACCTCGCTGGTCGAGGAGGTGACGGCGCCGCACCGCGATTTCGGCATCTCGATCAAGCTGCGGCCGGGCGAGCGCATCGGCCCCGAACCTGTGGGACGGCGAAACCCCGGCGTCATCTATGGCCTCGGCAATCTGGTCGAGAACGCCGTCGACTTCGCCCGCAAAACCGTCACTGTGCGCTGGAGTTGGGACGAGCTCGACGTCACCTTCTCGATCATCGACGACGGGCCTGGCTTTCCGCCCGAAATCATCGACCGCATCGGCGAGCCCTACATGTCGACGCGCCAGGGCAACGAACACGGCGGCGGCCTGGGTCTCGGGCTGTTCATCGCCAAGACCTTGCTCGAACGCTCCGGCGCCACGCTCGATTTCCGCAACTCGAGCGGGTTGGGCGAGGGCGCCATCGTGCAGATATCGTGGCCGCGCACCGTCTTCCTCAACCCGGAATCGGTGGGAACCTCGATGTTCGACACCGCCTGAAGCTTTGGTTGGACCTGGCAAAATTGGACAATGGCGTTCAGGAACTATATCTGCGTAAAATTACGGCAGCAGGATTTTTGAAAGACGATGACTGGCGAAGAAGCAATTGGCGCAATGGTTGAAGGCGAGGACACCTCGCTGCTGATCGTCGACGACGACAAGCCGTTCCTGACTCGGCTGGCGCGGGCCATGGAAACCAGGGGTTTCGTGGTCGAGACGGCCGAGAGCGTCGAGGAGGCGGTGGCCAAGGCGCGCGCCCATCCGCCGGCCTATGCGGTGGTCGACATGCGGCTTGGTGACGGCAACGGCCTCGACGTCGTCGCCGCCATCCGCGAAAAGCGCGACGATGCCCGCACGGTCATCCTGACCGGCTATGGCAACATCGCCACCGCGGTGACGGCGGTGAAGCTCGGCGCCATCGACTATCTGTCGAAACCCGCCGATGCCGATGATGTCTTTGCAGCACTGACCCGCACCGCCGGCGAACGCGCCGCCCCGCCCGAAAACCCGATGTCGGCCGACCGCGTGCGCTGGGAACACATCCAGCGCGTCTACGAAATGTGCGACCGCAACGTCTCCGAAACCGCGCGCCGGCTGAACATGCATCGCCGCACGCTGCAGCGCATACTGGCCAAGCGCGCACCGCGCTGAGGTTCACGCGCCCGCGGCGCCGGCCGCCAGTCGCCGACCGTCAGCGCCGCCCCTCATTGCCCTGCCGGGCATTTCTCCCCGTGAACGGGGAGAAAGAAGCTGGGCGCAACGCCGGCGATTGGCGAAATCATAGATGACAGCGCCCCTCTCCCCGTCACTATACGGGGAGAGGATGCCGGCAGGCAGGTGAGGGGCAGCGCCAGCGCTTGGTAAGTGTGACGCTTGCCCTGCCATCGACCTTTGCGCATCATCACCAACGCCACCGGGAAACCCGGCAACGGAGAACACATGCGCGACGACAAGCCGAAATCGATCCTGCGCGAATTCCTCGATGGCGAGGCGGCGGGCGGCATCATCCTGATGGTTGCGGCAGCGCTTGCGCTGATCGTTGCCAATTCGCCGCTGGCCGACACCTATTTCGCCGCGCTTCATGCCTATCTCGGCCCGCTCAGCCTCTCGCACTGGATCAATGACGGGCTGATGGCGGTGTTCTTCCTGCTGGTCGGCCTGGAAATCAAGCGCGAGATGCTCGACGGCCAGCTCTCGACCTGGCCGCGCCGCGTGCTGCCGGGCGTCGCCGCCGCCGGCGGCATGCTGGTCCCGGCGCTGGTCTATGTCGCTATTAACCGCAACAATCCGGCCGCGCTCGCCGGCTGGGCGATCCCAACCGCCACCGACATCGCCTTTGCGCTCGGCGTGCTGTCGCTGCTCGGCAGCCGTGTGCCGGCATCGCTGAAAATCTTCCTCACCGCGCTCGCCATCATCGACGATCTCGGCGCCGTCATCATCATCGCCATCTTCTACACAAGCGGCCTGTCGCTCGCCTATCTCGCCGCCGCCTTCGCTGTCATCGCGGTGCTGATCGTGCTCAACCGCATGCGGGTGACGACGCTGACGCCCTATCTCGTGCTCGGCGCCATCCTGTGGGTGCTGGTGCTGAAATCGGGCGTCCATGCGACGCTGGCCGGCGTGGCGCTGGCGCTCACCATCCCGCTCAAAGTGTCTCCCGGCAGTGGCCACGATCTCGACCATTCGCCGCTGCACCGGCTCGAACATGGCCTGCACAAGATCGTCCCCTTCTTCGTCATCCCGATCTTCGGTTTTGCCAATGCTGGCGTGTCGCTGGCCGGCCTCAGCGCCGCCGCTTTGGTCGAACCGCTGACGCTCGGCGTTGCCGCGGGCCTCGTGCTGGGCAAGCTGGTCGGCGTCTTCGGTTCGTCGGCGCTCGCTATCCGGCTCGGCTTCGCCGACCTGCCTGTCAATGCCGGCTGGCTGCACATGATCGGCATTTCGCTGCTCTGCGGCATCGGCTTCACCATGAGCCTGTTCATCGGCCTGCTCGCCTTCGCCAATGACGTGGCGTTGCAGGACGCGGTCAAGGTCGGCATTCTGGCGGGCTCGTTCATTGCCGCGCTGCTCGGCGCCGCCGTGCTGCTGATGGCGCCGGCGGTGGAAGAGATCGACGAAGACTAGATAGGCGGCAGGCCGAAAGCCGCAAACAGGTCGGGTCCGAGCGGCGGCACGTAGATCGTCAGCGAGGCGATTTTGCCGTCCGCAGCTTCGATGACATGCAGCGAATGCGGGCGCCATACAAGGTCCTGATGACTGCGTGCATAGACGCCGACCGCCGGTTGGGCGTTGGCTCCGACCGCCACCGTGCGGTAACCCGAGAAATTGCCCCAGACGGTCTCGAAGAAAGCATGGATCGCCTCGCGTCCCCGGTACCATTCCCGCCATGGTGGCATGTGGTAGGTGGCGTCCTCCTTCAAGAGTTCGATAAGGCTGTCGAGCCTGGCCGCCTGCCAGGCCTGCATGTAGCGTTCGAGCAGCAGGGCCTCTTGTCGGTTGGGCTGTGACCGCTCTAGCGGACGCCCCTGAGGATATCGCTCGCCCAGCGTTGCGCGGGCCCGCTGCAACGCGCTGTTGATCGAAGCGGTCGAGCCGCCCAGCAATTGCGCCGTCTCGACAGCCGACCATCCCAGCACATCGCACAGAAGCAGAATGGCCCGCTGCCTGGGCGCCAGAACCTGGATCGCCGCCACGAAGGCGAGTTGCACCGCTTCACGGGCTTCGTAGCGCGCTTCCGGCCCGGGCTCGCCGTCAACGAAGTCCGGGAACTCCGTGTCCGGATACGGCTCCAGCCAGGTTAACTCGGCGGCGGGCCCGCCTGTGGCCCGCCCGTCGCTCTCAGGTCGTCCGGGCTGCCGGAGAATGCGATGCGCCGTCGACCGCGCCTTGATGGCGTTGAGGCAACTGCGGGTGGCGATCGCATAGAGCCAGCCGCGCACCGAGCCCCGGCCGTCGAACTGCGACCTGCCGCGCCAGGCCCTCAGGAACGTGTCCTGGACAAGGTCGTCCGCCTCATGCAGCGAGCCCATCATCCGATAGCAATGGAGTTTGAGCTCGCGGCGGTGGGCCGCCGTCAAACGCTCGAAGGCCAGCCGATCGAGGATCGGCCGGCCCAGGGGCTCAACAGGGCCAGGAGCGTCTGTCATGGAGGAACCTGCGGTGCTGAAGCTGCCTGGCATCGTGCGCGCCTCACGCTGCAGCCGCAAGTCCGCTGCCGCTGACGGCGAACGAGCTGCCTTCCAGTTTGCCGGTGGCGAGCGCGACCACCGCGCGACCGACATCGGCCGGCGTCTGCATGTCGGTCATGCCTGCCAGGATGTCTGCAGGCCGGATGCCCAGATAAGCCGCAAAGCCATCGAGCCCGGCATCGCCTATGCCCGTCCCCGGCATGATGCGAGCCGGCGCCAGCGCCATAAAGCGCAGGCCGAGGCCCAGCCGATCCGATTCCTTTTGGCAATGACCGGCCAGGAACATCTGCATGCGTTTTGCGCCTGCATACCCGCCGGAGAACGGCGGTCCGCCGCTCATGGCCGCGCCGCTGGAGATCAGCACAACCCGGCTGCCTGGCTTGAGCGGATTGTTGAGCGCGGCCTTGCAGAACAGGAACGATGCCTTGACATCCATTTCCCAGTTCACCGAGAAGTCCTCCCAGCTCTGATCCTGGAGGGGCGCGGACGGGGCAAGGGCGCCGGCGCAGATCACCAGCACGTCCGGCTCGAGCGCGGCGAAAACCGCATCGGGTGCGGTCTCGTCGGTGGCGTCGACCGCAAGCGTCTTCACACCCGATGTCTCCCAGGAGAGGTCCTTCAGCGCGGCTGCACCGCGAGCAACGGCAAGCACTGTCGCGCCCTCGCCAAGCGCGGCCTGCACGATCGAGCGGCCGACGCCCCGGCTGCCTCCAATGACGACGACATTCTGACCTTGTAACGATCGCATGAATCACCTTCTCTTTCCGGCCGCCGGGACCATCCAGACGCGCCTACTGATCAGGACAGCCGAGGTGAGCGGAAATCATCGGTGCTAGGTCAAAAAATTCTCTCAAGGGATCGGTGGGCCGGCGCGAAGCCATGGGTTGAGCATCAGCGGCGACGCACTGTCGTCCCGGCGCACTGTTATTCGCTCTCCCCCTCCAGCGCCGGCACCGCGACCCCGGCAAGCTCCGCCGCCAGCAGCCGTGCTGCACCCGCCCGCGCAATGCGCAGCATCAGCGCCTTGCGCGTTGCCGCCGCCATGCGGTGCTCCGGCGCATCGCGCAGGATTTCCGCACCGTAGCCGTCGGAAAGGATGAAGCCGCATTCCTCGGGGAAGATTTCCGCCGGCACGCCGGGATGGGTGGCGAAGAAGAAGCGGTCGGAATGCAGCCGGTAGTCAGGCCATTTGCGGTCGACGCGAAAATCCTCGATCGAGGATTTGATCTCGATGATCCAGATGTCGCCTTGCCGGGTCAGCGCCACCAGATCGGCGCGCCGGCCTGTGGCCAGCGACAGTTCAGGCAGCACATGCATGCCCATTTGCATCAACAGCCGCTGCACGCCGCGCCGCACCAGCATGGCCCGTTCCGACTGGCGGCCGTCGATCAGGGGATTGAGGGGAATCGGCGAAATGATCGGCATGGCAACCACCATGCCAGATTTTGTTCACGGTTTGAACCTGTTTTTGGAAGGGGATAATGTATTTGACGCACCCAGACAAAAGGTAGGAATGTCCGGGTGGGGTCGAGTACGGGGCATGGCCTTTATGGGCAGGACTAACCGGGTTTATGCAGTACTGCAGTGGGCGTCACTCGCAGCTCTCCTGTCGGTCGCCACGACACCCCCCTCTGCTGCTGCAGAAGAAAAACCCTTTGACAGGCAGCTGCTGTACCCAATCGAATTTCGGTGCCCGGATACACATGACGGAGCTGCAGAGCTAATCTTGAAGAACGCCCTTGATCAGACTGAGACGTACCTCATCGTTTACGGACCAAACCGTAGACAAACCCGACTGGTAGTGCTTGCAGCAGAAGCGGGCAGCGCCGAATTCAAGGTCGTCGTCGACATTGATCTCACTGCTGCCGTCCTCGACCCAAGCCAAACCCGCGAGGTGGTGGGGGCTCTTACTGACGAAATGAAGCAATGGGTGTCCCAAGTATGCGATGGAGGGCCTGAGGCTGCGAGCTTAGCCGAGCGAAAGTTTGAGGAAAACCGCGCGCTCCTCGCGCGAAATCAATAGCAGCCACTTCCCCCCTATTTCGTGCGGGGTGTGCCTTTCATTAAGGCTATGACAGGCCGGCGCCTTCCCTAAGTGGAGCTAACACCCTGAAGGTGCTATGATTCGCACGGTGGGCAAGAAGGCAAAACAGAGCCGAGAAGAACCAATCGACCGGGAACGAATGGCCGAAGCGGACTTCTACGCCCGCAGATGCGGCCTAACCCGCGAGGAAACCTTGAGGCTTCTCAAGGAGGCCAGCCCGTCAAAGACCGGCTCTCAACCGACAGGCAAGGGCAAGAGGCGCTAGGCGCTACCCAGCCGCAGGGGAATGGCTATCTTGATGGCTTCTCCCGCGCGGCCGCGCTGGGCATGTTGCGGGCATATGTGCTAAGGTTCAGATGTCGGAGGCAGCATGACCCAGTTGATACTTTCGGGAACGATTGGCGGGCTTCTTGGCACCGGGCTGGCTCTAATCGGTGTTCGGCAGGTGAGGATTCTCGACTGCGTCGTCGTGTTCGGCATGTTGATGCTGGGGCTGACGTGGTTTGTGCGCTAGCGCGCATTGGCGGCTTCACCGGCCCTGTCGGCGCGCCGGCCTGTGGCCAGCGACAGTTCAGGCAGCACATGCATGCCCATTTGCATCAACAAACGCTGCACACCACGCCGCACCAGCATGGCTCGTTCCGACTGGCGACCGTCGATCAGGGGATTGAGGGGAATCGGCGAAATGATCGGCATGGCAGCCACCATGCCAGATTTTGTTCACGGTTTGAACCCATTTTGGAAGGCGATTACATATTTGACAGACCCGCCATCGCTTGCAGCGTAACGCCCATGTGAATTGCGGTCACGGCTACTGACCTTACAAATCAGCCATGCTCCCTTCGCGCTGTTTCCGCTGTTACGTTGGATCCGTAACCTTCGGCATAGCTATGCTTCTGGCCTTCTATTGGTTTGGCCCCATAGGGTTTGTACTCTTCTTCGGCGTCAGCGTTCTAGCGTTGATGATCTTGATGGCCTACTGGTCCGATCTCAAAGCCCGTAAGGGGCGAGGCGCGAACACGCTGAAGGACAAGGGCTTCTAGGCCGACCCAGCTCCAAACCAGCGAATGAATGCCACTTCCTTCCCGGTGACTTCCCGCACGGCCTGTAGCCGCGCATCATGCAGGATGCGCGTCTGCCTGTAGTGCTCGCAATGCGGCGATATAAACGGCTTGATGATGCTCAAGTGCAGCCAAAACGCTTGGTTGCGCAATTGCTAATATGTAATACCTTAGGCAGTGCGGGGAGGAGATCCAATCATAACCCGCAGTAGCCGGTGCGGCCTGTACCCCCAAGCGAGAGCCCCGGGCCGCACCGGCTATTCCCCTACGGCTAGGTAGCCCCGGAAGTTTCCAGGGGCGGCGATGAACCGGGCGCCTGTTGCTTGAGTAGAGCGCGTATTGCTTCGAGCTTCTCTATAGCTAAACCAGCGCAATAAAGGAGAGCGCCCCACGCCGCCAGGTTCATAGCGGTACCTGCTAGCGAGAAGAACCCCTTGGGCTCATGCACCACGGTAGAGGCATACGCCGTAGCCAGTAGGCCCGCGATGCCAATCAATGCGTAGAGCACTCCAAAAATCCGAATCGCCAGTGTCATGAAAGTCCCCAAGCCTAAAAACCCCTAATCTTTTGGACGATTCCACCCGTCGCCCTTGCGGGTTTTCAAATCGGCCCGGTAGTAGACCACGGCCATCATGGCTGGAAAACCGATGCCGCCGACAATGACGACCGCCACGGGGCCAAGCCACTGGTAGGCGAGAATGCCGATCACGCTAAGGATCGCTGCCCCTACGACGCTTGGAAAAGTTTGAAACGACATGGCCGCTTTGTAGCAGAGCCTTGGTCAGCGGTCTCTCGGGTTTGGGCCAGTCAACCGAGTAATCGCCTTTTGGAAGGGGACTCTATGGTTAACAAACAGTGAGGACCTTTGCCCGCGCCAAAATCCGACGACTTGGGAGCAGTGTCAGTATGCATTCTCAGGCCACCAGAAACACCTCCTATTAGGACTGGGTCAACCCAGGGGTGGCTTGATCCGAGCGCCTTACGCGATCGCACCATATTCGTCTGGGTGCAGTCTGGTATTGATCCGGGGCGGCCCTATGTCGTGCTGGTCACCTTCCGTTCTTAGCGAATAAGACGGCAGGACTAAAGTCTTGCGCCATTGGGACAATGGTCTGATGTAACCGCTTTGGTTCCGTTCTTGTCCATTGGACGTTCCGTATTTTAGCCAAATGAGATGTTAGACCTTTGGAGGATTTCGTGCGCGCCGGGCGCCAGTCCGTCCCGACGCAGCCTTTCAAACCGTGGCCGAAGCCGGCCCGTCTCCCAACGCCGATCCCGCAATATCATCCAAAATCGGGCAGTCCGGCCGGTCATCACCATGGCAGGCGTGGATGAGCTTCTGCAGCGTCGCGCGCATCGACTGCAGCTCGCGCACCTTCTCCTCGATGGCGCTGACATGTGCGGCGGCGATCTCGCGCACATCGTGGCTGGCGCGGTTGCGATCGCGGTAGAGTGCCATCAACTGCCGGCAATCGTCGATTGAAAAGCCGAGGTTGCGGGCACGCCGCAGGAAGGCCAGCCGGTGGATGTCGTCGCTGGAATAGTCGCGATAGCCATTGCCGGCACGCGCCGGCGCGATCAGGCCGATCTCTTCATAGTAGCGGATGGTCTTGGCCGGCAGGCCGGACCGCGCCGCGGCATCGCCAACATTCATAGTGGTTCCTCGGTTTTGGGCTATCCGACAGGACCGCCCATTGTTTTTCCTTCACAATCCTGTGACGCCTGTTGCCGAAATGCCATAGTTGACGGCTTACCGGCATGTAAGCCCTTGCATATAGGCATCGCGTGCTTGGCAAGCAAAGCAAATGCCAGCATGAATGATTTCAGGAAAAGCGGCCGCAACGTGCCGCTCGATTCTGGGCGGGGCATCGGACCATTTCATGCGCATGAAGTCATTTGCAATCGTCGCTGCACTTGCGTTGTCGACCGCGATCTCGGGTTGCAGCACGATCGGCTCGCAGCTCTTCAGCAACAACTACGGTTCGGTGAACGATGCAGGCTATCAGCTGCCGCGCATCCCGATCGAGAAGGTGCCGCTGAAGTATCACCGGCAGGAGGTGAACTACGACACCTCTGAAAAGCCGGGCACGATCATCGTCGATACCCAGAACAAGTTTCTCTACTTCGTCGAAGGCGACGGCCGGGCGATCCGCTACGGCATCGGCGTCGGCCGCGAAGGTTTTGAATGGCACGGCACCGCCCGCATCGCGCTGAAGCGCGAATGGCCGACCTGGACCCCGCCGCGGCAGATGATCCAGCGCCAGCCGGAACTGGCCAAGTTTGCCAGCGGCATGGAGCCGGGCCTGAAGAATCCGCTCGGCGCGCGCGCCATGTACCTTTTCAACAAGGGCGGCGACATGGGCTACCGCCTGCACGGCAGCCCGGAATGGAATTCGATCGGCAAGGCGATGTCGTCGGGCTGCATCCGGCTGATGAACCAGGACATCATCGACCTCTACGACCGCACGTCGGTCGGCGCCAAGGTCATTGTGATGTGAGACCATGATCGCGAAAACTGGATACCGGTTTTCGGGAAAGGTCATGGTCAACTAAAAGTTTTATGACGCGGACCGTCTAGGCAACAACGGACGTCCCAAACAGAAAACCGGGCAATTCGGCCCGGTTTTTTGTTGCTCGCTCGAATGGACGAAGGGGTCTTAAGAGACCTGCTCGACCTGCTGCACTTCCGGCACGAAATGCCGAAGCAGGTTCTGGATGCCGTGCTTCAACGTCGCCGTCGACGACGGGCAGCCGGCGCAGGCGCCCTTCATGTGCAGGAACACGGTGCCGTTTTCGAAGCCGCGGAAGGTGATGTCGCCGCCATCCTGGGCAACCGCCGGGCGCACGCGGGTGTCGAGCAGTTCCTTGATGGTGATGACCAGTTCCTCGTCGGCCTTGTCGTAGAATTCGCCGGTCTGGCTGGTCTCGGCGGCAGGGCCGGCATTGACCATGACGGGCGCGCCCGACATGAAATGCTCCATAATGGCGCCCAGGATGGCCGGCTTCAGGTGCTGCCAGTCGGGGCCGTCCTTGGTCACGGTGATGAAGTCATAGCCGAAGAACACGCCAGTGACGCCGGGGATTTCGAACAGCCGGCCGGCCAGCGGCGAGGCGCTCGCTGCACTGTCGGCATCGCGGAAATCCGCGGTGCCTTCAACAAGCACTTCCTTGCCGGGCAGGAATTTCAACGTTGCCGGGTTCGGCGTCGATTCGGTCTGGATGAACATGGCTATCTCCAGGCCCTTAAGGGCCGATAGTTTGGAATAATTCTAAATAGGCTCTATCGGCTGGACATTCAAGCGAAACGCGTCGCTGGAAATGGCTGGCTGGCGGAATGTTTTTGCTGGCTGGGGAAATGAATCCCGGGCGGGCGTCAGGCGAGGCTGTCGATCTCCTCGTCCGACAGATTCTGCGGCACCACTGTGACCGGAATAGGGAAGGCGGCGCCCTTGCCGGCGACAGCGCCGACCAGCGGTCCGGGCCCTTCCTTGCCGGCGCCTGCCGCCAGCACCAGAATGGCGATGTCCTGGTCTTCCTCGATCAGCTTATGGATCTCCTCGGTCGGCTTGCCTTCGCGCACCACCATTTCGGGCTCGATGCCGAGCTTCTGGCGCACCTTGTTGGCATAGCCGTCGAGCGCCGCCCGCGCCGTGGCATTGGCTTCCTCGCGCATGATCTTCTCGACACCCAGCCAGTGCTGAAAATCGTCCGGCGTGATGATGTAGAGCAGCACCAGCGTGCCGCTGGTGCTCTGCGCCCGTTTCGACGCGTAGGCGACGGCGCGCTCGCACTCCGGCGTGTCGTCGATGATCGTCAGGAATTTCCTGCGATGGCCGGCTTCGCGACTGAGGCGTTTGGAGACCATGTCTATCTACTCGATGCTATTTCGGCCGCAATCTGCCACCACGGCAGACCGGCGGCAAGCCGCCGGCCTTGTGCCAGTGTGGTGCAGTGCACTGTGATGGTTGGGCTTAGCCCTGCAGCAGGCCGATAATGTCGCGCACAGTCTTCATCGTGGTCTCGGCCAGCACGCCGGCGCGTTCGCCGCCATCCTTCAGCACCGCATCGACATAGGCGCGGTCGCCCTCGATGCGGCGCATCTCGCCGGCTATCGGCGCCAGTTTTTCCACGGCAAGGTCGGCCAGCGCCGGCTTGAACACGGAAAACTGCTGGCCGCCGAACTCCTTGAGTACGTCGGCCTTCGACATCTCGGCCAGCCCGGCATAGATGCCGACCAGGTTTTCCGCTTCCGGGCGGCTTTCCAGTCCGTCGACCTCGCTCGGCAAGGCTTCCGGATCGGTCTTGGCCTTGCGGATCTTCTTCGAGATGGTGTCGGCATCGTCGGTGAGATTGATGCGCGACAGGTCGGACGGATCCGACTTCGACATTTTCTTGGAGCCGTCGCGCAGGCTCATGATGCGCGCCGCCGGGCCGCCGATCACCGGCTCGGTGATCGGGAAAAAGCCGTTCACGGTCTCTTCGCCGACCTGCATCTCGACGCCGACGCCAAGGCTGGCGATGCGGCTCGAAAAGTCGTTGTTGAATTTTTGCGCGATGTCGCGGGTCAGCTCCAGATGCTGCTTCTGGTCCTCGCCCACCGGCACATGGGTCGCGCGATAGAGCAGGATGTCGGCTGCCATCAGCGAGGGATAGGCGAGCAGGCCCAGCGAAGCATTCTCGCGGTCCTTGCCGGCCTTGTCCTTGAACTGCGTCATCTTGTTCATCCAGCCGATGCGCGCCACGCAGTTGAAGATCCAGGCAAGCTCGGCATGCTGCATCACCCGCGACTGGTTGAAGACGATGTGCTTCGTCGGGTCGATGCCGGAGGCGAGGAAGGCGGCTGTGATCGAGCGGGTCTGGTCGGCGAGATCGTCATGGACGAGCTGTGCCGTCAGCGAGTGCAGGTCGACGACGCAGTAGATGCAGTCGGACGTATCCTGCAGCGCAACGAATTTCTTGATGGCGCCGAGATAGTTGCCGAGATGCAGATTGCCGGTCGGCTGGACGCCGGAAAAGACGAGCTGTTTGAAGGCGGTCATTTTTGTTCCCTTGGCTTGTGGAGGGCCGTTTCGCGCGCGGCGAAAGTCTTTCGACGGCGCGCTTATGGACGAGAGCGGCCTTGCGATCAAGACCGGTGTTTGCCGTCGGGCTGCCCCGACTACTCGTCCAGTTCGGTGTTTGCGGCGGGTGGGGTTGCCTTGCCCGAGCCGCGTTTCACATTGCGGCGGATCATGCCGAAATCGGCGCCGCCAGTGGCAAAGGCGGTGACGAAATAGAGCAACGCGCCGCCGGCGACCAGCGCCAGCAGCGTCGTCGCCTTGATCACAAGTGGCGAGCCGGGGCCGAGCCTGACGGCCAGCCAATGCTCGGCGAAATAGAGCGCCGCTGCCATCACTGCCGCCGACAGCACCAGCCGGGGAATGCGCTTCAACAACGGCACGTCGCGGCCCCAATGGCCGCGGCGGATTAGCACCGCAAGCAGCATCACCGCATTGACCCAGCCGGCGACGGCCGAGGCCACGGCAATGCCGGGTGCACCCATCTTCGGAAACAGCGTCAGCGCGGTGGCGACATTCACGCCGACCGAGATGGCGGCGAACATCATTGGCGTGCGCGTATCCTCGCGGGCGAAATAGCCGGGGGTGAAGGCCTTGATCAGCACGAAGGCCGGCAGGCCGAGGCCGAAGATCGCCAGGATCGCGGCCACCGTCGGCGTGGAATGGTTGGCGGCAAAGGCGCCGCGCTCATAGACCAGCCGCACGATCGGCTCCGACATGACCCAGAGGGCGGCCGCCGCCGGCAAGGTCATGAACAGCGTGAACTCGACCGAGCGGTTCTGCAGATTGGCAGCCTCGACCAGATTGCCGGACTTCAGCGCCCGCGACAGTTCCGGCAACAGCACGATCGCCACTGCGACGCCGACGACGCCGAGCGGCAGCTGGTAGATGCGGTCGGCATAGGCGAGTGACGACACGGCGCTGTCCTGCGCCGAGGCGATCGCCGTGCCGATCAGCTGGTTGATCTGTGTGATGCCGCCGGTGATCGCCGCCGGCAGCGCCAGGATCAGCAGCCGCTTGACGTTGGGCGTCATCTTCGGCCGGCGAAAGCCGATTGCGATGCCGGCATTGCGCACCGCGATCCAGACGATGGCGAGCTGCACCAGCCCCGCCGCCAGCACGCCCCAGGACAGGCTGAAGCCGACTTCGCGCGCATCCATGCCGTGGTACCAGGCATAGCCGAGCACGCTGATCAGGATGATGTTGAGGAAAGCGGGTGCGACGGCTGCCGCGAAATAGCGGCGCAGTGAATTCAGCATGCCGGCCATCATCGCCGCGAGCGACATGCAGATGAGATACGGGAACATGATCGTCGCAAGCAGGACGGTCGTCTCGAACTTGCCCGGCGTGTCGGCAAAGCCCGGCGCCACCAGATAGCGCACGATCAGCGGCATCGCCAGTTCCATGGCGATGGTCAGCGCCAGCAGCGCCGAGAACAGCACGCCGAACACTTCCTCCGAAAAGCGCTTGGCGCCGTCGGTGCCATGCGTCTCGATCTCCTTGGCAAACAGCGGCACGAAGGCGGCGTTGAACGCGCCTTCGGCAAACAGCCGGCGAAACGTGTTGGGAAACTGGAAGGCGGCGTTGAAGGCGTCCGCCACCGGCCCGGTGCCGAGGGCGGCCGCCATCAGCATTTCGCGGCCAAAGCCGAGCGCGCGGCTCATCAGCGTGCCGGACGCAACGGTGGCGAATTTCTTGACGAGGCTCATGCGCGCGGAGATTGCCTGAATGATTGGGAGAAAGGGGGTGATTGGGACAAAGTGAAGGTCACTCGGCCGCCGCCTTGGCCTTGCCGCCGCGCTCGGGGCCAATGCCCTCAAGGGCCGCGATCAGCCTGGTGTGGATGGCAGCGGTGCGCGCCGGGTTGTCGATCTTCTGTCCGGTCAGGTCGGTGACGTAGAAAGTGTCGATGACCTTCTCGCCGAAGGTGGTGATGTGGGCCGAGGCGATGTCGAGCGAAAGATCCGACAACGCGCTGGTGATCTCCGACAACAGGCCCGGCCGATCCAGCCCCTCGACCTCGATCACCGAGAAGCGGTTCGACAGCGTGTTGCGGATTTCGGCGCGCGGCGGAATCTTGAACACCTTGGCGCCGCGCCTTGGCCTGGTGCGCTTCTCGATCATTTCCGGCAGCCAGCTCTTGCCCGACAGCACGTCCTCGATCAGCCGGCCGACGCGCTCGGCGCGGCGGCGCTCGTCCTCGTCGCGGTCGAACTCCCGGGAGATCAGGATGATGTCCAGGGCGCGGCCGTCGGACGTGGTGAAGATCTGCGCGTCGACGATGTTGCCGCCGGCCCCCGCACAGGCGCCGGCAATGACCGAAAGCAGGCGCGGATGGTCCTGCGCCAAAACGGTGATCTCGGTCACCGCTTCGAACTGGTGGGTCCTGACCACAGTAGCGAGCTTCTTGCCCGCCGCGTCCGCCTCGCGGATGAATTCGGCATGGCGCAGCTGGTCGGCAAGATCGACGGTCAACAGGTAATTCTCATAATGCAGGCCGACATAGCGCTTGCGCGCCTTGTCCGGCCAGTCGGCCAGCGCCTCGGCCAGACGCTCGCGTGATGCCGCCGTGCGCTGGGCGCGCGACACTTCCGAAAAGCCGCCGGTCAACAACAGTTCGGTCTCGTAGTAGAGCGTGCGCAGGAGCTGGCCTTTCCAGCCGTTCCAGACGCCCGGTCCGACGCCTCTGATGTCGCAGACGGTAAGGATCAGCAGCATCTTCAGCCGTTCGACAGACTGCACGATCGCGGCGAAATCCTCGATCGTCTTGCGGTCGTTGAGGTCGCGGGTTTGCGCCGTCATCGACATGACGAGATGGTTCTCGACCAGCCAGGCGACGGTCTCGGTGTCGGCGGCCGACAGCCCCATATGCGGGCAGATGCGCCGCGCGATCCGGGCGCCGGCTTCGGAGTGATCCTCCGGCCTGCCCTTGGCGATGTCGTGCAGCAGCACGGCGACATAGAGTGCCTCGCGGCTCTTCTTCAGCCCCGGCATCAGCGTGTGGGACAGCGGATGCACCTTCTCGCCGTCGCCGCGCTCGATCTCGGCCAAAACGCCGATGCAGCGGATCAGGTGCTCGTCCACCGTATAGTGGTGGTACATCGAGAACTGCATCATGGCGACGATCTTGCCGAAGTCGGGGATCAGCTTGCCGAGCAGGCCGGCCTCGTTCATGCGCCGCAGATTGAGCTCGGCATTGCGGTCCGAGGTCAGGATGTCGAGAAACAGCCGGTTCGCCTCCTCGTCACGCCGCAGCGACTTGTTGACGAGACCGAGCGAACGGGTCAGCAGCTTCAGTGCATCGGGGTGGAATTCCAGCCCGTGCTTGTCGGCGAACCAGAACAGCCTGAGCAGATTGACCGGGTCGCGCTCGAACACCGTGTCGTCGGCGACGTTGATACGATGGTTGTCGACGATGAAGTCCGACGTGCCGGCCAGCTTGCGCTTGCGGCGCTGGAAGGTGAGGAAGATGCGGTTGAAGCCCGGCACGTGCTTGGCCTGCTCTTCTTCGAGCGCGGCGCAGAAGATGCGGGTGAGATCACCGACATCCTTGGCGACGAGAAAGTAGTGCTTCATGAAGCGCTCGACCGCCGACAGGCCGGGATGGGTGGTGTAACCGAGACGCTCGGCGATTTCGCGCTGGATGTCGAAATGCAGCCGCTCCTCGGGCTTGCCGGTGAGGAAATGCATGTGGCAGCGCACCGCCCACAGAAAGTCCTCGGCCTTGAGGAATTCCCTGTATTCGGCCTCGGTGAAAACGGCCTTGTCGACCAATTCCTCGCCGGTGCGCACGCGGTAAAAGTATTTGGCGATCCAGAACAGCGTCTGCAAATCGCGCAGGCCGCCCTTGCCGTCCTTGACGTTGGGCTCGACCAGATAGCGGCTTTCGCCGGCCTTGGCATGGCGCTCGTCGCGCTCGGCGAGCTTGGCCTGCACATATTCCGGCCCGGTGGTGCGCACCACTTCATGGTCGAAGCGGGTCAGCAGCTCGTCAAAGAGCTTTTGCTCGCCCCACAGGAACCGCGCTTCCAGGATCGAGGTGCGGATGGTGATGTCGCTGCGCGACAGCCTCAGGCACTCGTCGATGTTGCGGGTGGCGTGGCCGACCTTCAGTCCGAGGTCCCACAGCATATAGAGCATGTATTCGACGATCTGTTCGCCCCACGGCGTCTGCTTGTAGGGCAGCAGGAACAGCAGATCGATGTCGGAGCCCGGCGCCAGCGTGCCGCGGCCGTAGCCGCCGACGGCAACGACAGCCATGCGCTCGGCGGTCGACGGGTTTTTCACCCGATAGACATGGGTCGCGGCGAACTCGTAGAGGGCGCGGATGATTTCGTCCATGAGGTGCGACAGCCGGGCGGCGCAGGCCGCGCCGCTGCCATCGTCCATCAGCATGCGCTCGGCGACCTTGCGGCCCTCGGTCAGCCGACCCTTGAGCAGCTTGAGCGCGTCGACGCGTGCGCCGGGCGCAGCACCGTTGCCGGCTGAGGCCGCGGTCAGCGCCGTCATCTCGCGGCGCAGGGCGTCGCTGTCGATCAGCTCGTCGAGTTTGAGGGAGATTTTTGCCATAAGTTGCCGGTTGGCCTCGCCTTTCGGCGGCGTCTATAGCGCGTTTTCACGGCGCTGTGTATGGGGCCGACGGACGCGCCGGCCGCGATACTTGAACGGAATGACCTTCTCCTGCCGGAGCCGGAAGAGATCGACGATCTGCCGCGCCAGCCGCCTGGTCTCGATCTGGACCCTGGCGGTGATCGGCTTGTGGCGCCGTTCACCCATCCCGCTTGCGGCCCATTCCTCTTCGCGCTCCTGCTTGAGCAGGCTCGGCAATTGCACTGGTCCATCGCCAAGGAACTGAGCCTGCAGGCACAAAGCCGGCACAAGCTGATAAATTATGTCGCGGGAAGAGGTCGCAAAACGCGGATTGAAGATGAGTTGATCGACGGGAATGGCGATGTCATTCGTCGCCTCGATGAGGTCTCGGGAGGCCTGTCTCGACAGGATGTACCCGGCCGTGCCGATATGGACGGCGTACAGCCTGCTCGCAGAAAAACCGTGGCCACAGGCAAGCTGCTTGCGTGAAATCACGGTTCGATTGAAGAATGTTTCCAGCTTGACGATGTCCGCGTCGGCGGGAATCCAACCCACATCGGCAAGCAAAGCGCCGGCATTGTCAGCGAAGACGACATCGTCCTCGAAGATGGCGCCATAGGCGTCATCGCCTGCCGCAATCATCGACCAGCATTGTTTGTGGCTGAGCAGGCAAGCGATCTCGCCGTCAGCCATACGCAACTGCTTCTTGCCCTGCGGCATTTCGGCCAGATCCGGCCGATCGCGCGCGTCGATGGCGGCGACCCGTTCAAAGGCAACCCCTATGCGGGCGAACTCGGCCGTCACATGGGCGAGGCGGTCGCGGGAGCGATCGAGATTGATAACCAGGCATTTCATTCAGGTGGGATCGATGCAGTGGATGAGGGTGGTCGCGTCCATAACATAGGAACGAAACTGCGTAAGCGATTTTCCCTCGATGCCGTCAGATGGCGGCCTTGATCAAAAAGTCTAAATCGCCCCTTGACCTTCCAGTTACTGGAAGCACTACCTCCGCATCCAGACAGACATGAAGGCATTTATTCGATGGCGCATTCCGAGCTCACCACCACGCGCACGCTGCCGATGGCAGCTGCTGTGTGCCAAAGGCTGCGGCGCCAGCCGCTGAGGCTGTGATTCGCGATCCCGTCTGCGGCATGAGCGTCGATCCGGCCGCAGGCAAGCCGACGGCCGAACATGGCGGCCGCCTCTTTCACTTTTGCAGCGCGGGTTGCCGCGCTAAATTCGTCGCCGAGCCGGAAAAATACCTGACCGCCATCGATCCGGTCTGCGGCATGAGCGTCGATCGCGCCACCGCAAAACATTTCTTCCGCCACGAAGGGCAGGGTTTCTATTTCTGCTCGGCCGGCTGCAGAGCGAAGTTCGAGGCGGAGCCGCAAAACTATCTCGGCGACAGGCCGGCGCCAGAACCAATGCCGAAAGGCACGCAATACACCTGCCCGATGCACCCCGAAGTGATCAGAGACAAGCCCGGCTCCTGCCCGATCTGCGGCATGGCGCTGGAGCCGATGGGCGTACCCACCGGCGACGAGGGCCCGAACCCGGAGCTGGTCGACTTCACCAGGCGGTTCTGGGTCAGCGCTATTTTGTCCGTGCCACTGCTGATCGTCGCCATGGCGCCGATGCTCGGGCTCACCTTCCAGGCCTTTGTCGACGAGCGCACGATGGTCTGGCTGGAACTGGCGCTGGCCAGTCCGGTCGTGCTGTGGGCGGCTTACCCGTTCTTCCACCGCGGCTGGGATTCGCTGGTCAACCGCAGTCCCAACATGTGGACGCTGATTTCGCTCGGCGTGGGCGCTGCCTATCTCTACAGCGTCGTCGCCACGCTGTTTCCGGATATCTTCCCGCATCAGTTCCGCGGTCACGGCGGCACCGTGCCGGTCTATTTCGAGGCCGCCGCAGTCATCGTCGCGCTGGTGTTCCTCGGCCAGGTCCTCGAATTGCGGGCGCGTGAAAAGACCGGCTCGGCCATCCGCGCGCTGCTCGACCTCGCGCCGAAGACGGCGCGACTGATCGGTGCGGACGGCTCCGAGACCGACGTGCCGCTCGATGCGGTCAAGGCCGGCGACCGGCTGCGCATCCGCCCGGGCGATGCCGTACCGGTCGACGGCATCGTGCTTGAGGGTCGCTCCTCGGTCGACGAATCGATGATCTCGGGCGAGCCGCTGCCGGTCGAAAAGACCGACGGCGATGCCTTGACCGGCGGCACGCTCAACAAAAACGGCTCGCTGATCATGCGCGCTGAAAAGGTTGGCGCCGAGACCACCCTTTCGCGTATCGTCGAACTGGTGGCCAAGGCGCAGCGCTCGCGTGCGCCGATTCAAGGGTTGGCCGACCGCGTCTCCTTCTACTTCGTGCCTGCCGTCGTGCTGGTCGCGCTTGCCGCCTTCGCCGCCTGGGCGGTCTTCGGCCCCGAGCCCAGCCTGATCTTCGCCATCGTCTCGGCGGTCTCGGTGCTGATCATCGCCTGTCCCTGCGCGCTCGGCCTGGCGACGCCGATGTCGATCATGACCGCCACCGGGCGCGGGGCGCATGCCGGCGTGCTGATCAAGGAAGCCGCCGCGCTCGAGCGCTTTGCCTCCGTCGATACGTTGATCGTCGACAAGACGGGCACCTTGACCGAAGGCAAGCCTCGGCTAACCGATGTCATCGCTGCCGAAGGCCTGTCGGAGAATGAATTGCTGGCGCTCGCCGCCGGCCTGGAAAAAGGTTCGGAGCATCCGCTGGCCGAGGCGATTGTCGGCGGCGCCGGTGAGCGTGGCCTGACGCTCAGTGAGGCCAGCGGCTTCGAAGCCGTCACCGGCAAGGGCGTCTCCGGCACGGTTTCGGGCAGGAAGGTCGCGCTCGGCAACGCCGCCATGATGGCCGATCTCGGCATCGATACCGCCTCCCTGTCGGCCAAAGCCGAGGTGCTGCAGGCCGGGGGCAAGACCGCGATGTTCGTTGCGGTGGACAAAAAGCTGGCCGGCATCGTCGCCGTCGCCGATCCGGTCAAGGCAACCACCGTGGAGGCGATCCGGGCGCTGCACGACAGGGGCTTGAGGATCATCATGGCGACCGGCGACAATGAGCGCACGGCGCGCGCCATCGCCAAAAGCCTCGGCATCGACGACGTGCGCGCCGGCCTGCTGCCGGAGCAGAAGGCTGCCCTTGTCGAGGAATTGCGCGCCAAAGGCGCCGGCGTTGCCATGGCCGGCGATGGCGTCAACGACGCCCCCGCACTTGCCGCCGCCGATGTCGGCATCGCCATGGGCACCGGCGCCGATGTCGCGGTCGAGAGCGCCGGTATCACGCTCGTCAAAGGCGATCTCAACGGCATCGTTCGGGCGCGAACGCTCGCCCAGGCGACGATCGGCAACATCCGCCAGAACCTGTTCTTCGCCTTCCTCTACAACGTGCTCGGCGTGCCGGTCGCCGCCGGCGTGCTCTATCCGCTGACCGGTACGTTGTTGTCGCCCATGCTGGCGGCGGCGGCGATGAGCCTGTCTTCGGTTTCGGTCATCGCCAACGCATTGCGGCTCAGGACATTGAAACTCTGAACTCAACCCCCAAATACGAAATCCAATCAACAGGAGATCATGGATGACCTTGGCTAAAAAGATCGTGCTTTTGCTGATGGCCGCAGGAATGCTGCTTGCCGTTTTCCTCGAAAGCGTCCCGGCGCAGTCCGAGGAGGTGAAACATGACATGGGCGCGATGGCGACAGACGCGACCAGTCCGTCGACCGAAGGCTACAAAGCGGCGATGGACAAGATGCATTCCGACATGATGGCCTCGCAATATACCGGCAATGCCGATGTCGATTTCGTGCGCGGCATGATCCCGCATCATCGGGGCGCGATCGACATGGCCAAGGTGGAGCTCGCCAACGGCAAGGATCCTGAAATCCGCAAGCTGGCCGAAGGCGTCATCGCCGCCCAGGAAGCCGAGATCAAGCAAATGCAGACCTGGCTCGCCGCTCATCCGGTCAAGTAGGGCGGCAGCTGCCGTGCAGGAGAGATCCCTTCTGGATTTCTCCCCGCGCCTGTGATGCCATGCGCATCCTTCGCCACATCAGCAATTCCAGGACAAGCGCAAGCGGTTTTCCGTCCGGAATTGCGTAAACAAAGATAGAGCCTCTATGCCCACGACGATCAGAACCACCACGCTGCCTTCGGGCGAAGCCGTCCAGGTGCTGGGGCAAGGCACATGGAAGATGGGTGAGGATTCCCGCCGCCGTACCGGCGAGGTCAACGCCCTGAAGCTCGGGCTGGACCTCGGCATGACACTGATCGACACCGCCGAAATGTATGCCAGCGGCGGCGCCGAGGAGGTGGTGGCGGAAGCCATCGCCGGACGCCGCGACGAGCTGTTTCTCGTCTCCAAGGTGCTGCCGTCCAACGCCTCGCGAAGCGGCGTGGCGCGGGCCTGCGAAAACAGCCTGAAGCGCCTGCGCACCGACCGCATCGATCTCTATCTCCTGCACTGGCCGGGCAGCGTACCTCTGTCTGAAACCGTCGAGGCTTTCGAAGCGCTGAAAAAGGCCGGCAAGATCCGCCATTGGGGCGTCAGCAATTTCGACACCGACGAGATGGAGGAGCTGACCGGGCTGCGCTCGGGCGGCAATGTCCAGACCAACCAGGTGCTCTACAATCTGTCGCGGCGCGGCCCCGAATTCGACCTTGAGCCATGGAGCCGGCAGCGCGGTATCCCGCTGATGGCCTATTCGCCGGTCGAGCAGGGCGCGCTGGCGCGCAATGCCAGGCTGGAGGCCATTGCCGCACGCCACAACGCCACCGCAGCACAGATAGCGCTGGCGTGGGTGGTGGCGCAGCCGGGTGTCATCGCCATCCCGAAGGCCAGCAGCCAGGAGCATGTCCGCCAGAATGTCGCCGCGCTCGACATCAAGCTGACGGCTGAAGACCTCGCTGAACTCGACCGTGCCTTCCCGCCGCCGACCCGCAAGCGCGGTTTGGAGATGATCTAGATTGGAACGAAGTTCAGTCGGGCCTCGTCACACCACCTACAAAATTGGAGCCATGGCGGTCACGTCACTGCGCGACGGCTATGTCGGCATGCCGGTCCGACGACTACGCCAGCCCGGAGACCGGCCATTCGGCGATGATCTGCCCTCGCAGGTGTCTCTCGTTGACGGCGCGCTCAGGCTGTCGGTCAACGCCTTTGCGATCGATGACGGCGATGACATAACGCTGATCGACACGGGCTCCTCGAACGCCTGGCACCCGACAATGGGGCATCTGCCCGAGGCCCTGCGCGAGGCGAAGATCGCCATCGATCGGATACGGACAGTTGCCTTCACCCACACCCATCTCGACCATATACACGGGCTGATCCTTGCCGATGGCCGGGATGGCTTCCCGCAACTCTCGCGCCTGCTTGTCCCGCGTGCTGAGCTCGGCATGTTTCGCGAGGTGGCGAGGCTGAAACGCTTCCACGACCGCGCCCAGCCTCTCGACGCTGGGCAGCGCCTTGACGCGCATATCGATACGATCGCCACCCCTGGCCATGAAGCCGGCCACACATGCTTTCGCGTTGTCAGCGGGGGCGAAACGCTGTTGATCTGGGGCGACATCGTGCATGTGCCGTCGCTTCAGTTCGACCGCCCGGAGATTGCGTGGGAGTTCGACGCCGACCAGGAACAGGCACGGGCAAGCCGGCTGCAGATCCTGGCGCTTGCAGCCGACAACGACTGCTACGTCGCCGGCGCGCATCTCGATTCACCGGGCATAGGTCGGGTTTCCCGCGCCGAAACAGGCTTCCGCTTCGAGCCCTTGTAGTTAGCCAAGCGCCGCCCGCGCCCGTTGCAGCGCGCGCGAAAACACCGCCGTGTCGTCGAAGGCGCGCGCCAGTGTGAGTGCGCCCTGGATGGCGCCGACCGTCTCTTCGGCGAGTTCTCCCGCTTTGGCCGGACTGTGTCCGGTGTGGGCCAGTGCTTCCGAGAGATGCGCCACCCAGCGGCCGAAATAGCTTTTGATCGCCTTGGCGAAGAGATCGCGGGACTCGTCCAGCGCAAAGGCGCCGATCAGGCAGACCCGGCGGCCTGAGCGGAAATAGCTGTCGGTCGCCTCCAGCATGCGCTCGATGCCGGCTTGCGGGTTCGCCCTATCCTGTAACGGTATGAAGACATTCTCCTCGAACCAGCCGTCAATATGGGCAATCACAGCCGCTGCCATCTCCTCCTTCCCGCCGGGAAAGAAGTGATAGAGGCTGCCTTTGCCCAAGCCGGTCGCCGCGCCGATCAGCGCCAGGCTGGCGCCTTCATAGCCATGCTCGCGAAAGACCTCGCCGATGACGGAGAGCAGATCGGCGCGCTCGGGCGCGATCCTGCGCATGTGCTTGGTTAAAGGCCGAGTTCGGTCAGGCCCGGATGGTCGTCGGGCCGGCGGCCGAGCGGCCAGTGATATTTGCGCTCGGCCTCGGCAATAGGCAGGTCATTGATGCTGGCGATGCGCCGACGCATCAGCCCGGCGGCGTCGAACTCCCAGTTCTCATTGCCATAGGAGCGGAACCAGTGGCCGCTGTCGTCGCGCCATTCATAGGCAAAGCGCACCGCGATGCGGTTGTCGTTCCAGGTCCAGACCTCCTTGATCAGCCGGTAATCGAGCTCGCGCGCCCATTTGCGCTTGAGGAAGCCGACGATCTCGCTGCGGCCGGAAACAAACTCGGCGCGGTTACGCCAGGTGCTGTCCTCGGTATAGGCGAGCGAAACGCGTTCGGCGTCGCGGCTGTTCCAGGCGTCTTCGGCCATACGCGCCTTTTGCGCGGCGGTCTCGGCGGTAAAGGGCGGCAGCGGCGGACGGCTCATATCATTCTCCCATCGGCAAAGGCGATGAGAGGTATTGTACCAATCGGTACAATAGAATCAAGGCCGGATCGAACTACGGTTTTCCCGCCAGTCCTTTCAGCTTGTAGAGAGCTTCGAGCGCCTCGCGCGGCGTCATCTCATCCGGGTTGATCTCGCCAAGTGCAGCGCCCAGTGCGTCGCTCGTCACAGGCTTTGGTGCTTCCCGCTTCATTGCCACCGAAAACAGCGGCAGATCGTCGACCAGCCGGTTGGCTTTGCCGGAGACTTCGCCTTCCTCAAGCTGGTGCAGCACCTCTTTGGCGCGGCCGACCACCGCTTCCGGCAGGCCGGCGAGACGTGCCACCTGCACGCCGTAGGAACGGTCGGCGGCACCTTTGCCGACCTCGTGCAGAAAAACCACGTCGCCTTCCCATTCCTTGACCCGCATGGTGACATTGTGGAGCCGCGGCAGCTTGCCGGACAGCGCCGTCATTTCGTGGAAATGGGTGGCGAAGATCGCCCGGCAGCGGTTCTTCTCATGCAGATATTCGACTGCCGCCCAGGCGATCGACAGACCGTCGAAAGTGGCGGTGCCGCGGCCGATCTCGTCCAGGATCACCAGCGCCCGTTCGCCGGCCTGGTTGAGGATCGCCGCCGTCTCGACCATCTCGACCATGAAGGTCGAGCGGCCGCGCGCCAGATCGTCCGAGGCGCCGACGCGCGAGAACAGCCGGTCGACGACGCCAATATGGGCCGATGTCGCCGGGACGAACGAGCCGGTCTGGGCGAGGATGGCGATCAGCGCGTTTTGCCGCAGGAACGTCGATTTACCGCCCATGTTGGGACCGGTCAGCAGCCAGATCGCGCCAGCCTTGGCGCCGCCTTGCGGCGACAGATCGCAATCATTGGCGACGAACGGCCCTTCGCCCGAGCGACGCAGCGCCTGTTCCACCACGGGATGGCGTCCGCATGAAATATCGAAGGCAAGGCTGGCATCGACCAGCGGCCGGCACCAGGCTTCGCTCTCCGACAACAGCGCAAGCGCTGCCGACACGTCGAGCACGGCGAGTGCATCCGCGCCGGCGCGGATCGCCTGTGCTTCGCCGACCGCCTCGGCCGTCAGCGTGTCGAAAGCGGCGAGCTCGATGCTCAGCGCCCGGTCGGCGGCATTGGCGATCTTGGTCTCGAGCTCGGCAAGCTCGGTCGTGGTGAAGCGCATCGCGTTGGCCATGGTCTGGCGATGGATGAAGCGCGCCTTGGCGCCATCGCTGCCGGTCATGATCGAATGGTGGTTGGCGGTCACCTCGATGTAATAACCCAACACATTGTTGTGCCGGATTTTCAGCGAGCGGATGCCGGTCTCCTCGATCAGCGAGCGCTCCAGCCCGGCAATCACCTTGCGCGATTCATCACGCAGCGCCCGCATTTCGTCGAGTTCGGCATGGTAATCGCCGCGCACGAAGCCGCCGTCGCGCCGAAGTAGTGGCAGTTCATCGCCGAGTGCCTGCATCAGGTGCTGGGCAAGCGCGGCAGGCAACGCTTGGATAGCAGCAAGTGCTTCCGCCAATTCATGGGGCAAGGTGGTGGTGGCGAAGATTTCGGCAATTGCGCCGGCCGCCTCGAAACCGGCGCGCAGCGCGCCGAGGTCGCGCGGCCCGCCACGGTTGAGCGCCAGCCGCGACAACGCCCGCGGCATGTCGGCAACGCTTTTCAGGCTTGACCGTACCGCCTGGCAGAGCCGTGTCTCGGCGCGGAAGAACGACACCGAATCGAGCCTGGCGGCAATCGCCGCAGGATCGGTCAGCGGCGCCATCAGCCGGTCGGCCAAGAGCCTTGCGCCGCCGCCGGTCACCGTTCGGTCGATCGCCTTGAACAGCGAGCCGTCGCGGCTGCCCGACAGCGTGCGCAACAGCTCCAGATTGCCGCGCGTCGCCGGATCGATGAACAGCGTCGATCCCTGCTCTTCGCGCTCGGGACGTGACAGTGGCGGCCGCTCGGCTTTCTGCGTCTTTTCAACATAGGCGATGGCGCCGGAGATCGCCGACAATTCGGCGCGCGAGAAGGCGCCGAAACTGTCCGGCGTCGCCACTTCGAAGAAACGCGCGATGCGCCCTGCCGCCGAGGCCGAATCGAACAGCGAAGGCGGCTGTGGGCTGGCAACACGGCCGATGACGTCGAACACAGGCTTCAACTCGGGATCGTAAAACACCGGCTCGGCGACGATCAGCTCGCGCGGGTCGACGCGGAAGACATCGGCCAGCAGCCGGTCGGCCGTGGTCTCGGCAACGCGGAAGACGCCGGTCGAGATCTCGATCCAGGCGAGTGCAAAGGCGTGATCGCTGCTGCCGCCCTTCACCCGTCCCAGCGCCATCAGGAAACTCGATTCCGACGGCGCCAGCAATTTGTCCTCGGTGATGGTGCCGGGCGTCACCAGCCGCACGACGTCGCGGCGCACCACCGATTTGCCGCCGCGCTTCCTGGCTTCCGCCGGGTCCTCGATCTGCTCGCAGACGGCAACGCGGAATCCTTGCCCGATCAGCTTCTGCAGATAGTCGTCGGCCGCATGCACCGGCACGCCGCACATCGGGATGTCGTTGCCCTGGTGCTTGCCGCGCTTTGTCAAAACGATGCCCAACGCACGGCTGGCCTTCTCGGCGTCGTCGAAGAACAGCTCGTAGAAATCGCCCATGCGATAAAACAGCAGCGAATCCGGGTTCGCCGCCTTGATCTCGATATACTGCTCCATCATCGGCGTGGCGCCGACGGTGGGGGCAGGCGGTGTCACCTCGGGGGCGTCGGTTTCTGCTGAAGTGTGCATGTTCATGCCGGCACGCTAGCAGATGTGGCCGGGCGGTTTAATGCCGGCTGCTTCGAAAACAGGGGACGACTTGGCTTCAGTGACGGCTTGCGGCGAGTCTGTGCCCCCGCCAACTTGACCTTGCCCGAGTTCGAGATTTTGCGCGGCCGGTGTGAAGATCGCTTGGCGGTTTACAGCGCTGGCGTGTAGCCTTAATCCGGAAGGTCAAAAACACGCGCCCGTCTCAAGGGTCCGGCACCGGCGAGGAAATCAAGAGCATCATGGCCAAGAAAACCGAAAACAGCGGCCCGTCCGTCAGCGCCCAGGAGGCGCTGGAATTCCACGCCATGGGCCGCCCTGGCAAGCTGGAGGTCGTCGCCACCAAGCCGATGGCGACGCAGCGCGATTTGAGCCTCGCCTATTCGCCTGGCGTCGCGGTTCCGGTCTTGGCCATCGCCGAGGACCCCAGCCGTGCCTTCGATTATACCACGCGCGGCAACATGGTCGCTGTCATCTCCAACGGCACCGCCATTCTCGGCCTTGGCAATCTCGGTGCGCTGGCCTCCAAGCCGGTGATGGAAGGCAAGGCGGTGCTGTTCAAGCGTTTCGCCGATGTCGATTCCATCGATCTCGAGGTCGATACCGAGGATGCCGACGAGTTCATCAATTGCGTGCGCTTCCTCGGTCCGTCCTTCGGCGGCATCAACCTCGAGGACATCAAGGCGCCGGAATGCTTCATCATCGAGCAGCGGCTGCGCGAGCTGATGGACATCCCGGTCTTCCATGACGACCAGCACGGCACCGCCATCATCTCCGCCGCCGGATTGATCAACGCGCTGGAAATCACCGGCCGCGACATGAAGACCACGAAAATGGTCTGCAACGGCGCCGGTGCCGCCGGCATCGCCTGCATCGAGCTGATGAAGGCGATGGGCTTTGCGCCGGAAAACATCATCCTGTGCGACACCAAGGGTGTGGTCTTCCAGGGCCGCACCGAAGGCATGAACCAGTGGAAATCGGCGCATGCGGTCAAGACCGACACGCGCAGCCTGGCCGAGGCGCTGGATGGTGCCGATGTCTTCCTCGGCCTGTCGGCCAAGGGCGCGTTGACCACCAAGATGGTGCAGTCGATGGCCAAGAACCCGATCATCTTCGCCATGGCCAATCCCGATCCGGAGATCACGCCGGAGGAAGTGGCCGAGATTCGCACCGACGCCATCATGGCCACCGGGCGTTCCGACTATCCGAACCAGGTCAACAATGTGCTGGGCTTCCCCTACATCTTCCGCGGCGCGCTGGATGTCAGGGCCACCACCATCAATGACGACATGAAGATTGCCGCGGCCCGGGCGCTGGCCGAACTGGCGCGCAAGGACGTGCCCGACGATGTCGCGGCCGCCTACCAAGGCAACCGGCCGAAGTTCGGCCCCAACTACATCATTCCGGTGCCGTTCGATCCGCGTCTGATCTCGGCCATCCCGCTCGCGGTGGCCAAGGCGGCGATGGAGTCGGGCGTCGCCCGCAAGCCAATCCTCGATCTCGACCGCTATGCGCAGGAGCTGTCCGCCCGCCGCGACCCGATCGCCTCCACCTTGCAGCGCATCTACGACCGCGTGCGCCGCCAGCCCAAGCGCATCGTCTTTGCCGAGGGCGAGGAGGAGCAGGTGATGCGCGCCGCCGTCTCCTATGTGAACCAGAAGCTTGGCACCGCAATCCTGCTCGGCCGCGACGACATCATCAAGGAGAATGCCAGGCACGCCGGCATCGACCTCAACAAGCAAGGCATCGAGATCATCAATGCCCGCCTGTCGCGCCGCAACGGCATCTACACCGACTTTCTCTATGAGCGCATGCAGCGCAAAGGCTTCCTGTTTCGTGACTGCCAGCGGCTGATCAACAATGATCGCAACCATTTTGCCGCTTGCATGGTGGCGCTGGGCGATGCCGACGGCATTGTCACCGGTGTCACCCGCAACTATTCGACCGCGCTCGACGACATCCGCCGCATCATCGACGCCAAGCCCGGCCACCGCGTCATCGGCGTGTCGATCGTGCTGGCGCGGGGCAAAACGGTGCTCGTCGCCGACACCGCCGTGCACGACATGCCCAATGCCGAGCAGATCGCCGACATCGCCGAGGAGGCGGCCGGTTTCGCCCGCCGCATGGGCTATGAGCCGCGCCTCGCCATGCTCGCCTATTCCACCTTCGGCCATCCGCAGGGCGAGCGTTCCGAGCGCGTCCAGGAAGCCGTGCGCATCCTCGACAAACGCCGCGTCGATTTCGAGTACGACGGCGAAATGGCCGCCGATGTCGCGCTCAATGCGCGCGCCATGGCGCAGTATCCGTTCATCAGGCTGACTGGCCCTGCCAATGTGCTGATCATGCCGGCGTTCCACTCGGCTTCGATCTCGACCAAGATGCTGCAGGAACTCGGCGGCTCGACCGTCATCGGCCCGCTGCTGGTTGGATTGAACAAGCCGGTGCAGATCGTTTCGCTGAACGCCAAGGACAGCGATATCGTCAACATGGCCGCGATTGCGGCCTACACGGCAAGCAATTGAGGGAGTGGTGCGCATACGAGCGCCCACCCCATAAGAGATTGATAATACTCAGCTGATATAAAACCCCTCTTGCCGACTTGCCGTAACGGCATCAACGGCGCGCTCAGACCGCTAACTTGGGGGTGCGGCCATGCAGCATGACGGGGTTTCTGCATCCGAGGTTGGCCAGGGGGGCTACCACGACGAGCGGCTGGACGCGCTGCTCAGCATCACCGGCCGCATGGACGGCTACCTTTACCGTTGCCGCAACGATGCGTCCTACACGATGCTCTATATCAGCGATGGCATCTTCACCGTCAGCGGCTACCGGCCGAGCGATTTCATCCACAACGCGGTGCGCGACTATGTCTCGGCCATCCACCCGGACGATCTCGCCGCCGTCTATGCCGCCGTCGACACGGCGATCGAGGCGCGCTGCAACTGGAACGTCGATTACCGCATCGTGCCGCAGGTCGGCGAGCCGCTCTGGGTTCGAGAGATCGGTGGCGGCGTCTGGGACGAGGCTGGCGAACTCGAATTCCTCGAAGGCTTCGTCGTCGACATCAGCGACCGCAAGGTCGTCGAGGATCTCAATGCCGAGCTGCTTTTGGAGCTCAAGGCCGCCAATGAGGAGCTCTCGGCGCAAAAGCGCGAGATCGAGCTCGCCAAACAGCAGAGCGACCATTCGGCTAACCACGATGCGCTGACCGACCTGCCCAACCGGCGCGCCTTCCACAACGAACTGAAATCGGTGATCGACCGTTGCGCCGGCTCCGGCGATGCGGCCGGCCTGTTGTTCATCGACCTCGACCGGTTCAAGGAGGTCAACGACACGCTCGGCCACGAGGCCGGCGATGCGTTGCTGCAGCGCGTGTCGGACAAGCTACGCGCCATCCTGCGCAGCGCTGATTTCGTCGCGCGCCTTGGCGGCGACGAGTTCGCCTTTCTGTTTTCGGGGAACGCGGATCAGGCCAGGGCGAAGGCCGTGCGCGTGGCGGAGCGCGTGCTTGAGCGGCTGCGCATCAAGGTTCCCGCTCCGGGTGGCGACATCCATGTCGGCTGCACTGTCGGCGTTGCGGTCTATCCGACGGAGGCTGCCGATCCGGACGCGCTGGTCGCGCTTGCCGACCGGCTCATGTACATCGGCAAGAAAAGCGGTCGCGACCGGCTGGTCACCACCGACGCTTTGGGGTCCGAAGCCGGCGAGCTTCGCCAGTCCGCCTGAGCGAAGCGCTTATCGCGACGAAACAGCAACCCCCGGTACTCGAATGAAAAAGGCCCGCAGCGACGTGCTGCGGGCCTTTTTGTCGAGACAGGTCGATCAGAACGAGCGCTGGAAGCGGAGAATGCCGCCGACGTTGCTCTTCTTGGTGGCCTTGGTCCAGTTGTTGAAGTCGGCATCGCCGAACTTGCCGGCATTAAGGTAATCGACTTCAGCCGTGACCGTAAAGCCGGGCACAACGGTATAGGCAACGTTTGCAGCGATGCCGAGGTTCTTCCAGTCGTCATAAGACACCTGGGCGTTGAACGCGGTCTTTTCGTTGAACTTATAGGTGCCGCCGCCCCAGATTGCCCAGTTGCCGCCCCACTGCTTGTAGAAGCCGCGGCCGTGAGCATCGAAAGCGTTGCCCGCGTCGTCTGTGAGGTTATCGTCCGTACCATAGCCGCCCATGACGAACAGCGTGAACTCCTTGCTGACGTTGACGTCCAAACGGACCTTGCCCGCCACTTCCTCGTAGTTGCTATCATAGGAGATGACGCCCGTGACCGCGCCCCAGTCGCCCTTGTACTTCAAGCCGCCGACGACATGCGGAACATAGCTGTCGATCGTGTGGAAGCCCGCGCCTTCTTCGAGCGAGATCACGCCCGAGAAGCCGCTGCCTGCGTCGAAGTAGTACTGGACGACATTGCTCTCCTGCCCGCCGTAGGGGACCAGCGTATCCTGGATGACGGAGCCGGCATAGTTGGTGAACGTATCGAAAGCCGTGTCGTCCTTACCGACGCGCAGGCCACCGAGCTGGATATAGGCGTAGCGCAGCGAGACGGTGGCGGCATTGCCAGCCGCATTGATGTCGCCGCCAGGGCCATCCGCACCGACATCAGCCTGACGGTTGCCGAAGTTGAAGCGGGTCTCGGTGTAGGTCTTCAAGGTGCCGAGTTCGGTTTCCTGGCCGGTCCAGGTCTTCAGCGTGAAGCGGGCGTTCTTGCGCCAGGTGTCGTTGCTGTTGCCATCCTGGTGGTCGTCGCTGGTCGCGCCGTCGAACGAGCCGACGTCGCCGCCGCCGATGTCGTAGCGGATATAACCGCCGATGCGCAGGCAGGTCTCGGTGCCGGGGATGTAGAAATAGCCGGCGCCGTAGACGTCGCAGATCTTGACGTATTCGGCCGGTTCCGGCTCGGCGACGACGACCGCGTCGGCGGCGCGCGCGCCCGAAACTGCGATCAGGGCCGCAGCGGAGCCGAGAAGAAGGCTCTTGATGTTCATTTTCTTGAATCTCCAGTCAAAGGTTCAAATTCAGGTCGGACACGGCGCTTGGGCCTGCCGCTTCACCCCATATTGAAAGCCGCGCATCGCGCCGTGCTCTCGCCTTCGACATGGCCTATGCAGCGGCGGCGATCAACAGAGATTGTGTCCCAAAAGCGGCTTTCCGACTCTTCAAAAAGTATTGTTGCGCAATTATCACGTCATATATTTGACAATATGGCACAATTGGCACAATCGGTACATAAGAGACGGAGATACATGGGAATATGTGGCGAGATATGCCCTGAAAATTCGATTATGACTGTTTTGTGAAATGAATTTAACTGGCTTAGTAACGCGAGGCGTGATCAGCCGGTCGTTCCCGATCGGAGCGGTAATCAGGCCGGCGAAAAATCGCGCGCGGCCGACACGACGTCTTGCACCATGTCCTGCTTGAGCATCTCGATCGGGATGCGGCCGCCCAGTTCCGGGGCGGCGCGGTTCAGCCAGAACCAGGCAAGCCTCGGATTGGCGATCGCCGACAGCACCTCGCTGATTCCTGCAGCCGGCCTGCCGTCGACGAACTGGGCCAGCGGGAAGACATGCTTGCGGCCGCCTTTGCGCAGCGCAATGACTTCGCTGCGCCTTTGCCAGCGATGCAATGTCGAGCGCGGGATGCGAAGCTTCTCTTCCAGATAGGTCGACCCGGCGACCTCGCCGGCCCAGTCCTCGATCAGCATCGACTGAACCATCCGCTCTCTGGGCAGGAGAGGGGCGGGCTTGTCTGGATCGCCCGCGGGAGCTGGCTCGTCAACCGCGCCAACATTGCTGGTCGTCGTGCCTCGGCGCGCTGCCTTGTCCGCTATCGACTGGACGAATTCGGTGGCGAGCGTGGTCCATTCGCCCTTGATGGTCTCGATGGCAAACCGTTGCGTCTGCGAAAGGAAAGTCAGGCCGGCGGCGACGCTGCCCGCAATAGCGCTGGCTGAGGCCAGTGCCTGGGTATCCAAAGTGATGCCGTGCTGAACCAGCGCCTGCTGAACCGCCTCGGCCACCAGGCCTGCCAGCGCTTCTTGCGAGATCCCGTCCGTCGGGTTTTGAAATCTGGTCATGCATCTGTCTTGCTGGCCACGCGCTCTCCTCCCAGGCTGCGGCCGGTTGTTGAAACGGGCTACAGTGGAAAGCGGAAAACGCAGTAACGACAGACGCAGCGACCTGACCGGTTGCTGTCTTGCATTTTGACACCCCAACTGTCTGTGGGGCGCCTCGAAATGTCAGTCGCGAGACGCCTCACTGTGCGTGTAGGTCTGCTCTGTGACAAGCGCACGACAGAGGCGTCGTTTGATGCCTCGTCAGAGGTGACGCAGCGGGACTACAGCAGTCCGGCCAGTTGGGCCGCGCTGCGCAGATTCTGCCGCGGCCGCGGCCCGAGCTGCTGGATCACCAGCCCGGCGGCCAGCGAGCCGAGATCGCCGCAATCCTTCAGGCTGCGCCCCGCAGTGTAGCCGTAGAGGAAACCGGCGGCGTAGAGGTCACCGGCGCCGGTGGTGTCGACCAGTTCACGGATCGTCGTCGCCTGGATGGTGACGGTCTCCTCGCCGCGCACGATCACTGAGCCCTTTTCCGAGCGGGTGACTGCGGCGATCTTGCAGTCCTTGCGAATAGCCTCCAGCGCCTCGTCGAAGGACTTCGTCTGGTAGAGCGACTTGATCTCGTGGCTGTTGGCAAAGACGATGTCGACAGTGCCCGAGCGCATCAGCTCGAGGAACTCGTCGCGGTAGCGGTCGACGCAGAACGAATCCGACAGCGTCATCGACACTTCGCGCCCGGCCGCGTGAGCTAGCTTTGCCGTCTGCCGGATCGCCTCCTTGGCGCGTGGCGGATCCCACAGATAGCCTTCGAAATAAGTGACCTTGGCGCCCGAGGCCTTGTCGGCCTCGACGTCTTCCGGGCCGAGTTCGACGCAGGCGCCGAGATAGGTGTTCATCGAGCGTTCGCCATCGGGGGTGACGAAGATCATCGAGCGCGCCGTTGGCGGCTGGCCCTGGAGCGGTTTGGTGTCGAAGGCGACGCCCTGGGCGTGGATGTCATGGGCATAGATTTCGCCGAGCGGGTCGTTCGAAACCTTGCCGAAGAAGGCGGCGCGGCCGCCGAAGCTGGCGATGCCTGCCGCCGTATTGCCGGCGCTGCCGCCGGACGCCTCGATCGCCGGCCCCATGCGGCTGTAGAGCAACTCGGCGCGCTTGGTGTCGATGAGGTTCATCGCACCCTTGATGATGCCGTTGGTCTCGAGAAAAGCGTCGTCGCACTGGGCGATGATGTCGACAATGGCATTGCCGATGCAAAGCACGTCATAATCCGGCATCAATGTCTCCGCCTTGGAACCTGCCGGCTTTCTGCCATGCCGGCCGGGCGCGGGTCTAGCGATTTGAGATCGCTTTGCCTAGCCGTCAAATCGAACTGGACCATGCGCGCCACAGAGATGTGCGGCTACAGTTGCATCGCCATCGAAGCATCTCGTCCGCTTCCCGGACTAAAAGGCCTCGATCGCAACCATTGAAGGCGCTGGCGGACCATGCAAGCAAAGACCGACATGACCACCGAACTGGCGCTGCTTGGCGTGCTGGCCGCTCTGTGGGGCGCGTCCTATACATTCATCAAGATCGGCGTCGAGACGATCCCGCCGATCACCTTCATCGCGGCCCGCACCTTGATCGCCGGCGGCATCCTGCTCGCGCTGATCCGCTGGCGCGGCCTCTCCATGCCGAAGGACGCCGCGACCTGGTGGCGTTTCATGGTCCAGGCCTGCCTGAACAGCGTCGTGCCGTTCACGCTKATCGCCGCCGCCGAGCGCTCCATCGATGCCGGCCTCGCCACCATCCTCAACGCGACATCGCCGATCTTCACCTTCCTGCTGACCGCGCTCATCACCCGCCACGAGCAGGTGACCGCACGCAAGCTGTTCGGCGTCGGCGCGGGCATAGCCGGCATTTGCCTGATCGTCGGCACCCAGGCACTTGGCGGTCTCGGCCATCAATTGTGGGCGCAGCTTGCCGTCGTCGCTGCGACGATCTGCTATGCCGGTGCCGCCATTTTCGGCCGCGGCTTCAGGGGACTCGACCCGATGCTGCCGGCCGCCGGTTCGATGCTGTGCGGCGCGGTCATCCTCGTCCCCTTGAGCCTTGTGGTCGACCGCCCGTGGACGCTGTCGCCTTCAATGGCGTCGATCCTGGCCTTGCTGGCCTTGTCGGTGTTCTCGACGGCGCTGGCCTTCTGCATCTTCTTCCGCCTCATCCACACGCTGGGTTCGGTCGGCACGACCTCGCAAGCCTATCTGCGCGTGCCGATCGGCGTCGG
The DNA here is from genome assembly GCF_056404855.1 of Mesorhizobium sp. P2_B11. Classification (NCBI taxonomy): domain Bacteria; kingdom Pseudomonadati; phylum Pseudomonadota; class Alphaproteobacteria; order Hyphomicrobiales; family Phyllobacteriaceae; genus Mesorhizobium; species Mesorhizobium sp. P2_B11. The sequence goes on from NZ_JBFUDF010000001.1 coordinate 219,351, forward strand.
CATCGGTGTCCTGTTCCTCGGTGAAAGCCTGGGGCCGACGGCGTTCTGGGGCATGGGTTGCGTCGTCGCCGGCGTCGCGGCGATGACCATTCCCGCCCGTTCGCGGGTGCTGGCGCGCTAGCAACCTTGCGGCCCAAGCGGTCTCAGCCTATCTCGGAGATGTCCATTTCGACCGAGGTTGGAGGCGCCCTGTGATTCTTGACGCTGCCCGCGCTGCCCTCAGTCGGCTGTTCTCTCCCGAATTCCGCGCGGTTTTCCTGAAGACACTTGGGTTGACCGTGCTGGCGCTGGTCGCTTTGTGGTTCGCTTTGACCGGTGTTGTCGATTGGCTGGCCCTGCCGTGGGTCCACTCCCTGTTGCCTGGCCTGCCGTCCTGGGCCGGATGGTTGAGCGGCATCATCGCGGCCGTCGCGCTTGCCTTCGGCATGGCGCTGCTGATTGCTCCGGTGACGGCAATCGTTGCCGGCCTGTTTCTCGACGACATCGCCGAAGTGGTCGAGCGCACCGACTTTCCTGACGACCCGGCCGGCAGGGCCATGCCGGCGCTGCGTTCGCTGGTGCTGTCGATAAAATTCCTCGGCGTCGTTGTAGCGGGCAACATCGTCGCCCTGCTGCTTCTGCTGGTGCCGGGCATCAACATCGCCGCCTTCTTCATCGTCAACGGCTACCTGCTCGGCCGCGAATTCTTCGAATTTGCCGCCATGCGCTTTCGCCCCGAAGCCGAGGCGAGGGCGTTGCGCAGGAAATACGCCGGCACGGTGTTTCTGGCCGGGCTGCTCATCGCCGCCTTCCTCGCCGTGCCGCTGCTCAACCTTTTGACGCCGCTCTTCGCCGCCGCCATGATGGTGCATCTGCACAAGGCGGTTGGCGCGCGGGAAAACGCCAGGCGATAGGCGGCTTGCTCAACGCAATAGAAACCCGCGCCCAAGTTCATCGTCAGGCTCGACGGTGAATTCGGCCCGCCCCGAATAATAGGCGCGGCCGCCGACGCGTGCGATGATGGCCTCATGCGGCCCGGCTTTGGTGGTACGCGCCGCCGCGCCGGAAAAGCGCGAGCCGGCGATGCTTTCGAAGGTCCGCTCCCGGCCAAGGTCGATCTCGCCCTTGGCATGCATCGCCGCCAGCCGCGCGGTCACGCCGGAGCCGGTCGGCGAACGGTCGACCTCGGCATCGGCGAACACGCAGACATTTTTCGTCGCCTCGCCGGAAAACGCATCGTGCCCGTCGGTCAGAATGGTGCCGTAGAGAAAAGCGAGATCGGCATGGTCGGGATGTGACAGCGGGAACTCCGCCTTCAGCCGTTCGGTCAGCGCGGTTGCCGCATCAACGAAATCCCGCACCCGGCTGCGGCCGAATTCCAGAGCGAATTGATGACAGTCGGCCAGCGCATAGAAGGCGCCACCATAGGCGACGTCGAAGGCGATGGTGCCGTATCCTGCCAGTTCGATTTTCTGGTCGCGGGCAAACAGGAAGGCCGGCACGCTCTCGAACGACACGGCACCGGCTTTGCCATCCCTGACCTCCACCGAAGCGACGACCAGGCCGCAAGGCGCCTCGATGTTGACAATCGTCACCGGCTCGCGCCGCTCGACCAGGCCTTCATCGACGGCATAGCGGCCGAGCGCGATGATGGCGTGGCCGCACATCGTCGAGTAGCCCTCATTGTGCATGAACAGCACGGCGAGGTCGGCGCCAGGCAGGTCGGGTTCGACCAGCAGCGCGCCATACATGTCGTAGTGGCCGCGCGGCTCGAAGATCAGCAGCTTGCGCAAATGATCCAGATTGTCGCGCACATAGGCGCGCTTTTCCAGGATCGTGCCCTTGGGGATATCTGGATAGCCGCCGGTAATGACCCTGAGCGGCTCGCCGCCGGTGTGCATGTCGACGACGGTGAGCGTCATTCGGGAACCTTAGCCTGAGGATTTGGAAAACAGCGCCTGCAGCTTGCCGAACGGCATGGCGGCGCGGGTGAAGCCGAACGTGCCGTCCTGCTGGATTTCGCGCGCCGCCGTTTCCAGCATGCCGAAGGCGAAATTTGTCAGCCACGGCCCGAGCGAGATGCGCTTGACACCGGCCATGGCGAGGTCGGCGATGGTGAAGCTTGGCAGCGCCATGACATTGACCGGTCTGCTCACTGCTGAGCAGACTTTCTGGATCGTTTCGACATCGCTCAGGCCAGGCGCATAAAGCACGTCGGCGCCGGCCTTTTCGAAGGCTTGCAGCCGCTTGATGGTGTCGTCGAGGTCAGGCCTGTCCCAGAGGAAATTCTCGGCCCGCGCGGTGAAGACGAAATCGTGCTTGAGCGCCCGTGCGGCTTCCGCTGCCGCGGCGACGCGCTCGACGGCGTGCGAAAACTCGTAGATCGGCTTGTCCGGATCGCCCGTATGGTCCTCGATCGAGCAGCCGGCGAGGCCTGCCGCTGCGGCCGCGAAAATGGTTTCGCCCGCCTGCTCGGCGCTGTCGCCCTTGCCCTTCTCGAGATCGGCCGAGACCGGCAGGCTGGTGGCCGCCGTCAGCTCGCGGCAATGGTGGATCATCGCCTCGAACGTCACCGCGCCGTCGGGCAGGCCGCGCGAAAAGGCAAAGCCGGCGCTGGTCGTCGCCAGCGCCTTGAAGCCAAAGGAGGCCAGAAGCTTGGTCGTGCCGACATCCCAGGGATTGGGCATGACGAAGGTCGAGGCGTGCAGGTCGCGAAAGATCTTGCCCTTGTCCATGGTGCTTCCCTTCATGTGCGGAACTGTGGGTCGGATTCTATCGTGCCAAAATGCACCGGGCAAACGAATGCGGTTGGCTCAGAAGCGTTTGGCGTTCTCTCCTGCCAATTTGTCCAACGCGTCGGAATCCTTGACGTAGTGCGACGTCTTCTTGTCCCAGTGATAGGTGACGGAAATCGCGTGAGATTGAGCCTCGGGCGGTTGCTCGTCACAGCTTTCGTCGCTGGGTGCCGTGGCATCCGTCACCGTCACTTTGATCGCGGCATAAGGCTGTTCGTCGGCGATCGCCTGGAACGCCACATCCTGCGTGCGCCTGTAGGCGCAGAGGTTCTCGTCGAACGTATAGATCATGTCGACCAGTTCGAACTTGTCGTTGCGGATCATGATCAGCGGTGTGATGACATAGCCCTGGCTCGAATTGAAATGCGTGCTGGTGGTGATGAGCACGTCATCGCCGGTGTCGATAGACAGCTTGCCGGGTTCGCGAAACGAGGTGCTGCGGTCGACGGCGACATTGACGGCATCGAGCAGTGCGGGCTTGCCGGTGATGTCGTAGAGCGCCAGCACCGCATAGCCTTCGGCGCTGTCGGAAGAGTCGCCGAGGTCGAACAGCATGGCCAGCCGGTCCTTGCCGCCAGCCTTGATGGCGAGCGCGCCGGCACCGGAAAAACCCGCCGTGTCGGGCGGCGAGCCGCCGGAATCATGACCTTCGATATGGCGCATGTCGATCGGCAATCCACCTCTGTAGAAGCCGTTGCTGTCTCCGGTCAGGTCGGGAATGACGATCCGGGCGAGGTCGAGATAGGTGGTTTTGCCATGACCGGGGATGGCACTGCCAAGATCCGGATAGTCATCAGCTTGCGCGCCAGCGGCCCTCCACAGGCACGGCAGCAGCACAAGGGCGAGGAGGAAGCGAAGCAGGGTGGATTTCATGCGTGGCCTCGGGTTGGCGGGCGGCACGCTAGCACGGACAATCGAGGCGTACAGCCGTGGGCTGACGATCGGATCAGTGGATCGGCACCAGCCCGGCCAGTTCGCGCATGTCATCGAACAGGACGCCGCCGGCGTCGGCCAAGCCGTCGCGGTCGGAATAGGGGTCGCCATGATAGGAGTAGACGCGCATGCCGGCAGCAATGCCGGCCTGCGTGCCGGCGACGCTGTCTTCGATGACGATGCAGTCGGCGGGCGCAAAACCCATGGTCTTTGCCGCATGCAGGAACAGGTCCGGGAACGGCTTGCCGCGGCCGACCATGGTCGCGGAGAACATGGCGTGCTCGAACAAGGGCAGCAGGCCGGTCTGGCCGAGCGTGATGTGCATCTTCGAGATGCGTGCCGACGTGGCGACGCAATAGGCGATGCCGGCCTTGCGCACCGCTTCGATGAAGTCGCGGACGTAAGGGATAGCCTCGACGCCGTGCGAGAACAGATCCGGCAGGCCGGCATTCCAGCGATCGACGAAGTCGGCCCCGAGCCGGACGTCGGTCGAAGCTTCGATCTCTTTCTGCACCGAGATCATGCTACGGCCGGAGAAATGCTTGCGGCAATATTCGAATGTGGTGGGATAACCGGCAGCGCTCAGCCATTCGGCAAGTCGCCGGTTGGCAAGGTTCTCGGTGTCGACGAGGATACCGTCGCAGTCGAAGATGACCAGTTTTGGAAGGCCCGGCATCAAGCGGTGCCGGTCGATCCGAACCCGCCCGCTCCGCGTGTCGTGGCGCCGGCCAGGCTGCGCTCCTCGACCGTCGCTTGCGTTACTGTGGCAAACACGATCTGGGCAACGCGCATGCCGCGCGTCACCGCGAAATCCTCGTCGCCAAGATTGACCAGCAGCACCTTGACCTCGCCGCGATAATCGCTGTCGACCGTGCCCGGTGAATTGAGGACCGTCAGCCCATGCTTGAAGGCAAGGCCGGAACGCGGCCGCACCTGGCCTTCCATGCCTTCGGGAATTTCCAGGATCAGACCGGTCGGCACCAGGGCGCGCTTGCCCGGCAGGATCAGCAGCGGCCGGTCATCCGGCACCGCGGCGCGCAGATCCATGCCGGCGGCGCCGGTGCTTTCATAGGCGGGGAGGGGAAGTCCTTCACCATGCGGCAACCTGACGAAGCCGACAGTGGGACCAATGACGGAGGAGTTTTGGAGGGCTGCGCGCATAAAATCGATCCTATCGGCGCGAACCGCGATTCGGTCAACTCGCGCAAGAGGGTATCAACGGCTTTCTTTGAGGCCTCACGATGACCCGAGGTATGGCGAGATTCAGGTCAGGCCGAGTCGAAAACGACAGGTTTCGAGAACCGGAGCGGAGCGTACTTAAAGTACGTGAGCACCGGAAGCGCAGAAACCTGCCGTTTGCAGGCCGGCATCACCTGAATATCGACATACCTCAACGCAGTTCCACCGGCACCACCGTCGTCTCCTTGATCTCCTCCATGACGAAGGAAGCCGAGACATCCGATAGCGCCACCTTGGCGATCAGCCGCTGGTAGAGCCGGTCATAGGCCTTCACATCGGCGACGCGTGCGCGCAGCACATAGTCGAGATCGCCGGACATGCGGTAGACCCCGGTTATCTCTGAGAAACCGGTTACCGCGGCGCGGAATTTCTGCAGCCAGTCCGGATCGTGGTTGGAGGTGCGGATCAGGATGAACACCGAGAGACCGAGCCCGAGCTTGTCGGCATCGACCAGCGCCACCCGGCCAGTGATGACGCCGTCCTCCTCCAGCCGCTTGACGCGCCGCCAGCAGGCGTTGCGCGACAGCGACACTTTTTCCGAGAGCTGGTCGACCGACAGCGTGCCGTCGCGTTGCAGCTCGGCCAGCAATCTTCGGTCTATTTCATCGAATTCAAGCGCCATGTTGGGATGAATGTCCCAAACTAGAGCGTTAGGCAAGGACGAATTGAGACCGATGAACCTTTCCCCTATGGCAAGGTACCCAGCATCGGGGCTTATCCCGGTAGGAGGGATCACCATGACGACGCTGTTTTCGAAGTTGTTCACCTCGCACCCGGCCAAGGTCGGCGAAACCTATTTCAGCCACATGGCCTTTGCCGCCTGGTTCTCCTCGCGCCTCCTGATGGCTGCCGGAGCCGCCCTTGTTCACGCTTTCTTGCCATTTCTCTTCGAGACTACGGCAAGCCGAATCGTTCGCGAGCTCTACGAGCGGACGCACAACAGAGGCTCACACGCGGTCAAGGAGCCCCAGGCTCTCTTGGATCGCGCCTAGGAACGGTCGAAAGCGATGTGCCGATGGGCGGCCTATCTGGGTGAAGCGGTCTTCCTCGAAGACATCGTCACCGCGCCCTGTCATTCGCTGATTGCGCAGAGCCATTGCGCCCAGGAAGCCAAGTCGCCGACCAATGGCGACGGCTTCGGTCTTGCCTGGTATGGCGACCGGCCCGAGCCTGGCCTCTACCGCGACATCCTGCCGGCCTGGTCGGATCCCAACCTGAAGAGCCTGTGCCGGCAGATCAAATCCGGCCTGTTCCTCGCCCATGTCAGAGCGTCGACCGGCGGCGCCACCAGCCGCATGAACTGCCATCCCTTCATCTCCGGCCGCTGGTCGTTCATGCACAACGGCCAGATCGGCGGCTTTGAAAAAATCCGCCGCGCGCTGGAGAATTCGCTCTCCGATGCCGTCTTCGACCAGCGCGAAGGCACCACCGATTCCGAACTGTTTTTCCTGCTGATGATCGACGAGGGGCTCAACGGCGATCCGCAAGGTGCCGTATCGCGCGCCACCGCTCGCGTCATCGAAGCGTCGCGCCGGGCCGGTCTTGAGCCAGCCTTGAAACTCACCGCAGCCTTTTCGGATGGGCAGGCGCTGTATGCCGTACGCTACGCCAGCGATGCCCACGCACCGACGCTCTACACCTCGATCCGCAATGGCGGCCGCTGCATCGTGTCCGAGCCGTTCGACCGCGAAGGCGGCGACTGGCAGGCGATCCCGCCGGCGAGTTTCGTCACCATTACAGGTCATGGCATGAGCATCCGGCCGTTTGTGCCGGCGTCAACCCGGTTGGCACTGGTCGTCTAGGTCGTAATCTAAGCCGCATTCCTTCGCGCCCCCCTCTGTCCTGCCGGACATCTCCCCCACAAGGGGGGAGATCAGCTGTCATTGCGGTTTTCGCCAATCTCCAAAGTTTGAAGAAAGGCGCCGTCGGCGAAGCTGCTGATCTCCCCCCAAGTGGGGGAGATGTCCGGCAGGACAGAGGGGGGCGCCGTAGAGTGCCGACCTCAAAGAACCAAGCAAGCGCAATTCCGATCAAGCGCTGCCTGTCCTGGAAATGCTGAAACTTGGCTTCAAGCCGTTACACGCGGGACAGCAGCGGGAGCATTCATCATGGACCTCGTATTCTCCTCGACCATCGAACTGGCTGCTGCCATTCGAGATCGCAAAACCTCCGCTGTCGAAGCGCTTGACGCGCATCTGGCACAGATCGACCAGCACAACGAGGCCGTCAACGCCGTCATCAATCTCGACCGCGAAGGCGCCCGCGAGCGCGCGAAAAAGGCCGACGCGGCGCTGGCGCGCGGTGACGTGCTCGGCCCATTGCACGGTGTGCCCTTCACTCTAAAGGACACGCACGAAACGGCTGGCATGAAGACCACGGTCGGCTTTCCACCTTTCGCCGACCATGTGGCAAAGGCAGACAGCCCGGTTGTCGCCCGATTGAAGGCTTCCGGCGGCATTCTCATGGCCAAGACCAATGTCGCCACCATGCTGGGCGACTGGCAGTCGGACAATCCACTGTTCGGCCGCACCAGCAATCCGTGGAACCTCACGCGCACATCGGGCGGCTCCAGCGGCGGCGCCGCGGCAGCGGTGGCCACTGGAATGGCGCCATTCGACATCGGCACCGACATGCAGAGTTCGATCCGCCTGCCGGCGGCGTTCTGCGGCATCTATGGCCTGAAGCCGACCGAGCACCGCGTGTCGCTGGCCGGCGCCTTCCCCGATCCGGGCGCCGCTGCACGCAGCGTGCGGCTGATGTCCTGCCTCGGCCCGCTGGCGCGCAGTGTCGACGATCTGGCGCTGATCTACGAGATCATCGCCGGTCCGGATGGCGCTGACACCGACCTCGAGCCGGTGCCCGTCGACGCCATGCCGAAACTCGATCTCAAGACGCTGCGCATCGCCGTCGCGCCGTCCTTCGCCGGGTTTCCGGTAGCCAGCGACATCAGTGTTGCTATCGAAAGTGTGGCGAAACGGCTGCTGTCGGCAGGGGTGATTGTGGAGGAAGCGAAACTGCCTGAGCTCGATCTGCATGACGATCTGGAGCAGGGCGGCGCGCTGATCGGCATGATGCTGGAGGCAGCGCAGCCCGAACCGCCGGAGCAGCCGACGCCGGTCTCGCGCTGGTTCGAGGCGCTCGCCCGCCGTGACAGGTCCATTCTCGCCTGGGACAGGTTCTTCGAAAATTGTGATGCCTTGCTGTGCCCGGTCGCCATGACCACGGCCTTCCCGCATTGCGAGCCCGGAACGCCCATCGACGTCGACGGCCAGGAGCAGAGCTACTGGATGCTGCCGGCATATGGCGCGGTGTTCAACTATTCCGGCCATCCGGCGCTGACGATTCCCTGCGGGCAGGACAGCGACGGCTTGCCCATCGGCCTGCAACTGGTCGGCAAGCGCTGGTCGGAAGCGCGGCTGCTCGGCATCGCCAAGGCGATGGAGCCGCTTACCGACGGCTTTCGCCACCCGCCCGGCTACTGAGCGAAGCGCTCCAGCCCGTAGGGCGCAAGCAGCGGGTCGCGTTCGCCATCGAGGATTTCGCGGCTGGCGAAAAGCCCGACCGCCGGCGCCAACGTGATGCCGGAATGCATGACCGCGATATAGAGACCATCGACACCTTCGGCGCGGCTGATGATCGGAAAGCCATCGGTCGGCGTCGGTCGGCAGCCGACCGTGTGAAAATCGAGTTCCAGCCCGTCGCCCCCGCGCAAGGCTGCCTTCGCCGTCGCAAACAAGTCGCGCGCCGTGGCGTCAGGGTTGTCGCCCGGATCGCCGCCGGCGAAATCCGAGCCGGCAATGATGCGGCCCTCCGCGGTCTGGCGCATATGCAGCCTCTCGGCATGCACCAGCCCGTTGAGCAGCTTCTTGTAGGGCCGCGAGTGGACGATCAGGCCGGGCGGCGCCTCGATCGGCAGCTTGATGCCGGCGGTGGCGGCTATGGTCGGGGCGCCGGTGCCGGCGGCAATGACAACTTCGTCGGCGCTGACAGTTTCTCCCGAAACGACAATGCCGGTGACTTTGCCGTTGACGAAGGCTAGCCGATCCACCGTCCCAGCGATCACTCTTGCCCCGCGCCGTTCGGCATCGGCCAGCAGCGCCTTGGCCGCCGCAACCGGCTCGGCCACGCCTTCTTCCGCGACATAGACAGCGAATTCAGGCGGCTCGACGAGGTTGGGCTCGATCTGCGCCGCCCGCTTGGCGTCGACGCGTTCGATGCCGTAGCCCCATGCAGAATGCTCGGCCGCGTAGGCTTCGAGCTTGTCCGCCGGCAAATCCCAGCACAGCCCGCCGCACCATCTGAGTGGCAGCCCCGGCAGCTCGTTTGCCAGCCGTTTCCACTCGGCCATGGCACGGCTGCGCAGCCGGAAATAGATTTCGGGGTTGCCCCAGCTGGCATTGATCCAGGCAAAGGAATTGGGCGTGGCGACGCCACCGGCGCCGCTCTCGGAAACAACGGTGACCCCTGCGCCCGCCTTGGTCAGGTGCCAGGCGATCGATGCGCCGATGATGCCGGCGCCGATGACGATGATTTGCTTCGCCACGCTGTTCTCCATCCTGTTCCCGATAAGCTCCCACCTGCCATTTTGCGGCAGCTTTTGCCAATGCAAACTTCTGTGCTTGACAACAATACGTACGTACGTATTATTTGACCATGGCTAGACAATCACTCCGCGAAAAACTCCTTGATGCCGGCTTCCAGACCATTTGGACTTCCGGCTATGCCGCAGCCGGCGTGCGCGACATCGTTGCCGCGGCCGATGCTCGGCCGGGCTCATTTACCAACCATTTTGCGTCCAAGGAGGAGTTCGCCGGCGAGGTGGTGGACCGCTACTTCGCCTATGTCAGCGGGCTGGTCGAGAACGCGCTGGCGCGCGACGGCACGCCGCCCATCGGCAGGCTGCGCCGCTACCTCGATGTCATCACCTCGAAGCTTGAGGCGCATGAGTGGGCGCGCGGCTGCATGATCGGCAATCTCAGCCTGGAAACGGCGGTTCACAGCGAGCCGCTTAGGCTGCGGCTGGTCTCTATTTTCGAACGCTGGCGTCAGCCTTTCGCGGCCTGCATCGCCGAGGGCCAGGCGGCCGGCGACATCACCCGGGCATTCGACGCCGAGGATCTCGCCGACTTCCTGTTGTCGTCCTGGCAAGGCGCCATGCTGCGGATGAAGGTCGAGCGCAGTCCGGAGCCACTCGAGCGGTTCAAGAAAATCATCTTCAGCACGGTATTTGCAAAGGAGCAGGCCAGATGATTTCAAAAACCGACAAACAGCTGACTGACGCCATGGCATCGAAGCGGCTGCAGATCGCGGTGCTCGATTCAACCATGTCCTATGTCGAGGCTGGCGCGACCGGCCCGACCGTTCTGTTCCTGCACGGCAACCCGACCTCATCCCATATCTGGCGCAACATCCTCCCGCATGTCGCGCCGTTTGGTCGCTGCATCGCACCCGACCTGATCGGCTACGGCCAGTCCGGCAAGCCCGATATCGACTATCGCTTCTTCGATCATGTCCGCTATCTCGACGCCTTCCTGGTGGCGCTCGATATCAGGGATGTTGTGTTGGTTGCGCAGGACTGGGGCACGGTGCACTGGCCTTTCATCTCGCGGCAAGGCGTCCGCAACGCATTCTCGGCCTCGCCTTCATGGAGTTCATCCGGCCTTTCGAGCGCTGGGAGGATTTCCACCAGCGCCCGCAGGCACGCGAACTGTTCAAGGCGCTGCGCACACCAGGTGTCGGCGAAAAGCTGGTCCTGGAGGACAATGTCTTCGTCGAAAAGGTGCTGCCGGCCTCGGTGTTGCGCACAATGAGCGACGAAGAGATGGCTGCCTACCGGGCACCGTTCCCGACGCCGCAATCGCGCAAGCCGGTGCTGCGCCTGCCCAGGGAATTGCCGATCGAGGGCCAGCCCGCCGACGTTGCCGCCATCAGCGAACATGACCATCGCGCGTTGCGGCTGTCCACCTACCCGAAACTGCTGTTTGCGGGCGATCCGGGCGCACTGATTGCGCCGCAGGCCGCACGCGAATTCGCGGCCGGGCTGAAAAACTGCCGGTTCATCAATCTCGGGCCTGGCGCGCACTATTTGCAGGAAGACCATGCCGACGCGATTGGCGGCGCCATTGCGGGCTGGCTTCCCGAGGTCGTTCGGGCGAGCCGCATGAGCGAGTTGGCCTGAAGCAACGCCAAGAGCGTTAACAGGACAGCTCGAAGTAGATCGGTCCAGCTTAATCACATGGGGGGTCACTTGCGCCGCTGGGTAAAAAGGCTGGTTTTTGCTGCGGCCGGAGCCGGCATCGTCTATGCCGCCTTCTTCGGCCCGCTGCCCTTCGTTCGATCCTGGTGGCAGGCGGGTGACGATAGCTGGGGGGATCCCTTGCATAAGCGCCATCGCATTGCCGACGGCTTGCTTCTGACCGGGACGCTGGTCGGGAAATCGCGAGCGGAGATTGTTGCCATGCTCGGCGAGCCGCCGAAGACGGACTATTTCGAGGACTGGAGCCTGGTCTATATGCTTGGTTCGGAAAGGGGGCTCTTCTCGATCGACTCCGAGTGGCTGGTTATGCGCCTGGACATTACTGGCTCGGTCAAGCAGGCGGCGATCGTCAGAGACTGAACCTGCCGCCAGGGTTATCAGAAGGCGTTTCCGTTCGACAGGCCGGGAAAGCGCTGCTAGAAGCCCGCGCCACAGACAGGATTCCGTAAATTGGCTGAAGACATCGACCAGGCGGTATCGCGCCGCCGCACTTTCGCGATCATCGCCCACCCCGACGCCGGCAAGACGACGCTCACCGAAAAGCTGCTGCTGTTCGGCGGCGCCATCCAGCTTGCCGGCGAGGTCAAGGCCAAGAAGGACCGCATCCAGACCCGGTCAGACTGGATGAAGATCGAGCGCGAGCGCGGCATTTCGGTCGTCACCTCGGTGATGACCTTCGAATATGAGGACAATGTCTTCAACCTGCTCGACACGCCCGGCCACGAGGATTTCGCCGACGACACGTATCGCACGCTCTCGGCGGTGGACTCCGCCGTCATGGTCATCGACGCCGCCAAGGGCATCGAACCGCGCACGCTGAAACTGTTCGAAGTCTGCCGGCTGCGCGACATCCCGATCATCACCTTCATCAACAAGATGGACCGCGAAAGCCGCGACCCGTTCGAAATCCTCGATGAGATCGAGCAGAAGCTGGCGCTGGACACCGCCCCCATCACCTGGCCGATCGGCCGCGGCAAGACCTTTGCCGGCACCTATCATCTGGCACTGAACGCGGTGCGCAAGGGTGACGCCGAGAAAGACCGTACGCCGGTCAACGGTCCCGATTCCAACCGAGTCGCCGGCCTTTTGCCGGAAAACGAGCGCGAAGCCTTCATCGAGGAGCTGGAATTGGCGCGCGAAGCCTGCCGCCCGCTTGATATCGACGCGTTCCGCGAAGGCCATCTGACGCCGGTCTATTTCGGCTCGGCGCTGCGCAATTACGGCGTGCGCGACCTGATCGAGGCGCTCGGCGCCTTCGGGCCGCCGCCGCGCGCGCAGGAGGCCGACACCCGCAAGGTCGAGGCGACCGAGGACAAGATGACCTCCTTCGTCTTCAAGATCCAGGCCAATATGGACCCCAACCACCGCGACCGCATCGCTTTCGTGCGCGTCTGCTCGGGCAAGCTCGAGCGCGGCATGAAGGCCAAGCTGGTGCGTACCGGCAAGCCGATGAGCCTGTCGGCACCGCAGTTCTTCTTCGCCCGCACCCGCGTCACCGCCGACGAGGCTTTTGCGGGCGATGTCGTCGGCATTCCCAATCACGGCACGCTGCGCATCGGCGACACGCTGACCGAAGGCGAGGAAATTCTCTTCAGGGGCGTGCCGAACTTCGCGCCGGAAATCCTGCGCCGCGTCCGCCTCGGCGACGCCATGAAGGCCAAAAAACTCAAGGAAGCGCTGCACCAGATGGCCGAGGAAGGCGTCGTGCAGCTGTTTTCGCCCGAGGACGGTTCACCGGCCATCGTCGGCGTCGTCGGCGCCCTGCAGCTCGATGTGCTCAAGGAACGGCTGAACTTCGAATACACGCTGCCGGTGGAATTCGAGATGTCGCGCTTTTCCGTCTGCCGCTGGATTTCGGCCGACGACAAGGCCGAGACGCTTCGCTTCATCGAGGCGCATCGCGGCGACATCGCCCGCGACCTCGACAACGACCCGGTGTTCCTCGCCCAGCATGCCTTCTCGCTGAACTACGAAGCCGAGCGCTGGAAAGCCATCCGCTTCGCCACCATCAAGGATTATCAGGTCCGCGACAGGGCGGCATAGATTCGATCGGTCGATCTCTGTGGCGAACCAACGCGGTTCCGACATATGCTTCATCAGAAGCTAAACTCGCAGCGGACTTGGTCGGATGTTTGGGATTTTGAGTGGCATCAGGTCGGCCCGCAACAGCCTGCGCAACGCTTTGCGCGAGGATGCGTTGCGCAAACCGGAAGATGGTGTCACGTCGGCAGCCGAACCAAATCCGGCGCCTGAGCTAGCAGGTGATGCCGGTGACGGATCCGGCGGCGCTTTGCATGTCCAGCTTCCACCGCCAGTTCTGCGCTACAAGGTTGCCGGTACCGAAGACGGCGATTGGTTTGTGGAATCGGGCCGAAGGTCTCTGGGCGATCTGGACCGGGCCCTGGCTTCCGTTCAGAAGTCATATGACGATTTCGACGCTGTTCTCGATTGGGGCTGCGGTTGCGGCCGCATCTTGCGGCACCTGCCCGTGCCGGTATTGCCTCGCAAACTTTACGGAAACGAAATCGACGCCGAGGCGATTGAATGGGTGTCGGCGAATATGCCATGGGTTGAAACGAGCCTTACCGAGGGCAAACCTCCGCTGCCCTACAGCGATGGCTCATTCGACTTGATCTTCAATCACAGCGTGATGTCCCATTTGGACGAGGACTATCAGGATGCCTGGCTTGCCGAGCTGGCGCGTGTCCTTCGTCCCGGCGGCGTCGTTACGCTCACGGTCCACGGACAGAATGCCTTCGATCAGTACTTCAATGCGATCCCGGCCGAAGCCCCTCTTAAAAAGCAGGTCGCTGATAGTTTCTACGGCCGGGGGTTGTACTACACCAAGGACGATCAATGGGGTCCCGATTTTCCGGACTTCTACCACTCCGCCTTTCACAGCACCCGTTATGTCTTCGATCATTGGTCGAGATTCTTGCGCGTGGCCCAGTACATCCCGCGCGGCGCCCTCGACTATCAGGACATGGTCGTCCTAAGGAAGCTGGAATAACAATCGTCCTTGGAGAAGGGCTGGGCGGCATGAATGAAGGGGAAGCCCTCCTGGCGGGCTATAGCGATTGGCGTCAGTCCAGGCTTGCCGAGAGGATGGGCTCGTCTGGCGAGCGGCCCGTATGGCACCATCTGATCACGGTTCTGGTCTACGGTGGAGTGTCAACGAACGCCGATGCCATGGCCCGCACGCTCTCGACATTGCTTGGCCAGACCCATCGCAACATCGAGATCGTGGTTGCAGGCGTCAGTGAGACGGAATTGCCGGATTCGGGTGACTTTGTCACGCTGCGTGGCCTGTTTGCAGAGCCCGCGCTAGATCCTCTGCAGGTGTTGTCCGATCCCACCGTTGATCGCCTATGGCGCGGCACCCACATCGTCTTCGCGCCTGCCGGCACCACTTTCGATCCCGATGCCTTTGCACTTTTAAATCGCATGCTTTCGCCTTCGCGCGGCGCGTCTGCGCCGGATCTGATCATCTGTGATCACGATCGCATCTCCGCAACCGGGACATCCGCGCAGCCCTGTTTCCTACCGGGTTGGGATCCCGACCTGATCGTAGCAATGGATTATATCGGCACCGCCTTCATGGCGTCGCGAAAGCTTCTTCACGATCAGCGTTCGGGGTGGCGGCTGGACTCCCTGCATGGTTGGTTGTGCAATCTGGCCAACACTCGGCTTGCCGTGGGCCATCTCACCGAGACCGTCATGCGCCTTCCCATCGGTCTGCCGCGTCCTTCGACAACAAGTGCTGCCGTCATTCAGTCCCCGCGATCGGTGGCGATCGTCATCCCCAATCGTGACCAGCCGCAACTTCTTGAACGTTGCGTGCAGTTGATGAAATTCCTCGACGATCCCGCGCCGGAGCTGGTGATCGTGGATCATGCCAGCACCGACCTCGCGACATTGGCGCTCTATGCGCAACTTGAGGAGCGACACGGCGCTCGCATCGTCAAGGTCGGCGGCCGGTTCAACTTCTCGCGTATGGTCAATCTGGGCGTGGCGGCCACGAGTGCGGAAGTTGTGGTGCTGGTCAACAACGACGTCGAGGTTACGGATCCCAGCCAAGTGAAAATGATGCTCGGACATGCGATGCGGCCGGAAGTTGGTGTCGTGGGAGCGCGCCTGTTGTATCCGGACGGCACGGTGCAGCATGCCGGCATCGTCTTGGGAGCCGGCACTCCAAATGAGCATCCCGTGGTGGCGGCGCTGCACATGTTGCGAGGCGCTCCGGGAGACGAGGACGGCTATCTCCATGTGCAGCGTACCTTGCGCAACTATCAGGCTGTGACCGGTGCCATCATTGCCACGCGACGGGCCGTGTTTGAGCAGATCGGCGGTTTCGACGAGGTGAGCCTGCCTGTCGAATACAACGATATCGACTATTGTTTGCGCGCGCGCGCAATGGGCCTTCGGGTTATTGCAGTGCCGACCGATGGGATCATCCATCGCGAGTCTGCGACGCGAGGGTTCGCGCAGACGCCGGAGGTGGAAAGGATGCGCAGCGCAGCCATGCGCCTCATTGCCGAGCGTTGGGGCGAGGCGGTGAAACACGATCCCTTTCGCAATCCGCATGTCGATATGGGCGAGCAGCCGCAAGCTCGGTTTCCCTGGACAGATAGGGCAAGCATTTCGTGACGATAATGGGTTTGATTCGGCGGCTTGCTCGTCGCATTCGGCGGCTCATCCCGTGGCGCAAGCAATTGCGGGCCGTACTTGGCCTTGAATTCAAACAGAACAACCTTCGCACACTGGCTGAATTGGCCGGGGTCTTCGATGCTCAATGGTACCTGAACACTCACAGGGACGTCGCCGCCAGCGGCATTGATCCCTTCGCCCACTATATGAGCGATGGCTGGCGAGAAAAGCGGAAGCCTGCGGACGGGATCGACATCGAAAGCTACGCCGCGATGGTTCCCGGTTTTCGGCCCGGGCACGACAATCCGATGTCCTGCCTGCTTCAAAGCGGCGTGCAGCTCAATGCCATACGGGTGAAGCTGTCCGGACACGACCCTGTTCCACTTCCTCGCAATCTGGAGGATGGCTTGTGTGTAAGCGGATACCTGTGTTCGGAGATCGGACTCGGCCAGGCAGCGCGCAACATCGTATATGCTTGCGACGCAGCGCGTCTGCCGGTTTCTTCCCGTTCCCTTGCTTTGCCCGGGCGTGAAAACGAGGCGGAGTTCACAAGCAAGTGCAATCCGCTGGTTGATCGCAAGGCCCAGCTGGTCGTTACCGGCCTTGCTGCCACCGACCATTATCGCCAGGACATTGCCCCGGGTCGGCTGAACGTCCTCTATCCCTTTTGGGAGCTTGGACGCGTTCCTCGGGAGTGGCATGCCGCAATCCGTGATTTTGACGAGGTCTGGGCGCCTTCCAGGTTTGTCGCCTCGGCCCTTGCCGACATTTCCGGCCTGACCTTGCACTATGTGCCGCAGCCGGTGCGCCTTCCTCTCCAGCAGCCGGCGCAGCGCACGGACCGCACAACCTTGCGCTTCTTCACCTATCTGGACTTTGACTCCTACGTCGCGCGGAAGAATCCGCAGGCCGCCGTCAATGCCTTTCGGGCCGCCTTTCCCGCGGCGAAACGTGACGTCGAACTCATCGTCAAGACGCGTGGTGAGCGCGACGATGGATTGCGGAACTGGCTTGGCGAGATCGCGGCGCAGGATGATCGTATCCAGATTGTCGACCGTACCTTGGATCGCATCGGCATAGATGCGCTGATGGCTGGATGTGACGCGTTCATCTCACTGCATCGGTCCGAGGGGTTTGGGTTCGGCGCCGCCGAGGCTCTGGCGGCGGGCAAGGCCGTCGTCGCCACGGACTACGGGGGCACGACCGATTTCATCAATGAGCTGACCGGCTACCCCGTTGCCTACAGGCTGGAGCCGGTTCGCCGCGGCGAGTACGTTCAGACCAAAAATCAGGTCTGGGCTACCGCAAACGCGGACGCCGCAGTTGATGCCTTGCGCGCCATCCATGCTTCTCCCGGTGAAGCCGAGGCACGCGCCCGGCGCGGTTTTGCCTTGCTCCGCGAACAAAATGCGCTGGCCGTCGTAGGCCAGCGCATTGCGCATATCCTTGGCGAGCACGGCCTGATCCGGCGATAGAACCGGCCGCAGCAGGCCAGAGCTTATCCCTTCGCCGCCGCTTCGATCTTGGCGATATCGATCTTGCCCATCTGCATCATCGCCGACATCACCCGGCCGGCCTTGGCCCGGTCAGGATCGAGAAGCAGCTTCGGCAGTTGCTCCGGCACGACCTGCCAGGAGACGCCGAACTTGTCTTTCAGCCAGCTGCATTGCGACGGTTCGCCGCCACCTTCGATGAGCTTGTCCCAGAAATAGTCGACCTCTTCCTGCGTCTTGCAGTTGATCGACTGTGACATCGCCTCGTTGAACTTGAATTGCGGTCCGCCGTTGAGCGCTTGAAACTGCACACCGTCGAGTTCGAACGTGGTCACCAGCGCTTTGCCCGCATCGGCGTGACCCTCGGGCCAGCGCAAAACGCTCGTCACCTTCGAATTCTTGAAGATGGAGACGTAGAAATTCGTCGCCTCTTCGGCCTGGCCATCGAACCACAGACAGGTGGTGATCTTTTGCATCGTCTTTCTCCTCGGTGTTTGAAGGTTGTGGGTTTCTTTGGGGGAAGGGTCAGGCGGCGCCCTTCGCGGCGTCCTGGAGCGAAAGAAGATAGGCGTCGAGCTGGGCGTAGCTTTCGGCCATGCCGCTGGTCATACCGGTGCCGAGCGCGCCGTCACGGGACGCCTGCGAGGCGTAAAGCACGGTCTGCGTCAAAAGGGTCTTGCCGGTCTGCTCGGCAAAGGTCACCGTTCCGATCGTCTCGCCACCGGTCCAGTCCTCGTCGAACAGTTCGGTGGCGACGATCCGGCTTGGCCGCACGATCTCGCGATAGGCGCCGCTCATGCCCATGCTGCGACCGTCGCGGTGCTGCCAGACATAGCGTGTGGCACCACCCACCCTGAGGTCGATTTCGCACACAGCCAGCCGCCAGCCGTCCGGCCCGTGCAGCCAGCCTTTCAAAAGCTCCGGTATGGTCCAGCAATCGAACACCACCGGCCGCGGCGCGTCGAAGATGCGGGTGATCTGGACTTCACGGTCGCTCGGCGTGGTCACGGTCAATGTCGCAACGGTCGAGCCGGGCAAGGTGGTGGTGCTCACGATGGTCCTCCTGCGTTTGTCTGTTTGCCCAAGGACGTCCGGCCGACCGGCGATCCGACACGGGCTTCGGATATTTTCGGCGAGCGTTCGAGCTGTGGCCCGCCCGCTTCCGGTTATTGGTCCGCCGCGTCGGGGTTCTTCTCGGCCTGAAGGGCACCCAGCAAGGCGTCGAGACGCTGGAAATTGCCTTCCCAGATCTTTCGGTAGCGCTCCAGCCAGTCATTGGCTTCGGCCAGCGGCCGAGCTTCCAGCCGGCACGGCCGGCGCTGCGCGTCGCGGCCGCGTGAAATCAGCCCGGCGGCTTCCAGCACTTTCAGATGCTTGGAGATTGACGGCTGGCTCATAGCGAACGGTTCGGCCAGTTCCATCACCGAGGCTTCTCCCTGGATGAGCCGGGCAAGGATGGCGCGCCGCGTCGGGTCGGCAAGCGCAGCAAAGGTGGCGTCGAGCTGGTTCATTTTGCGTCCATAGCCAATAAGATATATACCCATTTGGCTATATACGGCTGAACCACTTTCGTCAACCCGCTTGCGCCTTGCGTTCTGGCGCATTGCAAAAATGTGGCCAGACCATATTTGCGCGTCTATAACGCCTGCGGTCCGAATTCAGCGCCGCCACGCTCCGCACTGGGCGCAGCCAGCCAGCTAAGGAATGTTCATGCCTGCCTATCGCTCCCGCACCACCACCCATGGCCGCAACATGGCCGGCGCCCGCGGCTTGTGGCGTGCCACCGGCATGAAGGATAGTGATTTCGGCAAGCCGATTATCGCTGTGGTCAACTCCTTCACGCAGTTCGTGCCCGGCCACGTCCATCTCAAGGACCTCGGCCAGCTGGTGGCGCGCGAGATCGAGAAGGCCGGCGGCGTCGCCAAGGAATTCAACACCATCGCCGTCGATGACGGCATCGCCATGGGCCATGACGGCATGCTCTATTCGCTGCCGTCGCGCGAGCTGATCGCCGATTCCGTCGAGTACATGGTCAACGCGCACTGCGCCGACGCCATGGTCTGCATCTCCAATTGCGACAAGATCACCCCTGGCATGCTGATGGCCTCGCTGCGCCTCAACATCCCGACCGTCTTTGTGTCAGGCGGGCCGATGGAAGCCGGCAAGGTGGTGCTTGCCGGCAAGACGCAGGCGCTCGATCTCGTCGACGCCATGGTCGCGGCCGCTGACGACAAGATCTCGGACGAGGACGTCAAGGTCATCGAACGCTCGGCCTGCCCGACCTGCGGCTCGTGCTCGGGCATGTTCACCGCCAATTCGATGAACTGCCTGACCGAGGCGCTCGGCCTGTCGCTTCCGGGCAACGGTTCGACGCTGGCGACCCACGCCGACCGCAAGCGGCTGTTCGTCGAGGCCGGTCATCTCATCGTCGATCTCGCCCAGCGCTACTATGAGCAGGATGACGAGAGCGCGCTGCCGCGCAGCATCGCTTCCAAGGGTGCCTTCGAGAACGCCATGACGCTCGACATCGCCATGGGCGGCTCGACCAACACCGTGCTGCACATTCTGGCCGCCGCCCACGAGGGCGAGGTCGATTTCACCATGGAAGACATCGACCGGCTGTCGCGCCGCGTCCCGGTGCTGTGCAAGGTGGCGCCGGCCAAGTCGGACGTGCATATGGAAGACGTCCACCGCGCCGGTGGCATCATGGCCATCCTCGGCCAGCTCGACAATGCCGGGCTGCTCAACCGCGACCTGCCGACGGTCCACACGGCGAGCCTTGGCGAAGCGCTCGACCATTGGGACATTTCCCGCACCACGAGCCAGAACGTTCGCGATTTCTTCCTCGCCGCCCCCGGCGGCGTGCCGACGCAAGTGGCGTTCAGCCAGGACCGCCGCTGGGACGATCTCGATCTCGATCGTGAAAAGGGTGTCATCCGCTCGGCCGAGACGCCGTTCTCCAAGGATGGTGGCCTTGCCGTGCTGAAAGGCAATCTGGCGGTCGATGGCTGTATCGTGAAGACGGCGGGCGTCGATGAATCGATCCTGAAGTTCACCGGCCCGGCACGGGTGTTCGAAAGCCAGGACGCTTCGGTGAAGGCGATCCTGTCCAACGAAATCAAGGCCGGCGACGTCGTCGTCATCCGCTATGAAGGGCCGCGCGGCGGCCCCGGCATGCAGGAGATGCTCTATCCCACGAGCTATCTGAAGTCGAAGGGCCTCGGCAAGGCCTGCGCGCTGGTCACCGACGGCCGCTTCTCCGGCGGCACCTCCGGCCTGTCGATCGGCCATGCTTCGCCGGAAGCCGCGGAAGGCGGCACCATCGGACTGGTGCAGGAAGGGGATACGATCGAGATCGACATCCCCAACCGCACCATCCGCCTGGCGGTCAGCGATGCCGAACTCGACGCTCGGCGTTCGGCGATGGAGGCCAAGGGCGCCCTGGCCTGGAAGCCCGAGGAAAAGCGCAAGCGCAAGGTGACGACCGCGCTGCGCGCCTACGCCGCCTTCGCCACCAGCGCTGACAAGGGCGCGGTGCGGCACGTGCCGGAGTGATCCTGCCCGGCTAGTGGTGCTGGCCGTACCAAGGCGATTTCGGATCGGGAAGATAGGGCCAATCCGCACGGGTTGGCAGCGATCGCTTTGCGTCTTCCGCCTGTGATGGTGTCAAGAAGATGCCGAACAGGTCGTTTCCACCGTTGAGCGCGTAGTATCGCACGCCCGAATGGGTGAGTTGGTCATTGATGATTTTGAAGAAGACATAAGTGGCCGTGCCCCAGCTTTTGTCTTCGCTGCCCACACTATCCGGCGCGTATATCACGAACTCCTGGCCAGCCGCGCGCACGGCGTATCGTGAAGCGTAGGTGTCTACGCTCTCCTCGACTGCGATTGGGTTTTTCACATATTGCCGAAGCTCCGGCAAAACGTCTTGGTAGGTCTTTGCGATTCCTTGTTCGGCGAGGCTCTCTGCGTCGAGGTGATGCGCCTTGTCGTAGTCGAGGGCCATGGCAGGAGATTGCACGGCAAAGGTGCCCAACAAGACGGATCGTAGAAAGGACATGAGCCGAGCAGCGCGCATAATCGCACTCCGTTATGGCATCAACTGATATTCATAAAGCTTCTGATACAGCCCGCCCTGGTTGAGCAGCGTGTGATGCGCGCCGCTTTCAACCACCTTGCCGGCTTCCAGCACCACGATCGTGTCGGCCTGGTGCACCGTCGACAGGCGGTGGGCGATGACGATGGTGGTGCGCCCGGCCGTCAGCTGCTGCAGCGCGTCGCGGAACAGCGCTTCCGACTCGGCGTCAAGCGCGCTGGTTGCCTCGTCGAGCAGCAGGATCTCGGCATTGCGCAACATGGCGCGTGCGATCGAGATGCGCTGGCGCTGGCCGCCTGACAGCAGCGCGCCGTTCTCGCCGACATCCGTGTCATAACCTTTCGCCTGGGCACTGATGAAGTCATGCGCATTGGCGGCCCTTGCGGCGGCCATTACTTCCTCGTCAGTGGCGCCCTCGCGCCCGAGCCGGATGTTGTGCATGATCGTGCCGGCAAACAGGAACGTGTCCTGGCTGACATAGGCGATCTTTTCCCTCACCGAGGCGAGCGTGGCGTCGGAGATGTCCTGGCCATCGAACAGCACCTTGCCGCCCTGCGGGTCGTACATGCGCATGATCAAATTGAGGATGGTCGACTTGCCGCTACCCGAGGGCCCGACCAGCGCCGTCATCTTGCCGGCCGCGAGCGTCAGATCCAGTCCTTCGAACACCGGCGGGCTTTCCGGATAGGCGAAGCTGACCTTGTCGAAATGGATTTCGCCCGGCCCGGCCAGCAACGGCTTTGCATCCGGCTTTTCGGCCAAGGTCAGCGGCCGGTCGGCGAGCTCGAACATCATGCGCACGCCGACAATGCCGCTCTCCAGCGAGATACGGACGCGCGCCAGGCGCTTTGCCGGCTCATAGGCCAAAAGCAGCGCCGCGATGAAGGCCATGATGTTGCCCGGCATCTGGCCGCCCTCCAGCACCAGAAGCCCGCTGACCAGGACCGACCCGGCAATGGCCAGCCCCGCCAGCGTTTCCATCACCGGGCTGGTGGCGGCCTCCAGCGTGGCGATGTTGTTGGCGCGGTTCTCGACGTCCGACACCGCCTTGTACATGCGCTTGCGCATCGCGCCTTCGAGACCGAAGGATTTGACGACACGCACGCCGATTGCCGTTTCCTGCATCACCTGCACGATCTGGCCGAGCGAGCGGAATTCCTGCTTCGCTATCTTGCGCACACGCTTCAATATGTGGTTGACGCCGTAAATGGCGACAGGCCCGATGACGAAGCAGATCAGCGACAGCCCCGGCTGCTGCCAGACCATGACTCCGACCAACACAACCATCGTCAACAGATCGCGCACATAGGATGTGACGACGAGGTCGAGCACGCTGCGCGCCGCTTGCGCATTGTTGGTCATGCGGGTGATCAGGTCGGACGACGAGGTCGAATGGTAAAATTCGATGCCTTGCGCCAGGATGCGGTCATAGATCTTGCGCTGTCGGTCGGCAATGATGGCGTTGCCGACGCGGCTCATGAAATAGGCCTGGACGAAATTGGCGATGCCCTTGAAGACGAAGATCGCGGCGACCCCTCCGGCGATCAGGTTGACGCGGTCGAGCCTCTTGTAAATCACGAATTCATTGGTGATCTCGCGCAGAATCCAGGCGCTGGCGCCGGTCATGGCGGCCACCACCAGCATCGACGCAATCGCGGCGGCATAGCCGAATTTGTGGTCGTGGAAGGATTCCCTGACCAGCCTCGCGATGAGGCGCTGGTTTTCCGTCGAGCGGAAGAAGCGAAACAATGGCGGATCCCATGCCTGACTGAGACGAATTTCGGATTCGCCACAGGGGCGAAAGGCGGCTTATAGAGCGAGTTGTGGCCGGATGGAACCTTTCGCTGTCGCGGCGGCTGGCGGCTGGCGCACGGTGTCTCTTGCGCCACGATTGTGACGTTCGATCTTCAGGGAGATGACGACAGATGGATTTCGACCTTGTTGTGCGCGGCGGAACGCTGCCCGATGGCACCGTCGCCGATCTCGGCATTGTCGGCGAGACGATCGTCGCCATCGAGCCCGAACTGCATGTCAGCGCCGGCTCGGCGATCGATGCCCACGGCAATTTGATCTCGCCGCCCTTCGTCGATCCGCATTTCCATATGGACGCCACGCTGTCCTACGGCATTCCGCGCATCAATGCCTCGGGCACGCTGCTTGAGGGTATCTCGCTATGGGGCGAGCTGAAGCCGCTTTTGACGCATGAAGCGGTGCGCGAGCGCGCGCTCGCCTATTGCGACTGGGCGGTATCAATGGGCCTGCTTGCCATCCGTACCCATGTCGATGTCTGCGACGACCGTTTGCTCGCGGTCGAGGCGCTGCTCGACGTCAAGAAGATTGTCGCGCCCTATATCGACCTGCAACTGGTCGCCTTCCCGCAGGACGGATTCTACCGCTCGCCGACGGCGCGGCAGAACACGCTGCGCGCGCTCGACATGGGTGTCGACATCGTTGGCGGCATTCCGCATTTCGAACGCACCATGGCCGACGGCACCCGCTCCGTCACCGAACTGTGCGAAATAGCGGCAAAGCGCGGGCTGATGGTCGACCTGCACTGCGATGAGACCGACGATCCGCTGTCGCGCCACATCGAACAGCTTGCCTATGAGACGCAGCGCCTAGGCCTGCAGGGCAAGGTGGCGGGGTCGCACCTTACCTCGATGCATTCGATGGACAATTATTACGTCTCCAAGCTCTTGCCGCTGATTGCCGAGGCCGGGGTGTCGGCGATCCCCAATCCGCTGATCAACATCATGCTGCAGGGTCGCCACGATACGTTTCCCAAGCGCCGCGGCCTGACCCGGGTGAAAGAAATGCTTGCGCTCGGCATCCGTGTCGGCTGGGGCCAGGATTGCGTGCTCGACCCCTGGTATTCGCTGGGCACCGCCGACATGCTTGACGTCGCCTTCATGGGCCTGCACGTTGCGCAGATGTCGAGCCCGGCCGACATGGCGCGCTGCTTCGACATGGTCACCAATGTCAACGCCGCCATCATGGGTCTCGATCATCTCGGTCTTGCCGTGGGCAAGCGGGCCAGCTTCGTCATCCTCGACGCCGGCAACCCGATCGAAGCCTTGCGCCTGCGCGCCGAACGGCTGTGCGTCGTCGCCAGGGGCAAGGTGGTGGCCGAGCGCACGAAACAGGAGACACGGCTGTCGATTGCCGGCCGACCGCGCGAGGTCAACCGGCGGCACAACGCCGCCGGTGCTCTGTCATAGGCAGGGCTTGATCTGGTCAGGCAGCAACAGCCGGCGGTTTCTTGGTCCGGACGCAAGCACAGACCCAGATGGTCGTCTTCACGCCATCCTCCTCGCTCGATCCCTGTTCGACGGGAAGACATTCGCTACCTTCGCCGCAACCGAGCGTGAAGCAGTCGAAGCGTTCCTCGCCATTGTGCTTCTTCTCGATAAAGATGTTGCAGCCTTCCGGCTGGTCGTTGCAGCCGCACCAGGTGATTGTCGTGCCGTGATGGTCTTTGCGCGACTGCTTCTTGCACTTGCCGTCCGTGCACTTGCCATGACAGGTCAGCTTCAGCGTCACCTTCTTGCCGCGCCGCGTTTCGATGACCGCGCCGTAGCAGTGCTTTTTCTTCTCGGGAATGCGTTTCTGCGTTTGCATTGCACCCTCCATAGGGGCGCGAGGGCAATCGAAGACAATCCTGATGTCACCCCGGCCCGCTGGCAGCATCCGGCATGTTGCATTAGCGGTCTGTGAAATACATCTCTCGGCGCCAGTTGCGTTCAATTCAGGCCCAACAGGCCGTTGCATCTGCATCAAGGTCGCATGCTTCGTCCGGCCACAATTAAATCTACAGTAAGCCTCCACTTTTTGTTCGAGGAGGATGGCATGTGGCAAAAGACAGTGATGGCGCTGGCATTGGCGGCGGCTTGCGCGGGCTGTACCACAGTGGAGGACCGCCGCGCCGCCGATGAGGCGAAATGCCGGTCCTATGGCTTCACCAAGAAGAACGACGCCTTTGCCGAGTGCCTGCAACGCATCGATCTCGACCGGCGCGCCGAACTCAGAAGCGTTTCGGCTTTCGATCCCTGGGCCAGGCCGATCATCTATCGCCCGATCATCATCCGGCCGCGGCCAAAATAGCCCGAGAGGCATATCTACAGCGGATTTCCGCCGCTGGTCTTACCGATTGCCCTCGCAAAAGCAGCCGCTTGCGGTTAGGGAGCCGCATGGCCCAGTCGCTTGCCCGCAACTTTACGATCAGGAACCTGCTTCTGGCCGGCATTCTCCTGATGCTGGCCGGCGACTTCATGTTCGCGTTGAACGACGCGATGGGCAAATGGCTGGTCGCAAGCTTCTCCGTCGGCCAGGTGGTGCTGATCCGCTCGATCGGCGCCTTCATCGTGCTCGGGCCGATGATCGCCAATCAAGGCGCGGGCAAGCTGTTCCAGATGGAGCGGCCAATCCTCCAGCTTCTGCGCGTTCTGGCGACGACGGTCGATACCGCTTTGTTCTATGCCGCCGTCGTCTATCTGCCGCTCGCCGATGTGATGAGCTTCTACATGGCCGGGCCGATCTATGTGGCCGCACTGTCGCATTTCCTGCTCGGCGAAAAGGTCGGCTGGCGCCGCTGGGCTGCCATCCTGGTCGGCTTCTGCGGCGTGCTGATCATCTTGAAGCCCTCTTCGGCGGCGTTTTCGCAGTCCTCGCTCTTCGCGCTGGTCGGCAGCATTGCCTTCGCCTTCGCCATCATTCTCAGCCGTCGCCTGCGCGGCACCAGCGACACCACGCTGGTCACCTGGCAGACCATCGGCACACTGCTGGTCGGCGCCGTGATGACCATCGGCGCCTGGAAGACCCCTTCGGCGCTCGATTTCGGCGCCATGCTCCTGCTCGGCATCGTCTCCTGCAGCGCCCATCTGATGATCACGAGAGCGCTGAAACTGGCGCCTGCCTCGACGCTGGCGCCGCTGCATTACAGCCTGCTTCTATGGGCCGTGATCTTCGGCCTGGCCTTCTTCGGCGACGTGCCCGGACCGCGCATCCTGATCGGCTCGGCCATCGTCGTTCTCGCCGGCCTGTTCATCTTCCACCGCCAGAAGGTGGTCGAGACGGTGGTGCCGCCGGAGAACGTGCCGAAAGGCGTGAACTAACCCTTGCGCACAGCCGCCAGGTGCCTTGAAAACTCCGGCGTTTCCATCAGCGCCTTGCAGCGGGCGAAACGGCCGTCTGCATAGGCGCGGAAATCTTCGACCGGATTGTTGTTGGCAAGCTGGATCAATCCCCACAGCGTCCACAACAGGTCGCACATCGCCTTGTAGATGACGATACGGCCGCGTTCGGCCGGCTTTGCCTCGCCGCCGAAATAGGCGCGCATCATCTCTTCCTCTTGCGCTGTGTCGAACCTGCCTTCGACCGAGAGGTCGCCGAGATCCCAGAGCGGATCGTTCATCCCGGAATATTCCCAGTCGACGATCCACATCCGCTCGCCCGTATCGAGAAAATTCTCGCACAGCGGATCACAATGGCATGCGGCAATCGGCAAAGGGTGGGCGGCAAGCGCCGCCCGCACGGCGTCGGATTCGCGCACAACATCGTGGTAGCCGGGCGGCAAGGCCACGTCCTTGGTCGACAAAACCTTGAGATAGTCGTCGATCATCGCAAACAGCTCGAAGCGGAACGGAAACACCGCGCCGGACGAATGCAGCTTGCGGAAGGCTTCTCCGGCGCGGGCCGGGCTGCCGGCCCGAAGCTTGAACTTCTCCGGCGACATCGTCTCGGCACCGGCGACAAAGCGGCTCGCCAGCACGCCCGTCTTGGGGTCGACATGCAGCACTTCGGGACTGACGCCCGCTTTGGCCGCCTCGCTTGCCGCCACCGCTTCGTTGGCGCGGTTGATGTACTCCTCGGTGCCTTTGCCGGGGATGCGAAGGCAGATATCGCCGGCCCGGAAGACGAGATTGGTCATCCCGCCCAGCCGCTCCAGCGGTCCGTCATAGCCGGCCAGTGCCGGAATCGCGGCAAGTGTTGCGCGTGCCTCGTCCATCCCCATGCCTGTTGCCCCTGGCGTGTTATTTCTTTCGATAACGGTTCCACAGTTTTCGCCGTTTGGCTATCATCGGTTCGAGGGTGAGCATCGAGCTGGCGGAGAAACAGCGATGGCGGGAAACAAGGATCATGGCGGGCTCGGCGCCGCCTATGCGGCGCAACGGCCCGAGGACGTGGCCGCGATCTATGACAACTGGTCGGAAACCTACGATGCCGACATGTCGGCCGCCGGCTACCGCCACCCGACAATCTGCCTGGCTCTGCTCGCCCGCCATTTGCCGCGTGGTGCCGCCCCGCTGCTCGATGCCGGCGCCGGCACCGGGCTGATCGGCGAATGGCTGGCCATTACCGGCTACCCCAAGGTTGAGGCGCTCGACATTTCGCAGGGCATGCTGGCCAAGGCGGCGGCAAAGGGTGTCTATTCGGCGCTGCATTGCCTGGCGCTCGGCGGCCCGCTGCCTTTTGCCGACAATGCCTATGCCGGCATCGTTTCGGCCGGCGTCTTCACCTCCGGCCATGTCGGCGCCGAGGGGCTGGACGAACTGATCCGCATCTGCCGGCCGGGCGGCGTCATCGTGCTGACGGTCAAGAACACGCTGTGGAACGCCGGCTTTGCCGAACGCATCGCAGCACTGGAAGCCGAGGGCAGGATCGTTCGCGCCGAGGAGACAGCGCCCTATATCTCGATGCCTGGCGAAGCCGACACGGTCCCAAGCCGCGGTCTTGTGTTGCGCGTGAGCTGAATCTCACCCGACGCGCGTTAAGGTGTGTTGAGATTCAGGTCAGGCTGAGTCGAAAATGGTCGATAACGAGAACCGGAGCGGAGCGTACTGAATGTACGCGAGCACCGGAAGCGGAGGTATCGGCCATTTGCAGGCCGGCCTCACCTGAATATCGGCACACCTTAAGCTTTGATCCTGCTCATCGACGGATCATACATCGGCTCGAGATGGATCTTGGCCGGCGTCCGTTCCATCGCCACCACCAGCTCATAGTCGCCTGAGCTGAGGAAGTCGTCGCTGACACCGTCGGCATTGCGCACATAGCCATAGCCGATGTTCTTAGCCAGCGTGTAGCCATAGCCGCCGCTGGTGAGATAGCCGACTGGCTCGCCATTGCGCAGAATCGTCTCACGCCCGACCAGCACGATACCGGGATCGTCGACCGTGAAGCCGGCAAAGCGTTTCTTTAGGTCGGCGCCGCTGGTCTTTTCCAGCGCCCTGCGACCGACGAAATCGGTGTTTTTTCTCAGCTTCACTGCCCATCCGAGGCCGGCCTCCTTCGGTGTGTCGTTGGGCGTTATGTCGGAGCCCCAGGCGCGATAGCCCTTCTCCAGCCGCAACGATTCCAGCGCCCGATAGCCGATCGGGCGGATGTCGTGTTTCGCGCCGGCCGCCATCAGCGCATCGAAGATCTCGCCGGTCGCCGCGATCGGCACATGCAGTTCCCAGCCGAGCTCGCCGACATAGGTGACGCGCAACGCCCGAACCGTATGGCCGGCGATCCCGATCTCGCGCGCATGGCCGAACGGGAAGGCGGCATTCGAGACATCCGCCTCCGTGACCGCTGCCAGCACGTCGCGGGCCCGCGGGCCCATCAACGACAGCGTGCCGAAATCCTCGGTGACGTCCTTCAGCGTCACGTCGAGATCCTTGTCGACATGGTCGCCGATCCAGGAGAGATCGTGCGTGCGGAAGCCGGTGCCGGTAACGATGTAGAATTTGTCCTCGGCGAGACTGGCCACGGTCAGGTCGGCTTCGATGCCGCCGCGCGTGTTGAGAAGCTGCGTGTAGGTCAGCCGTCCCACCGGCTTGGCGACATCGTTGGCGCAGATCCAGTCCAGCGCCTTCGGTGCATCCGCACCTGTCATCTCGTATTTGGCAAAGGAGGACTGGTCGAAGATGCCGACCTTTTCGCGCACATGCCGGTGCTCATCGCCGACGGCTGAGAACCAGTTCTGCCGGCCCATCGAATAGATGTCTTCAGGCTTGGTGCCCTCGGGCGCAAACCAGTTCGGCCGCTCCCAGCCGAGCTTGGAGCCGAAGACGGCGCGGTGAAGCTTCAGCCGGTCATAGAGTGGCGAGACGATGCGCGGCCGGCCCGAGACATACTCCTCGTGCGGAAAGCCTATCGTATAGTGCTTGCCATAGGCTTCCAGCGTGCGGTCGCTGACCCATTGCCGGTCGCGGTGCAGGCCGGAAAAGCGCCTGATGTCGACCACCCAGAGGTCGAGTGGCGCCTCGCCGTCGACCACCCATTGCGCCAGCACCCAGCCGGCGCCGCCGCCCGACGCGATGCCGAAGGCGTTGAAGCCGGCTCCGACGAACATGTTGGCGCATTCCGGCGCCACGCCGAGGATGAAATTGCCGTCCGGCGTAAAACTCTCCGGTCCGTTGATCATCTGCTTGACGCCGGCCCGCTCCAGCGCCGGCACCCGCGCGATCGCCTGGCTCATATGCTGTTCGAAATGATCGTAATCGTCGTCGAACAGGCGGAACTCCCACTCGTCGGGCACATCGCCGCCGGGCAGGCCGGTGGCCCAGGCCTGCGGGTTCGGCTCATAGCCGCCCATCACCAGCCCGCCGACCTCTTCCTTGAAATAGGTGCGGCGGTCGGGGTCGCGGATGGTCGGCGCGTCGGTCGCCAGCCCTTCGATCTTTTCGGTGATGATGTATTGGTGCTTGACCGGCTGCAGCGGCACCGAAATGCCGGCCATGGCGCCGACCTGGCGCGCCCATTGCCCGGCGCAGTTCACCACCTTGTCGCAGGCTATGTCGCCCTTGTTGGTCTTTACCGCGGTGATGCGCCCGTTCTTCATGTCGAAGCCGGTGACGCGGACATCCTCGAACAGTTTCGCGCCATGCATGCGCGCGCCCTTGGCCAGCGACTGCGTGATGTCGGAGGGGCTGGCCTGGCCATCGGTCGGCAACCAGGATGCGCCGACGAGATCGCTGGTCTCCAGGAGCGGCCACATCTTTTTGACCTCGGCCGGCGACAGCAACTGCATGTCCATGCCGAAGCTTTTTGCCGTCGTCGCCAGCCTTTTGTATTCGGTCCAGCGGTCGGCATTGGTGGCGAGCCTGAGGCACCCGGTCATCTTCCAGCCGGTGGCGAGCCCGGTTTCGGCCTCCAACCCCTTGTAGAGCTCGACCGAATATTTGAGCACGCGGGTGATCGAGGCCGACGAGCGCAACTGGCCGACCAGCCCGGCCGCATGCCAGGTCGAGCCGGAGGTCAATTTGCCCTGCTCCAGCAGCACGACATCGGCCTTGTGGTCGCGCGCCAGATGATAGGCTGTCGAACAGCCGATAATGCCACCGCCGATGACGACGATGCCGGCTTGGCTGGGCAAGGTCATGGCTGTGTCCCGTATTTCGTGCGGTAATTGTCGAGCGCCGCGTCGAGCCGCGTCAGGTTTTCTGCGGTGTAGGCGATGTAGTCGATCCCAGGCGCATCGAGATAAAGCTCGGAAACCATGCTCCACATCGCCTCGCGCAGCAGCGACGCGCATTGCATGGCGGCGTGCGAGCGGCGGATCGCCTCATCCGGCTCGCGCATGAAATAGGCGGTGAGGAAGGCAAAGGACTCGGCGTCGCTCATCTCGGCATTGGAGGCAACGCCGGCGAGATCGAACATCGCGGTGTTGAAGCCGGCATATTCGAAGTCGATCAGCCACAGCCTTTTGCCATCGTCAAGAATATTTGCCGGCAAAAGATCATTGTGGCCGAACACGATCGGCAGCAGTTTCTGCGCCCGTTCGAGTTCATCGGCCAGCGCCAGCAGCCGTGGCAGCTCGTCGCGCTTGCGGCTGCCGCCTTCGCTCAGTGTGCGCGCATAGTCGCGGATGACATGGAAGACCCAGAACATGAAGCCGGCGCCGGAAATGTGATTTGGCATCTCGCGATGGAACCCGCGCATCAGCGCGGCCACGCGGCCGATATTGGCGCGCACGTCTTCGGCGACATAGGTTTTGGCGCCGAGAAACTCGGTCACCATGATGCCGGGTTCGGAATGGTGGACCGCCGGCGCGAACCCTGCGGCGTGCGCCGCGCGGGCCGTCATCACCTCACGGTCGCGAAAGACGTGGTGGAACGGATAGTCCTGGCCGAAGCGCACGACGTGCCGCCCGGCCGCGTCCTTGACCAGATAGTTTGCGTTGCTGAGGCCGCCCGGCAGCGGCGCAATGTCGACGCTGCCGTTCCAGCAGGGCAAGGCCCGGATGCGATCTTCAGCAGTCACGGGCCACCCCTGATTTGGCGGAGACACGACAAGGCGGAGGGAATAGCGCAATCAGGGCTGGGGAAACGCAAAAACCTCGTCGGTGCGAGCCGCGGGAACTTCTGTCCAGCGCCGCACCGACGAGCCCCTTTGGCCAGGCTTTGATACCCGGTCTCCGCCCCCGCGGATTCGAAAAACCTTTGTGCCAGATCAATCCCAGACGGTCTGGCCAGACGGTCCGGTCCGTGAATTGCGGCTCTGCCATCACCCTCCCGTGGCAGTTCCGAAGCCTGTCACACCATCAATGTCATGCCAGTGCCGCCCGGGTGTCAATCAAATGTTGTGACTTTTTTTGGGTGTTTTGCCCGAAACCACCTCCAATTCCTTTAAAAACGTCTGTATTGCCTTAGAACCGGTCATCGCAGCAAATCCGGGAAGCCACATGATCCATTCGAAACGGCATGGCGAAATCCTCCGTCTCCTGAAGGAAGAGGGCACCGTCACCATTGCCAGCCTGGCCGATCGGCTGGGGGTCTCGCTTGAAACCGTGCGCCGTGACGTCAAGCCGCTCACCGGCAATGGCTCGGTGCTGAAGATGCATGGCGCCATCGGCCTGCCGTCGATGACCGGCGAAGCGCCGTTCGAGCGGCGCATGCGCGACAATGCCGAGGCCAAGCGGCTGATCGCCCGCATGGTTGCCGCCACCATCCGCGACGGCGAATCCGTGATGCTGGATACCGGCACCACGACATCGTTCCTGGCGCGCGAACTGCTCGGCCACCGGCGGCTGACGGTGGTCACCAACTCGTCCGACATCGCCCGCACGCTGGCCACCGTCAATGGCAACAAGGTCTATATGGCTGGCGGCGAGCTGCGCAGCGATTCCGGTGCAGCCTTCGGCGCCACGGCGATCGACTTTGTCAGCCGCTTCTCGGTCAGCCATGCGGTGATTTCCATCGGTGCTGTCGATGCCGCCGCAGGCCTTGCGGACTATGATCTGGACGAGGCGGAGTTCGCCCGCATGGTGCTGTCGCGCGGCCAGCGTTCCTTGGTCATCACCGACCACACCAAATTCGGCCGCCAGGGGCTGGTCCAGGTCTGCGGCTTCGACGGCTTTTCCGAACTCGCCACAGACCAGCCGCCGCCGCGCGACATCGCCGCTGCCCTGGCGGAGGCTGGTGCACGCCTCAGCATCGCAGCCGCTTAGCGAATTCTGATCCCCCGAGCACCGGAGAGCGGAGCGCGACAAAATCTTTCGCTCAAGCTGCGCCTCGCAATGTTCATGCAATCCGGTCGCCGCAAACAGCGACTCATCGAAACGCGGACCCAAGTGAATCGCCCGCATCAGCAGTGAGGTCACCATGCCCGCAAATGACGCCTTGTCTTTCCTCATGGCCTGGACACTGGCGCCGCTCCGGCTCGGCGCCGTTACCCCCTCCAGGTCCAGCCTTGCGGCCCTGATCACACGTGAGATCGGCCCCGAGACCGGTCCGGTGCTGGAGCTTGGACCCGGCACCGGTCCGTTTACCCGGACACTGCTGGAGCGTGGTGTCAGGGAGCAGGATTTAATCCTGATAGAAGCCGACCCAGACTTTGCCTCGCTGCTAGCGCGCCGCTTCCCCGCCGCGCGCATTTTCGAAATGGATGCGGTGGGTCTGCGCCATCCGCCGCTGTGCGACGGCCCGGTGGCTGGCGCCGCCATCAGCAGTCTGCCGTTTCGGTTGATGTCACCGCGCAAGGCTTTCGCTATACTGGAAGTCGTGTTCGACGCTCTGCGGCCGGGCGCGGCCCTCTACCAATACACATTGGGCGGCCGCTGCCCTTTCGACCAGACATTGCTCGACAGGCTCGACCTGGAAGCGACCCGGCTTGGCCGGATCTTCCGCAATTTCCCGCCGGCGACGGTGTATAAGGTGTCCAGGATCAAGAATCTCAAAACCTATGACTGGCGCTTCTCATGACCGATCCGCTGTCGGCGATCCTCGGCTTCGGCCTGCTCGGCGTCGCCTGCCTCGCCTTTACCGAGAAGATCCTGCCGTTGCCGCCCTCGCATGTTCTGCTGCTCTTTCTCGGCATGACGGCAGCGCCTGATCTATCGAGGCTGGCGGTCCTGCTCCTGGTGACGACGCTGTCCGCCATCACAGGCTGCCTTGTCTGGTATTCCGTGGGACGCAGGATTGGACCCGATCGTGCCGACAGGTTGGTCGAGCGTTTCGGCAAATATGTCTGCCTGCGCTATGCGACCTACAGCAGGCTTGCCGAGGCCTATCGCCGCCATCATGTCCGGGTCTCCTTGCTGGCGCAGTTCATCCCGACGGTGCGCAACTATCTGCCGATCGCCGCCGGCGCGCTGTGTCTGCCGCCCTTGCCCTTCGCGGCGGCGACGCTGCTCGGCGCCACGCTTTGGAACACCGGATTTCTCATCACCGGCTATCTCATGCGCGGCAGCGGCCGGGATTCCTATGCCATCGGTTTTCGCATCATCGTCATCGTCGTGGCGCTGGAAGCGACCTTCATGCTTACCTTGCGTTATGGTCCGGAGTGGCGGCGGCGCATCAGGCTGTTGTTCGGCTGAGCGGGCCGCGCCAGCTAGCCTGCCAGGGATAAGCCAGCCGCCGGCTTTCCTTCCCTGCCGTGCCGGTGTCTAATGCATGTCGCTCAAAAGTGGTCCCGGTTTTGAGAGAACGACATGCATCGAAACAAAGATCTAAAGCGCGTCGCATGAATCCGTTTCAGCGCGACGCGCTTTAGTCCGGCCATGGCCTTCACCATCCGCCAGCTGCAGTTCTTCATTGCCGTCGCCGAGCAAGGCACGGTGTCGGGCGCCGCGCAAAATCTTTCCATCTCGCAATCCTCGGTCACCGAGGCGATCAAGGAGCTGGAAAGCGATCTCGGCGTCGAACTGTTCGAGCGCCATCCGCGCGGCCTCAACATCACCCACAAAGGCCACCAGTTTCTGCGCCATGCCACCAAGATTCTGGCTGACGTCTCCGACGCGCGCCGCGCTTTCTCCGACGACCAGGTGGTGGCCGGCGGCCGCCTGCAGCTCGGCGTCACCTCGCTGGTCGCCGGCTATGTGCTGTCCGATCTTCTGGCGCGCTACCGCCGCGCCTATCCCGGCGTCGATGTCTCGGCCATCGAGGACAATGGCGACTATCTCGAGCACCTGCTGATCGGCGGCAAGCTCGACATCGCCGTCATGGTCACCTCGAACCTGCGCGACCGTACGGCGCTGCAGTCGGAAATCCTCGAAGTCTCGGCCTACCGGCTGTGGGTGCCGCTCAGCCACAAACTGGCCAGCGCCGACATTATCGGAATTGGCGATATCGCCGGCGAACCGCTGATCATGCTCACCGTCGACGAGATCGAGGAAAGCACCGGCAAGCTTCTGGCCGCGATCGGCGCGAAGCCCTATGTCGCCTTCCGCACCCGCTCGGTGGAAGCGGTGCGCAGCCTGGTCGCCACAGGTGCGGGCGTGGCGCTGCTGCCCGATCTTGTCTACCGGCCATGGTCGCTGGAAGGCGACCGCATCGAATCGCGTGATATCTCAGGCACTTTACCGGTGGTCCAGGTCGGCATGGTCTGGCGTCGCGGCTCCGGCCTGCCGCAGGCGGCGCGCGACTTCATCGGCCTCGCCCAGTCGCAGCGCACGGTACGCCAGCAGCGCTGACACCGTGTCACTTTTGAGCGACATGCATTCGGTATCTATCTATCGGAAAAACCGATATCGTGTTTCTGATAAATGAATTTGCGAAACCGGAATTTTCCAAGCACTTTTCATTCAGGGACCGAACCGCCGCCAGAGCGGTAAGCGTCCATCGGACGAACTGACGCTTTTCAGCCTGCGGCTGACCGCAGCGAAGACCGGCTTCGCAGTCAGGCGCCAAAATGGGAGATTGACGATGAATTCATTTCTGAAGACGTGCACGGCTTTGACGGTCGC
Source organism: Mesorhizobium sp. P2_B11 (assembly GCF_056404855.1). Classification (NCBI taxonomy): domain Bacteria; kingdom Pseudomonadati; phylum Pseudomonadota; class Alphaproteobacteria; order Hyphomicrobiales; family Phyllobacteriaceae; genus Mesorhizobium; species Mesorhizobium sp. P2_B11. The sequence goes on from NZ_JBFUDF010000001.1 coordinate 254,956, forward strand.
GCTGACCTTTTCCGGTCAGGCCGTTGCCCAGGTCAAGGAGCTTGGCAAGGGCGAAGGCGAGGTCAGCATCGTTGCCTGGCCGGGCTATATCGAGCGCGGCGAAACCGACAAGGGCTATGACTGGGTGACCTCCTTCGAGAAGGAGAGCGGCTGCAAGGTCAACGTCAAGACCGCCAACACGTCCGACGAGATGGTCTCGCTGATGAATGAGGGCGGCTTCGATCTCGTCACCGCCTCGGGTGACGCCTCGCTGCGCCTCGTCGCCGGCAAGCGCGTGCAGCCGATCAACACCGATCTCATCCCAAGCTGGAAGAGCGTCGACGACCGCCTCAAGGATGCACCCTGGTTCACCGTCGACAAGGTGCATTACGGCGTCCCCTATCAGTGGGGCCCGAACGTGCTGATGTACAACACCGATGTGTTCAAGGAAGCGCCCAAGAGCTGGAACATCGTCTTCGAGGAAATGAATCTGCCGGACGGCAAGTCCAACAAGGGCCGCGTCCAGGCCTATGACGGCCCGATCCATATCGCCGATGCCGCCAACTATCTGATGTTCCACAAGCCGGAGCTAGGCATCAAGGATCCTTACGAGCTTAGCGAGGACCAGTACAAGGCGGCGCTCGACCTGCTGCGCGTCCAGCGCACGCTGGTCGGCCGCTACTGGCATGACGCCGCCATCCAGGTCGACGACTTCCAGAACGAAGGCGTCGTCGCCTCGGGTTCGTGGCCCTACCAGGTCAACACGCTGGTCGCCGCCAAGAAGCCGGTCGCCTCGACCGTGCCGGAAGAAGGCGTCACCGGCTGGGCCGACACCACCATGATGGAGGCCGACGCCGCGCACCCGAACTGCGCCTATATGTGGCTCGAGCATTCGCTGTCGCCCAAGGTCCAGGGCGACGTCTCGGCCTGGTTCGGTTCGCTGCCGGTCGTCCCCGCCGCCTGCAAGGGCAACGAGCTTCTGACCGACGAAGGCTGCAAGACCAACGGCTACGACAATTTCGACAAGATCAAGTTCTGGAAGACGCCGGTGTCGAAATGCGCCAGCCAGAACAACCAGTGCGTGCCCTATTACCGCTGGGTGTCTGACTATATCGGCGTCATCGGCGGGCGGTAATCGCTCCTACCCTCCCCCTCGTGGGGAGGGTCGACGCGCAGCGTCGGGGTGGGGGTTGCGGCGGTTCGTGCCAAGCCACCCCCACCCGCGGCTTCGCCGCGACCTCCCCCATCGAGGGGGAGGTAGGGCGGCGCGCGACATCAACACATCAAACCTGCAACAGACTGGCAGCCCATGACCTCGGCCGTTTCCTTCCAGAAAGTGTCTCGCCATTTCGGCAGCGTGCGCGCCGTCGATGCGGTCGATCTCGACATCGTGCCGGGCGAGTTTTTCGCCATGCTCGGTCCGTCCGGTTCCGGCAAGACCACGTGCCTGCGCCTCATTGCCGGCTTCGAGCAGCCGACCTCGGGCTCGATCTCTATCTTCGGCGAGCGTGCCGAGGGCGTGCCGCCCTATCGCCGCAACGTCAACACCGTGTTCCAGGACTACGCGTTGTTCCCGCATCTGAACGTGCTCGACAACGTCGCCTACGGGCTGATGGTCAAGGGCGTCGGCAAGGCTGAACGGCATAAGGCTGCGGAAGAGGCGCTGTCGCTGGTGCGGCTTCCCGGCTATGGCGCCCGCCGTCCCGGCCAGCTCTCCGGCGGCCAGCGCCAGCGCGTCGCGCTTGCCCGTGCGCTGGTCAACCAGCCCAAGGTGCTGCTGCTCGACGAGCCGCTCGGCGCGCTCGACCTCAAATTGCGCGAGAACATGCAGGAAGAGCTGAAGTCGCTGCAAAAGGCGCTCGGAATCACCTTCGTCTTTGTCACCCATGACCAGGGCGAAGCGCTGTCAATGGCAGACCGCGTCGCCGTCTTCAATGACGGCAAGATCATGCAGATCGGCACGCCGGAAGACATCTACCAGCGGCCGAAGACCCGCTTCGTCGCCGATTTCGTCGGCTCGTCCAACGTGCTGCCGCCGGATTTCGTCCAGCGTTACTCCGGCCAGCACCGATGGGGCAGCTTGCGCCCTGAATCCATTCGAATAGGCCGCGCTGCGAAAGGCGATGGAGTTGCCGCGCGCCTGGTCGGAACCAACTATCTCGGCGCCACCACAAGACTGGCGCTCGACGCCGATGGCTTGAGGCTGCACGCCATCGTGCCGGCCGGCACAAAACTGCCGGCGGAAGGCGAAGCGGTGGTGCTCACCTTCAACCGCGAGCATCTGCATCTGATGGATGAGCCGGCATGAGCCTCGACGCCGCCATGCCGCGCGCCACCGCACCCGCCATCCTGCCGGGCAGTGGCGGCATTCGCGGTGCGCTGTCCGACCTGTTCTGGCGCCGGCCGCAATTGCTGCTCTTCCTCATGCTGGCGCCGCCGGTTCTATGGCTGGGGGTTGTCTATATCGGCTCGCTGTTCGCGTTGCTGGCGCAGAGCTTTTTCTCGATCGACGAATTCTCCGGCCTCATCAACCATGAGTTCACACTGAAGACCTATGGCGACCTGTTCCAGGCCGCCAATCTCGACATCATCCTGCGCACGGTGACGATGGCGGCCCTGGTCACGCTGGCGTCGGCCGTCATCGCCTTCCCAATCGCCTACTATGCTGCGCGCTATGCGCGCGGCCGCTGGAAGGCGCTGTTCTATCTCGGCGTCATGTTGCCGCTGTGGTCGAGCTACCTGGTCAAGATCTATGCCTGGAAGCTGATCCTCGCCAAGGAAGGCATTCTGACCTGGCTGCTCGCCAAGCTGCATCTGCTCTGGGTGCTCGATGGCTGGCTGTCGCTGCCGGTCGTCGGCGGCAACTCGCTGTCGGTCTCGGCCACCGGCACTTTCATCGCCTTCGTCTATGTCTGGCTGCCCTTCATGATCCTGCCGGTGCAGGCGGCATTGGAGCGCGTGCCCGGCAATCTGGTCGAGGCGTCCTCCGATCTCGGGGCATCGCCGGGCCAGACCTTCCGCAACGTGCTGTTCCCGCTAGCGCTGCCCGGCATCGTCGCCGGCTCGATCTTCACCTTCTCGCTGACGCTGGGGGACTACATCATCCCGCAGATCATCGGCACATCCAGGCTCTTCATCGGCCAGGCCGTTTATTCGCAGCAGGGCACCGCCGGCAACATCCCGCTCGCGGCCGCCTTCACCGTGGTGCCCATCGTCATCATGGGCTTCTACCTCTGGGGTGCCAAGCGCATGGGGGCCTTCGATGCGCTCTGACGGTTCGCAATCCGCCCCGCTCGGCCTGAAAATCGCAGCCGCTTGCGGCCTGCTGTTCCTGCATCTGCCGATCCTGCTGATTTTCGTCTACGCCTTCACCACGGAGGAAAAGAGCTTCGTCTGGCCGCCGCCGGGGCTGACCACGCAATGGTTCGCCGTCACCTGGAACCGGCCGGATGTGTGGGAAGCGCTGTCGCTCTCGGTCCGCGTCGCCGCCATCTCGACGGCGATTGCCTTGATCCTGGGCACGCTATGTGCCGCTGCCGTGTCGCGGACGAAATTCTTTGGCCGTGAGACCATCTCGCTGCTCGTCATCCTGCCGATCGCGCTGCCCGGCATCATCACCGGCATTGCGCTGCGCTCGGCCTTCTCGCTCGCCGACATACCGTTCTCGTTCTGGACGATCGTGCTCGGCCACGCCACCTTCTGCGTGGTCGTCGTCTACAACAACGCGGTTGCCCGCTTCCGCCGCACCTCGGGCTCGATGATCGAGGCTTCGATGGATCTCGGCGCCGATGGTTTCCAGACCTTCCGGCATGTCGTGCTGCCCAACATCGCAACCGCGCTGCTCGCCGGCGGCATGCTCGCCTTCGCGCTCTCGTTCGACGAGGTCATCGTCACCACCTTCACCGCCGGCCAGCAGCAGACCGTGCCGATCTGGATGCTGGAAGAGTTGATCCGCCCGCGCCAGCGTCCGGTCACCAATGTCGTCGCCATGGTCGTGGTGCTGGTAACGCTGCTGCCCATCCTGTTTGCCTACTACCTGACCCGCGACGGCGACCAGATCGCCGGTTCCGGCAAATAATCCAATCGATAAGGGAGAGACCTCCATGGACACCCAGATGCTGATCGGCTCGACCTTCGACAAAGGCACCGAGACCGAGGAGCCGATCCTCAATCCAAAGACCGGGGCGACCATCCTCAATTTGCCGGAAGCGAGCCCGGCGCAGATCGAGGCAGCGGTGGCGGCCGCCGAAAAAGCGTTCGTGACGTGGTCGCGCACCACGCCGGCGCAGCGTTCGGGGTATCTCCTCAAGATCGCCGATCGCATCGAGGCCGACGCCAAGGAGTTCGCTGCGCTCGAGGCGCTGAACTGCGGCAAGCCGATCAATGCCGTGCTCAATGACGAAATCCCGGCAATCGTCGACTGCTACCGCTTCTTTGCCGGCGCGGTGCGTTCCATGCCTGGCGTGGTCGCCGGCGAATATTTGCCCGGCCACACTTCGATGGTGCGGCGCGACCCGATCGGCATCGTCGCTTCGATCGCGCCCTGGAACTATCCGCTGATGATGATGGCCTGGAAGCTGGCGCCGGCGATTGCCGGCGGCAACACCGTCGTCTTCAAGCCGTCGGAGCAGACGCCGCTGACGGCGCTGAAACTGGCTAGGATTCTGGCCGAGGTGCTGCCCGAAGGCGTCGTCAATGTCGTGCTCGGCCGCGGCGACAGCGTCGGCAACACGCTGATCAATCACGCCAAGATCAACATGATCTCGATCACCGGCGACGTCGCCACCGGCAAGAAGGTGCTGCAGGCCGCCGCCAAATCGGTCAAGCGCACCCATCTGGAGCTCGGCGGCAAGGCCCCGGTCATCGTCTTTGACGATGCCGACCTCGGCGCCGTGGTCAACGGCCTGCGCGCCTTCGGCTACTACAATGCCGGCCAGGACTGCACCGCCGCCTGCCGCATCTATGCCGGCAAGAAGATCTACGAGAAGCTCGTCGCCGACCTGTCCTCGGCCGTATCGACCATCAAGTACAACCAGCCGGACGACACCGAAAACGAGATCGGCCCGCTGATCTCGCGCCGCCAGCGCGACCGCGTCTCGAGCTTCGTCGAGCGTGCCTCCGAACTGAAGCACATCGAGATCACCACTGGCGGCAAGCCGGGCGAAGGCTCCGGCTTCTACTACCAGCCGACCGTCGTTGCCGGCGCGTTGCAGGAGGACGAGATCGTGCGCCGCGAAGTGTTCGGCCCGGTCGTCTCGATCACCCGCTTCTCCGAGGTCGACGAAGCCGTGAACTGGGCCAATGACAGCGATTATGGTCTGGCGTCCTCGGTGTGGACCAAGGACGTCTCGCGCGCCATGGCGACAGCCGCTCGCCTGCAATATGGCTGCACCTGGATCAACACCCACTTCATGCTGACCAACGAGATGCCGCACGGCGGACTGAAACAGTCCGGCTACGGCAAGGACATGTCGCTCTACGCGCTGGAGGATTACACCGCCGTTCGGCATGTGATGGTGGCCCACGTGTAGCGGATACCACTATCTCTAAAATATTAGCCGTGCCGTTTTCTGCATATTAAGCGTTAGTTACTTTTGCGGTACGGCGAGAGTTCACGATTTACTGAATATTCAACCTGAACGAGCAGCCTCCTTGCCGAGAAACCGCGCGGCGAGGGGGTTTGCGCATGAATACGACCAAGATCAAACTGGTATTGATTGGTGGCTTCTGCCTGGTGATGGCCTTCTTCGGCGGCAAGGACATGCTGAAGAAAGGCGGTTGGCCGCAAGTGCCGGCCGAAGTCATCGCGGTCAACGTCGAATGCGACATGGAATCGACTGCCCACAAGATCGTCTACAAGACTGTCAGCACCGCCACGATCCCCTGCGAACTGGTTGAGGCGTTCAAGACGGTGCACGCGGACAAAGAGTGGAAGGTGAAGCAGAAATTCACCGGCACCTTGCGCGTCGGCACCGGCTCCGATGCCGTCGAGGCGACGATGGAGCTGAACAAGGACGGTGGCCGCGAGCCGCAGGTCGGCGACAAGCTCACCGTCGTCCAGAACCCCGCCAACCCGACCCAGATCGAGCGCACCGGCATGACCGGCGCGCGTCTGACGATCGTCATCGGCGGTGGATTGCTCGGCGCGCTGCTTCTCTATCTCGCTTTCAGACCCCGCCGGCGGGCAGAGGCCTACGCTGCGGCCGGCAACCTTGCCGGGGGTGCCGGCGCGGACCAGCGCGCCCGCCAGGCCGACGCCCTGATAGCGGCCGCCTTGGCCAAACAGGCAACGCTGCCCAATCAGCCGTCGCGTGTCGCAGCGGCCGGATTGGCCAGGGAAGGCCGCTTCGCCGGGCAGAAAACGAATTTCGGCCGCCGCAACTGACGGCCGAAACGCGCAGTTCTCTTTGTTTTCACGCAATTCCGGACGGGAAACCGCTCACACTTTCCCTGGAATTGCTTTACTCCACGATGCGGTAGATGTTCCAAAGGCTGGTGCCAGACACGACGAAGGGCTCAATCTCCTTGCCCCATTTGGCGTGCGCGTCGATCTTGCCGATCCTGGCGAAGAAACTCTCCAGCTGGGCAAGGCTTTCGACCTGATGATGCGATTCGACCGTCGCTTCCCGGGCGCCGATCGAACCGGTCATGATCTGGAACTTGAGGTCGGCGATGCCGACCTGGGAGCCGATTTCGCGCTCCCATTTCTTGAGCAGTTCAAGCACGGTCTGCTTGTGTCCGAATTTGGCGTCGATCTGCCATCTGGCGCTGAACATGTCTCTCCTCCTCACTCGTCCCAGGCTTGCACGACGGTCTGTCGCGCAATCCGCCCATTCTTCAGTTCCAGCATCGCCGCACAGAACACTCTTGTCCCGTCCGGATAGGCGCAGGCCTGGGTGAAGGCGAGATTGTCGCCATCGGCGATGGTGGTGTCGACCTTGTGGGTCATTGCCCGGCTGCAGATATCGTCCCAGAACGTGCTGATTGCCGCCCGGCCGCGGATCTCGCGCGGCTTGCTCGGCGGGTTGTTGCGATCGATCACCCGCACCAGCGCATCGTCGGCGTAGAAGCTTGCCAGCATCCTGCCGTCCCGTCCTTCGATCGCTTTCTTGATCGCGGCGCCGTCCACGCTTTGCGTCTTGGTCAGCATTTTCTCCTCCATGGCCCGTCGGTCGGGCGGTTGATGATCACAAGCACTGCCGGCGCCCATCGCCGGCATTGTCTTTCACTGCGACTTGGCTTTGATGGCCGCGAACACTCCGTCGGTCTGCTGTTTGAAGGTAGCGAAATCGACCTGGCTGCCGTTGAGCATCGTCGACCAGTGGCGCACGATAGCCGCCATCGCGATCGCCTCCTTGATCTCCTCATCCGTCGCGCCATTGAGCTTGGCCGCCTCGGTGTGGAAATAGATGCAGTACTGGCACGGGATCTGCGAGGCGACGGCCAGCCCCATCAGCTCCTTGGTCTTGCCGTCGAGCGCGGTCTTGGGGTTGAGCTGCACGCCCTTGATCTCGGCCCAGGCGCCGGCAACCGCGACATCGGGCAGCGTCTTGAACATGTCCGGCACCGAGCCCAGCGTCGCCTCGATATCCTTGAAAGCGGCGGCGGCCGCGGCATCCTCGGCCTTGGCAGGGGCGATGGTGAACAGCGCGCCAACGCTTGCCGCGATCATCAGCGATTTGATCGACCTGTTTGACTTCAGCATTGCATCCTCCGTTCGCAGCGCCTTCCCGGCGACATCCGCCTGGGCTGCATGGAGAGAATTGGTAGCGCCGAGGCTGCCTTGGCCGCTTCGCCCGAAAGCGCCATGGTCCCTATGGCCCGTCCGGGCCAGTGTGCCTCGCGGAAAATGCCGCTGCCGCCGCTCGTGACGGCAGGTCGAGCTTCAGCAATATGTTGGCGACATGACGCTTCACCGTATGCTCGCTCAGCCTCAGCTCGGCAGCGATTGCGGCATTGCTCTTGCCATCGGCGATCAGGCCCACCACCTCGCTTTCACGCGCCGTCAGTTGCGCCGGCTCGGCAGGCTTGGGCTTGGGCCGGCAGGCCGGCTCGAGGTGCTGTTCCGACGTCGCCTGGACCAGCGCCAGCGGCTCGTCCAGCTCATCCACCGTGACACGCCCGGCATCGATGAAATGCAGGCCGGAACCGGCCGCCAGGTCAGCGACCAGCCGCGACGCCAGAATTTCGCCGCGCCCAGCATGGGCGGCGATCTGCATCGTCACCCGTGCCATCAGCCCGACCGGCGGCCCGCGCATCTCGACCTCGCCGACATGCGCGCCCTGCGCGCTTGCAATGCCCATATGTTGCGCCGCATCGCGCAGCGCCGCCGCGCAGCGTATGGCCCGCGCTGGCCCGTCGAAGCGCGAGATCATCAATTCGCCATGGATGCCGGCGACGCGTCCGCCATGACGGCCGACCAGCTGCCGCCAGCTCTCCTGGAAACGCTCGCTGCGTTCGCTCCACATGCGGTCGCCCACCCGCGCCGTGTCGTAGATGCGTGTCGCCAGAAGAGCGGCAAGCACGCGCTCCGCTTCGGCCACGGCACGCTCGCCGGTAAGGAATTCCTCGAGCAGGTCGGCTACCCGGTCGACGTCGCCGGTCCAGATCGGATGGTCGCGCCCGGGGATTTCGACCAGTCTCGCATTCGCGATCCTTTTCGCCAGGAAGCGGCTGGCATCGGGGTCGACCCGCACGTCGTTGCGGCGATGGATGAGCAGCGTCGGCGCGCCGATCGCCGAAAGCACGTCACGCACGTCGATGTCGGCATTCATCCGGGCCAGCGCCGCCGCTGCCGTCGGGCTGGCCGACAGCCGTTCGAAGCGCGCCCACCACTGGGTGAAATGCGGGTCATCGACGCGGCCCGGCGCGAAGTTGGGCAAAGTGGCGCCGGTGCCCCAGGCCGTGCCGGCCGTTGCGATGAAGGCCTCGAGGCGATCCGGCGGCATCACCCATTTGTGGAAATGCGCATAGCCGCCATAGAGCGCCAGCGCCCGCGTTCGTTCCGGATAAGTGGCGGCGAACAGCATCGCCAGCGGCGCGCCTTCCGAGGCGCCGAGCAGGGCCGCACGGCCGCTGCCGGTGGCATCCATCACCGCCCGCACATCGTCCACACGGGTCTCCAGGCTGGGCAGATGGCGCGGGTCGACCCGGTCGGACAGGCCGGTGCCGCGCTTGTCGAACAGGATCAGCCGCGAGAATGCCGAGAGCCGTCTCAACAGCCTGGTATAGCCTTCGTCTTCCCAGTGAAGGTCGAGATTGGAGATGAAACCCGGCACGAAAACCAGGTCGAACGATCCCTGGCCGACCACCTGATAGGCGATCCGCACGTCGCCGCTGAGGGCATATCGCGTCTCGATCGGCCTCACGATTCCATCCCGCCCGGCCAGACGATTTCTGATCGCCGACCATAGCAGACGCCTGCCGGGTGCGGCAGTCAAACTTTAGAAGACAGGAATATAGCCCCGCGATCGAACCGAATTCGCCCGGCTATTTCTGCGGAGCGGCGCTCTCTGCACCAGTCGGTTGGACGTAGCCGATGCTCATATCGGCCTGCTCCTCGGTCCTTGGCCGCTTGATCCGGGCCGAGGCCTCGACGACGAGCTCGTCGAAATTTTCGCCACCGCTGTCCAGCATCTCGAAGAACTGGCGGCGCATCCTGGGCTCCCAGAACTTGTTGATGTGCTCGGCTACACCCGCCACGCCTTCCTCGCGCGGCCTTGAATGGAAGAAGGCGGCAATCTGGTTGGCCATGCGCACCAGCTTTTCCCTGGTGCTCGTGATGTGGTCTTCGTCATGCGACATGCTGGGCAACTCCCAAGGCCACCCGTTCCGGGTGGGTGAAAACATCGAAATCGTCGCCGCGCACCAGCGCCACCAGCGTCATCCCGGCTTCTTCGGCGGTGCGGATGGCGAGCGCGGTCGGTGCTGAGACGGCCATGATGAAGGCCGAGCCGATGGCCGCCGTCTTCTGCACCATCTCGACCGAAACGCGGCTGGTCACCACCACGGCGCCCGATGCGCCATCAATGCCGGCCTTGGCAAGCGCGCCGGCCAGCTTGTCCAAAGCATTGTGGCGGCCGACATCCTCGCGGGCCATGACAATGCCTTTGCCTGGTACATAGAAGCCCGCGGCATGCACCGCGCCGGTTTCCGAATGCAGAGGCTGCACCTTCGACAGAAGCTTCACCGAACGGGTGATGTCGTCGGCGTCAAGCGTAAGTTTTGACGCACCGACCTTGTCGATCGAGCGCATCGCTTCCTCGATGGATTCAATGCCGCACAGCCCGCAGCCGACCGGTCCGGCCAAGCGCCGGCGCCGCGCTTCGAAGCGGGTGTTGGCCTGGTCCTTCAGCCGGATCTGGATGTCGATGCCGGCACCGTGGTCCTCGACCTCGATCGCTTCGATCTCCTGGGGCTGAGCGATGATGCCTTCGGTCAGCGAGAAGCCGAGCGCGAAATCCTCGAAATCGGCCGGGCTCGCCATCATCACCGCATGTGTGGTGCCGGCGAACGAGAACGCCACCGGCGTCTCTTCCGGCACCATGCGGTTGGCCGAGGTCGTGCCGCTGGCACGGTGCGCCAGCCGCGATATCTGCGTCGTCGCTTTGCGGCGCGCGGCCAAGATTACTCCGCCGCCTGCAGCGGAGCGATACGGCGGCTCTGCTCGGCCTGCTCGTTGTAGTCGCGCTGCCAGTCCGAAGGCCCGTTCGATGCGCCGACCTGCACCGCGGTCACCTTGTACTCCGGACAATTGGTCGCCCAGTCGGAGAAGTCGGTGGTGATGACGTTGGCCTGCGTGTCCGGATGGTGGAAGGTGGTGTAGACCACACCCGGTGACACTCGGTCGGTGATCAACGCACGCAGCGTCGTCTCGCCCGAACGGCTGGTCAGCCGCACCCAGTCGCCATCACGCACGCCGCGGTTTTCGGCGTCGTGCGGATGGATCTCCAGCCGGTCTTCCGAGTGCCACATGACGTTTTCGGTGCGCCTTGTCTGTGCACCGACATTGTACTGGCTGAGGATGCGGCCGGTGGTCAGCAGCAACGGGAAACGCGGCCCGGTCCGCTCGTCGGTCGCGACATATTCGGTGCGGATGAACTTGCCCTTGCCGCGCACGAAGCTGTCGACATGCATGATTGGCGTGCCGAGCGGCGCTTTCTCATTGCAGGGCCATTGCACGGATCCGACACGGTCGAGCAGCTCGAACGAGACGCCGGCGAAGCTCGGCGTCGTCTTGGCGACCTCGTCCATGATCTCCGAGGGATGCTGATAGTTCCAGTCCAGCCCCACGGCGCGCGCAAGCTCCTGCGTCGCCTCCCAGTCAGCGTAGCGCGCCTTGGGCTCCAGAACCTTGCGCACCATGTTGATGCGGCGCTCGGCGTTGGTGAAAGTGCCGTCCTTCTCCAGGAAGGTCGAGCCGGGCAGGAACACATGCGCGTAGTTCGCCGTCTCGTTGAGGAAGAGGTCGTGCACGACGACGCATTCCATCGCAGCGAGGCCGGCGGCAACATGCTTGGTATCAGGGTCGGACTGAAGAATGTCCTCGCCCTGGATGTAGATGCCCTTGAAAGTGCCGTCGACGGCGGCATCGAGCATGTTGGGAATGCGCAGGCCGGGTTCGTCGTCCAGCTTCACGCCCCACAGGCTCTCATAGATGTCGCGCACGGCCTCGCCGGAGATGTGGCGATAGCCGGGCAGCTCGTGCGGGAAGGAGCCCATGTCGCAGGAGCCTTGCACGTTGTTCTGGCCGCGCAGCGGGTTCACGCCAACGCCGGGACGGCCGATATTGCCGGTGGCCATGGCGAGGTTGGCGATCGCCATCACCGTGGTTGAACCCTGGCTGTGTTCGGTCACGCCCAGGCCATAATAGATCGCGCCGTTGCCGCCGGTGGCGTACATCCGCGCCGCACCCCTGATCAACTCGGGATCGACGCCGGACAGCTTGCCGACGATTTCGGGGCTGTTTTCCGGCAAGGCGACAAACGAAGCCCAATCCTGGAACTCCACCCAGTCGCAGCGTTCGCGAATGAAGGCTTCGTCGAAAAGCCCTTCGGTGACGATGACATGCGCAAGCGACGTCAGCACCGCCACGTTGGTGCCGGGCTTCAGCGGCAGGTGATAGTCGGCCTCGATATGCGCCGACTTGACCATTTCGGTGCGGCGCGGATCGAGCACGATCAGCTTGGCGCCCTGGCGCAGCCGCTTCTTCAGCCGCGACGCGAACACAGGATGCGCGGAAGCCGGATTGGCGCCGATGATGACGGCGACATCGGTGAAGTCGACGGAATCGAAATCCTGGGTGCCGGCCGAGGTGCCATAGGTCTGGCCGAGGCCGTAGCCGGTCGGCGAGTGGCAGACGCGGGCGCAGGTGTCGACATTGTTGTTGCGGAAGCCCTGGCGCACCAGCTTCTGCACCAGATAGGTCTCCTCGTTCGTGCAGCGCGACGACGTGATACCGCCGATCGAGGTGCGTCCGTATTGATACTGGATACGGCGGAATTCCTTGGCCGTGTGGGCGATCGCCTCTTCCCAGCTCACCTCGCGCCAGGGGTCAGAGACCTTTTCCCGGATCATCGGCGACAGGATGCGGTCCTTGTGGGTCGCGTAGCCATAGGCGAAACGGCCCTTCACGCAGGAGTGGCCGTGGTTCGCCTTGCCGTCCTTGTAGGGCATCATGCGAATGACTTCGTCGCCCTTCACTTCGGCCTTGAAAGAGCAACCGACGCCGCAATAGGCACAGGTGGTGACGGCGGAGCGCTCGGGCATGCCTTTCTCAAGCACGGTCTTTTCACGCAGCGCATCGGTCGGGCAGGCCTGCACGCAGGCGCCGCAGGACACGCATTCGGAGGCGATGAAATCCTCGTGCATGCCGGCGACCATGCGCGATTCGAAACCGCGGCCTTCGATCGTCAGCGCGAAGGTGCCTTGCACCTCTTCGCAGGCGCGCACGCAGCGCGAACAGACGATGCACTGCGCCGGGTCATAGGTGAAATAGGGGTTGGACTCGTCGCGGGCGATGTAGTCGACCGCCAGCGAGCCGTGGCCGGGCGCGACACCGTTCTCTTCCTTGACGTGGTTGCGGCCCTCGACGCCATAGCGGTTCTCGGTCAGGCCGACCGACTTCGCCACCACGTCGAACTCACTGACCCCGGTGCCGGCCTTCTCGTTCCAGCCGGTCGGATGGTCGGAGACGTAAAGCTCCATGACACCGCGGCGGATGGCGTCGAGCCGCTCGGATTGCGTGCGCACCACCATGCCTTCGCCGACCGGCGTCGTGCAGGATGCCGGCGTGCCGCCGCGCCCGTCGATCTCGACAAGGCAGACGCGGCAGGAGCCGAACGAGTCCAGCATGTCCGTGGCGCAGAGTTTTGGGATCTCGACCCCGCCTTCCATCGCCGCGCGCATGATCGACGTACCTTCCGGCACGCTGATGCTGCGGCCGTCGACGATCAGCGTGACCTGCTTTTGCGCCTTCGATTCCGGGGTTCCGTAGTCGAGTTCTTCGATGAGTATCGGGAAGTCGGCCTTGATATTCATCTGCCAGCTCCTATTCAGCAGCCACGCGCGCCGGCGCGGGCTTGAAATCTTCGGGGAAATGGGTGATCGAGCTCATCACCGGGTAGGGCGTGAAGCCGCCCAGCGCGCAGAGCGATCCGAACTTCATCGTGTTGCAGAGATCGGTGACCAGAGCCAGGTTCTTTTCCGGCTCGATGCCGGCGGCAAGCCTGTCGATGGTCTCCACCCCGCGTGTCGAGCCGATGCGGCAGGGCGTGCACTTGCCGCAGCTCTCGATGGCGCAGAACTCCATGGCGAAGCGCGCCTGCTTCAGCATGTCGGCGGTATCATCGAACACGGTGATGCCGGCATGACCGATCAGCCCGTCACGCTTGGCAAACTCTTCGTAGTCGAACGGCGTGTCGAACAGGCCGCGCGGGAAATAGGCGCCGAGGGGCCCGCCGACCTGCACTGCCTTCACCGGCCGGCCAGTCGCTGTGCCGCCGCCGATGTCGTCGACGATTTCGCCGAGCGTCAGGCCGAACGCCGTCTCGAACAGGCCGCCATGCTTGACGTTGCCGGCGATCTGGATCGGGATCGTGCCGCGCGAGCGGCCCATGCCGAAATCCTTGTAGAAGGCGGCACCCTTGTCCATGATGATCGGCACCGAGGCCAGGCTGATCACATTGTTGATCACCGTCGGCTTGCCGAACAATCCCTGGATCGCCGGCAGCGGCGGCTTGGCGCGCACCACGCCGCGCTTGCCTTCAAGGCTGTTCAGCAGCGACGTTTCCTCACCGCAGACATAGGCGCCGGCGCCGACCCGGATTTCCATGTCGAAGGCGTTGGGCGAACCCAGCACGTTGACGCCGAGCACGCCTGCCTTGCGGGCGACCTCGACAGCCTTGTTCATGACAGCCACCGCATGCGGATATTCCGAGCGGATATAGACGAAGCCCTTGGTCGCGCCTGTGGCGATGCCGGCAATCGTCATGCCTTCGATGAGCACGAAGGGGTCGCCCTCCATGATCATGCGGTCGGCGAAGGTGGCGCTGTCGCCTTCGTCGGCGTTGCAGACGATGTACTTACGCTCGCTGGCGGTATCTAGCACCGTCTTCCACTTGATGCCGGTCGGGAAGCCAGCGCCGCCACGACCGCGCAAGCCCGATTCCGTGACCTGCTTGACGATGTCGAGCGGCGCCATGGCCACCGCGTTCTGCAGGCCCTTCAGTCCGCCCAGCGATTTGTAGGCTTCGAGCGACAGCGGGTCGTTGATGCCGCAACGCGCGAAGGTCAGGCGCGTCTGCTTGGCGATAAACGGGATTTTGTCCGGCGCGCCCAGCCAGCGCTTGTGATGGCCGCCGGTGAGGAAGCCCGAGTCGAACAGGCTCTTGACGTCGGATGGCTTGACCGGCCCGTAGGCGACGCGGCCCTTTTCGGTCGCAACTTCGACCATGGGTTCGAGGAAATAGGCACCGCGCGAGCCGTTGCGCACGATCTTGGCCTCGATGCCCCGTTCGRCCAATTCCTTGGCGATCGTCTTTGCGACCTTTTCAGCGCCGAGCGCCAGCGCGCCGGAATCGGCGGGAATGTAGATGCGCGGGATCATGAGCGTACCTCCGCGACGATCTCTTCGATCTTCTCGTCATCGAGCCGCCCGATCACCTCACCGTCCAGCATCGCCGACGGTGAGCAGGCGCACAGCCCGAGGCAGTAGACAGGCTCGAGTGTAACCGACCCGTCGCGGGTGGTCTCGTGGAAACCGATGCCGAGCAATTGCTTGATCTTGGCGGCAACCGCATCCGAGCCCATCGACTGGCAAGCCTCCGCCTGGCAGAGCTTGAGCACGTGCCGGCCGGCCGGGCGGGCACGGAAATCATGATAGAAGGTGACGACGCCGTGCACCTCGGCCCTCGACAGGTTCAGCCCATCGGCGATGACGGGCACCGCGTCCTGCGGCACGTGGCCAAATTCTTCCTGGATCTCGTGCAGGATCGGCAGCAGCGGGCCTTCGAGGCCCTTCAGCTCCTGGATGATCGCTGCCGTGCGCGACTGAATCTCGGTACTTGCAGGCTGCATTGGCATGCAGCGCCCTCCCTGGTCGAAGCGGTTTATCGCTAAGTGGTTACAAAAACAGAGGAAACCCGCGAAATCAATAAAGCTGATCCGTTGCTTGATAGAAATTTTCTATCAAGCACGTCCGGCACCCAGTCTCTAGCCTAGCGGTGGTTGCGGAAATCGTCTGCCAGCGCCATCGCCTCGTCCAGCAGCGCCTGCACCAGCGGCGTGTGCGGTTCGCGCGGCGTCGCCACCAGTCCGACCGTGTGGCTGGCATCCGGTTCGACGATCGGAATGGCCCGGATCGGCTCCGAAAAGCCGAATGTTTCCGCGAGGTTAAGTGGCATGATCGACGACCATTTGCCGGTTCTGATATGCGAAAACAGCACGATCATCGAATTGGATTCCAGCGTCGGCCGCACCTGGGTGCCGGCCTCGGCCAGGTGCTGGTCGATGATGCGGCGGTTCTGCATGTCCGGCGTCAGCAGGCAGAGCGGCAACTGGCTGAGCTCGGCCCATGTCACTTTGTCGCGATCCGAATAGGGATTCCCGACCGCGGTGATCAGCTGGTAGCGCTCGTCATAGAGCGGCACGCTGGTCACTCGTCCCAACGGTTCGTTGTCGAGATAGGTGATGCCGGCATCAATGTCGAAATTGCCAAGCAGCGACAGCACCTCGATCGAGGTGCGCGACAGGATCGAAAAGGTGACGCCGGGATGCTTGGCCCGAAACGGCGTCGTCAGCCGCGCCACCATGGCGAGCGCGGTTGGAATGGCAGCGATGCGGATGCGGCCGGACAGGCCGTGGCGCGCGGCGCGCATCTCCTCACGCATGGTTCTGGAGTCGCCGACAATGCGGCGCGCCCACACCAGCACCTGCTTGCCCTCCGGCGTCAGCCCCTGAAAGCGCGAGCCGCGATTGACCAGCATGACGCCGAGCTGGCCTTCCAGCTGCTTGATCCCGGCCGACAGCGTCGGCTGGGTGACGCCGCACGCTTCCGCCGCTCGGCCGAAATGCTCCTCCTTGGCCAGCGCGATGAAAAATTCCAGCTTGTCGATCATGGCGCAAGCCTTCCCGCACCGGCGCATGGCATTGCGGGGCGCAGCCCTTCGTTAAGGATCGTTTTATATGAGGCCGGTCGCGGCGACATGAAATAACCAGTTGATAAGACTCGGTTTGCCATCATGGGCGATGGTCGCCGCGTCAGGCCGCTGGAGGTAGAGTGCCTAGCATGCTCCGTGAGCATCCGCCAGAAATGCAGGCTGCAGCCGATGCTGATCTGCGCGAAGCCGCGCGTCTGCAGGCGCTCGATCGTTTTGACATTCTGGATACACCGCGCGAAGCCTCTTTCGACCGCATCGCGCGGCTGATCAGGACCGTGCTCGACGTGCCGATTGCCATTGTCTCGGTGTTTGACGGTCATCGCCAATGGTACAAGGCCTGCGAAGGCCTCGCCACCAGCGAAGCCGCGCGCAAGGATACATTTTGCCGCTACACCATCCTCCAGGACGGCCCGCTGGTCGTTGAGGACGCGACGAAAGACCTGCGTTTCGCCGACAACCCGCATGTCAGGAACGATCCGCACATCCGTTTCTATGCCGGTGTACCCTTGCGCACCCGCGATGGTCACAACATCGGCAGCGTTTGCGCAATCGGCTATACGCCGCGACAATTCGGCGAGCGCGAGACCGCCATTCTGCAGGACCTGACCGATCTTGCCATGGAGGATCTGGAGCTGCGTGCGCATGCATCGAGCGATGCGCTGACCGGCGTTCTGGCGCGCAGGGCGTTCATGGAGCAGGGCGGCAGGGCCTTTGCCCTGGCGCAGCGCGGGCATTTCGATTTCTCCTGCATTGTCCTCGATGTCGACCATTTCAAATCGATCAATGACACGTTTGGTCATGGCGTCGGTGACAAGGTGCTGCAGGGCCTGGCGAAGCAGTGCGGCAACATGCTGCGGGATGTCGACATTTTTGGCCGCATTGGCGGCGAGGAGTTTGCCTTCCTGCTGCACGCCGGCCGCAACGAGACCCTTGAAATTGCCGAGCGCCTGCGCAGCGCCATCGAGACCATGCGGCTCGCGCACGGCACTTTGAACGTGACCGTCACCGCAAGCCTTGGTGTTGCCTCGCTCGATTCCACGACGTCCAGCCTGCAGGAACTGATCGAACGCGCCGATCTGGCCATGTATCGCGCGAAAAGCGCCGGCCGGAACCGGATCGTCAGCTGGAATCCCCACGGACACGATGCGGTACGGCCGCGACGCAGGGTCCTCAAAGCAGGGCAGATCGTATTCAACAGCCGCATGTCGACCATCGATTGCACGGTCCGCAGCCTTGGCGAGGATGGCGCCACCGTCGACGTTTCGAACATCGCCGGAATCCCTGACCAGTTCGTGCTGGTCATCAGGGCGGACCGCTTTGAGACGAAATGCCAGGTCGTCTCCCAGGCCGAAAGACGCCTGGAACTCGCCTTCTGCTGATCTGGACTGTCCGATCTCAGACGCCGCCGCTTGGTGTTGGCGATGAACTGCATTATCTCAGGCCAACTGCCGTCTTGGGTCAGAGCATGATCCCGAAAAGTGGAAATCGGTTTTCTCGGACAAACGGGAACCGTTTTGTCCGGAGATCATGCTCCAACAAAGAAGCCAGATCAGCATGACGAGTCATGGTGATCCAGCCAACGTCTGAGGAATGCCGCCATGTCCGTCACCAAGGAAATCGTCACCGAGCGTCTGAAGACGGTCAATGGGCCGGACTTCACCGGCAACATCGTCGACCTCGGTATGGTTTCGGAGATTTTCATCGCCGATTCGAAAGTGTTTTTCTCGATTACCGTTCCCGCTGCCCGCGCGCAGGAGATGGAGCCGCTGCGCGCCGCTGCCGAGCGCGTCGTCAAGGCGATCCCCGGTGTCGCCGGCGCCGTCGTCGCGCTGACGGCGGAAAAGAAGGGTGGCGGCATGGAAGCGCCGGTGCCGGCGCGCGCAGCACCCAGACCCGCACCACCGGCTCCGCCAGCCGCGCCGCGTCCCGCACCGCACGCCCCGGCGTCGCAAAGCTCGGGCAAGCGTGGCGTGCCCGGCATCGAGGCGATCATCGCGATTGCCTCCGGCAAGGGCGGCGTCGGCAAGTCGACCACCGCCGTCAACATCGCGCTCGGGCTCGCTGCCAATGGTCTGCGTGTCGGCGTGCTCGACGCCGACATTTACGGCCCGTCCATGCCAAAACTGCTCAACATCCATGGCCGGCCGCAGACGGTCGACGGCAAGATCCTGAAACCGATGGAGAATTACGGCCTCAAGGTGATGTCGATGGGCTTCCTCGTCGATGAGGAAACGCCGATGATCTGGCGCGGACCGATGGTGATGTCGGCGCTGACGCAGATGCTGCGCGAGGTCGAATGGGGCCGGCTCGACGTGCTCGTCGTCGACATGCCGCCCGGCACCGGCGATGCGCAGCTGACAATGGCCCAGCAGGTGCCGCTCGCCGGCGCCGTCATCGTCTCGACGCCGCAGGATTTGGCGCTGATCGATGCCCGTAAAGGGTTGAATATGTTCAAGAAGGTCGATGTGCCGCTGCTCGGCATCGTCGAGAATATGAGCTATTTCATCGCTCCCGATACCGGCAAGCGCTACGACATCTTTGGCCATGGCGGCGCGCGGCGCGAGGCCGAACGCCTCGGCGTGACCTTCCTCGGCGAAGTGCCGCTGGAAATGGGCATCCGCGAAAGCTCGGATGAAGGTACGCCGGTGGTGGCGTCGAAGCCTGATAGTGCTGAAGCCAAGATCTATCGCGACATTGCGTCGAAGGTCTGGGAGCGGGTCAACGAAGAGCGTGGCGCGGCGGAAGCTGCTGTGCCGAGCATCGTGTTCGAATGAGAGAGGCTTAGCCGCCCACCTTCTCGCCAAACGTCGAGAAAAACTGCCCCGCCAGTTTCTTCGAGGTCGATTCGATCAGCCGGCTGCCGAGCTGGGCGATCTTGCCGCCGACATCGGCCTTGGCCGCGTATCTGAGCACGGTCGCATCCGGTCCATCCGCCGTCAGCGTCACGTCGGCGCCGCCCTTGGCGAAGCCGGCAATGCCGCCCTTGCCTTCGCCCTGGATGGTGTAGGCGTGCGGCGGCTTGAGGTTTTTCAGCGTCACCTCGCCGTTGAACGTCGCCTTGATCGGCCCGATCTTCAGCACCACGGTCGCCGCCATTTCGGTCGGCGATTTCATCTCGAGGCTCTGGCAGCCGGGAATGCTTTCCCGCAGCACGTTCGGGTCGTTCAGCGCTTCCCACACTTTCTGCAGGGGTGCTGCAATGCGTTCCTCGCCTTCGATCACCAAAGCCATCGACACCTCCCGCGCTGTTCCCAGAAGGCCTAACGCACGGTCACCTGCGTGTCTATCGCACCAAAGTCCGGTTGCGACCGTGCGCCCTCTTGCCTGCTTCCACGCGTTGCCATATCGATTTGTCTTACAAATACGGAGACCACGATGGCAGGCGCCCCCACCAGGAAGAAGAAATTTCGCTCGCAGGAGTGGTTCGACAATCCCGACAACCCAGGCATGACCGCGCTCTATCTCGAGCGATATCTGAACTACGGCCTGACGCGCGCCGAGCTGATGTCGGGCAAGCCGCTGATCGGCATTGCCCAGACCGGCTCGGACCTGTCGCCTTGCAACCGACACCATATCGAACTCGCCAAGCGCGTGCGCGAAGGCATTGTCTCGATGGGCGGCATCCCCTTCGAATTCCCGTGCCATCCTATTCAGGAAACCGGCAAGCGTCCGACCGCAGCGCTCGACCGCAACCTTGCCTATCTCGGCCTGGTCGAGGTCCTCTACGGCTATCCGCTCGACGGCGTGGTGCTCACCATCGGTTGCGACAAGACCACCCCGGCGCTGCTGATGGCGGCGGCTACCGTCAACATTCCGGCCATCGCGCTGTCGGTCGGCCCGATGCTCAACGGCTGGCACAAGGGCAAGCGCACGGGTTCCGGCACCATTGTCTGGGAATCGCGCCAGCGGCTTTCGGCAGGCGAGATCGACTATGACGAGTTCATGGACATCGTCGCCTCCTCGGCGCCGTCGACCGGCTATTGCAACACCATGGGCACCGCCACCACGATGAACTCGCTGGCCGAGGCGCTCGGGATGCAATTGCCGGGTTCGGCCGCGATCCCCGCACCCTACCGCGAGCGCGGCCAGATTTCCTACGAGACGGGCAAGCGCATCGTCGAGATGGTGCATGAAGACCTGAAGCCATCCGACATCATGACCCGCAAGGCGTTCGAGAACGCCATCGTCGTCAATTCGGCGATCGGCGGCTCGACCAACGCGCCGATCCACCTCAATGCCATTGCCCGCCATCTCGGCGTGCCGCTCAGCAATGACGACTGGCAGGCGATAGGCCTCAACGTGCCGCTGCTCGTCAATCTGCAGCCGACCGGCGAGTATCTCGGCGAGGATTACCACCATGCCGGTGGCGTGCCGGCGGTGGTGGCCGAGCTTTTGAAGGCCGGGCTTTTGCCGCATCCCGACGCCGTGACCGTGAATGGCAAATCGATCGGCGACAATTGCCGCGGCGTGGCCAACGAGAACCAGGATGTCATCCGCAGCGTCGACAAGCCGCTCAAGGCCAATGCCGGCTTTATCAACCTCAGCGGCAATCTCTTCGATTCCGCGATCATGAAGACCAGCGGCATTTCGCCGGAATTCCGCGAGCGCTATCTGTCCAACCCCAAGGACCCGGAAGCCTTCGAAGGCAATGCCATGGTCTTCGACGGGCCGGAGGACTACCACGCCCGCATCGACGATCCGGCGCAAGGCATCGATGAGCACACCATCCTGTTCATGCGCGGCGCCGGCCCGATCGGCTATCCCGGCGGTGCCGAGGTCGTCAACATGCAGCCCCCGGCCTACCTCATCAAGAAGGGCATCCACGCTCTGGCCTGCATCGGCGACGGCCGCCAGTCTGGCACGTCGGGCTCGCCCTCGATCCTCAACGCCTCGCCCGAAGCGGCCATTGGCGGCGGCTTGGCGCTGATCAAGACCGGCGACCGTGTGCGCATCGACTTACGCAAGGGCACTGCCAACATTCTCGTCAGCGACGACGAGATCGCCAAGCGGCGCGCAGCACTCCAGGGCAATGGCGGCTATCACTATCCCCAGCACCAGACGCCGTGGCAGGAGATCCAGCGCGGCATGGTCGACCAGTTCTCCGAAGGCATGGTGCTGAAGCCGGCGGTGAAGTATCAGGACGTCGCGCACACCAGAGGGGTTCCCAGGGACAACCACTGAGCGCGACATCGTTTGCCGAAATCGAAAGGGCGGTCTGCAGAGCGGACCGCCCTTTGTCATGACTGCCCTTGTTTTGGCCGGGTCGGACCTACAGATATGCGGGGTCTCGGCAGTGCTCCGATAAGGGAAGACCATCATGACAAAACGGCGCTCTTCCCTCGGTTTCCTGGGCATGTTCGGTCGCTCCGGCGACCTGCGGGAACTCGACAATGCGCTGCGCGGCGCCGACCTTCATCCGGCGCTTGTTCCCGAAGGCGTGAAGCTCACCATCGTCAATCTGATGAAGGACCATTGGCCGGACGAGCCGCCGCCGGACGCCTATCGGTCCGTGGCGCAGTTGTTCAGCTATTGCATCGCAGGCCCACAAACGTTCGAGCAGGCCAACGGCCCGGAACGACGGCTGGAGGCAGAGCGCCGCATCGAGGCGGCGCTTGAAACCGGCGACAGCCTGGATGCGCAGATCGTGCTGATGGCGCTGCACGGCAAGCTGATCAGCGCCGATGTGGTCGAGCGTTTTGAACTAAGCGCGGGCTGATCTCTGTAAGTTAACGCTTACCCGCCCATGCCGCTGCGCGGCAGCTTGATCATCTCACCGAAACGGGCGCGCAGTTTGTCGTCGAGCAGCTTCGGCACATGGCGGGGGAAGCGCTCGGCCAGCACGCGTTTCTTCTCGATGATGGCCCGCTGCAAGATGTCGGGCCGGCCCTTCTCGTTCCACTCCTTGGGCGAAAAGCGGTCACCGACAGCCGGATAGAAATATTCGGTCTGCATCAGCCGCAGCGTCTGCTCGTTGCCGAGATAATGGCCGGGGCCATTCATGCAGACTTCAGTGATGGTGTCGATCGACAGCGCCTCGTCGGTCACCTCGATGCCGCGTACGCAGCGCAGGCAGTGGCCCAACATGTCGTTGTCGATGATCAGGCTTTCCAGGCAGAAGCCGAGCAGCGAGGCATGCATGCCAGCCGATTCATAGACCAGGTTGAGGCCGGCAAGACCGGCCATCACATCGGTGATGCCCTTTTCGTAGCCGGACTGGATGTCGGGGAGTTTGGAGTCCGTCATGCCGGCGGCCGAACCGCCCGGCAGGTCGTAGAATTGCGCCATCTGCGCGCAGGCGGACGTCAGCACTGCTTGCTCGGCCGAGCCACCCGACATGGCGCCCGTGCGCAAGTCGGAAACGAACGGCCATGTGCCGAAGATCGCCGGATGTCCCGGCTTGATGGCGTTGACATAGATGAGACCGACGAGCACTTCGGCCACTGCCTGGACCACTGCGCCGGCAATCGCCGCCGGAGCGGTCGCGCCGGCCTGGCCGGCCGACAAAAGCAGGATGGGAATGCCGCCTTCGACGCAGGCTTCGAGCACGCCGCAAGCGTCCTCGGCGAATTTCATCGGCGGCACGACGAAGCAGTTGGAGTTCGACACGAACGGCCGGGCGCGAAAGTTCTCCTCGCCGCCGGCGATCGCATAAAGCATTTCCAGTGCCGGCTGGACGTTCTCGCGCACCGTGAACGAGGTGCCGACATGCTTGGACGTGCCCATCACGCAGGCGTAAAGCGTGTTGAAGTCCATTTCGAGCGGATCGGGAATGTCGCGCGGCACCATCGGCCGCTGGAAGAAGTGGATGTTGTCGAGCCCTTCGACGAGGCGGGCGGCGTCGTAAATGTCCTGCACCAGCGACTCGCGGTATTCGCGCTTTTCGACATCGACCAGATGCACCGCAGCACCCGCGGTGCCGTAATGCACGCGTTTGCCCTGGATCAGCATGTCATGCCTAGGGTCCTGGCCGTGCAGCGTGAAATTCCGCGCCGCCCTTTTGATCGTGTCCAGCACCAGGCCGCGCGGGAAGCGGATGCGGCCGTCGTCGCCATAGATGGCGCCGACCCCGGTCAGTGCTTCGATGCAGGAGGGAATGGCATTGGCAAAGCCGACGGTCTCCAGCAGCGTTAGCACCGCTTCATGGATGCGCTCCTGGTCGTTCCTGGTGAGCGGGCCGTAGCTGCCGCCTTCAAGGCCGGCACGCACCGGCCTGATATCGTCGGCCAAAGGGGCGGCCCGCATGGCGCGGCGCGCCTCGCGCCCACCGGATCGTCGCGAACGCTGGTCGGCCGATGCATCCTTAACAGCCGCATCCTGCTTAAGAGCCGCATCCTGCTTCTCGACAGCCACTGACATGGGGCACTCCACCTTAGCTTGCGAAACACGGCGCGGTGATTGGTCCACCGTCGGCCTGCTTCGTCCCTCTGTCAGCCGACTATGCCGCCGCCATTGGCCCAGCCTATGGGCCAGCCAGTGCAGGCGAGTATGCCAGAGAGCTAATGCAGAATGCTGGAGATATGCCAAACGCCGGGGCTGTTCAAAGCCCCGGCACAGGCAAGATCAGGCTGCGGCCGGCCTGCGTCCGGCCGCGGTCGCGAGCTCGCGGATGCCCGGCTCGATATGCTGCAGCGCGATCGAGGAAATGCCCAAGCGCATGAAACGCGACGGCTTTTCGGTGCGGTCGAAGAAGCGGTCGCCGGGTTCGATGATGACGCTGCGCGAGGCCGCGGCCTCAGCCAAACCCCGTGCATCGGTGCCGCGCGGCCCTTCCAGCCAGAGCGATGTGCCGCCGGCCGAATCGGTCGAGCGCCACTCCGGCAGAAATGCCGAAATCGCATGGACCAGACGCTTGCGGCGCTCGTCGAAAGCCGAGGACAGCCGCCGCACCAGCGCTTCGTGATGGCCAAGCGACAGGAACAGGGCAACGGCGCGCTGGTTGTTTGCCGGCGGGTGCCGCAGCATGAAGCGGCGCAGCGCCCTGAGTTCGGCGATTAGTCCAGCCGAAGCGACGATGTAGCCAAGCCTGAGGCCCGGAGCCAGCGTCTTCGACATCGAGCCGACATAGATGACGCGTCCCGAACGATCGAGGCTCTTCAGCGCCTGCTGCGGCGCCTCGTCGAGAAGCTGGCTGTCATAGCCGTCCTCGATGATGATCTGGTTGTGGCGGTTGGCGCGCGCCAGAAGGTCCTGCCGGCGCTCCGCCGACAGCGGCACCATGGTCGGGCAATGGTGGCTGGGCGTGACGAAGACAAAGCCGGAATCGTTGGGGATGGAAGAGGTTACGATGCCGGACTGGTCGACCGGAACCGGCTGGATATCGGCGCCCGCAAGCCGGAAGATCGAGCGCGCGTCGGGATAGCCCGGGTCCTCCATCGCCACTTTCGAACCCTTGGTCATCAACAGCGTCGCCAGCATATAGAGCGCGTTCTGGGCGCCGAGCGTGACGATGATTTCGTCCGGGTTGGCGAAGATGCCGCGCCGCGGCAACAGCCGCGCCTGGATCTGCTCGATCAGCAACGGATCGTCGCGGTCGACCATGTCGGAGGCCCAGTTACGGATTTCCAGCACGGCCAGCGCCATGCGGTTACACTCGCGCCATTCGGCGGTCGGAAACAGCGCCGGGTCGAACTGGCCATAGACGAAGGGGTAGGACGACTTGATCCAGTTGTCGTGCTTGGCCGGCGGCGGCATGTCGCTGGCGGCGATCTGCCGGCGTGCCTTCCAGTCGATCTCGTTCTGCTGGTCAGGCGCCTTCTGGTGCGGCTTGGCGGGGGTTGCCAGCACGTCCGGATTGACGAAATGGCCGCGCCGTTCGCGCGCCACCAGGAAACCCTGGTCGACCAATTGCTGGAACGCCAGCACCACGGTGCCGCGCGCAACGCCGAGTTTTTCGGCCAGGATGCGGCAGGACGGAAGCGGCATCGAAGCAGCAATCTGCCGGTCGAGGATGGCGGCGACGATCGCCTGGCGGATCTGCGCCTGCAAGGTCTGGCCCGATTCCGCCGAAATCCGGAACAGGCCGGACCATATGGCCGTGTCGTTACGCTGTGGCATGGGAGATGTTCCTCGATGGCCAGTCTTTTTTGCTTGGCTGGACCAGCGGAAGGTAACCGTGGCACAAGGGGTTGCGCCAATCAATTTTTCTGATCGCTGGGATTTATGCCAGTGATCCATCGCGCGACGCGCAGCGTCGTCGCGTGCCCTGCGCGACGCATATCATTCGTCCCGGGTGACGCTTGCGTCATCCCGCCCGCGTGACACATCGCGTCCTCGCACCTAACTGCATTTGCACCATTACGGCGCTCTCCACCTGCTGCATTGCGTCATAACCTTGTGATGCACTGCGTCATCCCCACGCATTGAAACAAATGGAATTCGGCTCAATAACTCCTGCGCGACGACACGCGCCGGAAACATCCGGTCTGATAAGATGTCGTGAAAAAGTATCAGGAGCCGGCAGTGGATCATTCCTCCTTCGACAAACAGCTTGTCGCCTTGCGTGCTGCGCGCGCGGCGGCATCGGGCACGATGCGCGAGGCTTTTGCCGCCGACCCCAAGCGCTTCGAGACGTATTCGGCCAGCGACGGCGACCTTCTGCTTGACTGGTCGAAATGCGCGGTTGATGCGCGCACCATGGAGCTGCTCGAAAAGCTCGCCAGCGCCGCCGACCTCGACGGACGCCGCGCCGCGATGTTTTCCGGCAAGAAGATCAACATCACCGAGGACCGCGCCGTGCTGCACACGGCGCTGCGCAACCTCTCGGGCAAGGGCGTCACCGTCGATGGCCAGGACGTCAAGGCGGACGTGCTTGCCGTGCTCGACGCCATGGGCGCCTTTGCCGACGCCATTCGCTCCGGCAAGGCGCTAGGTGCCACCGGCAAAAAGATCACCGACATCGTCAACATCGGCATTGGCGGCTCCGATCTCGGTCCGGCCATGGCGACGCTGGCACTGGCGCCCTATCACGACGGCCCGCGCGCGCACTACGTCTCCAACATTGATGGCGCCCATATCCATGACACGCTGAAGGGTCTGTCGGCCGAAACCACCCTCTTCATCATCGCTTCAAAAACCTTCACCACGGTCGAGACGATGACCAATGCCGAGACGGCACGCAAATGGGTGCAGAAAGCACTCGGCAAGGAAGCTGTCGGCAAGCATTTCGCCGCCGTCTCGACCGCACTCAGCCTGGTGGCCAAGTTCGGCATCGAAGCGGATCGCGTGTTTGGCTTCTGGGACTGGGTCGGCGGCCGCTATTCGTTGTGGGGCGCGATCGGCCTGCCGGTGATGATCGCCATTGGCCCGCGCACTTTCCGCGCCTTCCTCGACGGCGCGCATGAGATGGACGAGCACTTCCGCACCGCGCCCCTGCAGCAGAACCTGCCGGCGCTGCTGGGGCTGGTCGGCTGGTGGCATCGCGTGATCTGCGGCTATCCCGCCCGCGCGGTCATCCCTTACGACCAGCGCCTGTCCAGGCTGCCGGCCTATCTGCAGCAGCTCGACATGGAATCGAACGGCAAAGGCGTCACCCTTGACGGCACGCCGGTGACGACGCCGACCGGGCCGCTGGTCTGGGGCGAGCCCGGCACCAACGGCCAGCACGCCTTCTTCCAGTTGTTGCACCAAGGCACGGATTTCATCCCGGTCGAGTTCCTCGCCGCGGCGATAGGCCACGAGCCTGATCTGAAACATCAGCACGATCTCTTGCTCGCCAATTGCCTGGCGCAGTCGGAAGCCTTGATGAAGGGCCGCACGCTGGACGAGGCGCGGGCGCAGATGCTGGCCAAGGGCATGAAGCCGGCCGATGTCGACAAGATCGCTCCGCACCGCGTCTTCTCCGGCAACCGCCCCTCGGTGACCATCCTCTATCGCAAGCTCGACCCGCGCACCTTCGGTCGGCTGATCGCGCTCTATGAGCATCGCGTGTTTGTCGAAGGAACCTTGTTCAACATCAATTCCTTCGACCAGTGGGGCGTCGAGCTCGGCAAGGAATTGGCGACTGGCCTCTTGCCTGTCGTCGAAGGCAAGGAGAGCGCCGCCAAGCGTGACGCGTCGACCGCCGGGCTGGTGGCCCGCATTCAGGAATTGCGGGGTGCACAATGAAAAACCCGGCCGACATCAAAGGCATCCTGTTCGACAAGGACGGCACGCTCGTCGATTTCAACGCGACCTGGCTCAGCATTGCCGATTTCATGGCGATGGACGCCGCCGAGGGCGATCGCTGGAAGGCAGACAGGCTGCTGTCGGCCGCGGGCTTCGATTTCGTCAACAAGCGCTTCAAGCCCGATTCGATCTTTGCCTCGGGCACCAATATGGATGTCGTCGAATTGTGGTTCCCGCGCCTGTCCGACGAGGACCAGATGCTGGCCGTCGCCCGCTTCAACGAGATCACGTCCGTGCAGGGCTCGTCGATGGCGGTGGCGCTGCCCGGCATCGTCGGCGCGCTGACGGCGCTACATAAACGCGCCTACCGGCTCGGCGTTGCCACCAACGATTCGACTGCCGGCGCGGAGAAGACCCTGGTCACGCTCGGCGTCGCCCAGCTCTTTGATGCCGCCTATGGCTATGACGCGGTCGCCAATCCGAAACCGGCGCCGGACACCATCCTCGCCTTCTGCGACCTGACCGGGCTGAGGCCGGCCGAGATCGCCATGGTCGGCGACAATCGCCACGACCTGGAGATGGCGCGGGCCGGCGGCTGCGGGCTGGCGGTCGGCGTGCTCTCCGGCACCGGCACGCGTGAATCGCTATCGGCGATCGCCGATGTCGTTCTGGATTCCGTTGCCGACCTGCCGGACTTTCTGTCGGCGCGGGTCAAGGAGACGGTCTGACGGGGAGCTTCCTGACTTCGGACGCTTTCCGCAATCCTATTAGACCATCACCTGGGTAAGTTGATGGTTGTGTTCTCGATTGCCGTCAGTTTGGTTAGCAGATCGTGTCCTATTCTACCAAGATCCTCTCAAAGCCGCTAATAAGGATAAGGAGAGCGTATTTCGATATATCTCAAAATCCTTCGCGCAACTTGGAAATGACAAAAGACGGGTCTTTCTCAATCATCTGGCCCCACGAGATTCCTTTCAAACAGGGATCTTCATACGACGCCATATCGCCAAAAAAGATCACCCCCTTGCTAGCCGGTTCTTTTTCCGACGCCGGTTTGAAATTTTTGCAATATGAATCAAACAGTACATGTACCGCCTCCACGTAACTCTCGTATTGCGCTGGCACGCGCTCGTAGAATTTTATCCAAGCATCCGGAGATCCGTTGACGGTGAAACCCAGTTGATCTCCGAGGCTCAGATTCGGAGGTGGTTTTTGTGTTTCGTCGATGACCTGATTCAATTGCTTCCCCTGCGCGATAACATTGAGGAACGCTACCCGATCAAATGGCACGGCAAACTTGACAGTGGATCCTACCAAAGTGCTTCCGGACGGACCTAGATCCTCGTAAGTCGATTTAAATCCTTCCGGATCTCCGGATTTGGTTTCGCTGGAGTAGAATTTCCGCAGCTCCCATATCGAGCACTTGTGGGCGCAGGCGCCATCAGCCGCTTGCGGAAAGCGCATAACGGCGAGCCCAGCCAGGAACTTGGAGAAAGCCACGTCAAAATCGTATGACGCCGATTTAAAACCGGAACTCGTCTCGTCGTAACCCGGCAACGGCGTTGTGAAGTCCGGCGCCTGTAGTTGTGGCGTGTTGGCGTTGAGCGGTGAATTCGGCGATGCCATGAACTCGTAGATTTGCATCACTGTAATGGCCTGCCAGGTTTCCTCGCTTCCGCCACACACCAGTTCGCAGCGCAATTGATGCAGCCCCAGCCAAAGATCGTCTCCGTTAGGGAGAGGCATCGAAATGATTGATCCACTGAAGCCCTGCTTGGGAAACGTACAGTCGTTGGCGTCTACAGCCGTACATGGCGCCAAGCGGTACCGGATTGGGCGGCGCCGTTTTGCATCGTTTAGCGTTCGCTCGCTCGCTGGTACGAGGTCGATCGACAAGGGTGTTTGGTGAAGCTTAAGCGTGTGGAAATTGCTCTCGATCATATTCGAGAGAGTCGCCAGATACTCACTGTTCAGCTCCGTCATATCCTCAGTTTGGTCGCAAAAGCTGAAGAGCGGGCTGGCGGGGTCAACCAAACCGACGTAAATATCCCGGTCTGTGTCGGCGTCGATATAAGAAATAGAAGCAGACTTATTATTCAGCCGAGCGGTAACTTCTTCAATATCGACGTTATCACTGTCTGATGTGACGACATGAGCAGGGGTGACAACAAGACATTCGTCCTTATACCGGACAAGGACTCCATAGCCGTCAGGCTTGAAGTGGACTTGATCGCCAGGCTTGCCGATAGCGACTTCAAGCGGGACTTTCGCCAACGCGTCGCGTGTCGTCGACAAAACACATAGAGTCGTTGCGGCGAGAACCACCGACGCTAGTTTTCCAAGAAAGGCCATCTGTCGTCGTTTCGATAACAAAAGCTGAAGCAAACCACTAGCGCGCGGAATTCCGCCATGGCATCACAAAACACCAAGCCAAATGCTCTTAAGCCCAGCCAGGAACGAGCGCAACATGAAGCGGAAGGGTCTCGCCTTAGGAGTTCTCACGTTCGCAGGCTGGATTGGCTTTGCGGTTCCAGTAGCCGTCGCGGATCCGTCCTTTCGTGTCGTGTCAAACGATCTTGAGGAGGTCGGGGCGTATGTTTTCACTCAGCGTGAAGTGAACAATCAATCTGGAGAGCGCATCGTCGTCGATGCGCTCCTGTATGGCGATACTACCAGCGCCAACGACGACGCCGCGGTATTGCTCGACAAGACTTTCTCGCTCGTCGTGCCCAACGGGCAACAAGGCGAGCGTATCTGTGTGGACTTGGCAAGCAAGACGGCTAGCCTTCGACGTACGGCTGTTTTCCGACTGACAAAGTCAGTCGAGAGGATCGATGCACATGTCGAGTTGGGCGACGACATCAGAGAAGGCGGCGCTGTGATGGTTGCCTTCTCCACCCGTGACCAAAGCAAAAATCCATTGGAAGCTTGTCTCCTGCAAGACGATTGGATCTTCCCCGCGCGACCGAATTCGCGTCTCGAGGAGGGAGAAGCGTCGGTTTTGCAACTTCGGCTCAATTCCGGGAATGAGACCAGCACGGTGGTTCAAGTCGACGCCAACAATGTTGCGATCGGAAAGCCAATCGTGTGCGATCGTGATGATGGCAAGAACGGCATGTTCGACCGGATATGCCGGTTGAAACTCCTTTCAACGGCGACCGGGATCGCTCGTGTAAAGACAAAATTGCGTCAAAGGAACGGATTGCCAACCGAGCGGATTTTCAACGTCGCCGTCAGCGGAAGAGGCCAATGAAGCTGCGCGGTAGCGAACTATGTCGCAAGGCGTCTATCATATTGTTTTTTCTAATGTGTGCCTATTTCATAGCCCAGATCCTAAATGATTCCTGGGCGACCAATGGGTTCACATCTTTTACCGGCAGATCCGAAATAGTCACAGTAACTTTGTCTGCTTCGGAGCAGCAATACCAATGGACGTTGTCGGGTGCTTACATCTGCTATGATCCAGATGAGCCGCCCGAAAATCAAAATCTCATCAAACCTGTGGTGGCTGACAAGGAGCGGCTGTGCGGCGGCGCGCACGGTAACTCGGGCCAACAATATTTGCCGCTCGCGGATAATATCAGCTTGGCTGTGTTCGGCGAAACGACCCTGGAAGTCGCAATAGTGGACGCTCCCTATATGGTTGACGGGAGGGACTATCCTCAAGGCAAGGCGCCGAGCCATGTAATGATCATCCGCAAGGCAACTCCTCTCGACAGTACCTGTTCGAAAACCAGCGAAGGTTCGCCGGTACTGACGACTGGCGTTGACAAGGTCACGCTATGGGAAGACGCTGAAATTCACATACCCATCACTGAAGCAACGCTTATGCCGTTTTCAGGCAAGCTCATGGTCGGACAGTCCATCAGCGCGAACACGCCTAATCAGCTTCGGTCGGGTGTGGTGGCCATATATCGAAACATCAGTCCGGCGATCATCAGCGCTCTCAACAATGGCAGTGGTGGGCCTCAACTGATCAGCGAGACTGCGCTTTTTCCTGGCGACATTTTCGATTTTGAAGATCAGGAGAAGAATTGTCTTGTGAAAACGTCGGGCTACCTCAGGGCACAGGATGATGGCGACGTGTCGTATCTTGAGATTGTCGCTTCGATACAATCGTCCGATGGAAAGGCTGTGATCCAACGTGATACTCCAGGTACCCATGGGCCAACGCAAAAGATCGCGATCGAGATGAAATTTGGCGATGCTGTGGTCTCACATCCGTTTGTCGTTTGGCTCGGCCTTTTGGTGTCAATATTTCTGTTTGTAAAGGAGGCCGTAGCGTCCTGGTCTCCGGAGTCAAAGTGACGTCTGTTGTAAATTTTCAGCCCAACCCAACAACATTCTCGAAGACTAGATTCTACGAGGGCTGCAGCCGATGCTTAGGACCATACCGGTCCGCATTCAGGAACTGACGCCCCAAACCAAAACGTCCGAATTGAGGCGCAAAGCAGTTGCTCATGTTGGTGCCGGCACAACGCCAGCTTGGTCGAACTCGGCCATTTAGCGATCAGCGTTTGTCGTCTCAGCGCTCTTCCGCCTCGAACGAAAACACCCCGCTCGGCCTCGTCGCAGCACCCTTCGCGTCACCAAAATCCGGCACCTGATATTCGGCGAGCAGCCGCAGCCGGGACAGCGGCAGGTCATGGCGGCGGGGATCGCCGACCAGCACCTCGATGCCGGCAGCCAGGCAGCGGTCGAGGAACGGGATAACCCGCAGGGCAACTTCGCGGCCGTAGAACACGTCGCCTGCGAGCACGAGGTCGACGGCCGGCGGTGGACCCGTGGTGATGTCCTTGTCGAGGACGGTGATCTCGACACCGTTGGCCGCGGCGTTGAGGCCGATCGCGGCGACCCCGTTGCGGTCGATCTCGGCCGCCATCACCGCGCCGGCTCCGGCCTTGGCGGCGGCGATGCCGACGAGGCCGGAGCCGGCGCCGAGGTCGAGCACGCGGCGGCCGGCCACGCTTTGCGGATGGTCGAGTATGTAGCGCGCCAGCACCGCGCCGCCAGCCCAGGCATAGGCCCAGTAAGGCGGCTGCGGCTCAGACGCGTCGTCGTCGGGCTCGACCGCATCGTCGTTCGCGCTTTGGTGCTGATCGACAAGCCGCCTCAGGCCGCTGCCGGGATGGGCCGTATGGAGCTGGATTTCCGGAAGGGCTGGAACAGGGGTTAGCCGCAGGTTCGCCTTGATGAACGTCGCCGCGTCGGGACGTCGACCAATGTCCACGATCCCGCCATCGCCAGGGCCGTCCCGCAAATCACCCACTATTCGCGCAGCGCCCGGCGCAAAATCTTGCCGACCGGCGTCTTCGGCAGTTCGGTCCTGAACTCGATGTATTTCGGCCGCTTGTAGCCGGTCAGGTTCTCGCGGCAATAGGCGATCAGCGCCTCGACCGTCAGCGCCGGGTCCTTCTTGACCACGAACAGTTTTGGCACTTCGCCTGAATGCTCGTCCGGCACGCCGATCGCCGCCACTTCGAGCACGCCCGGATGCTGGGCGACGACTTCCTCGAGTTCGTTCGGATAGACGTTGAAGCCGGAGACCAGGATCATGTCCTTCTTGCGGTCGACGATCTTGGTGTAGCCGCGCTCATCCATGAAGCCCATGTCGCCGGATTTGAAATAACCGTCCTTGGTCATCACCTTGGCGGTCTCGTCCGGCCGGTTCCAGTAGCCGGCCATCACCTGCGGCCCGCGGATGCAGATCTCGCCGACCTCGCCGAGCGGCAGATTGTTGCCGTCATCGTCGCGGATGGCGATCTCGGTCGACGGCAAAGGCAGGCCGATCGTGCCGGTGAAATTGCCGTCGCTGAATTTGTTGGCGGTGGCCACCGGCGACGTCTCCGAAAGCCCGTAACCCTCGGTGATCGAGTTGCCGGTCAGCGCCTTCCAGCGCTCGGCGACGCCCTTCTGCACCGCCATGCCGCCGCCCAGCGTCAGGATCAGCGGTTTGAAGTCGAGCTTGCGGAAGTCCTCATTGTTGAGCAGCGCATTGAACAGCGTGTTGAGGCCGGGGAAAATGTGCGCCGGATATTTCTGCAGCTCCTTGACGAAGCCGGGAATATCGCGCGGGTTGGGAATGAGCACGTTCTGGGCGCCCTGTTGCATGCCCATCAGTGCGTTCACCGTCAGCGCGAAGATATGGTAGAGCGGCAGCGCGCAGATGAAGTTGAGATGCGCCGGCTTCGGCTTGATCGCGTAGGCGTCCTGCAGCCACAGCGAATTTTGCGCGACATTGGACAGCACATTGGAGTGCAGCAGCACAGCGCCCTTGGAAATCCCGGTGGTGCCGCCGGTATATTGCAGGAAGGCGATGTCGCTTGCTTCCATCTTGGCGGGCTTGAAGGCGATGCCGGCGCCGGCCTTCACGGCCGCGTTGAACTTGACATGGCCGGGCAGCGACCAGGCCGGCACCATCTTCTTCACCCGGCGCACGACGAGGTTGACGATCG
Source organism: Mesorhizobium sp. P2_B11 (assembly GCF_056404855.1). Lineage (NCBI taxonomy): Bacteria > Pseudomonadati > Pseudomonadota > Alphaproteobacteria > Hyphomicrobiales > Phyllobacteriaceae > Mesorhizobium > Mesorhizobium sp. P2_B11. Next base: position 289,151 of record NZ_JBFUDF010000001.1, read on the forward strand.
TCCCCTTGAGGCCGCCGAGCATGTCGCCCATCGCCGCGACCACCACATGCTTGACGTCGGTCCTGGCAATCACCGCGTCCAGCGTGCTGGCGAAATTCTCGAGAATGACGATCGCCTGTGCACCGGAATCCTTGAGCTGGTGCTCCAGTTCGCGCGGCGTGTAGAGCGGATTGACGTTCACCACGACATAGCCGGCGCGAAGCACGGCCATCATCGCCACCGGATATTGCAGCACGTTCGGCATCATCAGCGCCACGCGGGCGCCCTTCTGCAGGCCTTTCGATTGCAGATAGGCGCCAAAGGCGGCCGATTGCCGCTCGATCTCGGCATAGGAGATCGACTTGCCCATGCACACGAATGCCGGCTGGCCGGAAAACTGCTTGCAGGCGCCGACCAGGAAGTCGCCGATCGAACTGTAGGGCAGGGTGCCGATCTCGGCCGGAACGACTTTCGAATAGCTTTTCAGCCACGGCTTGTCCGGCAGGCCTGCGGCAAGCGCCGTGAGTGTCTTCGGCAGTTTTTTGGCCGGGCTCGGCGCCGGCTTTGAGGCCGGCTTTGCTGCTGCCGTTTTCGGTGCGGGGTTGGCGGCGGGCTTTGCAACAGGTGCCGTCTTCGCGGCCGCTGGCTTGGCTGCAGGTTTTGCGGCCGGCTTGGCGCTTGCCGTCGCCGGCGCGCTGGCTGCCTTCGGCTTGGCGGCGGCTTTGGCCGAAGGCGCTTTCGGCTTGGCGACAGCGGCGGTGGGTTTTGAAGCGGTTGCCGCTTTTGCTTTCGCCGGGGCCGTTGTCTTTGTTGCTTTTGCCACCTCTAGCCTCCCTCAGTCGTTCGTTGCTTGCTCCATGCTGCACCGCCTCGATAGGCTGAGGCGTCCTCCGCTGCAGCGATGTCGCGGATTCCCGGGAAATCCGGCGTGTCATCTATCTATTGCGACTATTGGCGGCCGTGCAAGTCTTGCCCCAACGGCAGGACGGCAAAGATTTGCCGCCGAAATCCTTCTCGCGACGCCGGCTCCGGCAACGGCATCCTGTCGTGTCGGCAGTGAAGCCCGGCCTCGTGGATGTTTGTGCTCACGATACCGGCAATCAATGAAAAAATGCGGTCGTTAACAATCTCGTGATTAGCAGATTTTGCTATTTATTTCTGCGATTCGGCAAAGACCGAGAAATATTTTCTGCTTACGGTGGGGTAGGCAAACAGGGTGTTCCAAAGCCTGAAAAACGGTGCTTATATGCGCGCTTCGCGAGCCTGATAGAGGGGCTTGGAAGAACATCAGGGAGTGCTCAATGAAAAAGAAACTGACTTTTGCAGCCGCGTTGCTGGCTGCAAGCGTCCTCGGCGGCGTGGCCAATGCCAAGACGCTGGTCTACTGCTCGGAGGCCTCGCCGGCCAACTTCGATCCGGGTACCACGACGGGCGGTAACGACTTCGACGCCTCGTCGCGTACCGTCTATTCGCGCCTGGTCGAGTTCAAGCATGGCGGCACCGAGATCGAGCCCGGCCTTGCCGACAAATGGGAAATCTCCGACGACGGTCTGGTCTATACTTTCCATCTGCATCCGGGCGTGAAATTCCAAACCACCGACTATTTCAAGCCGACCCGTGACTTCAATGCTGACGACGTCGTCTTCTCCTTCGATCGCCAGTTCAACAAGGAAAACCCCTGGAACGGCGAAAAGTACCTGCCGAACCTGACCTGGGATTACTACACCGGCATGGATATGCCGAAATATGTCGCCAAGTGGGAAAAGGTCGACGACCTGACCGTGAAGCTGACGCTGACCGAGCCGAACGCGCCGATGCTGGCCAATCTCGGCATGGACTTCGCCTCGATCGTGTCGAAGGAATATGCCGACCAGCTCGAGAAGGAAGGCAAGATGGCCGACTTCTCGACCAAGCCGATCGGCACCGGTCCGTTCCAGTTCGTCGACTATCAGCTGGATTCGGTCATCCGCTATGCGGCCAACCCGGATTACTTCAAGGGCAAGGAAAAGATCGACGATCTCGTCTTCGCCATCACGCCTGACGCGACCGCCCGCATCCAGAAGGTGCTCGCCGGCGAATGCGACATCGCGCCCTATCCGAATCCTGCCGACATCGGCACGATCAAGGCCAATGCCGACGTGACCCTGATGGACCAGGCCGGCCTGAACATTGGCTATATGAGCTACAACACCACCATCCCGCCGCTCGACAAGCCTGAAGTGCGCCATGCGCTCAACCAGGCGATCGACCGGGAATCGCTCATCAAGGCGCTGTTCCAGGACGCCGGCGCCACGCCTGCGGTAAACCTGATCCCGCCGACCATGTGGTCGTGGGACAAGGACGTGAAGTCCGACGCCTACAATCCGGATGAGGCCAAGAAGGTGCTTGAGGCTGCCGGTCTGAAGGAGATCCAGCTCTGGGCCTCGGACCGCGTCCGTCCCTACAACCCGAACTTCCAGCGCGCCGCCGAACTGATCCAGGCTGACTGGGCCAAGGTCGGCGTCAAGGCGGAGATCGTCAGCTACGAGTGGACGAAGTACCGCGAGGAAGGCAAGAAGAAGGAACGCCCCGGCGCCTTCCAGATCGGCTGGACCGGTGACAATGGCGATCCGGACAACTTCTTCGCCACGCTGTTCGCCTGCTCGGCCATCGGCGTGTCGAACTACTCCAGCTGGTGCGACAAGGACTTCGAGGACCTGATCCAGAAGGCCAAGAAGACCAGCGACCAGGCTGAACGCACCAAGCTCTATGAAGAGGCGCAGGTTGTGTTCCAGAAGCAGGCCCCGGCCTTCCTCATGGCACACAGCCAAGTCTACTCCGTCGTGCGCAAGAATGTCAGCGGTTACATGATGGACCCGCTTGGCATTCATCGCTTCGACGGCGTCGACAAGGCCGAATAGAACTGTTAGGCGGGCGGCGCGCAATCAAGCGCCGCCCCCTTTTCAAGATGCTCCGATATCTCCTCAACAAAATCGTCTTGGTGCTCCCGACGCTGATCGGCATCACCATCTGTGCCTTCGCTTTCGTCAGGCTGCTGCCCGGCGATCCCATTCTTGCCATGGCCGGCGAGCATGGCGTGTCGCCCGAGCGCTACGCGGAACTGAAGGAACAGTTCGGCTACAATCTGCCGATCTGGCAGCAATACGCGCATTATGTCCGCGATGCCGCGACCGGTAATTTTGGCGTCTCGATCTCGTCCAAGCGCCCGGTCATCGAAGATTTCATGACGCTCTTCCCGGCGACCATCGAGCTCTCTGTCTTCGCCATGATCTTCGCCATGCTGCTGGGCATTCCCGCGGGCATCTTCGCCGCGGTCAAGCGCGGCTCCTGGTTCGACCAGGGGCTGATGGGCACAGCCCTTGTCGGCTATTCCATGCCGATCTTCTGGTGGGGCCTGCTGCTGATCATCTTTTTCTCCGGCTATCTCGGCTGGACCCCGGTTTCCGGCCGCATCGGCCTGCAGTTCTTCATCAAGCCGATCACCGGCTTCCTGACCCTCGACAGCCTGCTCTACGGCAAATGGGATGCTTTCCGCTCGGCATTGAGCCATCTGGTGCTGCCGACAATTGTGCTCGGCACCATCCCGCTGGCGGTGATCGCCCGCCAGACGCGCTCGGCCATGCTCGAAGTGCTGGGCGAGGACTATGTGCGGACCGCCCGCGCCAAGGGGCTGTCGTCGTCCCGCGTCATCGGCGTGCACGCGCTGCGCAATGCGCTCATCCCGGTGGTCACCACCATCGGCCTGCAGGTCAGTACGCTGCTCGCCGGCGCCATTCTCACCGAAACCATCTTCGCCTGGCCGGGCATCGGCAAGTGGATGGTCGATTCCATATCCAAGCGCGACTATGTCGTCGTGCAGTCGGGCTTGCTCTTGATCGCCCTTATCGTCATGGCCGTGAACCTGATCGTCGACGTGCTTTATGCCGTCATCAACCCGCGCATTAGGGCAGCGTGATGAGCCAGTCGACCGAAATCGCCCCGATGGCCGCCGGCAATCCTGACCGCCTGACCGGCTTCAGGACCTTCTGGCACTATTTCTCGGTGAACCGCGGCGCCGTCATCGGCCTGTTCGTCTTCATCCTGCTGGTGCTGGCAGCGCTGTTTGCGCCGCTGCTGGCGCCCTATGCGCCCGACATCCAGGACAAGACCGCTTTCTTGCGGCCGCCGGCATGGCAGGCGGGCGGCAGCGCCGAATATCTGCTCGGCACCGACGCGGTCGGCCGCGACATGCTCTCGCGCCTGCTCTATGGCGCGCGTTTCTCGCTGCTGATCGGCGCCGTCGTCGTCACCCTGGCACTTACCGGCGGCATCATGCTCGGCCTGCTGGCCGGCTATTTCCGCGGCTGGGTCGACGTGGCGATCATGCGCGTCATGGATTTGATCCTGTCCTTCCCGTCGCTGCTTTTGGCGCTGGTTCTGGTCACCATCCTCGGCCCCGGCCTGTTCAACGCCATGCTGGCCATTGCGCTTGTCCTGCAGCCGCATTTCGCGCGCCTGGTGCGCGCCGCTGTCATGGCCGAAAAGAGCCGTGAATACGTGGTCGCAGCCAAGGTTGCCGGCGCGGGACATATCCGGCTGATGCTGCGCACCATCCTGCCCAACTGCCTGGCGCCGCTGATCGTCCAGGGCACGCTGTCCTTCTCCAACGCCATCCTCGAGGCGGCCGCTCTCGGCTTCCTCGGCCTTGGCGCCCAGCCGCCGACGCCGGAATGGGGAACCATGCTCGCCTCGGCGCGTGAATTCATCCTGCGCGCCTGGTGGGTGGTGACCTTCCCTGGCCTCGCCATCCTCATCACCGTTCTGGCCATCAACCTGGTCGGCGACGGCCTTCGCGATGCGCTCGACCCGAAGCTGAGGAGGTCGTGATGGCGCTGCTCAACATCCGCAATCTCGTCGTCGAGTTCCAGACCGCATCCGGCCCTTTCCGCGCGGTCGACGGCGTCTCGCTGCATGTCAACGAACGTGAAGTGCTGGCCATCGTCGGCGAATCCGGCTCCGGCAAATCAGTGTCGATGCTGGCGGTGATGGGCCTTTTGCCGTGGACCGCGACGGTCACTGCCGACGAGATGAGCTTCAATGGCCGCGACCTGCTGAAGCTGAGCCCGGCCGAGCGTCGCAAGATCGTCGGCAAGGACATGTCGATGATCTTCCAGGAGCCGATGGCCAGCCTCAATCCGTGCTTCACGGTTGGCTTCCAGATCGAGGAAGTGCTGCGCTTCCATATGGGCATGGACAAGGCCCAGCGCCGCGAGCGCGCCATCGAGCTTTTGACGCAGGTCGGCATTGCCGAGCCGGCCGAACGGCTGAACTCGTTCCCGCACCAGATGTCGGGCGGCCAGTGCCAGCGCGTCATGATCGCCATAGCCATCGCCTGCAATCCGAAGCTTCTGATCGCCGACGAGCCGACCACCGCGCTCGACGTCACCATCCAGAAACAGATCCTCGACCTGCTTGTTTCGCTGCAGGTCAAATACGGCATGGGCCTGATCATGATCACCCACAATATGGGCGTCGTGGCCGAGACGGCCGACCGTGTCATCGTCCAGTACAAGGGCCGCAAGATGGAAGAGGCCGACGTGCTGTCGCTGTTTGAATCGCCGAAGAGCAATTATACGCGCGCGCTGTTGTCGGCGCTGCCGGACAACGCGGTCGGCGACCGCCTGCCGACCGTCTCCGACATGCTGTTCGAACCGGCCGCCGGAGTCGCGTGATGAGCATCAGGGTCGTCGAAGGCAAGAACATCAAGCGCGACTATCACGTCGGCGGTGGCCTGTTCCGTGGTGCGCGCACCGTGCATGCGGTCAAGGGCGTTTCGTTCAGTGTCGACAAGGGCAAGACGCTGGCCATCGTCGGTGAATCGGGCTGCGGCAAGTCCACGCTGGCGCGCATCATCACGCTGATCGATCCGGCGACGTCCGGCGAACTGTTCATCGACGGCAACAAGGTCGACATCGCCAGGAACGCCCTGACCAAGGAAATGCGCCGCAAGGTGCAGATCGTCTTCCAGAACCCGTACGGCTCACTCAATCCGCGCCAGAAGATCGGCGATGTGCTCGGCGAACCGCTGCTCATCAACACCGACAAGCCGGCCGAAGAGCGGCGCGACCTCGCCATGAAGATGCTGAAGAAGGTCGGCCTTGGAACCGAGCACTACAATCGCTACCCACATATGTTCTCGGGCGGCCAGCGCCAGCGCATCGCCATCGCGCGCGCGCTGATGCTGAACCCGAGCCTGCTGGTGCTCGACGAGCCGGTCTCCGCGCTCGATCTGTCGGTCCAGGCGCAGGTGCTCAATCTGCTCGCCGACCTGCAGGACGAGTTCCAGCTGACCTATGTCTTCATCAGCCACGATCTGTCGGTGGTGCGCTACATCGCCGACGATGTGATGGTGATGTATTTCGGCGAAGCCGTCGAATACGGCTCGCGCGAAGAGGTCTTCGCCGACCCCAAGCACAACTACACGAGGACGCTGTTCGCCGCGACACCGCGCGCCGACGTCGCCTCGATCAAGGCGCGGCTGGCGAAGAAAAAGGCCGCCTGACCTCGCGGGCACTTGCTTTGCACAATCGGGAATGCGTCGCGGCGGTGATTGCCGGCAGGATTGACCGCAATCCGCGAGCTGCCGGGCGCAAGCCGCGTCGCAGATTCGGCTGCGCCCCATCACTCGCCCGCTCCGTGCTGGTAAAGCTCGTCCATGCTGAGCTTTGCCAGCGTTGCGAAGGGGGCCTGTTTCTTCACCCGGCCGCGGCTCAGGATCACAACGTCGTCGCAGAACGAGATGGTGCTGTGGTGATGGCTGATGACGATGGTGGTGCGGCGGCCGGCCCGCGACTTCAGCGTCTCGACAATGGCGGCTTCCGACAAGCCATCGACCGCACTGGTGGCTTCGTCGAGGACGAGAATATCGGGATCGCGCACCAGCGCCCGCGCCAGGGCGATCCTTTGCCTTTGTCCGGCTGACAGGTTGACGCCCCGGTATCCGACAAGTGTCGCGTAACCCCGCGGCAGGTGCTCGATGAATTCATGTGCCTCGGCCAGCCTTGCGGCGCGCATGGCGTCGCTGGCCGACGCCGAGTCGTGGCCGTAGACAATGTTTTCAAGGATGGTGCCGTCGACCAATTCCAGTTCCTGGCTGGCCAAGGCAATGTTCCGCAGCCACTGCCTTGGGTCGATCTCACCGAGCGGTGCGCCATCGACGAGGATCCTGCCGCTGTCGGGTTTGACGAAGCGGCACAGGAGATTGACGATCGTCGTCTTGCCGGCGCCCGAGCGGCCGATCAGCGCCGTCGAACGGCCGCTGCGGATGTCGAACACCGCCTGATGCAGCACCGCCTCGCGCGCGTCGGGGCCGGACTGGGCACCGGAATAGGCGAAGCTCACATCATCGAAGCTGATCCCTTGGCGCAAGCCGTCGAACGGTAGGCTGCCCGCCGGCGCCTCCGGCTTGTCGGAAGGATCGAGCAGCCATTGTACTTCCTCCAGCGAGCCGCTCATGCCTTGCAGCTGACTCCACGACATCTGCAAAGCGCGCATATGAGGCTGCAGTCGGTAGAGCAGGATGAGGAAGGCGACGGTCAGCGGGAAGCTTACATTCGCCAGCCAGGCTCCGATCACCACCGCCAGGAAAAGCATCGCGTGCAACACCTCGGTCAGTGGCGGCAGGACGCCCTGGCGGATTGAAAGCACGAAGGCCGCCCGCCGTACCCCGTCGGACGCTTTGGCGAAAACCGCCTTTTCGTGGTTCTCCTGCCCGAAGATGCGGATCAGGCGCCCGGCATGCACCAGATGCAGCATCTGCGACGCGAGCGCGCTGTTGCGGGAGACGACGCTGCGGCTCGGCGCCTTCAGATTGGACGACAAGATCCCGTGCGCCAGCTGGACAAGCGCCAGCCCCAGCATCACCAGCAGCGTCATCTGCCAGGACAGGAGCAGGAGGAAGGCGAGCAGGATGATGGCGGCCGAGGCACTGACGATCGCGCCGAGCAGCGCTTGGATTGCGTCGGACGCTCGCCAGGATTCGTTGGAAATGATGTTGAGCAGCCGTCCGGGGCTTTGCTGCAGGAAAAAGGGGTAGCCGACCCTGAGCAACTGCTCCGACAGTGCGCTGCGGATCGAATAACCTGCCTTGCCGTAGATGAAGCTGGTCAGCAGCGTGTTGGCGAAGGCAAAGACATTCTTCAGCACGATCGAACCGAGTATGGCGGCCGAAATGGCAATCAGCCGCTCGCGCTCGCCGAGGCCCGCTCCAACCTGCTGGAGGAGGGCGGAGAAACCGGCCATGCCGGATGTTTCGCCACGCCCCATAATGATGCCGAGCAGCGGAATGATAAGGCCGATGCCGAGGCCTTCCAGTGCGGCGCCCGCAAGCCCGAGCCCGACCACGACGGGAACGAGCCGCAACAGCCTGCCACCAAGCGCGCGGCGCAGCATCGGCAGGGCTGACGGAACAAGTGACATTATCGCGCTCTGGCCTCCGCATTGGCTTCGCCGGCTTGCCGGTCCTGGCGCAGCGGCAACCGTTTTGGCCATCCCATCATGACGAGCAGCGCAAATCTGGCGGCACCTGCCAGGTTCATGACGACAATAGGCCAGTGCGACAGATCGAGGTCGCGGTCGAAGCGAGGACGCCCCGCCAGTTCCTTGAACGCGGCCCGCGCGGACCAATAGACATGGCGAAGCAGCCAAGGGGCGTGGCGGACATGTTTCAGGCACAGCGCACCATTACCGAGACTATAGTCGCGGTGCAGCCTGTCGATCGATTTGCGGTCTCGCCGGCCGTGATGATGCAAGACCGTCATGTCGGGCACATACTCGACCGGCATGCCGAGCAGCATCGCCCGCACGAGATAATCCGTATCCTCAGCCGAGCGTAACGGGCCGCCAGCGCCGAAGCGTTCGTCGAACGGCCCGATGCGGGCCGCGACGTCGCGGTGCATGGTCATGTTGCAGCCGAGCACGAAGCCGCCCGGGTGGACCGCCGGGGTCAGCCGCTCGCGCGCCTCGCAGCGCTTGATGGTGAAGGGCAGGTCCCGGGCATCACCGAGCTCGACGCGACCGCCGCGGATCAGCCAGGTCTCGCCGCTCCGATAGTGCCGCTCGAGGTCGCGGAGATAGTCGCGATCGAGCTTGCAGTCATCGTCGATGAAGACCAGCACGCGGCCTCGCGCCCGCGCCAATCCGGCATTGCGGGCAGCGGCCAGTCCGGGACGGGGCTCCGAGACGGCTGTGACCGGGATGTCGGACGTTTCGACGATACCGGCCAGCCGCTTTGACGTGCCGTCCCGTGAACCATTGTCGACCACCACCAACTCAGCCACGAAGGCGGCGTGGGCCCGGCATGCAGCCTGGATCGACGCTATGCAGGCCTCCAGCACGGCGGCGCGGTCGCGCGTGCAAACGATGAAGCTGACCTCGAACGACGGCCGCTCCGATCGTTGAGTTGTCGGGACAGGCGCACTCGCAAACGGGTGATCGTGCAGGAGCGGGTGGGGCCTGTCGGTCATACCAGTCCTCGCTGATAACGCTCAAGCACCGCTTCTGCCGGCGTGGTTTTGAAGAAGTATGCTACCGCGTCCGCCCGCTTTCCGGCCGCTATCGAGGCCAGGCTGAGCCAGGGCGCCCAGACGCCGGGACGCAGCGCATATTGTTCGCGGCGCCGGATGAAGTTCCATCTCGCTGTCCGCGTCAGCAATTCGTGCGTCAGCGGCGGTTCTTTTTCGTCGCTGACGAGCTGGTAGAGGAAATAGAACAGGTTCAGCGCGCCGGCTTCGAAGCTTGGCCGTGTGTCGGCCGGCAGCGCGGAAATCCGCTCTTCCAGCGCACGGATGAAATCGGCTGCGCGCGCAACCGTGTCGAAAGAGACGGCCTCGCCGATGTCGCGCAGATCAGCGGTGGCTTCCGCGAGCCCCTCACGCTCGAGATTTTCGGCCACGATCCGCAAATGCGTCCTGCGCATTTCCTTGGCATGCCGCATGGTCACGCTTCCAGCATGGATGCGATAGACGAGCAGGTTATCGGGCGACAGGGCCGCCGGGAAACGGCGAGCAAGCCGCCTGAAGAGATCGAAATCCTCGGCGTGCCTGTATTCGGGATCGTAATAGAGATCGTCGTTCCCTATGACCTTCCGGTTGTAGACCACCGTCGGGTGCATGAATATCGTGAAGAACATCGACAATATGTCGAGCCGGCCGAGCCGGAACACCGGGTCGAGCCTGCCCTTGGCGATACGGCCGTGAAGCAAGGTATCGACGCAGGCGCCGCAGAAGCCGAGCTCGGGCCGCCGCTCGAACAGCGCCACCTGGTGCGAGAGGCGCCGGGGATAAGCGACATCGTCCGCATCCATTCGCGCAACCAACTCGCCCTGGGCCAGCCGCAGCCCTTCATTGAGGGTGGCGACGAGGCCGCGGTTTTCACGTGAGACGACAGAGACGCGATTGTCGGCCCGGCGGTATCGCTCGAGGATCTCGAGCGAATTGTCAGTCGACCCGTCATCGATAGCGATGACCTCCAGGCGATCGTAGTCTTGCCGCAGTATGCTCCCCAGCGCAGCGGCGAGATAAGGCCCGGCATTGTAGACCGGCAGCAGGACGGAGACGAGCGGCGCGGCGGTCATCTCTGCGCATCCGTTGGCTGGAGATCGAGCGCGGCGCGGCCGTCGGGGGATCTGCCCGGATAGGCTTCCGCCGCCCTGCCGAGCCAGCCGGCATCGCCGGCGCGTGCCTGGGAGCGCGCGACATAGGGGAAGCGGCGCTTGAGGCCGTTGAGCGGCTTTTCGAAAACCGTCCACGAGATCGAAGCCACCGCGATCGTGGCGGCGCTCGCGACCAGGAACCGCCCTGGCCCCTGCTCCGAGACATTGAGCGGAATCCACGGCTGTGACTTGACGGCGAGCGACAGGAGGATCGGATGATAGAGATAGACGCCGTAGCTGATGCGGCCCAGCGACAGCAGTGGCGGCAGTTCGAAAACCCTGCCGAGGGCGCCGCCAAGGCCGGCTGAACAGGCGGCGACAATGGCCACCAGCGGCACCAGGGGCAGGATCTGCAGCAGCGCCCAGCGGGCCCATTCCAGCATGGGATCGGCCGGCGCCGGGACAAGCCACTCAATCGCCAGGAAGATCGCCGCAAGGACCGGCCAGCCCAACTGCATCCATTGCGGCAGGCCAACGCCTCTGGTTCGTCGGCAGGCAAGCAAAGCACCCAACGCCAGCGCATCCATCGATGCCGGCGGCAGCAGGTCGCGCGCCAAGGCCGGGGTGGCGGTGATCGGCCAGTAGAAGCGATAGGCCAGCGACAACAGGATGACGCCGACAGTGATCGCTTCCACGCGCCGGCGCGGTGCAAGAAGCACGACCAGCGGCCAGGCGATGTAGAACTGCTCCTCGATGCTCAGGCTCCAGAAATGGCAGAGCAGCCAGGGCGTCCATTCGTTGCGCAGCGCGTACCAGAAATTCGACAGGTAAAGCGCATGCCAGACGAGCGATCCGCTGGACTGCTCCAGATCGGTCAGCCAAACGAATCCGAGCACTGCGAAATAGGGCGGGAATATGCGCAGTGCCCGCCTGATGTAGAAGGATCTCAATGCAGGGCCGGCTTCGAATTCGGCCGCGGCGCGGGCTTCGAGCAGCAGTCGGGTGATCAGGAAGCCGCTCAGCACGAAGAACAGCCGCACGCCGATATGGCCCCAAAAGGAGGACCCGTTGGGCGCCAGGAAATGAGAATAGAGAACCATCGTGACAGCGATGGCGCGTAACGCGTCCAGCTGATTGTCGCGCGCGACCGCCATCAGCCATTTTCGCCGGTCTGATAGGTCAACTTGGCGGACTCCTCCACGGCGCACGTCCCGGTACTGAATCCCCCAAGGAAATGGTGTAGCCCGGCAATGGTGCGGTGCAACACAAAATATCTACCGAACTGAAATATTTACGTGAGAGAATGCTAAAAAACGTATATAATCAGCAAGTTCGTTGTCTCGACGGCCGATTTCTCGCGCACCGGATGAGTTGTATCGTATCAGAAAGACCTGTTTTAATTGCACATATGGAATCTAGAATGGCTTGATATCTCAAGCAGTTTGAAAAATATTTCAAGATGATAGGTGAGTTATTTTATGATTGAAGTTTATATTATTGAATAACAGGCAGAATCGAAACTATTGATCTGCGCAGTGCAGCATAATCGACAGCCAAGCGTCTGACGATGCAATCCTTCCCGATGGCGCGACAATCCCGGTGCTGGAGCTGACAACCGGAGATATCCGCACGCGTGGCGGCGGCCATATGGCGCGTGTCGACGCGGACAGGAAGGCGGTTGCGCAGGGAGTGACGTGTCTTGGCTTGCGGTGGCCGTCGCTCGCTTGCGTCGGGTAGGGAACTGGTGCCGCTTAGGTGACTCGAACACCCATCATTACGATCGTGCTGCTAGGGTGTACCGGAACCGGCAGATGGAGCTGGGGCCAACTCCCCGGGGCCGATGCACCCATTGTAGAAATCGGGCTCTTTGATCGCTGAGCATCGGTCAGAGTTCGCGCGCATCAATTCGAACATTTTGTCAGCATCCAACGACAACCGGCTGACTCGCAATTCGCCATCGGAATCCCCGAACACAAATACAATGTCCGTCTTAGGTGTTTCTTTCTTTCCTTCAATGAGCATAAGCATTTCAAGCGAATTACTATAAGACTGATCTCCGCTGAGAAGCGGGACCACGTCGAACATCAGCAGATTGCTTCCGGGCGCAATGATCGCTTTCTGGTCATCACGCAATCGGATTTTAGTCGCGGGAGCGAGATACTCACTTTCTGTATCCGCGCGAACAAACACCCCCGGAGCATCGCCATTGTTGACCACCAGCAGTCGGATAGTAGTGCCCTCCAGCGAGATCATGGGGGCAGACATATCCGAATGAGGCTTATGGACGAGGCCTATGAAACTTGGCACCGCAAAGCTGAGAACGGATATCAATGCCGTAAGCAGCGCCAGTACAGTGCCTGAGACAGAAAACCAACGCCGCCAATCCTGATAGGATTGACAGTGGGTGCAAACCTTAGCGCCTTCGGGTATGGATAAGCGACACTGATGGCATTTTGTCATCCGTTGCTCTTCTTCGTGCATGATTCCCACCCGCCCCAATTGCGGGCTTGAGTCTACGTCAAAGCTCTTCGGTTTAGGAGAGACGATCTGGGCGTTGGGCGCGCCGCCCGGACACGTGGGGCGAAGCGCACGCCTGTCGCGCTACAAGGCCCGGCTTTGGCCGTCTGCCAGCTAGGGCGCCTCGCCAAGATACAAGGCTTTCATAATGGCGAATGTGACCTTTGCGGTCGGGATGAAAAGGATTGAGAAGCCAAGGGCGTAGAAAGTGGCGACAAATACTCTTCCGAAAAAATTCGAGCAGTCGAGAGCCTGATGTTCGAGCACAAAAACATCTCGGCTACCTTGTAGAGCCGAAGTGAACATAGAGTCTACGAAGTGCGAGTCAAATCGTCGATTTGCATACATTCTCTCGACGATAACGTTAGTCAGTAGATAGCCACTACCGGTAAAAATTTCGGCTAGATGCTCTTCGCCCTCCGGGAAGTCTTCTTCGGTAGGGTCAAGTTCGGGCGGCTTCTTTGCCCACTCCGATTTGAGGTAGATTGATTTTATAAAGGCGTGTGTGAGGGACGAGATTTCACTTGGGAAGCTGAACGATGGCATCCCATACGATGGATGCCGCTGTTCATCGTCATTTGAACTCATAAAGATTCCAAGCAAATTGTCTAAGCTCGCTCGGGTAAGATTCTCGGTGGCAATCGAATCCATGTACTTGACATAGTCAGCGACGAGAGGGTGCTGCTTGATCTGTCGAGGGGCGAAGATCGTGTAGAGAAAAGATCCGATCCCGAGAAACAGCAATCCGAAATACAGATTGTAAAATCGTAGGGTGGCGTGCACTCCCGACGACGATTGTGGAATCGATACGTACTCAATTTTGTCGAAGACCAACCCGATGTACGATTGGAGGTTCTCGTTAAAGATGATCAAATACCCTATGAAGGGAACCAGTATCGTCAAACGGACAGCCGGCGACTGGCCAAAATTCGCGATAAGTGACCATCGAATAGTTTCGCTCAGATCCGAGAGTCGCATACTCATGCTCTGAATAGTGTCGAACCACCAAGATTGACAAGCTCTCCATATCGAAAGGAAAGAACCCAAGTGACGCCCCCCATATGGCTCAGCCTAACAACCCATGTGGGGGTTGACCAGCCGACGCCAAATCGAGCTCTTCCTTATTTGCGAGCCAGCCCAAATAAGGTTCTGCGCGGGACGCCTACGCAAACAATTCTAAACATTGGGAAGAACTGGTGCCGCTTAGGTGACTCGAACACCTGACCCCATCATTACGAATGATGTGCTCTACCAACTGAGCTAAAGCGGCCCGGGAAGCGCCAAGGCTTCCAAGATCGGCTGGGTGATAGACTCAACCGGCCGCCAATTCAAGATGGGCAACCGCGATTTCGAGGCGGTATCCGGCAATTCGTCCTGGCATTTTCCCGTTGGTGCGGGAATGAGCCACGTCCCGTTTCGCTTTCGATCGCGTGGGGATATGTCGACGTTCTGTGCGAAAATTGCCCGGGAAGGTGACGAAACAGGCTGATTTTATTGTCAAAAACCCTGGAAATTGGCTTTCAACGCCCCGCCAAGGCAGAATGCAGTCGCTCGCCCGTTGATTGATTGGTCGCCTGCGGCTAACGATCATGGCAATGTGAGCGAACGGACAGGGGAAATTCGCTTGGACGCGATCGAAAAAGCGATCCGCAACGCCTTCGAGAAAGGCAATGCCGAGGACCGGGCGTTTCGCGAGAGGGTCTACCGCTCGGCCTTCGCCGCGCTCGACCGCGTCCTTCAGGCCAATCCCGGCGTGACGGTCGAGGCCGCCATGAAGCGTCGCAAGGCGGTGCAGGAAAAGATCGCCGAGATCGAATCCGAATTCCTGCCGGCGGTGCCGGATGTCACCCTGCCGACGCAGGACGCCGCGCAGGCGCAAGGCACTGCGCAGACGCAAGGCGCGGTGCAGACACAGGGCGCTGCGCAGACGCAAGATGCCGTACAGGCGCCAGGCGCCACCGAAGCGCCCGCAATCGATGCCCCGACTGGCGTCGCAGCCGGGCCGTCGCCGGCGATCGTCGTTGACGGGCCGGTGCAGCCTGACGCATCCGACGCGCCGCGCTCGCGCGTCCTGCCGGTTGTCCCCGATATCATGCCCGACGCCGCGCTGCCGGGCGCCCCGGCGATCGATATGGCCGATTCCGCGCCGGCCGAGGCCGCGACGGAAGTGGCGCCCGACCGCGACGAAAGGCGGATAAGGGGCC
This sequence comes from Mesorhizobium sp. P2_B11, assembly GCF_056404855.1. Classification (NCBI taxonomy): domain Bacteria; kingdom Pseudomonadati; phylum Pseudomonadota; class Alphaproteobacteria; order Hyphomicrobiales; family Phyllobacteriaceae; genus Mesorhizobium; species Mesorhizobium sp. P2_B11. The sequence continues at coordinate 304,481 of NZ_JBFUDF010000001.1, forward strand.
GCCGCCTGCCGCTGACGGCCATCTTCTTCGGCGTGACGTTGCTCGCCGCCGCCGGCATCGGCCTCTATTTCGCCGTCCAGACCGGTGTCTTCAAGACGCCGGCGCAGCTCAACACGGCCCCGCCCGAGCCGCCGCCGACTGTCGACGATGACGATTTCACGCCGCCCGCCGATACAAACGCGCCGCAGCAGCCTGGAAACCCGGAACAGGCGCGCGAATGGATCAATGTGTTCACGCCGACCGATCCGACGCATGTCGCGACACCGTCCGACGCCACGGCCGATGTCGTACAGGACGATGCCGGTCCCGTCCTGCGCATCCGCTCCGGCGCTTCCGGCTCGGCCGTCAGCTTCGATGTCGGACAAGGCGTGCTGGAGAAGCTTGCCGGCAAACATGCCGTGTTCGACATCATCGCTCGCGCCGAGGACGGCAAGGATACGCAGATCTCCGTCGACTGCAATTTCGGCGATCTCGGCGATTGCGGCCGCAAGCGCTATGCCGTTGGCCAGCAGCGCAACGAATATCTGTTCGACGTGAAATTCCCCGACAAGCCCCCTGGCGCGGCCGGCAGCATCGCCATCAACTCAGACTTCGACAAGCAGGGCAAGGCGGTCGACATCTACGAGATCCGCGTCTCGATCGAGCCGTGAGTCCGGCAGCGCCGGTGATCTAGATCACAGCCTTGGGGTTGCGCAGGACGCCCCATGCCGGGGCGGAGTCCAATGCGGTGAGGTCGCCTATCGCAATCTCCTGGCATATGGTCATCAGCGCTCCGCCGGCTGCGCGGGCAAGCGATCCACCGACGCTGACCCGCCGCACACCGGCTTGCGCAATCTGGTGAAGGGTCAATCCGGAGACACCCTGGCCGATCACATGATTCACGGGCGCGTTAACGGAGCGGCAAAGCCTCTCGAGGGACGCCAAGTCCGGCACGCCGGGCGCATAGAGAACCTCTGCGCCGAGCGCCTCGAATGCCCTCAGGCGGCGAATGGCCTCTTCGAGATCATAGGCGCCTTTGCCGAGACCGTCGGCGCGGGCGGTCAGCACGATGTTGTGTTTTCGCGCGGCCTCAGCGGCGGCAGCCACCCGCGCCACCGAGTCGTCGAAATCGCGTATCGGCACATTGGAATTCGGCTGCCGGTCCTCGATGGACAGCCCCGCCAATCCAGCCTCGGCCGCCAGCCGAACGGTCTCGGCGACGCCCTCGGGCGTATCTTCGTACCCGTCCTCCAGATCGGCCGTAACGGGAACATCGGTCGAAGCCGCGATCTCGGCGGCATAGGCCAGGCTCTCGTCGCGGCTGACGTCCAGCGCTCCGTCTTTCCTGCCTTCTGAGAATGCGTACCCCGACGACGTCGTCGCCAGCGCCTTGAAGCCCAGACCCGCCATCATCCGTGCGCCGGCTATGTCCCACGGATTTGGGATGACGAAGCAGCCGGATGTGTGCAGGGCACGAAACCGTTCAACTTTCTCTGACCGGGAAATCATCTGCGCTCCTGCCTGCTTTGGAGTTTTCTCTAGCGATCGAGCAACGCCTGCAGCGTCTCGATGCGGTCGGCTTCGGCCGTCGGCTTGTCCCAGCGCAGCCGCGAAATGCGGGGAAATCGCATCGCGACGCCGGATTTGTGCCGGGTCGAGCGGTTCAGGCCTTCGAACGCCACTTCCAGCACCAGCCCCTGCTTGCGGTCGGCGCGCACCGAGCGCACCGGGCCAAAGCGCTCGACTGTGTTGTCGCGGACAAATTTGTCGATCTGCTTCAGTTCCTCGTCGGTGAAGCCGAAATAGGCCTTGCCGACCGGCACCAGTTCCTCCGCGCCTTCCGGCCCCGACCAGACGCCGAACGTATAGTCCGAGTAGAAGCTGGAGCGCTTGCCATGGCCGCGCTGCGCATACATCAGCACCGCATCGACCGTGTGCGGATCGCGCTTCCATTTGAACCACGGGCCTTTCGGGCGTCCCGCAAGATAGGGCGAATCCCAGCGCTTCAGCATCACGCCTTCGATGATCGGGTGCGGCGGCGCCTGCCGCAGCCGCTCCAGCGCCGGCCAGTCAGCGAAGTCGACCAGTGGCGAGAGATCGAAGCGGCTGGGGTCGAGCGTCTTGATGAAGACTTCAAGGCGAACCCGTCGCTCGCGGAAGGGTAGCGCGCGCAAATCCTCGCCACCAATCTGCAGCGCATCGTAGCAGCGCATGAAGGCCGGGTATTGCTGCTGTATCTTGGGCGTCACGCTCTTGCGGTTCAGCCGCTGCTGCAGGTCCGAAAACGTGCCTGTCGCCGCGGGCTCGCCGACCAGCAATTCGCCGTCGAGCGCGGCGGAAAAATTCATGGCTTCGGCAAGATCGGGAAAGGCGCCTGAGACATCGTCGCCGGTGCGCGAATAGAGCCGGCGCACGCCGCCCTCGCACACCGCCTGGACGCGGATGCCGTCCCATTTCCACTCGGCCGCATAGTCGGCCGGATCGAGCTTTTCGAGGTCGCCGTCACCGACCGGGTTCGACAGCATCACTGGACTGAACAAGGCAAGTGCGGTCCGCTGCGGTTTTTCGGCCTTGCCTTCCAGCCAGGCGAACAGCGAGACGTAAGGCGGTGTCAGCCCGTGCCACAGCTCCTCGATCTCGGCGACATCGACCTTGCCGAAATCGGCCAGCGCCTGTTTGGCCAACCGCGCCGAAACGCCGATGCGCAAGCCGCCGGTGACCAGCTTGATGATGGCGAAGCGCGCCGAAATACCGGCGCTGTCGAGCAGGCCGGACAGCACCTTGGGGCCGTCGGAACGGCTCGCCGCCTGCAACTTCGCCACGACATCGCCAAGCGTCGGCTCCCGGTTGGGGATATGCCCCGGCGTTTGCGGCCAGACCAGCGAGACCGTTTCGGCGAGGTCGCCGACATAGTCGTAGGAATAGCCGAACAGCACCGGGTCCATGCGCTCGGTGACCAGCGTGCGCAGCATGGCCGGCTTGACTGCCGCGATGTTGAGATCGCCGGTGATTGCAGCCAGCGCCAGGCCGCGATCGGGGTCCTCGACGCTGCGGAAATAATCGACAAGCAGCGTCAGCTTGCCATTGCGCGACGGCGTCAGCACCAGCCGGTCGAGGAGTTCGGCGAAACGGTTCACCTCAATCGCCCTCGTCCTCGTACCCCACCAGATGCAGCGGCCGCGCGGCGATGCCTTCCAGTTCGCACCAGCGCACCAGCGCTTCCTCGCGGCCATGCGTCACCCAGATTTCACCGGCGCCGGTCTCCTTGATGGTGGCGGTCAGTTCGTCCCAGTCGGCATGGTCGGAAATGATCAGCGGCAGTTCGACGCCGCCTTGCTTGGCGCGCTGGCGGATGCGCATCCAGCCTGACGCAAAGCACGAGATCGGGTCGGGAAAGCGCCGCGCCCAGCGGTCGGCAAAGGCCGATGGCGGGCCGACGACGATGGCGCCCGCAAAATCCTGCTTGCCGCCGCTGTCCACCGTTGCCGGCTCCAGCGTGCCGAGGTCGATGCCCTGGCTCTGATAATACTCGCTGAGTTTTGCCAGCGCGCCGTGGATATAGATCGGCCTGTCATAGCCGCCATCGCGCAGCAGCCGCATCACCCGCTGCGCCTTGCCCAGCGCATAGGCGCCGACCAGATGCGACCGCTCGGGAAACTGCGCCGCCGATTTCAGCAGCCGGGCGATCTCTTCCGTATCGGGCGGATGGCGAAACACCGGCAGGCCGAAGGTCGCTTCGGTGATGAACACGTCGCATTTCACCGGCTCAAACGGTGCGCAGGTCGCATCCCTGCGGCGCTTGTAGTCGCCGGAGGCGACGATGCGCCTGCCCTTGTGCTCGACCGCGATCTGCGCCGAGCCCAGAACATGACCGGCCGGATGGAAGGTGACGGTGACGTCGTTCAGCGCCATCGCTTCGCCGAGCGTCGCGGCCTGCGTTGTTCCGGCAAAATCCTCGCCATAGCGTAGCCCCATAATGTCGAGCGTCTGTTGCGTGGCCAGCACCGAGCGATGGCCGGAGCGGGCATGGTCGGAATGGCCGTGCGTGATCAGCGCCCGGTTGACCGGCCGCACCGGGTCGATGAAGAAATCGCCCGGCGGGCAATAAAGGCCTTCCGGCCGGGAGTGGAGCAGGTCGCTGGCGCGCATGGTTCCAAGATAGGCACAAAATCCGGCGCGGGAAGCCTGTTGCAAGAGACTGCTGACTCGTCCTACAGCCAGCCACCGGCCGCATCAGCCGGCGGACCCATCGCCATGCAAACGCTGAAAACCTCGTCCGGCGACCTGACCGCCGATCGCCGTGCTGATTACGCCGAAATGCTTTTCGGCTCGGGCGACCCTGCGGCGGCTGCGGAATTGCTGCTCGGCGCGCTGGAGCTGGCGCCGCAATGGGCGGCGGGCTGGTTCCGCCTCGGCGAGATGCAGGAGACAAGGGAGCAGCTCGACCTGGCGGCGCAGGCCTGGGCGATGGCGCTGAAGCTCGACCCGGCGGATCGCCTGGGCGCAGCACTGAAGCTGCAGCTGATCGGCAAGGCGCCGGTCGCCGCGGCGCCACCCAGCGCTTTCGTCGAAACGCTGTTCGACCATTATGCCGAAACTTTCGAGGACTCTCTGGTTGATAAACTCGGCTACCGGCTGCCGGAGTTTCTCGATCTTGCCATTCGCGCCGCAAGGCTAGGCCGCTTTTCACTGGCGCTCGACCTCGGGTGCGGCACCGGCCTGATGGGCGAGAGGTTGCGGCCGCTGGCCGACCGGCTCGAGGGCTATGACATCTCCGCCGCCATGCTGAAAAAGGCGCGAGCCAAAGGTGTCTACGACCTGCTCGCCAAGGCCGATCTGCAGCATTTTGCCTATGGCGGACCGAAAGCCGATCTGGTGGTGGCGGCCGATGTGTTCATCTATGTCGGCGCACTCGATTGTGTGGTGAAGACAATCGCCGGCATTCTGGCCGGCAACGGCCTGTTTGCCTTTTCCGTCGAAACACCGGCTGAAGGCGAGGCGGCAGGTGTAGCCGGGTTTGCGCTGCGGCCATCGCGCCGCTACGCCCATTCTCAAGCCTATGTCGAGCGGGTGCTTGCCGCCGGCGGCCTGTCGGTGTTGTCCGTGCAGCCCACGGTCATCCGCTGGGATCGCCGCCAGCCGGTCGATGGGCTGGCCGTGCTGGCGACGTTGTCGTCCGGCTGATGTCTCGTCCTGTTCGAAAATGTGAATAGGATTTTTTCGTCCGGCGCGGCATCAGATAGGATATTTGCCGAGAAAAGGTCCGCTCGGCTTGCCATTAAGGAGGAACAGATGCGCTGGAACATGATGGTCTTGGCGTCTTGCCTGGCGATGACCGGCTGCATGGGCAGTTCGATGTCCGAACGGCAGGACGAAAACATCCAGTCGTCGCTGCTCTATGACGGCGTGCCTTGCGACCAGTTGCTGGCGCAGCGCAACGGGCTGGCGCAGCAATATCATCTGTCGACGGACGCCAAGCCGAGCTTCTCCAATCCGGCGATGGGCTTCGGCCCGTTCACGCCGGATGTACGCTCGAAAGCCAAGCGCGACACCGACCTGGCAAGCGGCAAGATCGACGCCATGAATCGCTCGATAGAACGGCGCGACTGCGGCAAGCCCAACAAGCAGAAGAAGTTCGCGCTGCCGAGCTGAACCTGGACTTCCTCAGTAACCGGCCTTGCGATCCACGAGATTGTCGAGCTTCTCGCCGCGCTCGAAGGCGTCCATCTGGCGCAGCATGATCGGGGCCAGGTGGACGGGGTCCGAGGTTGCTGCCGCATGCGGCGTCACGAACACTTTCGGATGACCCCAGAGCGGACTGGTCTTCGGCAGCGGCTCGACCTCGAACACGTCGAGACTTGCCTCCTTCAGCGTGCCGTCGTCCAGCGCGCGCAAAATGTCGGCGTCCTTCTGCAGCCGGCCGCGCCCGGCATTGATCAGCACCGAGCCGCCGAGGCCGTTGCGCTTGCGCAATTCCTTCAACACGCCGTGGTTGATGATGCCTTGCGTGTCCGGCGTCAGCGGCAACAGCACCACCAGTATGTCGGTGGCGTTGAGGAAGGGGATCAGCCCGGCCTCGCCGGCATAGGTCGAAACGCCTTTCATCGGCCGGTCGTTGCGCGACCAGCCATTGACGGCAAAACCGAGCGACAACAGCACCGATGCGGCAGCGCGGCCGAGATTGCCGAGCCCCATAATGCCGACCGAAATGTCGCCGGCCGGCCGCTGCGGCGGTTCGTGCCAGGTCTTCTTCGGCTGCTGCGCGCGGTAGAGCATGCCCTGGCGGTGATGGTCGAGCACCCGCCAGACGACATACTCGGTCATGTACTGGGTGAGGTTGTCGGCGACCACCCTGACGATCGGCACGTCGGGCAGGCCGGGATCGGCGAAGATGTGGTCGACGCCGGCGCCGATCGAAAAGATGGCGCGCAGATTGGGCAGCGACTTGAGCAAGTTCGGCTTCTGCTTCCAGACCACCGCATAGGTGATCGACGGGTCAGAGGCGCCGTCCGGCTCCAGCACCACCTCGCGCTCCGCCGACAGTAGCTCGCGCCAGCGCTGCGGATGAAAGCCGGTGACGGCAAGCAGGATTTTGCCTTTTTCCATTTTGCGGATTGTATTCCCTGTTATTCGCTGACGATGCCCACCGGCGCCGTCTCGATCCTGAACGCGGCCGAGATCAGCGCCTTGGTATAGTCGGTCTGCGGCCGCTCGAAAATCTGTTCGGACGGGCCGGCTTCGACGATCCTGCCATTGCGCATGACGATGACGTCGTTGGCAAGGGCGCGGATGACTTTCAGATCATGGCTGATGAACAGATAGGCGAGGTCATGTTTGGCTTGCAAGTTGCGCAGGAGGTCGACCACTTGCGCCTGCACGCTCATGTCGAGCGCCGAGGTCGGCTCGTCCAGCATGACGAAGCGCGGATTGAGCACCATGGCGCGCGCAATGGCAACGCGCTGGCGCTGGCCGCCGGAGAATTCATGCGGATAGCGATTGCGGGTGGCCGGATCGAGCCCGACCTCCTTCAACACGGCAACGACCTTGTCGTCGCGTTGGTCGGGCGACAACTTCGGCTCGTGGATTTTCAGCCCTTCCTCGATGATCTCCGACACCGACATGCGCGGGCTGAGCGAGCCGAACGGGTCCTGGAACACAATCTGCAACTCGCGCCGCAGCGGTCGCATGGCGTTGAAGGACAACTGGTTGATATCGCTGCCGTTGAACTGGATGGTGCCGGTCGACGAGATCATCCGCGCCAGCGCCAGGCCGAGCGTCGTCTTGCCGGAGCCGGATTCGCCGACCACGCCAAGCGTCTGGCCGGCGCGTACGGTGACGTCGATGCCGTCCACCGCCTTCACATTGTCGACGGTGGTGCGGAAAAAACCCTTCTTGATCGGGAACCAGACTTTTATGTCCTTGCCGGTCATCACCGGCTTGGCTGCATCGTTGGCGGCCGGCGGCTTGCCTTTCGGCTCGGCCGCCAGAAGGTGTTTGGTATAGGCATGCTGCGGGTTGGCGAAGATCTCCTTCGTCGGCCCGGTCTCGACGATCTTGCCCTTGGTCATCACGCAGACGCGGTCGGCGATCTTGCGGACGATGCCGAGATCATGAGTGATGAACAGCATCGACATGCCCTTGCGGCTCTTCAGCCCCGCCAGCAATTCGAGGATCTGCGCCTGCACGGTGACGTCGAGCGCCGTCGTCGGTTCGTCGGCGATCAACAGCTCGGGTTCGTTGGCCAGCGCCATGGCGATCATGACGCGCTGGCGCTGGCCCCCCGACAGCTGGTGCGGGTAAGCGTCGAGGCGCTTTTCCGGCTCGCGTATGCCGACCTCCTTGAGTAGCGCCAGCGTTCGCGCCTTGGCCTGGCGGTCGCCCATGCCCTGATGCAGCGCCAGGATCTCGACGATCTGCTGCTCGATCGTGTGCAGCGGATTGAGCGAGGTCATCGGCTCCTGGAAGATCATGGTGATCTTGTTGCCGCGCACGCTGCGCAGCTGCTTTTCGTTCATCGCCAAAAGGTCAGCGCCCTGGAACAGAATCTTGCCCGAGGGATGGCTGGCCGTCGGATAGGGCAACAGCTTCAGCACCGACAGCGCCGAGACCGATTTGCCCGAGCCGGATTCGCCGACCAGTGCCACGGTCTCGCCCTTGGCGAGATCGAAGGAGATGTGGTCGACGGCAATCGACTGATTGCCGCCCTGCGTGAAGGCGACGCTGAGATCGCGGACAGAGAGCAGGGCCTCGCTCATCGGAATGCCTTGCGCGGATCGAACGCATCGCGCGTCGCTTCGCCGATGAAGACCAGCAACGACAGCATCAGCGAGATGACGACGAAGCCCGATATGCCGAGCCAGGGGGCGTTGAGATTGCTTTGCGCCTGCTTGAGCAGTTCGCCGAGCGACGCCGTGCCGGGGGGCAGGCCGAAGCCGAGATAATCCAGCGAGGTCAGCGTCGAGATCGAGGCGCTAACCAGGAAAGGCATAAAGGTCAGCGTTGCCACCATGGCGTTGGGCAGAAGATGGCGCAGCATGATGGTGCGGTTGGACACGCCAAGCGCGCGAGCCGCGTTGACATATTCGAAGTTGCGGGCGCGGAGGAATTCGGCCCGCACCACGCTGACCAGCGACGTCCAGGAGAACAGCAGCATCAGCCCAAGCAGGATGAAGAAGCCCGGCGGCAGGATGGCGGATACGATCAGCAGCAGGTAGAGCACGGGGATTGCCGACCAGATTTCAATGAAACGCTGAAACAAAAGGTCGGTCCAGCCGCCGAAATAGCCTTGCAGCGCGCCGGCCGCGACGCCGATCACCGAAGAGCCCGCGGTCAGGATCAGCCCGAACAGCACCGAAATCCTGAACCCGTAAATGATGCGCGCCAGAACGTCGCGCGCCTGGTCGTCGGTGCCCAGCCAGTTCCAGTTGCCGACGATGCAGTCAGGATCGGCAGCGCCCTGCGGATACTGGCTGCATCGCTTCTGCGCGTCGTATTCCCATGACGGTTTTGCCGGAGCGGCGTCGGGGATCGCATTGTTGACGGTGCGGTAGGAATAGCGGACCGGCGGCCAGATCATCCAGCCATTGGCGTTGATCTCGTCGCGGATGACCGGATCGCGATAATCGGTGACAGCGTAAAACCCGCCGAACTTTTCCTCGGGATAGGCGACTGCCACCGGGAACAGGATCTCGCCCTTGTAGTAGGCGACGATCGGTTTGTCGTTGGCGATCAATTCGGAAAACAGCGACAGCACGAACAGGGTGAGAAATATCCACAGCGACCAGTAGCCGCGCTTGTTCGCCTTGAAGTTCTGCCAGCGCCGCAGGTTGAGCGGCGAGAGCCGGGGGCGGGCGATCCTCGGGGGGATCATCTCGGCTGCGGCCTGCGTCATCAGACGTCTCTCCGCTCGAAATCGATGCGCGGATCGACCCATGTGTAGATGAGGTCGGACAGCAGGTTAACGAACAGGCCGAGCAGCGAGAAAATGTAGAGCGTGGCGAACACCACCGGATAATCGCGGTCAAGCACGGATTTGAAACCCAGCAGGCCAAGACCGTCGAGCGAGAAGATGTTCTCGATCAGGAGCGAGCCGGTGAAGAAGGCGGAGATGAAGGCCGCGGGAAAGCCGGCAATGACGATGAGCATGGCGTTGCGGAAGACATGGCCATAGAGCACCCGCCGCTCCGACAGGCCCTTGGCACGCGCCGTCACCACATACTGTTTGCGGATTTCTTCCAGGAAGGAGTTCTTGGTCAGCAACGTGGTCGTGGCAAAGGCCGATAGCACCAGCGCCGTCAGCGGCAAGGTCATATGCCAGAAATAGTCGACGATTTTATCCGGCCACGAGAGCTGGTCCCAATTGTCCGAAACGATGCCGCGCAGCGGAAACCAGTCCCAGAACGAGCCGCCGGCGAAAAGCACCATCAGCATTATGCCGAACAGGAACGCCGGTATGGCGTAGCCGACGATGATGACGCCGCTGGTCCAGACGTCGAAGGCGGAGCCGTCCTTGACCGCCTTGCGAATGCCGAGCGGGATCGAGATCAGGTAGGACAGAAGTGTGATCCACAGCCCGAGCGAGATCGATACCGGCATTTTCTCCAGGATCAGGTCGAGCACCGAGATGTCGCGGAAATAGCTGTCGCCGAAATCGAAGCGCGCATAGTTCCACAGCATCATGCCGAAACGTTCGAGTGGCGGCTTGTCGAAGCCGAACTGCTTTTCCAGCTTCTTGATGAATTCGGGATCGAGCCCCTGCGCGCCTCGGTACTTCGAGCCGACATCGCCTGCGACATCGAAATTACCGCCGCCGCCGCCGGCATCGCCGCCGCCACCGCCGAGGCGATCGCCTCCGCCCTGGTTGGTAAGGCTGGCGATAACCCGTTCGACAGGGCCACCGGGTGCAAACTGGATAACGGCGAACGATACCGCCATGATGCCGAACAGGGTCGGTATCATCAAAAGGATGCGCCGCAGTATATAAGCGCCCATCAGGCCGCCAATCCTGCGCGAACGATCATCTCAGCCCTTGCCAATTTTCGCCGCCTTGCCCTTGTCGACCCACCACAGCGATTCGACCGGAAAGCCGAAATCGGGTTTGTGCTCGGGAAAGCCGAACATGTCCCAGTAGGCGCTACGGTGATTCGCCAGGAACCAACTTGGAATCCAATCGCGCCGGGCGCGCAAGACCCGGTCGAGCGCGCGCATGGCAATTGTCAGGCTTTCGCGATCTTGCGCGGCGCCCGCTGCGTCGATCAGCGCGTCGATGGCCGGGCTGGAGGTTCCCGGAAGGTTGCGGGAACCCGTAACCTTCGCGGTCCGTGAGTGAAAGAAGACCTCCAGATCGTCAAAGGTTGGCGTGGCGCCGAAAATGAAGGCGGCTGAAACGAGATCGTAGTCGAACGAATTCTGCCGCAGCTGATACTGCGCCGCATCAACCAGCCGTATCGAGGCATCGATGCCGACCGCCTTCATGTTCTCGATCCAGGGGGAGTAGACCTGTTCGAAGACCTCGTCGTCGACCAGGAACTCCGCCGACAACCTGGCGCCCTTGTCGTTCACGACGAAGTTGCCGGAGCGTTTCCAGCCGGCATCAGCCAAAAGCTTGGCAGCCTTGCCAAGCAGTTTTCGATCACGGCCCGAGCCGTTCGATACGTCCTGCATCACCGCTTCGCCGAAAGCCTCGGCTGGAATCTGGTCGCGCAGTGGCTCCAAAAGCGCCAATTCACCTGGCGACGGCGGGCCCTTTGCCCGAAAGTCGGACTGCTCGAAGCAGGATTGCGAGCGCTCGTAGGAACCGTAGAAGAAATTGCGCCGCGTCCATTCGAAATCGAAACAGAGCCCGATAGCCTGGCGCACGCGCGGATCGCGGAACTGCTCGCGCCGCTGGTTGACGGCGGTGGCTTGCATCGACGGCATGGTTTCGGCGGGGAATTCGTTCTTCACCACCTTGCCGGCGGCGAAGGCGGGGAAGTCGTAACCCGTCGCCCAGATGCGCGAGACGGATTCCTCCTTGTAGAGAATCTCGCCCTTCTTGAACGCTTCGAAAGATGCACTGCGCGCCTGGTAGAATTCGACGCGGATGCGGGCAAAATTGTTCTGACCGCGATTGACCGGCAGGTCATTGCCCCAATAGTCGGCCACCCGGTCATATTCGATCCATGCGCCCGCTGACCAGCGGCCGACTTTGTAGGCCCCTGAGCCCAGTGGTGGGTTCATTTGCGAGGAATCGAACGGGTTGGCCGAGTAGAAAGCCTTCGACAGGATCGGGAAGCCGGCGGCGTTGAGAATGGTGCGGCTTGTCTGCTTGCCGGAGAATTTCAGGATGAGCGTGTGCGCGTCGACAGCGACCGCGTCATCCAGATGCTTCAGTGTCAGGGCAAAGTCCGGGTGCCCTTTGTCCTTGAGCAGTTTGAACGTGAAGGCGGCGTCCTCGGCCGTCAGCGGCGTGCCGTCATGGAAGCGGGCTTGCGGGCGAAGTGAGAAGGTGAAGGCGTTGCGGTCGTCGGAGATCGTCACGCCATCGGCGATCAGCCCATAGATCGCGTCAGGCTCGTCGAGCGCCCGCACCATCAGCGTGTCAAAGCACATCTCCAGGCGCTGCGGCGAGTCGCCTTTGGCCACGAAGCAGTTCAGCGTATTGAAGGTCGTCGGCGCCTGGTTCCAGCCCCAGGTGCGTGGCAGGAAATTGAAGGTGCCGCCTTGCGGCGCATCGACATTGACGTAGTCGAAATGGCTGAAATCCGGCTTGTACTTGAGGTCGCCGAACGCCGACAGGCCGTGCAGTTTTGCGCCGGTCGGGCTGGCAGCGAAAGCCTTGCCCGGCAGCAGCGTTGCGGCGGTCGCCGCGGCACTGAGCGCCAGGAAGTCGCGGCGAGGAAGCCCCGCCATCAATTGCTGCCCTTGTATTTGGCGGCGAGCGCCTTTTCCTTCTCGGCGTCGATCCACCAGGAATCGATATCGGCGCCACGGTAGCCGGGCTGCTTTTCCGGGATACCGAATTTGTTCCAGTAAGCGAGCCACACCACAGCACGGTAGTATTGCGGCACGACATAGTAGTTCCACAGCAACACACGATCGAGCGCATGGGTTGTGGCGACGAGGTCATCGCGGTCCGTGGCAAAAATGATGCGGTCGACAAGGGCATCGACGACCGGGTTCTTGATGCCAGAATAATTGCGCGATCCCGGCGTATCGGCGGCCTTCGAACTCCAGAAGTCGCGCTGCTCGTTGCCGGGCGATTCCGACTGCTGAAGCTGCCCCGTGATGACGTCGTAATCGAAATCTCGGATGCGGTTCGTGTATTGGCTCGGGTCGACGATGCGCAATGTCGCATCGACGCCGATCTTGCGCAGATTGGCGATCCAGGGGCTGGAGATGACCTGGTCGGTTTCACCCGAGCCTAGGATTTCAAACTTGAATGGCTCGCCAGTCTTGGCGTTGACCATCTTGCCGCCCTTGATCACCCAGCCGGCCTGGGCGAACAGGTCGACTGCCTGCTTCAGATATTTCCGCTCGGCCTGCGGCGAATCGTAAACCGGCAGCTTGAATTCCTGGGTGAACAGTTCGGGCGGCAGCTTGTCGCGGTACTTTTCCAGGATTTCCAGTTCCTTGCCTTGCGGCAGGCCGCTCGAGGCCAATTCCGTGCTTTGGAAATAGCTGTGGGTGCGGCTGTTGAAGCCGAAGAACAGCGTGCGGTTCATCGACTCGAAATCGAAGGGGTAGGTGAGCGCGGCCCTGACCAGACGATCGGCAAAAAGCGGGCGCCTCTGGTTGAGCATGAAAGCCTGCATGGGCTCGGGCGAGGTGGTCTTGAACTCCTGCTTGATCACATCGCCGGCCTTGAGCGCCGCGAAATCGTAAAACGTCGCCCAGCGCTTCGAGCTGTTTTCCGGCTTGATGTCGTCGAGACCACCCTTCTTGAACGCCTCCCAGGACGCGTTGTCGTCAAGAATGTAGGTGAAATGCTGGATGTCGAAATTCTCGCGGCCGATCTTCACCGGCAGCTTGGCCGCCCAATAGTCCGGCACACGTTGCCAGACGATCTCCGAACCGGCCTTGAAGCTGGCGATCTTGTAAGCGGCCGAACCCAGTGGCGGCTCCAGCGTCCCCTTGGTGATATCGCGCTTCTTGCCGCTGGCGTCGGTGCCTTCCCACCAATGCTTGGGCAAAACGACAAGGTCGCCAAGGATTTTGGGCAGCTCGCGATTGCCTTTCTGGTCAAAATGAAACTCGACCTCGCGGTCCGAAACCGCGATCGCGTCGGTAACGTTTTCGAAATAGCGGCTGTACAACGGGCTGTTGGCCTTCAGCACCTGGAACGACCAGATCACGTCGTCGACCGTGATCGGCTGGCCATCATGCCATTTCGCGCGCGGGTCCAGCCGGTAGGTCGCGGACGAGTAATCGGCGGGGTATTTATAGGCATCGGCGACGAGAGGGTGACTGACGCTGCCTTCATCCGTCGCCTGGTCCATCAGCGTATCGTAGAGAAAGCCGCCGCCGAACGGCAACAGGCCGGCCGCCGGCGAGCCCTGCACGATGTAGGGATTGAAGCTGTCGAACGTGCCGGAAACGACCGAATTGTAGGTCCCGCCCTTGGGCGCGTCCGGGTTCACATAGTCGTAACGTTGGAAATTTTCGCCATATTTGGAGGGACCGATCAGCGAGGAGGTGGTGTGCCATTCATCCGGGAAGGCTGCCTGCAGACCGCCTGCGAGGGCGGCCACAACAAAAAAGGACCTCAGAAGCGTACGGCCAACCGTCATGCGTTCTCCTCTTCGCGATGCCCGGCAATCCTAGATGATTTGACGCCGGTGAAAACCGCCATGCGCCGGCTTTGTCGCCGCATATGCGGTTTTCCTAAAGAAAAAGCCGGGCTGAACCCGGCTTTTTTGAGATCGTCGAGATGACAAATCGGTTATTTCGCGGGCGCTGCCGGAGCTGGCGCAGCACCTTCAGCCGGCTTTGCCGGAGCGGCACCCTCGGCAGGCTTGGCTGGCGCGCTCGCGTCGGCGGCGGCACCTGGGGTCGGCAGCGGCTTCGGGCTGTCCGACAGCGTGCGCAGATAGGCGATGACGTTGGCGCGGTCCTCGTCCTTCGGCAGGCCGGCAAAGCCCATCGCCGTGCCCTTCACGAACTTCTTCGGCGAGGTGATGAAGTGGTTGAGGTTGTCATAGGTCCACTTTTCAGCGCCGCCCTTGGAGAATTCCTTCATGCCGGCCGAATAGGCGAAGCCCTCATGCTCGGCGACCGGTCGGTCGATCAGGTCCCAGAGATCCGGGCCGACCTTGTTCGGGCCGCCCTTTTCGCCGGAATGGCAGGCCTGGCATTTCTTGAACACAGCCGCACCCTGCTCGACATTGGCGGTGGCCAGCAGATCGGCAATCGGTTTGGCCTCTACGGCAGGTCCGGCGCCGCCACCTTCGGCCGGCTCGGTCGCCTCAATGGCGTAGCCGGGCTTTTCCGGAGCGGGCGAGGCGAACAGCGCGTCAGACACCAGCCCGACCGAGAAAACGACGAAACAGGTTCCGAGCAATCCGGCGAGCAGCTTGTTGACTTCGTTGGAATCCATACGCCCCTTGCTCCCTTTTCCGGCGGACCGATCGTCCACTCCGTCCGTCGGTATCGTGACCCACCCCGTCGAGCCGGTCAAATCGGGCGGAAACTAGGTCTTTTGCTCCAGCGTTGCAACACCTATAAGGGCGCTTCCAGTGAGACCTTTTGCCACTTTTCCCATCGTCTTTTCAAACGCCAGCAGCCCCGATGTCCACGCTCATCCTGATCCCGGCCCGCATGGCCTCGACCCGCCTGCCGGGCAAGCCGCTGGCCGATATAGCTGGGGCCCCGATGATCGTGCATGTCGCCCGCCGCGCCGCCGAGGCCGGGCTTGGCCGGGTGGTGGTGGCAACCGACACGCAAAGCGTGGCCGACGCGGTGCGCGCGCACGGTTTCGAGGCGGTGATGACGCGCATCGACCATGAATCCGGCTCCGATCGCATTTTCGAGGCGCTGACCGCGCTCGACCCCGGCCATAAGGTCGAAACCATCGTCAATGTGCAGGGCGACCTGCCGACCATCGATCCCGAAATCATCGGCGCTGCGCTGCGGCCGTTCGAGGACGCCGCGGTCGACATCGCCACGCTTGGCGTCGAGATCGTCCGCGACGAGGAAAAGACCAATCCCAATGTCGTCAAGATCGTCGGTTCGCCGCTGTCGGCGACGCGGCTCAAGGCGCTCTATTTCACCCGCGCCACCGCACCCTGGGGCGAGGGGCCGCTCTATCACCATGTCGGTCTCTACGCCTATCGTCGTTCGGCGCTCGAGCGCTTCGTCGCGCTGAAGCCGTCGCCACTGGAGCGGCGCGAGCGGCTGGAGCAGTTGCGGGCGCTGGAGGCCGGCATGCGCATCGACGCCGAGATCGTGCAGTCGCTGCCGCTTGGCGTCGACACGCCGGAAGACCTCGAACGCGCCAGAACCATCCTTTCAACCTGAGATATCGGCATGCCTGAAAAGACCAACAGAATATCCTTCCAGGGCGAGCCCGGCGCCAATTCCGACACCGCCAGCCGCAACATGTTCCCTGACATGGTTCCGTTGCCGTGCCCGACCTTCGAGGATGCCTTCAACGCGGTCGAGACCAACAAGGCCGACCTCGCCATGATCCCGATCGAAAACACCATCGCCGGGCGCGTCGCCGACATCCATCATCTGCTGCCGGAATCGAAACTGCACATCGTCGGCGAATATTTCCTGCCGATCCACTTCCAGCTGATGGTGCTGCCGGGCGTCAAGCGCGAAGAGATCAAGACCGTGCACAGCCACATCCATGCGCTGGGGCAGTGTCGCAAATACATCCGCAAGAATGGCTGGAAGCCGGTGATTGCCGGCGACACGGCGGGGTCGGCCAAGCTGGTGTCGGAGCTCAAGGACCGCACCATGGCCTCGCTCGCGCCGGCTCTCGCCGCCGAACTCTATGGGCTCGACATCATCGAGAGGAATGTCGAGGACACCGACTCGAACGTCACCCGCTTCGTCGTCCTGACCAAGGACAAGCGATTGGCCGAACGGCCTTCGGCCGACACCAAGATGATGACGACCTTCATGTTCCGCGTCCGCAACGTGCCGGCCGCGCTCTACAAGGCGATGGGCGGCTTCGCCACCAACGGCATCAACATGACCAAGCTGGAGAGCTACCAGCTGGGCGCTTTCACGGCGACACTGTTTTACGCCGATATCGAGGGCCATCCCGACGATCCGCTGGTCAAGCTGGCGCTGGACGAGCTGCGCTTCTTCTCACGCGAAGTGCGCATTCTGGGCGTCTATCCCGCCAGCGAGTCGCGCGAGCAGTGGAAGGTCGCCGACTAAATAGGTATCCAGATACGGTCGTCTCTCATGAGAAATGCCGGTGATGTTGAGCCTTAAGAGCCGCACCTTCGCTTAACTTCGGCCAGAAAAAGCTCCATCTTTCCCCTAACAAATTCTGATTTATCTTTTCTTGATCGGAAAACGTGATAGTCATATTCGTCACCTGATATAAGATCATCAAACATCTTGAATACTAATTTCTCATTTTTAGAATTTATGAATATATCTAGTATCTTGTCGTTGTCCTCAAGCATTTTTGAGGTGTCGAATACACATTCACAATAGGATTCCGGCTGGCTCTCGATGCAGGTATTGAATCTGCTGTCGTATGTGTAGTCGATGTTATGGTGCGATGGTTGATTGAAGTTAACGCTCATGTAAATTGGAGGCAAGATAAGCAGTAAAGGCATGGCGGGCTCCGCTTTTGCTCCAGCAAGACACGGTGCATTTCTATCATGCCTGCGGCTCAATGATTTCGAACCTCCTATCAAATATCCGAGAGGCTCAGGGGATGGTTGCGGGGATGCTCTCGGCGGAAGGCTCCCAGTGCTATCCACAGCCCAGCGGCACAGCCGGCCGCGCTCTACAAGGCGATGGCCGGCTTCGCCACCAACGGCATCAACATGACCAAGCTGGAGAGCTACCAGCTCGGCGCCTTCACGGCGACGCTGTTTTACGCCGATATCGAGGGCCATCCCGACGATCCGCTGGTCAAGCTAGCGCTAGACGAGCTGCGCTTCTTCTCGCGCGAAGTGCGTATTCTGGGCGTCTATCCCGCCAGCGAGTCGCGCGAGCAGTGGAAGGTCGCGGACTAAGCCTTAAACCAGAAGGGTCAGCGGCACGTAGTCGATCTCGAGAAATCTCTCGACTTCCGGCACCCAGCGGTCGCGCACGAAGGCGATGTGGTCGGGATGCTCATTGTATCTGGTGTAGGCAGCCTGATCAGCGAACTCCATCGAGAAGCCGAAGTGATAGTCGTTCTTCGGGCTGACCTGCCGCAACGGCTCGAACTGGGTGACGCCCTTGATCGCGCTGAGGATGCGCTTGGCGTCCGAGAGAAACCGCTTTTCCTCCAGCGAGTATTGCGGGTGCTTGAGGGTGAATATCACGGTGTGACGGATCATTTCTTGCTCCCGTTATCCCTACTTACTCGCTATCGACCCAGGCGCGGATCAGGTGGTGCGCGATGGCGCCTTTCGGCGGCGTCACCAGATTGTCCTTGTGCGTCCGCTCCAGCATAGAGCGGACCTCGTCGCGGAAAAACCAGCGGCAATCTTCCAGCTCGTTGAGGTCGGCCTGGATGTTCTCGTTGAGCGGCTCGCCGAAACAGCCGATCATCAGCGAATAGGGAAACGGCCAGGGCTGGCTGGCATGGTAGACGACGCGGCCGAGCCTGATGCCGGCTTCCTCCAGCGTCTCGCGGCGCACCGCGGCCTCGATCGTTTCGCCCGGCTCGATGAAGCCGGCAAGTGCCGAATACATGCCGGGGCCGAAATGCCGGCCGCGGCCGAGCAGGCATTTTTCGCGTGTCACCGTCAGCATGATCGCCACCGGATCGGTGCGCGGAAAATGCTCGGTGCCACAGTTAGGGCAGTGCCGCTTGTAGCCGCCGGCACGCATTTGCGATTCATGGCCGCATTTGCTGCAGAAACGATGGCTGGCATGCCAGGCAAGCAGCGCCGCACCTTGCGCCAGCGCGCCGGCGGAAGCCTCGTCGATCAGCCCCTGCATATAGACCGAGCGATAGTCGATGGCCTTGATGGTCTCCGGCAACTGTTCGGGATCGAGGCCGACCGGTACGGCCAGCACCGGGCCGCTCTCGGCAAAACCAAGCAGGACGCCATGCGCGAAGGACGGTCGCAGTAGCTCGCTGCCGGCGACATCGAACCACGGGTCGAAATTGCCGTCGTTGAATTTCAGATACAGCCGCCCGCCATGCATCGGCAAAAGCCGTGCTCTGGGATCGGCGAGCGCCCTTTCGACGGAATCGTCGGCGCGGTTCTCGGATTGCCGATCGATCGTGTTGCCGGCGAAACCGACGAAGTGGCTCGGTTCGCGCAAGGGCGCGTCAAACAGGCGAAAGGTCATGGAAGCTCGAAGGTTCAGGGATGGACACGGGCGCAGTTTATAGCGCCGCCTTTATCTGTTGCGCAAACCGGCGGATGTCGGAACGTTGATAAGGCTCGCGCATGCCGTGCCCCCATACCGGACCCGGCCAGCCCGGATCGCCTTCGGAGCGGGCAATGACATGGACATGCAATTGCCGCACGATGTTGCCGAGCGCGCCGGTGTTGATCTTGGTGCAGCCGGTGGTTCTTTTCAGCGCCTGCGCCACCATATTGGTCTCGAAGGTCAGCATCGCCTGGTCGAGCGGCGTCATATCGTGGATTTCCTCGATGCCGGGCCGCTGCGGCACCAGGACCAGCCATGGCCAGCGGCGGTCGTTCATCACCCTGAGTTCGCACAGGCCGAGCCACATCAGCTGCTCGCTGTCTGCCTCCAGCCTGGAGTCGAGCGTGAATCCGGCCTTGAGGCCCGGCAGCATTGGCGTTTCCCTTGCGTTTCTCGCATTATTTCCCAACCTATGAACGCTAGAGCGGCTGCACGGGGGCTGCAAGCGATTCATTGCGCGGCGGAGCTTGAGGGCGCCCGATTCTCAATGCACCCTTGCATTTCATCGCGCAATTGCCGATATGGAACGCGGGAGGTTGGTGGTGGACGATCCACTCGCCAACCGGGTCAGGTCCGGAAGGAAGCAGCCCTAACGAGCCCGGAACGGGTCATTGTTCCAGCCTCCCACCTCATCGGCCCCTCTCGCGACATTGACGACGCATTGCAGCGCGGGCGAGACTATTAGCAGGAATCGGCCAGCCTCGGACGCGGCCTTTTGGAGCTTTACGGGCGAATGAGCGAAGCCGGAAATTCGGGCCCAGAAAACCTGGATAAGCAAAAGGCCGCCGCCTATCGCGTTCTGGCGCGCAAATACCGTCCGTCGAATTTCTCCGAACTGATCGGCCAGGAGCCGATGGTCCGCACGCTGACCAACGCCTTTTCCACCGGCCGCATCGCCCAGGCCTGGATGCTGACCGGCGTGCGCGGTGTCGGCAAGACGACCACGGCGCGCATCCTGGCGCGGGCACTCAACTACAAGACGCCGACAGCCGACCAGCCGTCCGTTGACCTCGCCGTTTTGGGCGAGCACTGCCAGGCGATCATGGAAGGCCGCCATGTCGACGTCATCGAGATGGACGCCGCATCGCACACCGGCATCGACGACATCAGGGATATCATCGAGCGCGTGCGCTATGCCCCAGTGTCGGCGCGCTACAAGGTCTACATCATCGACGAAGTGCACATGCTCTCCACCCAGGCCTTCAACGGCCTGTTGAAGACGCTCGAAGAGCCGCCGCCGCACGTCAAATTCATCTTCGCCACCACCGAAATCCGCAAAGTGCCGATCACCGTCCTGTCGCGCTGCCAGCGCTTTGATCTCAGGCGCATCGATGCCGGCGCGCTGGTCGCGCATCTCTCCTCGATTGCCGGCAAGGAAGGCATTTCGGTCGACGACGATGCGCTGGCAATGATCGCGCGCGCTGCCGAAGGTTCGGCCCGCGATTCGCTGTCCATCCTTGATCAGGCGATCGCTCATGGCGGCGGCGCCGTCAGCGCCGAAGCGGTGCGCGCCATGCTGGGGCTCGCCGACCGCGCCCGCATCGTCGACCTGTTCGAACATGTGATGAAAGGCGATGTGGCGGCGGCGCTGGCCGAATTCCGCAACCAGTATGACACCGGCGCTGATCCGGCCGCGGTGCTCACCGATCTTGCCGAGTTCAACCACCTCGTCACCCGGCTGCGCTTCGTGCCGACGGCTGCCGACGATGCCTCACTGTCCGAGGACGAACGCCGGCGCGGCGCCGACTTCGCCAGCACGCTGTCGGTCAAGGTGCTGTCGCGGACCTGGCAGATGCTGTTGAAAGGCATTCCCGAGGTGCAATCGTCCAACCGCCCGGTCAGCGCCGGTGAAATGGTGCTGATCCGGCTGGCGCACGCCGCCGACCTGCCGACACTGGACGAGGCACTGAAATCGCTGGAGAGCGGCGCTTCCGTCTCGAGCGGCACGCCACGTCCGAATGGCGCGCCGGCCAGCCCCGGCCCGGGGACACTAGGCAATGGCGGCGGCAGCGCCGTGGCGCAGTCGCGCATGCCGACGCCCAGTGGCAGCGGCGCTCAGACCATGCGGCTGGTCGAGCCGCAACCTTTGCCGGCCGCCTTTGTCCCGGCGCCGGAACCGGTTGTCGAAACGCCCGCCGTCCCGGTGAAGTCTCTGGCCGACATCGTCGCCCTCGCCGACCTGCAGCGCGACATGGCGTTCAAGGTGCAGGTCAAGCGCTGTGTGCGCCTGGTGCGGATCGAGCCCGGCCGCATCGACGTCAGCTTGACCGATGATGCGCCCAAGATGCTGCTCAATGAGCTGACCGCCAAGCTGCGCGCCTGGACCGGCCGCAACTGGCTGGTGTCGCTATCGAAGGAAGAGGGCGGCCAGACTCTGGCCGAGATGGAATCGACCAAGCGCGAGACCGCTTTCTCCGATGCGAAAAGCGACCCGACGGTGGCCGCCATCCTAGCGCGCTTTCCCGGCGCCAAGATCATCGACGTGCGCATTCCCGACGCGCCGGAAGTCGATACCGACAAGGCCGAAGTGCCGGTCGAGCCACCGGGCGACGACGACGAAACCTGACCACAGCACGAATCCGCAAAGGACCCGACCATGAAAGATCTTCTCGGCCTGATGGGCAAGGCGAAGGAAATGCAGGCCAAGTTCCAGGCCATGCAGGACGAGATCGCCACGCTTGAAGCAAGCGGGCAGGCCGGCGGCGGCCTGGTCAACGTCACGCTGACCGGCAAGTTCGAGATGAAGTCGCTGAAGATCGATCCGTCGCTGTTTAAGGAGGACGATGTCGAGATCCTCGAAGACCTGCTTCTGGCCGCCCACAATGACGCCAAAAATAAGGTCGAGCAGATCATGCAGGAGAAGACCAAGGCGCTGACGGCAGGCTTGCCGATCCCGCCCGGAATGAAATTGCCGTTCTGAGCCGGCTGCCACCAGTTAATTGATTATGAACGGAAATCGGCTGCCGGGGCTATTGTTAAGACTTTCCCCGGCTTTGCTCACGCGGACATATCCGGGCATTTATAAAGTTTTACCTATGCTGCACGAATGCTAATCCTTTAGCCATCTTTTTGCCTTTAAGAGTCTCATTCTTGCCACATCCTGGGACGGGTTGGCATCTGGAAAATGAGGCACTTTTGTTGATCGCTACGCGATGGAAGACGCCGCTGTTGCTCGGCATCATCTTCTCCCCACTGTTCCTGGYGGGTTGCAGCCAGACCACGTCTTCTCACGGCATGTCGGTCGCCAGCCTGACCGACGCCATAACCCCCAGCTTCCTCTCGCCGCGCGCCTACCGCAACACGCCGAAGGAAAAGGAATGCCTGGAGCGGGCGATGTTTTTCGAGTCCAACCGCTCGAGCCGTGACGGCATGATCGCCGTCGGCACGGTGGTGATGAACCGGTTGCGTTCCGGTAATCATGGCACCACCATTTGCCAGGTCGTCGGCGAACCGGGCCAGTTCGCGCCCGGCGTGATGACGCGGCCGATGAATTCCAAGGCGATGCCCGATGTCGAGGAAGCCGCCGACGCCGTGCTCAAGGGCGAGCGTAAGGCCAAGCTGAAGAACACCATGTACTTCCACACCGCCGGCCTGAAGTTCCCCTACAAGAACATGCACTACACCATGGTAGCCGGCGGCAACGCCTTCTATGAGAAGCGCGGCCGCAACTGGAAGCCGCTGCCGGATGAAGGCACGACCATGGTCGCCTCGGCGACGCCGCGCGCGCCTGTGCCTGAAGCGCCGGTGCAGGTGGCTTACGCCGAGCCGGTGGTGAAAACGATCGTCCGTCCGGACCCCGCCAAGCAGGCCACAGCGTCTCGCGCGGCCAAGGCAATCGCCGCCCCGGCCGAGCAGACCTATGTGACGGCAGCCGTAGCCCCCGTGAAGGGCGCCCGCGTCGCCGCCAAGCAGACCGAAGTGGCGATGCAGGAGCCAATGGCCGAACCCGATGCCTCGCGCTTCGGTGGCACGCTGAACGCCCGCTACATCACCTCGGTGCCATCAGCGACGCAGGAAGCGTCGATGGGCTTCCAGTCGACACCTGAGAACACCGACGCCATCGGCGCGATGATCGTAGACCAGACCCGGCCGCTCTCCGCCTACTAAAGGCCCGCAGCATTTCACGACCCGTCATGGCAGCATGGCGGGTCGTTTGCGTATGCGGCATGTTTCAAAGCGCGCGGAAAAATCCTAGATCAATGCGATGTCCAAGCGAATCGCCGGTCCCGAGATCGAACGCCTGATCCAGTTGCTGGCCAAGGTGCCGGGGCTTGGGCCGCGTTCGGCCAGGCGCGCCGCCCTGCACCTGATCAAGAAGAAGGAGCAGCTTTTGTCGCCGCTCGCCGCCGCCATGGGCGAGGCGGCCGACAAGGTGCGCATCTGCACGACCTGCGGCAATGTCGATACCTCCGATCCCTGCATGATCTGCACCGATCCGCGCCGCGATGCCTCAACGCTGATCGTTGTCGAGGATGTCTCCGACCTCTGGGCGCTGGAGCGGGCGGCGGCGATGAACGTGCGCTACCACGTGCTCGGCGGCACGCTGTCGCCGCTCGATGGCATCGGCCCCGAACAGCTCAACATCCGCTCACTGGTCGACCGCGTCGCCGGCGGTGAGGTCAAAGAGGTGATCCTCGCCGTCAACGCCACGGTCGAGGGCCAGACGACGGCGCATTACCTGACCGACCAGCTCTCCGGTTTCGAGGTCAAGGTGACCAGACTGGCGCATGGTGTGCCGGTCGGCGGCGAGCTTGATTATCTCGACGAGGGAACGTTGGCGGCGGCTTTGCGCTCGCGGACGGCGTTTTGACGCAATTGGCGCGGAGGGTGCTGCCGAGATGACTGCATTCCTTCGCGCCCCCCTCTGTCCTGCCGGACATCTCCCCCACGAGGGGGGAGATCAGATGTCACGACGGCTTTCGCCAGTCTCCCACGTTGCAGGAAGGGGCGCGGCGCCAACACGGCTAATCTCACCCCTTGTGGGGGAGATGTCCGGCAGGACAGAGGGGGGCGCGACAGAACGCGGATCTTTCAGATTGGCGCTCGTCACGTTTCTCGCCTCCCTTGTCGCGCTGCTTTTCGCCTCTCCCGCATCCGCCGCCAAAATCGACGACCAGTTCCGCACCTGGCTCCAGACCGACCTCTGGCCCGAAGCCCAGACCAAAGGCATCTCCAAAGCCACCTTCGATGCCGCCTTCGACGGCGTGAAGCCGAATCTTAAACTGCCCGACCTCGTCCTACCCGGCGAGAAACCCAAAACTCCGCAAAAACAGCATCAGGCCGAGTTCGGCTCGCCCGGCGCCTATTTCGCCGAAAAGACGGTGCGTGCCGTCACATCAGGTGGGCGCACGCGCGAAGCGGCCAATGCCAGGACGCTGGCCGCCATCGAGAGGCGCTATGGCGTCCCGCGCGAGGTGCTGTTGGCGATCTGGGGGCGTGAAACCGGGTTCGGCGCGGCGAAAATGCCCTACGATGCGTTTCAGGTGCTCGGCACCAAGGCGTTCATGTCGACCAAGAAAGATTTCTTCCGCACCGAAGTTCTGGCCGCCCTTGAGATCGTCGAGCGCGGACTGGCGCCGGTCGGCGCCATGAAATCGTCCTGGGCCGGCGCACTCGGCCAGCCACAATTCATGCCGACCTCCTTCCTCAAGCATGCCGTCGATTTCGACCGTGATGGCCACCCCGACATCTGGAATTCGACCCCGGACGTGCTTGCCTCGATCGCCAACTATCTCGTCCACTACGGCTGGGTAAAGGGTCGCGGCTGGGGTTTCGAGGTCACGGTGCCGGCAAGCGTTTCCTGCTCGCTAGAAGGCCCTGACCAGGGCAGGAAGATATCGCAATGGGCGGCGCTGGGCATCAGCCGCGTCGGCGGCAAACGGTTTCCGGGCAGCGAACTGAAGGCCGAAGGCTTTCTGCTGATGCCGGCCGGGCGCAGCGGACCCGCCTTCATCGCCACGCCCAATTTCTACGTGCTGAAGGAATACAATACCAGCGACCTCTATGCCCTGTTCATCGGCCACGGCGCCGACCGCATCGCCCATGGCGATGCCGACTTCGCCGGCAAATGGGGTCCGGTCGGCGGTCTGCATCGTTCCGACATCGCCACCTTGCAGCGGGCGCTGGAGGCCAAGGGCTACGATGTCGGCAGCGCCGACGGACTGCCCGGCTTCAAGACCCGCCGCTCGATCGGCAGCTGGCAGGAAAAGAACGGCCGCGCCGCCACCTGCTTTCCCGACGCCGATTTGGTCGCCGCGATCAAGTAGCACTGACAAGAGCAGATTTTTCCCAATCGGCGGTCTTGATTGGCTCGCTCATGCTTCGACGCGCAGAGCGCATTCTGCTCCACTGCGCCGGCTCATAAATGCCCGTTGCCGGTTGGCAGGCTGCCGAATAGGGTGTTGACCAATTGGAAAAAAATCAACACGGTAAGGGGTCTAACGGTCGTCCTTCGGCCGCGAAAAAGATTACTGCAGCCCTGAGCCGGGAACTCGGGGTCAACAATCAACAAAACAGGGAACGATCATCATGATGATGGAAAAGTTTGCTCTACGCTCGCGCGCTTTGCTCGCAGGGGCGGCGCTGTCCGCGCTGCTCGTAGCGCCCGCCTTCGCGGTAACGCCTGCCGACA
Organism: Mesorhizobium sp. P2_B11; assembly: GCF_056404855.1. Taxonomy (NCBI): domain Bacteria; kingdom Pseudomonadati; phylum Pseudomonadota; class Alphaproteobacteria; order Hyphomicrobiales; family Phyllobacteriaceae; genus Mesorhizobium; species Mesorhizobium sp. P2_B11. The sequence goes on from NZ_JBFUDF010000001.1 coordinate 330,129, forward strand.
CGCTGGTCGAAGGTTTCGCCATCGACGACATCATCTCCATGGATCCGGGCGAGGCGTTCGAGCTGTCGACCGCCGAGGTCACCGGCAACACCTATGATCTGCTGGTGCGCCTCGACCTCAGCGACACCTCCAAGGTCAAGGGCGACCTCGCCGAGAGCTGGACCGTCTCCGACGATGGCCTGGTCTATACGTTCAAGCTCAAGCCCGGCCTGAAATTCGCATCCGGCAATCCGGTCACCGCGGCCGACGTCGCCTACTCGTTCGAGCGCGCCGTCAAGCTGGACAAGAGCCCGGCCTTCATCATCGGCCAGTTCGGCATCAGCGGCGACAACGTCACCGACAAGGCCAAGGCGGTCGACGATGCGACGTTCCAGTTCACCGTCGACAAGGCCTATGCGCCGAGCTTCGTCTTGAACTGCCTGTCGGCAACGGTCGCCTCGGTGGTCGATGCCAAGCTGGTCAAGGAACATGTCGCAGCGGTCACGCCGAGCGCCGACTACAAATACGACAACGACTTCGGCAACGCCTGGCTGAAGACGGGCTATGCCGGCTCCGGCGTCTACAAGCTGCGTGAATGGCGAGCCAACGAGGTCGTCGTCATGGAGCGCAACGACAACTACTATGGCGAGAAAGCCAAGCTTGCCCGCGTCATCTACCGCAACATGAAGGAAAGCTCGGCGCAGCGCCTGGCGCTCGAAGCCGGTGACATCGACGTCGCCCGCAATCTCGAGCCCAACGACCTCGACGCCATCGCCAAGAACGCCGACCTCACCACCACCAGCGCGCCGAAGGGCACCGTCTACTACGTCAGCCTCAACCAGAAGAATCCTAACCTCGCCAAACCCGAGGTTCGCCAGGCCTTCAAATATCTGGTCGACTATGATGCGTTGAGCACGACCATCCTCAAGGGCATCGGCGAAATCCACCAGACCTTCCTGCCCAAAGGCGTGCTGGGTGAGCTGGACGAGAATCCGTTCAAGTTGGACGTCGCCAAGGCCAAGGAGTTGCTCGCCAAGGCCGGTCTGGCTGACGGCTTCAGCGTCACCATGGACGTACGCACGGGACAGCCGACCACGGGCATGGCGGAATCGATCCAGCAGACGCTGGGACAGGCCGGCATCAAGCTGGAGATCATCCCCGGCGACGGCAAGCAGACGCTGACCAAATATCGCGCCCGCAACCACGACATATATATCGGCCAGTGGGGCCAGGATTATTTCGATCCGAACTCCAATGCCCAGACCTTTGCCTCCAACCCGGACAATTCGGATGCAGGCAAGACCAAGACGCTCGCCTGGCGCAACGCCTGGGACATTCCGGACCTGACCAAGCAGACGGAAGCCGCCTTGCTCGAGAAGGATGCGGCCAAGCGCGCCGCAATGTACCAGGACCTGGAGAAGAAGATCCTCGACACCAGCCCCTTCGTCGTCATCCACCAGCAGTTGGAAGTGGCCGGCCTGCGCAAAAACCTGAAGGGCTTCGCGCTCGGCCCGAGCTTCGACAGCAACTTCGTCGGGCCGGTCTCCAAGGAATAGCGTTTAGCGGACGCGCCGCATGAGCGCGGTTGAAAGCGAAGTTCCAGCCGGGCGCGGAAGCGCCCGTGCTGTTGCTATTGCCTCAGCGATCGGCCGTTTCCTGGTCATCGCGATCACGACCTATCTTGGCCTGCTCGCGGTGACCTTCTTCATTGGCCGCGTCATCCCGATCGACCCGGTGCTCGCGGTGCTCGGCGATCGGGCGCCGGCCAATGTCGTCGAGCGCACGCGTCGCGAGATGGGTCTCGACCTGCCGCTGATCGAGCAGTTCTATATCTATGTGAAGAACGCGCTGAATGGCGATTTCGGCACTTCGGTGCTGACCACCAATCCGGTCATGACCGACATCCGCCGCGCCTTTCCGGCGACCATCGAGCTGGCAACTTTAGGCACGCTGATCGGCACGCTGATCGGCGTGCCGCTTGGCGTGCTCGCCGCGGTCCGGCGCGGCAGCCTCATCGACCAGATCGTACGCGTCATCGGCCTGATCGGCTATTCCGTGCCGATCTTCTGGATCGGGCTTCTGGGGCTGGTCCTGTTCTACGCCAAGCTGCAATGGGTGGCTTTCCCCGCGCGCCTGGACGTCGTCTACGAATACACCTTCACGCCGATCACCGGCTTCTATCTGCTCGACGCCGCCATGCAGGGGCAATGGGATGTCTTCTACGACGCCTACCGCCACATCATCCTGCCGGCCTCGCTGCTCGGCTATTTCTCGCTCGCCTATATCAGCCGCATGACGCGCTCCTTCATGCTGAACGAGCTGTCGCAGGAATACATCGTCGCCGCGCGCGCCAAGGGCCTGTCGGAGACGCGCATCATCTGGGGCCACGCGCTGCGCAATGCGGCCGTGCCGATGGTCACGGTTATCGCGCTGTCCTATGCCGGGCTGCTCGAAGGTTCGGTGCTGACCGAGACTGTGTTTTCCTGGCCCGGCATCGGCCTCTACATCACCAATTCGCTGCAGAACGCCGACATGAACGCCGTGCTTGGCGGCACCATCGTCATCGGCTCGGTGTTCATCGGCATCAACCTCCTGTCCGACTTGCTCTACAAGGTGCTTGATCCGAGGACGAAAGCAGGATGAGCGCCGAGGCAATCCAGACTCGACGCGAGTGGCTGCTGAGCGATCGGCCGGCTTCGCGCATGCAGGCAAGGCTCGGCCGCGCCTATGTCGCCTGGCGGCGTTTTTCCGCCAACCGGCTGGCGTTTCTCGGCCTGCTGATCATTATCGCGCTGCTGGTCGTCGCCGCCTTCGCCGATGTGCTGGCACCCTATTCGCCGACCATTGGTGACCTGAAGAACGCGAGGCTCTTGGCGCCGAGCGCGGCGCACTGGTTCGGCACCGACGATCTCGGCCGCGATATCTATTCGCGCATTCTTTTTGGCTCGCGCTGGACGCTCTATGTCGTCATCCTCGTCGCCATCATCGCCGCACCCATCGGCCTGCTCGTCGGCACCGTCGCCGGCTATGCGGGCGGCTGGACCGATGCGATCCTGATGCGCATCACCGACATTTTCCTCGCCTTTCCCAAGCTCATCCTGGCGCTGGCCTTTGTCGCGGCACTTGGCCCCGGCATCGAGAACGCGGTGCTGGCCATCGCCATCACCTCCTGGCCGCCCTATGCGCGCATCGCCCGTGCCGAAACGCTGACCGTGCGCAACTCCGATTACATCAAGGCGGTGCAGCTGATGGGCGCCTCGCCGTTCCGCATCGTGCTGCGCCACATCATGCCGCTCTGCATCTCCTCGCTGATCATCCGGGTGACGCTCGACATGGCCGGCATCATCCTCACCGCCGCCGGCCTTGGCTTCCTCGGCCTCGGCGCGCAGCCGCCGCTGCCGGAATGGGGCACGATGATTGCGTCGGGCCGCCGCTTCGTGCTCGACCAATGGTGGGTTGCCGGCGCGCCGGGCTTTGCCATCCTGATCGTCAGCCTCGGCTTCAACCTGCTTGGCGACGGCCTTCGCGACGCGCTTGATCCCCGGAGTGGCGACCAATGAGCGGCGATCAATGAGCGGCACCCTTCTCGATGTCGACGATCTGCGTGTCGACTTCCCGACCCGCACCGGCCTGATCCAGGCGGTGCGCGGCGTCACCTTCTCGCTCGGCCGCGAGCGGCTCGGCATTGTCGGCGAAAGCGGTTCCGGCAAGTCGCAGACCGGTCGCGCCATTATGGGGCTGACGCCGCCGCAGGCCCTTGTGTCGGCCAAGAAGCTAGCCCTTGATGGCATCGACCTTTTGGCCATGCCGGCTCGCCAGCGCCGGGCGCTGCGCGGCAAGCGTATCGCCATGATCCTGCAGGATCCGAAATATTCGCTCGACCCGGTGATGAGCATTGGCCGCCAGATCGTCGAGACGCTGCGCACACATGAGAAGGTCTCCAAGGCCGAGGCGCGCGAGCGGGCGTTGGCCATGCTCGAAGCAGTGCAGATCCGAGATCCGTCGCGCGTCTTCGACCTCCATCCGCACGAGGTCTCCGGCGGCATGGGCCAGCGCGCCATGATCGCCATGATGCTGATCGCCGGACCTGAACTGATGATTGCCGATGAGCCGACCTCGGCGCTCGATGTCACCGTGCAGCTCGATGTGCTGAACATCCTCGACAAGCTGGTCAGCGAGCGCGGCATGAGGCTGATCTTCATCTCGCATGATCTGCGGCTGGTCGCCTCTTTTTGCGATCGCGTCATCGTCATGTATGCCGGCAAGGTGGTCGAGCAGCTCAAGGCCTCGGAACTGCGCGACGCCCAGCATCCCTACACGCGCGGCCTGCTCAACTGCATGCCGAGGATCGGTTACGAACGCCATCCGCTGCCGGTGCTCGACCGCAAGCCGGAGTGGGCGGCATGACTCCAGCCATTTCCATCGACGGGCTGGAGGTGGTGTTCGACCGTTTTCGCGCGCTGAAGGGTGTCAGCCTCGACGTGCAATCCGGTGATTCCTTCGGGCTGGTCGGCGAGAGCGGTTCCGGCAAGTCGACATTGCTGAAAGCCATCGCCGGCCTCGTGCCGGCCAAATCCGGCACCATCACAGTCAACGGCAAGACGCTGGGACCGCGCCGCGACAAGGCTTTTTATCGCGAAGTGCAGATGGTCTTCCAGGACCCCTATGGCTCGCTGCATCCGCGCCAGACCGTCGACCGCCTGCTGCAGGAACCGCTCGCCATCCACGGTTTTGCCGACGGCGAAAAGCGTATCCAGCAAGCGCTGGACGAGGTCGGCCTCGGCAACGGCTTCCGCTTCCGCTACGCGCACCAACTGTCGGGCGGCCAGCGCCAGCGTGTTGCGATTGCGCGCGCGCTGATCCTCGAACCCTCGATCCTGCTGCTCGACGAGCCGACCTCGGCCCTCGACGCATCGGTGCAGGCCGAGGTGCTCAACCTGCTCGAAGAGGTCCGCCGGCGGCGCAAGCTGACCTTCCTGATGGTCAGCCATGACCTCGCCATCATCACCCATATGTGCGAGCGGCTGATGGTGATGCAGAACGGCGAAGCGGTCGAAAATCTCACCGCAAGCCAGCTGATCGGGCACCGGGTGGAGAAGGATTACACGCGCAATCTGCTGAGGGCGAGCGAGGGGTTTGTGCGGGTTTAGATAGCCTACGCCGCGATCTGTCGCGCCCCCCTCTGGCCTGCCGGCCATCTCCCCCACGGGTGGGGAGATCAGCTGCCGTCGCGATTTTCGCTAATCACCGGCGTTGCAGAATTGGCGCTGCGCCAAAGCCGCTGATCTCCCCCCTCGTGGGGGAGATGTCCGGCAGGACAGAGGGGGGCGCGAAGGAACTCGACCTTGCCTCACGTCTCCGCAACAGCAGCGCTTTCCACCACGGTGTCCGCCTCCACCCTCGGCTCCTTGATCCTGAACCAAGTCACATAAAGCGCCGGCAGGAACAGCAGCGTGATCGCCGTACCGGCGATGATGCCGCCCATCATGGCGTAGGCCATCGGGCCCCAGAACACTTCGCGCGCGATCGGGATTAGCGCCAGGCTGGCGGCGGCCGCCGTCAACGCGATCGGCCGCATGCGGTGCTCGGTCGCTTCGATGACGGCCTCCCAGCGATCCTTGCCTTCCCGTACCAGATCCTCGATCTGCACGATCAGGATAACCGAGTTGCGGATCAGGATGCCGATCAGCGCCAGCACGCCGAGGATGGCGACGAAGCCGAGCGGCGCGCCGCTAGGCACCAGGGCCGCGACCACGCCGATCAGGCCGAGCGGCGCCACCGCCACCACCAGGAACAGGCGCTGGAAGCTCTGCAGCTGGATCATCAGGATGGTCGCCATGACGAACAGCATCAGCGGCACCACCGCGGCGATCGGTCCCTGGCTCTTTGCGCTTTCCTCGACCGAGCCGGCGGTCGCCACCGAATAGCCGGGTGGCAGCTTGGCGATGAAGGCGTCGACCGACGGCTTCAATTCGTTGACGACGGTCGCCGGCAGCACGTCACCAACCAGACCGGCGCGCACGGTGATCGTCGGGATGCGGTTGCGCCGCCACACCGTCGGCTGTTCGAGGTCGTAACGGAAGTTCGCCACCGCCGCGAGCGGGATCGCCTCGCCGTTGCCGGTCGGCAGCTGCATGTTCTGCAGCGTGTCGATCGAGCCGCGCTCGGCCTCTCGCGAGCGGGCGATGACGTTGATCAGATAGGTGGCGTCGCGCACCTGGGTGATGGTGGCCCCGCCGACCGTGCTGTTCAGTGCGCTGGCGATGTCGGAGGAGGTGATGCCGAGCTGGCGCGCCTTGTCCTGCAGTACGTCGACCCTCAGCACGCGCTGCGGCTCGTTCCAGTCGAAGGTCGGCGCCGCGAGCTTCGGATTGACCGAGATCAGGCCGGCAAATTGCTGCGCCAGTTCGCGCACCGTCTGGATGTCGGGACCACCGACACGGTACTGCACCGGGCGCCCGACCGGCGGCCCGAGCTCGAGCGGCTTGACGAAGGCGTCGGTGCCGACGAATTCCTCGCGCAGCAGCTTCTCCAGCACCGGCTTCAGCCGGTTGCGCGCCTCGATGCTCTTGGTGACGATGACGGTCTGGCCGAAATAGGGATTGGCCGGCTGCACGTCGAAGGCGAGCAGGAAGCGCACCGCACCCTGGCCGATATAGGACGAGAAATGGTCGACGTCGGGATTGCCGGCGAGCGCCCGGCCTTCGAAGCGCTCGATCTGGTCGCGCGTCTCGGTGACGGAGGAATTCTGCGGCAGGCTCCAGTCGACGATCAGCTCGGGCCGGTCCGAGGGCGGGAAGAACTGCTGCTGGACAAGGCCGAAGCCGGCTATCGAGCCGGCAAACAACAATACCGTGACGAAGATGGTCAGCCAGTGATGGCGCACCGAGCCCACCAGCACGCGCCGAAACAGCTTGGTGAAACGTCCGGCCTGCTCATGTTTGTGCTTCATCGTCGCCGGCAGGATGGTGACGCCGAGCAGCGGCGCAAACAGCACCGCCACGATCCATGACACCAGGAGCGAGACCGCGATGACGACGAACAGCGTAAAGGTGTATTCGCCGGCCGCGCTGTTGTTGAGGCCGATCGGGATGAAGCCGGCGACCGTCACCAGCGTACCGGTCAGCATCGGGAAGGCGGTCGATGTGTAGACATAGGTTGCCGCCTTGCGCAGATTGTCGCCGACCTCGAGCCGCGCCACCATCATCTCGACCGCAATCATCGCGTCGTCGACCAAAAGCCCGAGCGCGATGATCAGCGCGCCCAGCGAAATGCGCTGCAGCGAGATGCCGAGATACGCCATCACGGTAAAGGTGATGGCCAGCACCAGCGGGATCGACAGCGCCACGACGAAGCCGGCGCGCATGCCAAGACTGATGAAGGACACGGCAAGCACGATGGCGACAGCCTCGAACAGCGCCCGGGTGAAGCCGGAAACGGCTTCCTCCACGATCACCGGCTGGTCGGCAACCAGATGCACGCCGACGCCGATCGGCAGGTCGGTCAGCACCTCGTCCATTTTCTTCTCGAGTGCTGCGCCGAATTCGAGCAGGTTGGCATTGGGCTTCATGCCGATGGCGAGCCCGATCGCGTCCTGGCCGTTGAAGCGGAACAGGGCGGTTGGCGGATCGGCATAGCCGCGCCGGATCGTCGCCACATCGCTCAGCCGGAAGAAGCGGTCGTTGACGCGCAGATTGATGCCGCGCAGGCTTTCCTCGGAGGTGAACTGTCCGCCGACGCGCACGCTGACGCGCTCGGGCCCGGATTCGATGACGCCCGACGGCGTGATGGCGTTCTGGTCCTGCAGGCTGGCCACAATCGCCTGCTGGTTGAGGCCGAGGGCTGCGATCTGACGGGTCGAGAATTCGAGATAGATGGCTTCGTCCTGGGCGCCGACCAGGTCGACCTTGCCGGCGTTCGGCACCGTCAGGATCTGGGTCCTGACATCCTCGACATAGTCGCGCAACTGGCGCGGCGTCAGCCCGTCCGAGGTGAAGGCGTAGATATTGCCGAAGACGTCGCCGAAACGGTCGTTGAAGAACGGACCCTGCACGCCTTGCGGAAACTGCGCCCAGATGTCGTTGACCATATTGCGCACCTGGGTCCAGTTCGGCACGACATCGCGGGCCTTGGTGGTGTCCTTCAGGTTGACGAAGATGACGGTCTTGCCCGCCGTGGTGACCGAGCGGGTGAAGTCGAGGCTGTCGAGCTCCTGGAGCTTCTTCTCGATCCGGTCGGTGACCTGCCGCACCGTCTCGTTGACCGAGGCGCCCGGCCAGTTGGCTTGGATAACCATGGTCTTGATGGTGAAGTTCGGATCTTCCTCGCGGCCGAGATTGAGGTAGGCGAAGATGCCGGCGACGACGAAGACCAGCATGAAGTACCAGACCAGCGAGCGATGGTTGAGCGCCCAGTCGGAGAGGTTGAACCCCTTCATGACGCGCCTCCTCTAGGGATCTTGACCTTCTGGCCCTCCTCCAGGCTGTGGACGCCGGCGGTGACGACGCGCATCCCCGCTTCGAGCCCTTCGGCGACGATGAAGCTGGCGCTGTTCTTCGAAGCGATCTTGATCTCGCGCGTCGAGACGCTCGACGTCTTTTCGTCGACGATCCAGACCTTGTCGCCGCCATTCTTCTGCAGCAGTGCCGATAGTGGCAGCTCGATCGTCGGCGCCACTTTCGCCACCCGTGTCGCCGTCACGGTGGAGCCGAGCCGGAAGGCTTGCGGCGGATCGGTGAGCGTCAGCTTGACGCGGCGGCTGCGCGTCGAGGGATCGGCCTGCGGCGCGATCTCGCGCAGCGTGGCCTGGGTTTGGATCGATGGCAGCGATTGCAGGATGACCTCGAAAGGTGTGCCGACGGAGAGGTCGCCGGTCAGTTGGTCGGGAATGTCGACCACCGCTTCGCGCAAATCCGAACGCGCCACAGTGACGATCGTCTGACCGGCTGAGACCGTCTGTCCCACCTCCGCGCCGGTCGCGGTGACGACGCCGTCGAAGTCCGAAAACAGCCTGGCGTAACCAAGCTGCTCCTGCGATTTGGCAAGCGCCGCCTTGGCGCGCTCGACGCCGGCTTCGGCGGCTTGCCGCGCCTGTTGCGCGGCGTCGAAGACGGCCTGCGAGGTGTTGGCGGCGGCAAGCAATTGGCGCTGGCGGTCCTCGCTGGCGGCGGCGTTGGTGAATTGCGCCTCTGCATTGGAGAGTTCGGCCCTGGCCGCCTGGACCGCAAGTTCCAGCGCCGTCGGATCGAGCGTGGCGATCGTCGTGCCCTTGCTGACGATATCGCCGACCTTGACGTCACGCGAGACGACCCGGCCGAGCAGGCGGAAGGCGAGGTCGGCGCTGACCTGGGGCTCGATGGAGCCGGCGAAGCCGAAGGTTCGCGTCGTCTGCGGCTCGATCACCGTCGACAGCACCGGCCGGATGATCTCGGGCGGTTTTTCCTCCGATTTCGAGCAGCCAGCGAGCGCCGCTATTGCAGACAAGGCAGACACAAAGAGCAGGATACGCCGCCGCCTCATTGTCCGGCTCCCGAGATCTCGACCGCCTGTCCGGGGCTGAGCAACTGGCCACCGGCGGTGACGACGCTTTGTCCGGCCTCCAGCCCCTTGTCGACGACGACCACGCCGGAATCGAAGGCCAGCACATTGACCAGGGCTGTTGTCACCGCTTTGGTCGAGGGATCGACAATCCAGACAGCCGGCTTGCCCTCGACCGAAGTCAGCGCCTGCCAGGGCAGGATGATGGCTTTCGCCGGCCTGGCGTTGACCGAGCCGATGACGGTGGCGCCGAGCGGCATGCCTTCCGGCGTGTCGGCAACACCGACCTTGACCCGAACCGACCCCGAAGCCGGATCGACCGCGGGGGAAACTTCGCGCACCTTGCCCAAGGCCTTAACCTGTGGGTCGGTCAGCAGCGTGATCGTCACCGACGGCGATGGCGCCGTTTTGGCGACCAGCGTTTCCTGGACGTTGAACACCGCGTCGCGGTCGCCGTCCTCGGCGACGGTGAAGACAGTCTGCGCCGCTTGCACCACTTGCCCGGCCTCGACCTGGCGAGCGGTGATGACGCCGGCAGCACCAGCCTTGAGCTCGGTGAAGGACAGGTTCTCCTTGGCGTTGGCAAGCGCGCTCTGCGCCCGATCGACACTGCCTTGCGCCACTTTCTGCGCCTGGTCGGCCGCATCATAGTCGCGCCTGGTGGTAAAGCCCTGGGCGAGCAGGGTCTTCTGCCGTTCGAAGGCGGCGGCGGCCTGGGTCAGTTGCGCTTGCGCTGCGTCGAGATCGGCCTGCGCCGAGCGCAGATCGGATTCCTGTTCCTGCGGATCGATGCGGGCAAGCACGGCGTCCTTGTTGACATGCTGGCCGACATCGACGAGGCGTTCGGCGACGCGGCCACCGACACGGAACGACAGATTGTTCAGCGTGCGCGCCGCAATCACGCCGGTCAGTGAGGTCCTTGGCGCATAATCGGCCATCGCCACCGTCTCGGTGCGCACCATGATCGGCAGCTTTTTGGCCGCCGCTTCCTGCTTCTGGCAACCGGCCAGAATTAGCGGCGCCACCGCGCAGACGATGATGATGGGAGAAAACGAAAAAAGGCCTGAGGCCGGGGGCTGCGGGGCGGACGAAGTCGCGTTCCTGCTCATGGGGTCCCTCACCGATCCGGACCGCTCATGACGGGTGAGCTGTCACAGACAAAAGCGAGGATAATCGATCCCGGGAAAAAGGAAACCGGCCTCGTACGCGTATCGGTCGGCGGCAGGCCCAATCGCCGGGCGACGGTGCCGACTTGAGGAAAACGTGAAATAAGGTCAGAAGAGGCCTTGAGACCTGTCAAGCAAGAGCGGGCGCCAGCCCGGCGAGGGATGACCATGAAGAACGCAGCCATTTCCGAACGCAAGAACCAGTCGATCTCGCGCGGCGTCGGCATGACGACGCAGATCTATGCCGACCGCGCCGAAAATTCGGAGATCTGGGACGTCGAAGGCCGCCGCTACATCGATTTCTCCTCCGGCATCGCCGTCGTCAACACCGGCCATCGGCACCCCAAGGTGATCGAGGCGGTCAAGGCGCAGCTCGACCGCTTCACCCACACCTGCCACCAGGTGGTGCCTTATGAGAGCTATGTCAGGCTGGCCGAACGGCTGAACGCCATGCTGCCCGGCAAGTTCGAGAAGAAGACCATCTTCGTTACCACGGGCGCTGAAGCCGTCGAGAACGCCATCAAGATCGCCCGCAACGCCACCGGCCGCCAGGCCGTCATCGCCTTTGCCGGCGGCTTCCATGGCCGCACCTTCATGGGCATGGCGCTAACCGGCAAGGTCGTGCCTTACAAGGTCGGCTTCGGCGCCATGCCGGGCGACGTCTACCATGCGCCGTTCCCGGTGCCGCTGCATGGCGTGTCGGTCGCGGATTCGCTTGCCGCGCTCGACAAGCTGTTCAAGGCCGATGTCGATCCGGCCCGCGTGGCCGCCATCATCATCGAGCCGGTTCAGGGCGAAGGCGGTTTCTACGACGCGCCGCGCGAGTTCCTGACGGCGCTGCGCAAACTCTGTGACCAGCACGGCATGCTGTTGATCGCCGACGAGGTGCAGACCGGCTTTGCCCGCACAGGCAAGATGTTCGCGATGGACCATCATGAGGTCGCGGCCGACATCACCACGATGGCCAAGAGCCTGGCCGGCGGTTTCCCGCTGTCGGCGGTCACCGGCCGGGCCGAAATCATGGATGCGCCCGGCCCTGGTGGCCTCGGCGGCACCTATGGCGGCAGCCCGATCGGGGTTGCCGCGGCACACGCTGTGCTCGACGTGATCGAAGACGAAAAGCTCTGTGACCGCGCCAATGCGCTCGGCGCCCGGCTGAAGCAGCGCCTGTCGGCGATCCGCGACGACGTTCCCGAGATTGTCGATATCCGTGGTCTCGGCTTCATGAACGCTGTCGAGTTCAACGACGTCAAGAAAGGCCTGCCATCGGCCGAGATCGCCAACGCAATCCGGCTGAAGGCGCTCGACAAGGGGCTGATCCTGCTGACCTGCGGCGTCTATGGCAACGTCATCCGTTTCCTCGCGCCGATCACCATCCAGGACAACGTCATGAACGAGGCGCTCGACATCCTGGAAAGCTCGATCCGCGAAGTCTGCGCGGCCTAGCGGCGACCCCTACCTCCCCCTTGTGGGGAGGTCGGACCGAAGGTCCGGGTGGGGGGCTTGGCGCCGCCCCCGCCCCGATGCTTCGCATCGACCCTCCCCACAAGGGGGAGGGTAAAGTGCGCTACCCCGCAGCCCTTGCCGGCTCATCCTGCTGAAACGCAGCCAGCGCAGCCTTCATCCCATCAGGACCTTCCGCCACCGTCTGCGGCGTCGGCGAAAACCCGGCGCCGAGCATCTTGCGGCCGAGCATGTGGTCACCCGGGCGATTGACCGATTCGATGCCGAGCAACCGGCTTCCAGCATAGTGGTAGATCGAGAACTTGTTGTCGGCGAGGTCGCCCAGCACGACATGGCTGTCGCCGCCCGACGTCAGTCCGACCATCTGCAACTTCATGTCGCCGATGTCCGACCAGAACCATGGCACCGCCCCATAGGCGTCCGCGTGGCCGGTGATGGTGCGCGCGGCAAGCCGCGCCTGGTCGGTGGCGTTCTGCACCGATTCCAGCCGCACGTCGCCGCCGGTCGACCAGTGGCGGTAGGAGGCGGCGTCGCCGATGGCGAGAATATCCGGCACCGAGCTGCGCATCTGCTGGTCGACGCGGATGCCGTTGGCGACAGTCAGCCCGGCGGCCTGCGCCAGTTCGACATTCGGCACCGCGCCGATACCGACGATCACCATACGTGCCGGCAGCCTTTCGCCGGTGGACGTGACGGCGGCCGAGACATGGCCGTCTTCACCTTCCAGCCTCGCAATGGTGATGCCGGTCAGGATGCGCACGCCGATCGTTTCCAGCCGCTGGCGGACATGGCTCGCCACTACCGGTGCCACGGCGCGGCCGAGCAGCCGGTCGACCGCTTCGACCACGGTGACGTTGCGGCCGGCCGCTCGCAGCGTTGCCGCGATCTCCAGTCCGATGAAGCCGCCGCCGAGAATGACAACGTCGTCGCTCTGCGCACTGAGTTCGCGGATCAGCCGCGCATCGGCGATCGAGCGCAGCGACAGCACGCCCGAGAGGTCGGCGCCCGGCAGCGGCAGCAGCCGTGGTCGCGAACCGGTGGCCAGGATGAGGCGGTCGAAGGCAAGCGTGCCGCCGCCCGCTATGTCCAGCGTCCGGCCTGCCGTATCGATGCGATCGATTCGGATGCCCGGTCTAAAGTCGATGGTGCTGCCGGTGTAAAAGGCCTCGCCGCGCAAGGGCTGCGGCTTTGCCTCGGCATCCTTGATGAAGGTCTTCGACAAAGGCGGCTTGTGGTAGGGCAGTTCGTCCTCGTCGCCGATCAGCACAACCGGTCCGTCATAGCCTTCCTCGCGCAGGCTGGCGGCCGCTTGCACGCCCGCGTGACCCGCACCGACAATGACGACACCATTCTTCATCGCAACCCCGAATTCCTGTTTCAAATCTAGGATGTTCCGCCAGATGGCGATTGTCTGCCGCCGTCGCCAGAGCCCCGGTCCGGGTCGCACCCGGAACGGTCGCCTGTCAATCTCGGTGTCTCTCACTTTGGCTGTTGGTGATACGATTTAAAGTTGATAGTCCCAGTTTAGAATAATTCTAAACTGTTGTTTCAATTGAATTTTCTGGGGTTCACTAGTTGACTTCCGGCGTCGCCATCGTTTTATGGAGGCTCGCGCGTCAGCGCATCCCTTTGATGTTTGGGCCTTGAACCCGTTCGATTGGAGGCATTTGGTGTCTTTCTACCGTGAACCGCGCGGCGCGGTATCTGCCGTGACCCATGGCATGCCTATGTCCTGGCACCGCTTGGCACGCGCGCCTTTTACCGAATTCCCTTTGAACTGGAGAATGATGATGACAGCACGATATGGCGGCAGGCTGGCTGCGATCGGTGCCACGGCAATGTTGACGGCGGCGGTTTTCATCCTGCCGGCCAAGGCCGCGGAGATCGATGCCAAGGCGGTCATCAAGACCTATTCCGACATCGCGCTGGCCAAATATGAGGATTCGCTGACCACGGCGCAGGCGCTCGACAAGGCTGTCGACGCGCTGCTTGCCAACCCTTCGGCGGACACGCTGAACGCCGCCCGCGATGCCTGGAAGGCGTCGCGCGTGCCTTACCAGCAGACCGAGGTCTATCGCTTCGGCAACAAGATCGTCGACGACTGGGAAGGCAAGGTGAATTCCTGGCCGCTGGACGAAGGCCTGATCGATTATGTCGCCAAGAGCTACGGCACCGAGTCCGATGCCAACGCGCTCTACACCGCCAATGTGATTGCCAACAAGGAAATCGAGATCAACGGCAAGAAAGTCGACGCTTCGAAGCTGTCGCCGGAATTCCTATCCGGCACGCTGCAGGAAGCCGGCGGCATCGAAGCCAATGTCGCGACCGGCTATCACGCCATCGAGTTCCTGCTCTGGGGCCAGGATCTGCACGGCACCGGCCCGGGCGCCGGCGAGCGGCCCTACACCGACTATGACCTCAAGAACTGCACCGGCGGCAATTGCGATCGCCGTGCCGAGTATCTGAAGTCGGCCAGCGACCTGCTGGTCGCCGACCTGCAGGAAATGGTCGGCAACTGGAAGGAAGACGGCGCCGCCCGCAAGAACCTCGTCGACGGCCAGCCGAACACCGCCATTTCGGTGATCTTCACCGGCATGGGCTCGCTGTCCTACGGCGAACTGGCTGGCGAGCGCATGAAGCTCGGCCTCTTGCTGCACGATCCGGAAGAGGAGCACGACTGCTTCTCCGACAACACCTACAACTCGCATCTCTATGACGCCATCGGCATCCGCGCCGCCTATCTCGCCAGCTACACCCGCCTCGACGGCACCGTCGTTTCGGGCCCGTCGGTGCACGATATGGTCAAGGCGGCCGATCCGGCGATCGACAAGGAACTGTCCGACAAGCTCGATGTCTCGGTTGCCAAGATGGAGGCGATCAAGGCGCGGGCGGTGGCCGGCGAGGCCTATGACCAGCAGATCGCCGAGGGTAACACCGAAGGCAACGCCACCGTGCAGGCGGCAATCGACGCACTGGTCGACCAGACCAAGTCGATCGAACGCGCCGTCGGTGCCTTGAAGCTCAACAACATTGCTTTCGAAGGTTCCGACAGCCTCGATGCACCGGAGAAGGTGTTCAAGTAGCACCTCAACCAACCACCAGCCAAACGGCGCGGAGGAGGCGCCGTCAGCCAGAGCCAATCCATGCTGATCTGCCATTGCAACATCATCACTGAAAGGGAGATTGAGCAGACGATCGTCGATCTGCTGGATCAGGATCCCTGGCAGCTCATCGTGCCGGCGAAAGTCTATCACACGATGCAAAAGCGCGGTCGCTGTTGCGGCTGCTTCCCAAATGTGGTCGAAACGATCATTCGGGTCACCGAAAATTACCACGCCCGCTCGGAGGCGAGCGGCGTGGACATCGTTTCACATCTGGATCGCGTCAGAGGCCTGCGCGTCCAATACGGGAGCAGAACCCATGAAAGGCGAAAAGCAGATCATCGAGCGGCTTAACGAGGCTCTTTTCCTGGAGCTCGGCGCCGTCAATCAGTACTGGGTGCATTTCCGTCTGCTGGAAGACTGGGGATACGCCAAGCTGGCAAAGAAGGAACGCGCCGAATCGATCGAGGAGATGCACCATGCCGACAGGCTGGTGGCCCGTATCATCTTCCTCGAAGGCCACCCCAATCTGCAGTCCGTGGCGCCTTTGCGCATCGGCCAGAACGTCAAGGAAGTGCTCGAATCCGATCTAGCCGGCGAGTATGACGCGCGCACCGCCTACAAGCGTTCGCGCGAGATCTGTGAAGAAGCAGGCGACTACGTGACGATGAAGCTGTTCGAGGATTTGCTGTCCGACGAGGAAGGTCACATCGACTTCCTCGAGACGCAGCTCGACCTCCTGGCCTCGATCGGCGAGGAAAAATACGGCCAGCTCAACGCCGCATCGGCGGACGAGGCGGAATAGGACCATGCAGGAATGCGGCGCCCCCTAGATCTTCTGCGCCGCTCGCGGCGGGCTAACGGCCCGCTGCTTCCCAAAACCCCGCGATGCCAAGCGTTTCGCGGGCTTTTGATTGTAATCCTTGCGATAATTTCGACCGCTGCTCTGGCCGGCTCGCCGGAACCGGCCGGCCTTGCCACGGGCCGCACCGACCTGACGCCGAAGGATCAGGCCCGCGTCCTTGCCGTCACCCGACCGACCACGGACTTCTCCAAGCCAGAATCCTTCGAGACGATGCAAGGTGGCGCCGGCACCTCGCGCAAGCAGGCCGACCGCGACGCCTTCTCGCAACCCGCTGAAAACATCACCTTCGAGGAAGAGGGCACTTTCAAGCTCGGCAATGCGCTTTTCCGCAAGAACTGGGTGTCGTCGCCGTCCTCGACCCAGGCCTCGGATGGCCTCGGGCCGCTGTTCAACGAGCGTGCCTGCCAGAATTGTCATCTGAAGGATGGCCGCGGCCGTCCGCCGGCAGCTGACAACCGCAGCACCTCGATGTTCCTGCGGCTGGCGCGCGATGCGAGCACGGCTGAGGAGAAGGCCGAGATCGCCGCACACAAAGTGCTGAACTTTCCCGATCCGGTCTACGGCACGCAATTGCAGGAACTGGCGGTCCCCGGCCTCAAGGGCGAAGGCCGCATGCGTGTCGACTACAGCGAGGAAAAGGTTGCGCTTGGCGACGGCCCCCTCGTTTCGCTGCGCAAACCGAGTTATTCCATCGATGGTCTTGGCTATGGCCCGCTTGACCCGCGCACCACATTGTCGCCGCGCCTGACGCCGCCGATGATCGGGCTTGGCCTGATCGAACAGATCGCGCCGGCAGATATCCTTGCCCATGCCGATCCCGATGATCGCGATGGCGACGGGATTTCCGGAAGACCCAACATCGTGCGTGACGTCGGCAGCGGGGAACTGATGCTCGGCCGCTTCGGTTGGAAGGCGCAGACCGCCTCGATCCGCCAGCAGGCGGCGGATGCCTTTGACGGCGATATCGGCATTTCGACGCCGGAAGAGCCCAACCATTGGGGTGATTGCACTGCGGCCGAAAAGGCCTGTCTGGCCATGCCGAACGGCGTCCAGAAGCGGCTGGGCCCGGTCGAGGCGCCGCCACCGGTGATGGACCTCGTCACCTTCTATTCGCAGAACCTTGCCGTGCCGGCGCGGCGCGATGTCGGCGACCCCGCGGTGCTCGCGGGCAAAAAACTGTTCTATGAGATGGGCTGCATCGCCTGCCACACGCCGAAATTCGTCACCATGCGCGGTACGCCCAACAAGGCGCAGGCCTTCCAGCTGATCTGGCCATATTCCGACTTTCTGCTGCACGACATGGGTCCCGATCTCGCCGACGGCCAGGCTGTGGGCGAAGCCAGAGGCAACGACTGGCGCACCCCGCCGCTCTGGGGCATCGGGCTGACCAAGACAGTCAACGGCAACAGCTTCTTCCTGCATGACGGGCGTGCGCGTACGCTTACCGAAGCGATCCTGTGGCATGGCGGCGAGGGGCAGAAAGCGCGCGACCGCTTTGCCGCTGCCGACGTGGCCGACCGCGGCGCACTGGTCAAATTCCTGGAGTCACTGTGATGCTGAAGCGTTTCCTGCCTGTTCTCGCTCTTGCGCTGGCTATGTCTTCGCCTGCATCGGCCTCGGTGAAAGCCTCCGACGTCATCCAGCGCGCGATCGACGGCTTCGTCCGTCCCGCCTATGCCAGCCTGCACGAGCATGCCGGCGGCCTGGCCAAGGCCATGGACGCGCTTTGCCAGGCGCCTTCGCAGACCGCGCTCGATGCCGCGCATGCGGAGTTCTCGGCCACGGTCGCAGCCTGGTCGTCGGCCGAAATCATCGCCTTCGGCCCGATCAAGGAGAACAACCGGCTGGAGCGCATGCTCTACTGGCCCGACCGCAAGAGCATCGGCCTGAAGCAGGTGCAGGCGGCGCTCGCCGGCAAGGACCCGACCGCGACCGATCCGGCACAGCTGGCCGGCAAGAGCGTCGCCATGCAGGGGTTGGGGGCGCTGGAGTTCGTGCTCTATGGCGACGGCTCCGAGGTGCTGGCCGGCAAGGACGATCCGTATCGCTGCGCCTATGGCTCGGCGGTCGCCAAAAATATCGAGACTATTGCCGCCGATGTCGATGCGGCCTGGAAAGAGCCGGACGGGTTCGCGGCCCTGTGGGCCAAGCCGGGACCCGACAACGCGCTCTACCGCGACGGTACCGAAGCGGTGACTGAACTGGTCGGCGTCTTCATCAACGAACTGGAAATGGTCCGCGACGTGCGCCTCAAAGGTTTTCTCGGCGCCAAGCCGGAGGCCGACAAGCCAAAGCAGGCGATCTATTGGCGCTCACAAAACACCGGCCTGTCGTTGGCTGGAAATCTCTCGGGCATCGACGCGCTGTTCGCAACTTCAAAGCTCGGCGACGCGCTGCCCGAGGATGCGCGCTGGATGGCAGAATCGATCCATATCCAGCTCACCAACGGTGTCGCCACCGCCAAATCCGTCCAGGGTCCGATCGACAAGGTGCTCGCCGATCCCGCTGAGCGCGAGAAGCTCAAGCATTTGGCGCTGATCACCTCCAGCCTGTCGGGCCTGATCGGCACCCGGCTGACCGCCGAATTCGGCCTGACCGCCGGCTTTTCGTCGCTGGACGGAGACTGAGCATGAGGACGCCGCTGATCGATCGCCGCGATTTTCTGAGAGCTGCCGGCGCAGGCTTCGTCACCGCGATGGCGCCTCGTGCCTGGGCAAATACGCTCAGCACGGATGCGGTGTTCGCCACCGCCTTCGTCAAGCGCGACGGCAGTTTTGGCGCGGCGGTGCTGTCGGAAGCCGGCAAACTACTGCATGCGATCGACCTGCCCGACCGTGGCCATGACGTCACCTTCGATCCGGTATCGAAGCGCTCGGTGGTCTTCGCCAGACAGCCCGGCATCTTCGCCGTGGTCTTCGACCACACCGGTCGCGAAGCGCCGCTGACCATCGCCAGCATCACCGGCCGGCACTTCTTCGGCCATGGCGTGTTCTCGGCCGATGGCGCGCTGCTCTACGCAACCGAAAATGATTTCGACAACGCCGCCGGCGTCGTCGGCGTCTATGATGCACGCGCCAAGTTCAGCCGCATCGGCGAGTTCCCGACTTATGGCATGGGGCCGCACGAGCTTCTGCTGCTCGGCGACGGTAGGACGATCGCCATCGCCAATGGCGGCATCGAGACCCATCCGGACTATGGCCGCGCCGAACTCAACATCGCGACCATGAAGCCGTCTTATGTGCTGGTCGACCGCATCACCGGCGAGCTCATCGAAAAACACGAACTGCCGCCGGCGCTGCACCAGCTGTCGATCCGCCACATGGATGCCGATGGGTCAGGCACCATATGGTTCGGATGCCAGTATCGCGGGCCGGGCACCGACCGCCCGCTGCTGATTGGCCGCGCCGCACGCGGCAAGGAACTGCAACTGCTCGACATGCCGCAGGACGTGCTCTCCGGTTTCCGCAACTATATCGGCTCGGTCGCCGCCAATCCGCTCGCCGGGACCGTCGCGGTGTCGTCGCCGGAAGGCAATTCGCTGGCCGTCATCGACGCCGCCAGCGGCGAGATCGTGACCACAAAGGCGCTGGTCGAGGTCTGCGGCCTGGCGCCCGATGGTCCCGGCTTCATGGCAACGACAGGCGCCGGTGACATCATCGAAGGCAGCGGGACGACGCGCTCGGAGCCAGACTATGTCTGGGACAACCATATGCTGCGCATCGCGCCGGCGGCGTAAGCCGTCCGGCCTACGCCGAAGCGAAGCCGCGTAACTTTCCCCTTGCGGCGGCGCGCCATGGCGGGCAGAGGGAGGCTGTTCTTGAAATCGGCTTCCTTATGAAACTGCTCGCCATCGACTGTGCCGCCAATCTTTGCGCCGCCTGCATCTACGATGCGGCGGACGGCAAGGAGCTCGGCCGCTCGGTGCGCGATCTCGGCAAGGGCCATGCCGAACACCTGATGGCCATCATCGATGAAGCGCTGAAGGCGGGCGGTACGGACTATGCCGGCCTTGGCGCTGTCGCCGTCTCGGTCGGTCCGGGTTCGTTCACCGGCTTGCGTGTCGGCGTATCGGCGGCGCGAGGCCTGGCACTGGCGCTGAAAATCCCGGCAATCGGCGTGACCACGCTGGAAGCTTTGGCGGCGGAAGCAAGCGCGACATTCCCCCGCCGCCCGGTCCTGGCCGCGCTCGACGCCGGTCGCGAGGAGATCCACGCCGCGTTTTACGATGCGGAAGCGATTTTGCGTTATGGTCCGGCGGTGACCACACTTGCGCAAGCCGCGGCAATGGCGGCGGACAATCTTTCGGTGTTTGCCGGCACCGCGGCTGAGCAGATCGCCGCGGCGGTCGGACGCACCTTCGATATCGGCCCGACATCAGCCACCGCCGACATCGCGATCTACGCCCGGTTGGCAGCTGCCAAGCCTGAGGGGGAAAAGCCGAAACCGCTTTATCTGCGCGGCGCCGACGCAAAGCCGCAGGCGGGGTTCATTCTGTCGCGGCAGGAAAAGTAATGCGCATTCCTTTCCTCCAGCCGCGCCGCAGGGACTATGCGCTCGAACCGCTGACCATCGCCGACAGCCCGGCAGCGTCGGTGCTGCATCGCGAGGATTTCGTTCGCCCGTGGACCGATGGCGAGTTCGCCGCGTTGCTCGAGCAGGACACCGTGTTCGGTTATGCCGCGCGCGAAATCGGCCAAGGCGCCAAGCCGCCGGTCGGCTTTGTGCTGGCGAGGCTCGCCGCCGGCGAGGGCGAGATCCTGACCGTGGCGGTGGCGCGCTCACATCGCCGCCAGGGGCTCGGCTGGCAGTTGATGGACGCTGTGCTGCGCGAATTGCATGCACAGCGCGCCGAGGCGCTGTTCCTCGAAGTCGACGAGACCAATGTCGCTGCGATAGCGCTTTACCGGCGGCTCGGCTTCCGCCAGGTCGGCCACCGCGCCAATTATTACCGCTCGACCGAGCATGGCCCGACCGGCGCGCTTGTCATGCGCCGCGATCTTCGTTAGCGAGAGCGCGGGATAAGGTCAGGCGCATGATCGGAAAAATCAGGATTTTCCTGGCGCTGAGCCTCGTTGTCGTCGGCTCGCTGGCGCTTGTGCCGCTGCAGCTCCTGTCGATGAAGACCGGAATCTGGCGCGAAACGGTCATTCTGAAGGTCTGGCACAGGCTTATCGTGCGCACGCTCGGCCTGCGCATCCATGTCAAAGGCGCGCTGTCCACAAAACGCCCGCTGCTGGTCGCCTCCAACCATATTTCCTGGACCGACATCATGGTGCTCGGCTCCTTTGCCGATGTGACCTTCATCGCCAGGGCGGATATGGAGGGATGGCCGCTGATCGGCTGGCTGTCGAAACTGCAGCGCACCGTCTTCATCGAGCGCGAGCGCAAGCGCACGGCGGGCGACCAGGCCAGCGAGATCGCCAGCCGCATGGCCAAGGGCGACGCCATGGTGCTGTTTGCCGAGGGCTCGACCGGCGACGGCAACACCATCCTGCCGTTCAAGAGCACGCTCTTTGGCGCCGCCTCGATGGCGATTTCGGAAGGGGCCGCCGAACAGGTCTTCATCCAGCCGCTGGCGATCGCTTATACACGGGTGCACGGCGTGCCGCTCGGCCGCCGTCACAGGTCGATCGCGGCCTGGATCGGCGATCAGGACCTGGTGCCGCATCTCAAGGTGCTGATGGCTGAGGGCGCGCTCGACGTCGAAGTGCATTTCGGCGAACCCATCGCCTTTGCCAAGGGCTCGAACCGCAAGGAAACGTCTAGGCTGATGGAAAGCCAGGTGCGCGCCATGATGCAGGCAGCACTCGCCGACCCGGTTCCGAGCCGGTAGCTCGCGTGCGCCCTCAGGCGCATCCCGAGAATCGTCTGTTTTTTGTCACGGAAAGGCGTTAGAAGCCGCCGGATGGACTTGAACACGATTGAAACGCACGACATTGGCGCCGTGGCTGAACAGCCGGCAGAGCGCTCCACGGCTGCCAAAAAGGTCTTCGTCAAGACCTATGGCTGCCAGATGAATGTCTATGATTCCCAGCGCATGACCGATGCGCTGGCCGCCGACGGCTATACCGCGACCGACGCCATTGCCGAGGCCGATCTGGTGCTGCTCAACACCTGCCACATCAGGGAGAAGGCGGCGGAAAAAGTCTATTCCGAGCTTGGCCGCATCCGCGACATGAAGGCCGAACGCGCGGCAGCCGGGCGCGAAATGCTGATCGGCGTCGCCGGCTGCGTCGCGCAGGCCGAAGGCGCGGAAATCATCCGCCGTTCGCCTGCCGTCGACCTCGTCATCGGCCCGCAGACCTATCACCGGTTGCCCGACGTGCTGGCGAGGGTGCGCGGCGGCGAGAAGATCGTCGAGACCGAATACGCCATCGAGGACAAGTTCGAGCACCTGCCGCAGCCGAAGCGCGCCGAGGTGATCAAGCGCGGCGTCACCGCTTTCCTCACCGTGCAGGAAGGCTGCGACAAGTTCTGCACCTTCTGTGTCGTGCCCTATACCAGGGGCTCGGAAGTGTCGCGGCCGGTGGCGCAGATCGTCGCTGAAGCCGAGCGCCTGGCCGAGGCCGGCGTGCGCGAGGTGACGCTGCTTGGCCAGAACGTCAACGCCTGGCACGGCAAGGGCGACGACGGCACGGAATGGGGCCTTGGCCGCCTGCTGTTCCGGCTGGCCGAAATCCCCGGCCTGGCGCGGCTGCGCTACACCACCAGCCATCCGCGCGACATGGACGACGAATTGATCGCCGCCCATCGCGATCTGCCGGCCTTGATGCCTTATCTGCATCTGCCGGTGCAGTCGGGGTCCGACCGCATCCTCAAGGCAATGAACCGCAGGCACACGGCAAGCAACTATCTGGCGCTGCTCGAGCGCATCCGCGCCGCCCGCGGCGATATCGCGCTGTCTGGCGATTTCATCGTCGGCTTTCCTGGCGAGACCGAAGCCGATTTCGAGGCGACGATGGAACTGGTGCGCCAGGTCAACTACGCCTCGGCTTTCTCGTTCAAATATTCGCCGCGCCCCGGCACGCCTGGCGCCGATATGCCCGATCACGTGCCGGAAGCGGTCAAGGATGAGCGCTTGCAGCGGCTGCAGGCGCTGCTCTTGAAACAACAGCAGGATTTCGGCCTGAGCCTGGTCGGAACCACCATCGATACGCTGATCGAGAAGCCCGGCCGTCAGGCTGGCCAGAAGGTCGGCCGCTCGCCCTGGCTGCAGCCGGTTATTGTTGATGAAAAGGCCGGCGAAATCGGTGACATTATCCGGGTGCGAATCACGAAGACGGGCTACAATAGCCTGTTCGCCGAACTGGCCTGATGGCCTCGGCAGATGAGGAGAGACGGTTGAGCGCTGCTGAAGTGAAGACTCTGCCCCAGAACCAGACGTCCGGGGCCTCTGACATGGCGCACATCGTTCTGACTTTCGACAACAACAAGCTTGCCAGCGCCCTGTACGGCCAGTTCGACGAGAACCTGGCGAGGCTCGAGCAGAAGCTCGGCGTCGACATCCGCTCGCGCGGCAACCAGTTGACCATCAAAGGTTCGGCCTCGGCGGCCGAGCAGGCGCGCCGCGCGCTCGACAATCTCTATGGCATTCTCCAGAAAGGCACCGATATCGGCCAGTCCGACGTCGATGGCGCCGTGCGCATGGCGATCGCCGCCGACGACCAGCTGACGCTGCCGACGCTGGAGCGCAAGGGCAAGGTTTCGGCCGCGCAGATATCCACCCGCAAGAAGACCATCTATGCCCGTTCGCTCAACCAGGACGCCTATATGCGGGCGCTGGAGCGCTCGGAACTGGTGTTCGGCATCGGCCCTGCCGGTACCGGCAAGACCTATCTGGCGGTGGCGCATGCGGCGATGCTGCTTGAACGCGGCATGGTGGAACGCATCATCCTGTCGCGCCCGGCGGTCGAGGCCGGCGAGCGGCTGGGCTTCCTGCCCGGCGACATGAAGGAAAAGGTCGATCCGTATCTGCGGCCGCTCTACGACGCGCTCTACGACATGATGCCGGCCGACAAGGTCGAGCGCGCCATTGCCGCCGAGGTCATCGAAATCGCGCCGCTCGCCTTCATGCGCGGCCGCACGCTGGCCCATGCCGCCGTCATCCTCGACGAGGCGCAGAACACCACGCCGATGCAGATGAAGATGTTTTTGACCCGGCTCGGCGAGAATTCGCGCATGATCGTCACCGGCGATCCGACGCAGATCGATCTGCCTCCGAGCACCAAATCCGGCCTGGTCGAGGCCTTGCGTGTGCTTGACGGCGTGGCCGGCGCGGTAACCGTGCGCTTCAACGATGTCGACGTCGTGCGCCATCCCTTGGTGGCGGAAATCGTCAGGGCCTATGACCGCGACGCCAAGCTGGCGCGCGGCCTCGGCGCCGAAAACTGATCATGACGATGCGGGCTCATGCCTGAAGGCATAAAAACCGGCGGCGGGGATTTTTCGGTCCCCGTCGAGATCGATCTGTCAGTCGAGGCCGGCGATTGGCCCGGCGAGGCGGCGCTGACGCTGCTTGTCGATCGCGCCGTGTCGGCTGCCTTTGCCGAAACCGCTGCTGCCGGCCCGTCCGAGCTCAGCATCGTTTTTTCCGACGATGCCCATATCCGCACCCTCAATGCCGGCTGGCGCGGCAAGGACAAGGCCACCAACGTCTTGTCTTTCCCGGCTTTTCCGTTCCCCAAGGGTGGAAAATTACCGCCGATGCTGGGCGACATCGTGCTCGCTGCCGAGACGGTGGCGCGCGAAGCGACCCTGGAAGAGAAGCCCTTCGAGAACCATATCACCCATCTCGTCATCCACGGCCTGCTGCATCTGCTGGGCTACGATCACGAGACCGATGCAGAGGCCGAGGAGATGGAAGCCATCGAGCGCGCAGCGCTTGCAAGGCTTGCCATTCCCGATCCCTACACGTAATGACAAAAGACCAATTGACCGGACGACGATGAACGACAAACCAGAAACTGCCGCCCGCCCCGAGGCTGGCAGTGCGACCAAGCCTTCCGATACGACGGAAGAGGGATCGAGTCCGAGTACCATCACCGGCAGCCCCGCTTCTGGTAGCCCCGTTTCTGGTGGGATTGCCAGCGAGCCATCGCCTGCCGGTCCCTCCCTGTTCGACCGTGTTTTAGGCCTTTTCCGGCAGCGCAACGGCACCAGCCTGCGCGAGGAAATCGCCGGCGCGCTTGCCGAAACGACCAGCGATGCCGAGTCTTTTTCGCCCGGCGAACGCGCCATGCTCAACAACATCCTGCGCCTGCGCGAAGTACGCGTCGAGGATGTCATGGTGCCGCGCGCCGACATCGAGGCGGTCGAGATCACCACGACGCTGGGCGATTTGCTCGGCCTGTTCGAGCAGTCCGGCCATTCCCGCATGCCGGTCTATTCCGAGACGCTCGACGACCCGCGCGGCATGGTTCACATCCGTGACGTGTTGGCCCACATCACCAAGGTCGCCCGGGTCAAGAAGGGCAGAACATCAAGGAAGACGCCGGCAACGACGCTTCTCGACCTCGCCCAGGTCGATCTTGGCCGCACCATTGGCGACCTCAATCTGATCCGTCCGGTGCTGTTCGTACCGCCCTCCATGCTTGCCTCCGACCTGATGGGCCGGATGCAGACGACGCGCACCCAGATGGCGCTGGTCATCGACGAGTATGGCGGCACCGATGGTCTCGCCTCGCTGGAAGACATCGTCGAAATGGTTGTCGGCGATATCGAGGACGAACATGACGAAGACGAACCGCTGATCACCCAGACCGGCGAGGGCGTCTTCGTCGTCGACGGCAAGGCCGAGATCGACGAGGTCGCCAAGATGATCGGCGAGGATTTCACCGCCGGCGAGCATGGCGAATATGTCGACACCATTGGCGGCATGATCTTCAACACGCTCGGCCGCGTGCCGGCGCGCGGCGAAGTCGTGCAGGCGATACCCGGCTTCGAATTCCACGTGCTCGACGCCGATCCGCGCCGCGTCAAGCGCGTGCGCATCGTTCAGAACCAGAAAGGCGAGCGCCGCCGCCGCGCAACCGCCCGCACCGAGCAGGCCTGATTTCGCTCCGCATGACGGTCGAAGACCCGTTCAAACACGCCACGTTCGGTTCCGGGGTTTTCTACAGGGACCCCAGGGCAGCGCTGGTCTGGCTTGAAGCCGCTTTCGGTTTCGCGCCGAGCATGGTGGTCGGCGACGCAGACGGAAAGCTGGTCCATGCCGAAATGCGTTTCGGCGACGGTTACATCATCATTGATTCCGAATGGGCAGATCACGTCGCCAGCCCGGCTTCGGTCGGCGGCAAGAACACCCAGTCGGTCTGTGTGCGTCTGAAAGACGGCCTGGACGCGCATTGCGAACGGGCGAGGGCGGCTGGCGCCGATATCGTCGAAGAGCCGGCCGACCATTTCTACGGCGAGCGGCAATACCGCGCCCGCGACCCCGAAGGCCATGTCTGGACCTTTACCCAGACCATCCGTGTCGTTCCGCGCGAGGAGGCTGAGCAGCTGAGCGGCTTCAGCATAGAAGGCTGGCACCGGTAACGCAGGGATTGGCCGGTTCGCAGCGAGTCGCATTTCAATAAATCTGATAAATCTTGGCTCCTGATTCGCACGACCTGGGAAGTCTGCATGGAGCGCCTGGCCGGCCGGATAATTCTGCTTTGGGGCTGGCGGCGTGCGCTGGTGGCGTTTCTCGCCGGCGCGCTGGCGGTGCTCGCCCAGGCGCCTTACGATTTCTTCGCCGTCTGTTTCGTCTCGTTTCCGCTGCTGGTCTGGCTGCTCGACGGCGCCACCGGCGAGGCGTCCGACAGCTGGCTCCGGCGCCTGCGGCCGGCCTTTGCCATCGGCTGGTGGTTCGGCTTCGGCTATTTCCTCGCTGGCCTGTGGTGGATCGGCGAAGCGCTTCTGGTCGAGGCCGACAGTTTCGCCTGGGCCTTGCCCTTCGCGGTCGTCGGCATTCCTTTGGCATTGGCGTTTTTCTACGGCTTCGCCACCGTCGTCGCCCGGCTGTTATGGACCAACGACATTGGCCGTATCGCCGCCCTCGCCTTTGGTTTTGGTCTGACCGAATGGCTGCGCGGCTTCCTGTTCACTGGCTTTCCCTGGAATGCCGTCGGCTATGCGGCGATGCCGGTGCCGCTGTTGATGCAGAGCGTGTCGGTGACCGGCATGATCGGCATGAACGCGCTGGCGGTCTTTGTCTTTGCCATGCCGGCTCTGCTCGCCGCGCGCCGGCATCTGCGCCTCGGACTGGTGTTGCTTGCCGCTCTCGTCGCCGCCCATGTCGGCTTCGGCTATTTCAGGCTGGCGACCCCCGACAAGCCGGCGACGCACAATCTCGATGTCCGCATCGTGCAGCCGGATGTCGATCTCAGCGAGAAGTGGGACGCGTCGGTGCGCGACCGCATCTTCGCCACCATGATGGGCCTGTCGGCCGCAGCGCCGGATCCCGGTCACAACAAGCCGCAGCTGATCTTGTGGCCGGAAACGTCGGTGCCGTTTCTGTTCACCGAGCGCCCTGATGCGCTGACCGCGCTCGGCGACATGCTGCAGCCCGGGCAGATGCTGATTGCCGGCGTCGTGCGCGAGGAGAGCGGATCAGGGGCCGAGACCGGCAGCCGCTATTACAATTCCGTGGTGGCGATCAACGACAAGGGTGAGATTGCCGACGCCGTCGACAAGGTCCATCTGGTGCCCTTCGGCGAGTACCTGCCGTTTTCCGGTCTGCTCAGCCGCTTCGGCATCGAACAATTGGTCGCCGGGCCGATGAATTTTGCTGCCGGCAATGAACGCCACCCGATTGCCTTGCCCGCCGGCATCAGCGCCTTGCCGTTTATTTGCTACGAGGTGATCTTTCCCGATTTGGTGGCAGTTGACGCTACGTCATCCCAGCTTATTGTGAATGTCACAAACGACGCCTGGTTCGGCGACACGCCCGGGCCGTACCAGCATTTCAGGCAGGCACAGATTCGCGCGGTGGAAAATGGATTGCCCCTGTTGCGCGCAGCCAACAACGGCATTTCGGCCGTTGTCGATACGCGCGGGCGCATCGTTGACGCCCTGGCGGTCGATGCGCGCGGCGCCATCGACGTGCGGGTACCCATCTCCGGCCAGGCTTTCATCTCCGCCGCTCAACGGCGCATTAACGGAATGCTGATCATGTTCCTGTTTGCCGCAATCGCCTTTGGATTGAACGTAAGGCAACGGCTACGGGTGAATTGACAGTCGACACATTAGAAACTCATACTGTTATCGCCTAATTTTCTCGAAGTCGGTTGGTGTTTCTGTTGGGGCAGGTGGCTCCGGCTTCGTTTGGGCGAGAAAAATAGAAAAGGCCGGAAAAATTCGGCGAGGAAAAAATGACAGAAGAAAACAAGAAGAAACCGAATCCGATCGACATCCATGTTGGAAGTCGCGTCCGGCTTCGGCGCAATATGCTTGGAATGAGCCAGGAAAAGCTGGGTGAAAATCTCGGTATTACGTTTCAGCAGATCCAAAAATATGAAAAGGGAACGAATCGCGTCGGCGCCAGCCGTCTGCAGGCAATAGCCTCGATACTCAGCGTGCCTGTCGCCTTCTTTTTCGAGGATGCGCCAGGGCAGGAGCCGTTGGGTAACAGAGGATTTGCCGAGGACGCCTCGATGGCTTTCGCCGTCGAATTCTGCGGCAGTCCGGAAGGACTTCAGCTCAACCGCGCCTTCGTCAAGATAGCGGATGTGAAGGTGCGCCGCCGGATCATCGATCTGGTGAAGTCCCTTTCTGCCGAAGATGCCGAGTGATCCCCCGTGGGTCTATCGACCACCAGGTCGATTGACCCGTTGGCCACAGTAGCCCCATGGCTCGACTGCCGGCGGCATGTGCCGCCGGTGGTACAAGATATATTGCTGCGACATTCATGCCAGAACTGCGGCACCGCTTGACGAGCGGCGCCCGGCACCGTTAACACGTGGCGCGCCAAAATCGGCAGCCCTGCCGATCGTTTTTTCAAGAGGGGACACCCGTGACGCGGCAGAACTACTTCTTCACCTCGGAATCCGTTGCCGAGGGTCATCCCGACAAAGTCTGTGACCGCATCTCCGACGAGATCGTCGATCTGGTCTATCGCGAGGCCAAGAAGACCGGCATGGACCCCTGGAAAGTCCGCGTCGCCTGCGAAACGCTGGCCACGACCAACCGTGTCGTCATCGCCGGCGAGGTCCGGGTTCCCGAGACGCTGCTGAAGAAAGACAAGCAAGGCAACATCCTGATGGATGCCGCCGGCCACCCGGTCGTCAACCCGGCCAAGTTCAAGTCGGTCGCCCGCAAGGCGATTCGCGAAATCGGCTACGAGCAGGCCGGCTTCCACTGGAAGACGGCAAAGATCGAAGTTCTGCTGCACGGCCAGTCGCCCGACATCGGCCAGGGCGTCGACAACGCCGCCGACCGTCAGGGCGAAGAAGGAGCCGGCGACCAGGGCATCATGTTCGGCTATGCTTGCCGCGAGACGCCGGACCTGATGCCGGCGCCGATTTACTACAGCCATAAGATCCTCGAACTGCTCGCCGCCGCCCGCCACGAAAACAATGGCGAGGCCGGCAAGCTCGGTCCTGACGCCAAGAGCCAGGTCACCGTTCGCTATATCGACGGCAAGGCCGCTGAAGCGACGCAGATCGTGCTCTCGACCCAGCATCTCGACTCGTCCTGGGATTCCAAGAAGGTCCGCAAGGTCGTCGAACCTTACATCCGCGAGGCGCTCGGCGACCTCAAGATCGCCGACGACTGCATGTGGTACATCAACCCGACCGGCAAGTTCGTCATCGGCGGGCCGGATGGCGACGCCGGCCTGACCGGCCGCAAGATCATCGTCGACACCTATGGTGGTGCTGCCCCGCATGGCGGCGGCGCCTTCTCCGGCAAGGACACCACCAAGGTCGACCGTTCCGCCGCCTATGCGGCGCGCTACCTCGCCAAGAACGTCGTGGCGGCCAAGCTTGCCGACCGTTGCACCATCCAGCTGTCCTACGCCATCGGCGTCGCCCAGCCGCTGTCGGTCTATGTCGACCTGCACGGCACCGGCAAGGTCGATGAGGCCAAGCTCGAGGATGCGCTGCGCACCGTGATGGACCTGTCGCCGTCCGGCATCCGCAGGCATCTCGACCTCAACAAGCCGATCTACGCCAAGACGTCGTCCTATGGCCATTTCGGCCGCAAGGCCGGCCGTGACGGGTCTTTCTCCTGGGAGAAGACCGATCTGGCCAAGGCGCTCAAGGACGCGGTTGCCGCTTAGGCCATGGAACCAAAGGAAAGGCGGAGCCGGGCGACCGAAGGGTTCTTCGGTCGCCGGCATGGCAAGACCATTCGCCCGCTGCAGGCGGCGGCGCTGGAAAGCGGTCTTGGCGCCTATGGCCTCGACCTCTCCGCACAAGCGCCTGCGGATTTGCGCACGCTGTTTACAGCGGATGTTTCGACGGTTCGGCTGGAAATCGGCTTCGGCGGTGGCGAGCATCTGCTGCACCGGGCCATGGAAGCCCCGGCGACCGGCTTCATCGGCGTCGAGCCGTTCGTCAACGGCATGGCCAAGCTGATGATGGCGGTGCGGGAAAAGCCGCTCGCCAATCTTCGCGTCCATAACGACGACGCCACGCGCCTGCTCGACTGGTTGCCGCAGGCCTCACTCGATGGCATCGATCTGCTCTATCCCGATCCATGGCCGAAGAAAAAGCACTGGAAGCGCCGCTTCGTGGGCCCGCTCAACCTCGATCGGTTCGCGCGCGTCCTGAAGCCCGGCGGAAAATTCCGCTTCGCGTCCGACATCGACACCTATGTGAACTGGACCTTGTTGCACTGCCGGGCGCATGGCGCGCTCCTATGGCAGGCTGAGGACGCGGCCGACTGGCATCGGCCCTATGAGGGCTGGCCGGGCACACGCTACGAGGCAAAAGCCATTCGCGAGGGCCGGCGGCCGGCCTATCTCACCTTCATCAGGAAATAGTCCGATGCGGGACCAGCGGTCCCGGCATCGTGGTCCGCTGCGGATTTAGAAACGGCCGATCTTGTCGAACGCGGTCGGGTCCATGCCGAGCCGGCGCAAATCATTGGCGCGCGGCTTGCGGCCGGCTTCGACGGCCCGCGAGGCGGCAACGGCGCTGCCGAACAGGGCAAAAGCGTCGCCTATGGCGGAAAACACAGTACGGTTGTTCATTGGCTTGACCTTTCGCGCGCCACCGCGCGCCATCTCTTCTTGTGCAGTGCAACATAGATAGGGACGCGGCGTCTGAAATCACAGGGCCGTTACCGCATAGGCGGCATGCGCCTCGCGCAATGCAAATTGTCCATAGCAATTGACGAACCGGACTGGTTCAATCACATTCTATGTGAACCATATTGGTTCCAAAATAACCGGAAGAGAGGCGCCGATGGCTGCTTTTACGATAAGGCTGTCTGATGAGACGGCGGCCAAGCTTGACCACTTGGCGGGTAAAGTTGACCGCTCCCGCTCCTACGTCGCGGCGCAGGCGATCGAAGACTATGTTGCCAGGGAAGAATGGCAACTTGCAGAGATCGAGGCCGGGCTGAGCGAGGCCGACCGCGGCGAATTTGCAAGCGAAAAAGAGTTAGCCGACGTGGTGGCGAAATACGTCAAGCCGTCTCTTGGCCGATGAGCCGGGTCCGCTGGACGATCCGCGCGCTGCGGCGACTCGACCAGATCGGTGCCTTTATAGAACAGGATAACCCCTACGCTGCCGCTCGGGTCGTTGCCCGCATCGTTTCTGCGGCGGACAATCTTGCCGGGCAGCCGGCGATGGGACGCGTAGGGCGGATAAGAGGCACGCGGGAGCTTGTGTTGACCGATATCCCGTACCTCATTCCGTATCGGGTGGTCGGCCGCGAGATCGAGATCATCACAGTTATGCATGCGTCCCAGAAATGGCCGCGGCAGCTGTAAGCGGCGGCCGTCACGGTCAGCACTGGCATCGAGGCTTGAAACACCGGCCGGGATCGTCTATATCAGCGTCAAATTCTTGGTCGGTATGACGAAGAGTGGGTCCACCCGGTCCCGCTCTTTTTTATTACCTGCCGGTCAGCATCAGAGCATGATCCCGAAAAGTGGTCCCCGGTTTTCGGATAAGGTCATGCTCCAGCAAAGCAACGACAGGAACCGCATGACTGCAACGGCAAGCGAAGCCGACGACCGCATCATCCGCGAAAGCGGCATCGATGCGCGCATCGCGCTGATCGTTCAGCCGGTGTTGCGCGGCATCGGTTTCCGCCTCGTGCGGGTGCATCTGTCGGGCCAGAACGGCCTGACGCTGCAGATCATGGCCGAACGCGAGGACGGCACCATGACCGTCGAGGATTGCGAAGAGGTCAGCCGCGCTGTGTCGCCGGCGCTCGACGTCGACGATCCGATCGAAAAGGCCTATCATCTCGAAGTGTCGTCGCCGGGCATCGACCGGCCGCTGGTCCGCAAGTCGGATTTCGTCACCTGGACCGGCCATCTGGTGAAGATGGAAACCTCGGTGCTGGTCGCCGACCGCAAGCGCTTCAAGGGCAAGATCGCTGAAGCCGGCGAAGACGACGTGCTGATCGAGCGCGACAAGGCCGCCTATGGCGAGGAGCCGACGGTGCGCGTTCCCTATGACGCGATCGCCGATGTGCGGCTGATCCTCACCGACGACCTCATCCGCGACGCCCTGTCGAAGGACAACCGGGCGCGCAAGGAAGCCAAGAAACGCCGCGGCGAGCCGGAAGACGATGTTTCCGAAGACGCCACGGAAGAACACGAACAGGAATAACGATTGAGCTGCCGGGCCAAGGTCCGGCACCCAGTTCGGGAGATAAAGACATGGTTGTAAGCGCCAACAGACTTGAACTACTGCAGATCGCCGACGCGGTCGCGCGTGAAAAGTCGATCGACAAGTCGATCGTCATCGCCGCCATGGCCGATGCGATCCAGAAGGCCGCGCGCTCGCGCTACGGCCAGGAAACCAACATCCGCGCCGACATCAACGCCAACACCGGCGAGATGAAGCTGCAGCGGCTGATGGAAGTGGTCGAGAAGGTCGACGACTATGCCACCCAGATCGCCATTTCCTCGGCCCGCGAGCGCAACCCCGACGCCCAGCTCGGCGACTTCATCGCCGAACAGCTGCCGCCGATGGATTTCGGCCGTATCGCCGCCCAGTCGGCCAAGCAGGTCATCGTGCAGAAGGTGCGCGAAGCCGAGCGTGACCGCCAGTATGACGAATACAAGGACCGCATCGGCGAGATCGTCAACGGCACCGTCAAGCGCGTCGAGTATGGAAACGTCATCGTCGATCTCGGCCGTGGCGAGGCGATCATCCGCCGCGACGAGCTGATCCCGCGCGAAAACTACAAGTATGGCGACCGCGTCCGCGCCTATGTCTACGACGTGCGCCGCGAACAGCGCGGCCCGCAGATCTTCTTGTCGCGCACCCATCCGCAGTTCATGGCCAAGCTCTTCACCATGGAAGTGCCGGAAATCTACGACGGCATCATCGAGATCAAGTCGGTCGCCCGCGATCCGGGCTCGCGCGCCAAGATCGCCGTCATTTCGCGTGACAGCTCGATCGATCCGGTCGGCGCCTGCGTCGGTATGCGCGGCAGCCGCGTCCAGGCGGTGGTCGGCGAATTGCAGGGCGAAAAGATCGACATCATTCCGTGGTCGCCTTCGGCCGCCTCCTTCATCGTCAACGCGCTGCAGCCGGCGGAAGTCGCCAAGGTCGTGCTCGACGAGGATGCCGAGCGCATCGAGGTTGTGGTTCCCGACGACCAGCTGTCGCTGGCCATCGGCCGCCGCGGTCAGAACGTGCGTCTTGCCTCGCAGCTCACCGGCTGGGACATCGACATCCTGACCGAGGCCGAGGAATCCGAGCGCCGCCAGAAGGAATTCGTCGAACGTTCGTCGCTGTTCATGGAAGCCCTCGATGTCGACGAGATGGTCGGCCAGGTGCTGGCCTCGGAAGGCTTCACCAGCGTCGAGGAAGTTGCCTATGTCGACTCGGGCGAAATCGCCTCGATCGACGGCTTCGACGAAGACACCGCTTCGGAAATCCAGACCCGCGCCCGCGAATATCTGGAGAAGATCGAAGCCGAGCATGACGAGAAGCGCAAGGCGCTGGGCGTCACCGACGAGCTGCGCGAAATCCCCGGCGTCACCACCGCCATGATGGTGACGCTCGGCGAGGACGGCGTGAAGACGATCGAGGACTTCGCCGGCTATGCCGCCGACGACCTCACCGGCTGGAAGGAACGCAAGGACGGCGAGACCAAGGTCTATCCGGGCGTGCTCGCCAGTCACGGCGTTTCGCGCACTGACGCCGAGCAGATGGTTCTGGCAGCCCGCCTCAAGGCCGGCTGGATCACCGAAGACGAGCTTGCAGCCGAACAGGTCCCGGCTGACGAAGCTGTTGGTGCGTGAGGTGAAACCGCATCGCACACAACCCGCCCCAGGACGAGATGAACGATCGCACCTGCATCGTTACCCGCAGGCAAGCCGAGCCGGATGAGCTGATCCGTTTCGTCGTCGGCCCGGATTCGGCCGTCGTTCCGGACATCAAGAGAAACCTGCCCGGCCGTGGTTGTTGGGTGAGCGCCGACCGCCTACATATCGACAAGGCGGCGGCGAAAAACCTGTTTGCCCGCGCCTTCAAGGCGCAAGTGACCGTACCGCCAGATCTCGGCGGCATGGTCGACGGACTGCTTGCACGATCCGCTTTGGGTATGCTCGGCCTTGCCCGCAAGGCTGGCGCGATCGCTCTCGGCGCCACCAAGGTCGAGAGCGCGGTGCGCAGCGGACTGGCGCTTTTCGTGCTCCACGCGACCGAAGCGTCCGACGATGGCGTGCGCAAGATCAGCCAGGCGCGGCGGGCAACTGTCCACCTCGGCGGGCCTGCAGTCCTTGCCTACAAACTTTTCTCCGAGGCCGAGTTGAGCTTGGCATTGGGGGGCACAAATGTGATACATGCTGCCGTTCTCGCGGGAGACGCGGGCAAGGCGGTTGAGAAGCGCATGGTTGCGCTCGACCGATATCGGGGCGGAACCCCCGACGATCTGGCAATGCTTGCGGCCGTTGCTGACGAAGATGATGCTGCAGAGGATATGGAATGAGCGATACGAAATCGGGCGACGACAAGACGTTGAGTGTTACACCGAAGAAGACCTTGACGCTCAAGCGCCCCGGTACCGAGCAGAGCGTCGTGCGCCAGAATTTCTCGCATGGCCGCACCAAGCAGGTCCAGGTCGAGATCAAGAAGCGCAAATTCTCCATGCCCGGCGACAAGCCGGAGCCGGTGGCCGCACCTGTTTTGACGCCCAAGCCCGCGGTTGTGGCAGCACCCGTGGTGCAGGAAGCGCCCAAGGCGCCGCCCCCGCCGCCGCCGGTCGAACGCAGCGGCATGGTGCTGAACGAATTGTCGCGTGGCGAAATGGAAGCCCGGCGCAGGGCGCTCGAAGGCTCCAAGGTTCGTGAAGTCGAGGATCGTCAGCGCGCCGCCGAAGACGCCAAGCGCCGCGCCGAGGATGAGGAACGCCGCAAGCGCGAGCGCGAGGAATCGGCACGCCGTCAGGCCGAGGAAGAAGCTCGTCTGCAGACCGAGGCTGAGTCCCGCCGCCGTGCCGAGGAAGAGGCGCGCCGTCGCGCGCCGCTCGCCGCCGAACTGGCGACGGTCGACGACGAGGAAGAGGTCAAGCCGAAGCGCCCAAGCGGCGCGGGTGCCCCGGTCCGCCGTTTGGTCACGCCCGAAGTGGCGCGTCCGGCCAAGCCCACCAAGGCTGAGGAAGACCGTCGTCGCGGCAAGCTGACCCTCAACACGGCGCTTTCCGACGAGGATGCGCGCGCCCGCTCGCTGTCGTCGATGCGTCGCCGCCAGGAAAAATTCAAGCGCGCGATGCACAATGAGCCGCGCGAGAAGGTTATGCGCGAAGTGATCCTGCCCGAAACCATCACCATCCAGGAACTGGCGCAGCGCATGTCCGAGCGCGCCGTCGATGTGGTCAAGTACTTCATGAAGCAAGGCCAGATCCTGAAGCCGGGCGACATCATCGACGCCGACACGGCTGAGCTGGTCGCCACCGAATTCGGCCACACGGTCCGCCGCGTCGCCGAGTCCGACATCGAGGAAGGCCTGTTCAACATCGCCGACAATGCCGAGGACCTGGTGTCGCGGCCGCCGGTCGTCACCATCATGGGCCATGTCGACCACGGCAAGACCTCGCTGCTTGACGCCATCCGCAACGCCAATGTCGTCTCCGGCGAAGCCGGCGGCATCACCCAGCATATCGGCGCCTACCAGGTCGAGAAGAACGGTCAGAAGATCACCTTCATCGACACGCCCGGCCACGCTGCCTTCACGGCGATGCGCGCCCGCGGCGCCCAGGCCACCGACATCGCCATCCTCGTGGTGGCGGCCGACGACAGCGTCATGCCGCAGACCATCGAATCGATCAGCCATGCCAAGGCGGCCGGCGTTCCGATCATCGTGGCGATCAACAAGATCGACAAGCACGGCGCCGATCCGCAGAAGGTGCGTTCGGAACTGCTGCGCCATGAGGTGTTCGTCGAATCGATGGGCGGTGAAGTGCTGGACGTCGAAGTCTCGGCGACCAAGGGCACCAATCTCGACAAGCTGCTCGAGGCGATCCTGCTGCAGGCCGAAATCCTCGACCTCAAGGCCAATCCGGACCGCACCGCCGAGGGCGTCGTCATCGAAGCCCAGCTCGACAAGGGCCGCGGCCCCGTCGCCACCGTGCTGGTGCAGACCGGCACGCTGATGCCGGGCGACATTCTCGTCGCCGGCAACGAATGGGGTCGGGTGCGCGCGCTGGTCAACGACCGTGGCGAGCAGATCAAGGAAGCCCCGCCGGCAATGCCGGTCGAGGTGCTCGGCCTGCAGGGCACGCCGCAGGCTGGTGACCGCTTCGCCGTCGTCAACAACGAGGCCCGCGCCCGCGAGATCACCGAATACCGCCAGCGTCTGGCGCGCGAGAAGGCAGTGGCTCGCCATGCCGGCCAGCGCGGTTCGCTCGAACAGATGATGTCGCAGTTGCAGACGAGCGGGCTGAAGGAATTCCCGCTGGTCATCAAGGGCGACGTGCAGGGTTCGATCGAGGCGATCAATGCCGCGCTCGACAAGCTCGGCACCGACGAAGTGCGTGCGCGCATCGTTCATGCCGGCGCCGGCGCCATCACCGAAAGCGACGTGTCGCTGGCGGAGACCTCGGGTGCCGCGATCATCGGCTTCAACGTCCGCGCCAACGTGCAGGCACGTGCGGCGGCTGCCGCTGCCGGCATCGAAATCCGCTACTACTCGATCATCTACAACCTCGTGGATGACGTGAAGGCGGCGCTTTCGGGCCTGCTGTCGCCGGAACGTCGCGAGACCTTCATCGGCAATGCCGAGATCCTCGAGATATTCGACATCACCAAGGTCGGCAAGATCGCCGGCTGCCGTGTCACCGAAGGCAAGGTCGAGCGTGGTGCGGGCGTGCGCCTGATCCGCGACAACGTCGTCATCCACGAAGGCACGCTGAAGACGCTCAAGCGCTTCAAGGATGAAGTTGCCGAAGTCCCGGGCGGCCAGGAATGCGGCATGGCCTTCCAGAACTACGAAGACATGCGCGTCGGCGACATCATCGAGTGCTTCCGCGTCGAGATGGTGACCAGAACGCTCTGAGTTCGTATACTGTCGATAGGACCGGGCGGTGGTCGAAAGACCGCCGCCCAAGTTTTAATGCCTGTCGCCCAAAAGTGCGTAGCGGTTTTGGGACAAACGACATGCATACAACAAGTATGAGACGTGTGGCGCGGTCCCATCCCGCGCTTCACGCTTTCAGGATTGAGAAAAATGCCCCGTCCAACCGCCTCCAGCCCATCCCAGCGCATGTTGCGCGTCGCCGAACAGGTGCGTCATGCGCTGTCCGAAACCTTGCAGCGCGGCGAGATTATCGATCCGCTGATCGAGAACACCGTCGTTTCGGTGTCGGAAGTGCGCATGTCACCCGATCTGAAGGTTGCGACGGCCTTTGTCTCGCCGCTCGGCGCCAAGGATACCGGCGCGGTGATCGACGCGTTGAACAAGCATGCAAAATTCGTCCGGGGCCGCGTTTCCGGCGCGCTCCGGCAAATGAAGTTCATGCCTGAGTTTCGCTTCAAGCTCGACACGTCATTCGACAATTTCGCCAGGATCAACGATCTCCTGAAATCGCCCGAAGTCGCCCGCGATCTCGGCCCTGAAGACAACAACGACAAGGACGAGAAATAGTGGGGCGCCGCGGCAAGAAGAAGGGTCGGCCGATTTCGGGCTGGGTGGTGCTGGACAAGCCGGTCGGCATGGGCTCGACCGAAGCCGTCTCCAAGATCAAATGGCTGTTCCAGGCCGAGAAGGCCGGCCATGCCGGCACGCTCGATCCGCTGGCCTCTGGCATGCTGCCGATCGCGCTCGGCGAGGCGACCAAGACCGTGCCTTACGTTCAGGACGGCGCCAAGATCTACCGTTTCACCGTCGCCTGGGGCGAGGAGCGTTCGACCGATGACCTCGAAGGGCCGGTGACGCAAAATTCCGACCGGCGTCCGGCGGAAGCTGACGTCAGGGCGCTGCTGCCGAACTACACCGGCGTCATCATGCAGACGCCGCCGCAATTCTCGGCCATCAAGATAGCAGGCGAACGCGCCTACGACCTTGCCCGCGAGGGCGAGACGGTCGACATCCCTGCGCGCGAGATCGAGATCGGCCGCTTGGACATCGTCGAGCACGCCGCCGACCGCACCCTGTTCGAGGTCGAATGCGGCAAGGGCACCTATGTGCGCTCGCTGGCCCGCGACATGGGCCGCGACCTCGGCTGTTTCGGCCACATTGCCGAATTGCGCCGGGTCGAGGTCGAGCCGTTCACCCAGGACGATTTCGTCACCGTCGCCGAGCTGGAGGCCGCTCGCTTCGGCGAACAGCGCGAAGCTGACGGCGATGCCGACGCTGCCGATGCGCCGATCGACTTCGGCGCCATCGATGCGCTGCTTGTCGACACGGCGGCCGCGCTCGACTGTCTGCCGCAGATCGCCATCAGCGACGAAGCGGCGACGAAAATCCGGCTTGGCAATCCGGTCATCATCCGCGGCCGCGATGCGCCCGTGGAGGCCGAGGAAGCCTGCGCTACCGCGCGTGGCAAGCTGGTCGCCATCGGCGCCATCGAGCAAGGCATGTTCAAGCCGAAGCGGGTCTTT
This sequence comes from Mesorhizobium sp. P2_B11, assembly GCF_056404855.1. Lineage (NCBI taxonomy): Bacteria > Pseudomonadati > Pseudomonadota > Alphaproteobacteria > Hyphomicrobiales > Phyllobacteriaceae > Mesorhizobium > Mesorhizobium sp. P2_B11. Next base: position 369,450 of record NZ_JBFUDF010000001.1, read on the forward strand.
GCCGGCTGACCACTCTCGTCTAGTTTTACGTCGAGGTTACATCCGAGGGGCAGATGGCAAAGGCTGAGGCGGTGAAGAAGCGTGCGCCGGTGAAAACGCGGCGGCCGCCGGTCGGCGCCTCGCCGGGCACACTGATCGCCGATCCGGCGGCGCGCCGCTCCGAGCTCCGCCTGACGCTGATCTCGCCGGAAAAATTCAAGACCATCGACAAGGCCAGCATCGATGATCTCAACACCCATTGCGACAACTGGCCGGTCGTCTGGCTGGACTGCACAGGTCTCGCCAACATCCAGCTGATCGAGGAGATCGGCCGGATTTTCAACCTGCATCCGCTGGCTTTGGAGGACGTGGTCAACACCGGCCAGCGGCCGAAGGTCGACTTCTTCGAGGACCACGCCTTCGTCGTCATGCGCATGATCGACGACGTCAAGGTGCATCGCTACGAGCAGATCGCGGTGTTCTTCGGCAGGAATTTCGTCGTCACCTTCCAGGAGCGTGAAGGCGATCCTTTCGACCCGGTGCGCAAGCGCATCGCCGCCTCGCTGCCCAACCGCTTGCGGTCGCGCGGCGCCGACTATCTGGCCTATGCGCTGATCGATGCCATCGTCGACAGCTATTTCCCGCCGATTGAGGCGGCGAGCGAAGAGGTCGACGGCATCGAGGACGAGATGCTCAACACCCCGCACAAGCATCAGATGCGGCAGCTGCACGAATTGCGGCGCGACGCCAATGTGCTGAAGGGCGTGCTGTGGCCGATGCGCGACGCACTGGCGACGCTGATCCGCAACGACGTGCCCTATGTGAAGTCCGAGACGAAGATCTTCTTCAACGACACGCTCGACCATGCATTGCGGCTGATCGAACTGGTCGAGAACCAGCGCGATATGCTGACCGGACTGATCGAAATGCATCTGTCGCTGAGCCAGGCGCGCACCAACGATGTCATCTCTTATCTGACCATCGTCTCGGTGATCTTCATGCCGCTAACCTTCCTGGTTGGTATCTGGGGGATGAATTTCGACCCCGAAACCTCGCCATGGAACATGCCGGAACTGAAGGCCTATTATGGCTATCCGGCTTCGCTGCTGTTCATGCTGGCCGTTGCTGTCGGCCTGATCGTCTTCTTCAAAAGCAAGAAGTGGCTATAGGCCTCCGGCATCAGGGAAATCTTGGATTCGCCAGCAAAAGCCTGCGACAAGCCGGCTTTATGAATTGGGCTGGTGTTTTCCGGGGAATTGCCCTATATGCGCCGCAGCTTCGCGCCGTGTCGCGTCGCTTGCACCGGCCCCTGCTGGACGACATCCCGGCTGAGGGCGACCCGTTTCCTCAAACAGATAAGGAAAAACACGATGTCGATTACTGCCGAGCGCAAAAAAGAATTGATGGGTGAATTCGCAACCGCCAAGGGCGATACCGGGTCTCCGGAAGTCCAGGTGGCCATCCTTTCCGAGCGCATCAAGAACCTGACCGACCACTTCAAGGACCACAAGAAGGATAACCATTCCCGCCGTGGTCTGCTCGCTCTCGTCTCCCAGCGCCGCAGCCTGCTTGATTATCTCAAGCGCAAGGACGACGCGCGCTATCAGACGCTGATCGAGAAGCTCGGTCTGCGCCGTTGACGAATTGACCGGCGGGCTTTCCAAGGAGAGCCCGCCGGTCGCGCATTCTGCCAGTCGCATCGATTGGCCAGACCCGGTTTCGAGCATGCAGAGGGCCACTCGAAACCGCCCATGGACGGTCATGGGGCAGGATTGCAGGACGCTCGTGCGGCTTACCAGCCGCCGAAATTACCCGAGCTTCCCGTTGTCTTGCCCGTGGCTGCCCGAGAAAGGAAGCCAGGGAAAGGGCATCCGCGCACCGTGAAACGGCGCGGCCCTTTCCGCTTATTAAGGACAAGACATGTTCAATCACCACAAAGTGGAAATCGAATGGGGCGGCCGTCCGCTCATCCTGGAAACCGGCAAGATCGCGCGTCAGGCTGACGGCGCGGTGCTCGCGACCTACGGCGAAACCAAGGTTCTCGCCACCGTCGTTTCGATGAAGGAGCCGAAGCCGGGTCTCGATTTCTTCCCGCTGACCGTCAACTATCAGGAAAAGACCTACGCCGCCGGCAAGATCCCGGGCGGCTACTTCAAGCGCGAAGGCCGTCCGAGCGAAAAGGAAACGCTGGTTTCCCGCCTGATCGACCGCCCGATCCGCCCGCTCTTCGCCGACGGCTACAAGAACGACACCCAGATCGTCGTCACCGTCGTCCAGCATGACCTCGAAAACGATCCGGACATCCTGTCGATCGTTGCCACCTCGGCCGCTCTGACGCTCTCGGGCGTCCCCTTCATGGGCCCGGTCGGCGGCGCTCGCGTCGGCTACATCAACGGCGAATACGTTCTCAACCCGCATGTCGACGAGATGCAGGAATCCAAGCTCGACCTCGTTGTCGCTGGCACCGCCGACGCCGTTCTGATGGTCGAGTCCGAAGCCAAGGAACTTGGCGAAGAGCTGATGCTCGGCGCCGTCATGTTCGGCCACAAGGGCTTCCAGCCGGTGATCGAGGCCATCATCAAGCTGGCCGAAGTTGCCGCCAAGGAGCCGCGCGATTTCACGGCGCCGGATTATTCCGCGCTTGAAGCCGAGATGCTGAAGATCGTCGGCGACGAACTCAGCGAAGCCTACAAGAACGTCGACAAGCAGAAGCGCTACGCCGCCGTCGACGCCGTCAAGGCCAAGGTCAAGGCAGCGTTTGCCCCGGCCGAAGGCGAAGACGCCAAGTACACGTCCGAGCAGATCGGCTCGGTGTTCAAGGAACTCCAGGCCAAGGTCGTGCGCTGGAACATCCTCGACACCGGCTCGCGCATTGACGGCCGTGACCTCAAGACCGTCCGCAAGATCGTCTCCGAAGTCGGCGTCCTGCCGCGCACCCACGGTTCGGCGCTGTTCACCCGCGGCGAGACCCAGGCGCTGGTCGTTGCCACGCTTGGCACCGGCGAGGACGAGCAGTATGTCGATTCGCTGACCGGCATGTACAAGGAGAAGTTCCTCCTTCACTACAACTTCCCTCCCTACTCCGTCGGTGAGACCGGCCGCATGGGTTCGCCGGGCCGCCGCGAAATCGGCCACGGCAAGCTCGCCTGGCGCGCCATCCGTCCGATGCTGCCCTCCGCTGACCAGTTCCCCTACACGCTGCGCGTCGTCTCGGAGATCACCGAGTCCAACGGCTCGTCGTCGATGGCGACCGTCTGCGGCACCTCGCTGGCGCTGATGGATGCCGGCGTGCCGCTGGCCAAGCCCGTCGCCGGTATCGCCATGGGCCTGATCAAGGAAGGCGAGCGCTTCGCGGTTCTCTCCGACATCCTGGGTGACGAAGATCACCTCGGCGACATGGACTTCAAGGTCGCCGGCACCGCCAACGGCATCACCTCGCTGCAGATGGACATCAAGATCGAGGGCATCACCGAGGAGATCATGAAGATCGCGCTGGACCAGGCCAAGGATGGCCGCCAGCATATCCTCGGCGAGATGGCTCATGCTCTGACCGGCGCCCGCCCCGAACTCGGTGAGTTCGCGCCGCGCATCGAGGTCATGCACATCCCGACCGACAAGATCCGCGATGTCATCGGCTCCGGCGGTAAGGTCATCCGCGAGATCGTCGAGAAGACCGGCGCCAAGATCAACATCGAGGACGACGGCACGGTCAAGATCGCTTCGTCGAACGCCAAGGAGATCGAGGCGGCCAAGAAGTGGATCCACACCATCGTCGCCGAGCCGGAAGTCGGCGAGATCTACGAAGGCACGGTCGTCAAGACCGCCGACTTCGGCGCTTTCGTCAACTTCTTCGGTCCGCGTGACGGCCTCGTCCACATCTCGCAGCTTGCCAACGACCGGGTTGCCAAGACCTCGGACGTCGTCAAGGAAGGCGACAAGGTCTGGGTCAAGCTGATGGGCTTCGACGAGCGCGGCAAGGTCCGCCTGTCGATGAAGGTCGTCGACCAGGCCACCGGCAAGGAAATCGCCCGCGACAAGAAGGCCGAAGGCGAAGAAAACGCCGCCTGAGCGGTCTGATAGTGAAATTGAAACGGGCGCGGCGTATGTCGCGCCCGTTTTCGTTTAAGACCCGGTTTGTTTCAGGCATGAGATCGAAGAATGGCCGCTGAGCCGCTGAAGACACTGTTCCATCCTTTCGAGGCCGAGGCGCTGCCTCTGCCGCAAAAGGGCGAGCGTGTGCTGTTCCTTGGCGCCGAGCCCGGCTTCCGCCTGCCGGACGGTTTTGAGGCAGCGCTGCATCTCGTGCAGGGTTTCCGGCCATACTTCCGCGTGCTGGAGCGTGCCGGCCACAAGGTGACGCCGCGCCTTGAAGGCGATGCATTCGATGCAGCCCTCGTCCTCGTCGGACGCCACCGCGGCCAGAACGAGATGCGCATTGCCGAAGCGATCGCACACGTTGCACCTGGCGGGCTGATCGTCGTCGCCGGTGGAAAAGAGGACGGCATCGACAGCCTGCGCAAGCGCATCGACGAGCTTGTCCCGCTCGAAGGCCATCTGCCGAAACATCATGGCATTGCCTTCTGGCTTCGCCGTCCTGTCGATCTGGCCGCTGTGGAAAAACTCCGGACCGCCAATCCTGTCGCGCTGATCGAAGGTCGCTTCCGCACCGCGCCCGGCATGTTTTCCTTCGACCGCATCGACGCCGGCTCAAAACTTCTGGTCGACAACCTGCCCAAAGACCTGCGCGGCAACATCGCTGATTTTTGCGCCGGCTGGGGCTATGTCGCCGCCGAGGTCGCGGCAAGTTCACCCGGCATTACAGGGCTCGACCTCTACGAGGCGGATTTCGACGCACTTGAGGCGGCCAAAAGCAATATCGGCGTGACCGGCTTCGAGCCGGGCTTCTTCTGGATCGATCTGCTGAGCGAGCCGGTCGAACGGCGCTATGACGCCATCGTCATGAATCCGCCCTTCCATCGCAGCCGTGCGGCCGAGCCGGAAATCGGCGCCGGCATGATCCAGGCGGCGGGCAAGGCGCTGAAGCCGGGCGGGCGGCTATTCATGGTGGCAAACCGCCAGCTGCCTTATGAGCCGGTTCTGAAGGCTGTCTTCTCCAGCCACGCCGAACTCGCCCGCGATGGCATGTTCAAGGTTTTTTCCGCACGCCGCTAGGACGACGGCCGGAAGGCGCGTAGCGCCGCCTCAATGCATGCTGACGATACGCGCCGGCTCGTGGACGGGAATGGTCGCTCTGATCTCGCCGGGCTTGATCTTGAGCGGTGCCGGCCTGCCGAACAGATAGCCCTGCACCATTTCACAGCCGGCCGCTCGCAAGAGCGAGGCCTGGTTCTCGGTCTCGACGCCTTCGGCAATGATGCCGACGCCGAGCGCCCGTGACAGGCCGACGATGGTGGAGACAACGGCACCCGAATTGGAATCGGTGTCCATGCGGCTGATGAAGGAGCGGTCGATCTTCAGCTTGCCGAAGGCGAAGTCGATCAGATAGCTCAGATTGGAATAGCCGGTGCCGAAATCGTCGACGGCCACCGAAATGCCCATGTCGGCAAGCTGCTGCAGGATGATGGCGGCGCGGTCGCGGTCCTGCATCATCGCCGTCTCGGTCAGTTCGAGCTCCAGCCGTGACGGCTTGATGCCGGTGCTGGCCATGGCGTCACGCACGATACCGACGAAATCCTTGGTCATGAACTGGACCGGCGAGATGTTGACGGCAACGAAGCAGTCCTCGGGCAAATGGCGGGCATCGTTGCAGGCCTTGTGCAGCACCCAATTGCCGATCGGGTGGATCATGCCGGTCTCTTCCGCGATCGGAATGAACTCCATCGGCGGGATCATGCCGCGTTCGGGATGCTTCCAGCGGATCAGCGCCTCGTAGCCGACGATGCGGCCGCTCCGCAGGTCGAGCTGCGGCTGGTAGTGGAGGTCGAAATCGCCGCGGTCGAAGGCGATGTGCAGTTCGGATTCGATCCAGTGACGATAGTCGGCGACCTGGCCCATGTCGGAATGGAAGAACGACCAGTTGCCCACCCCGCCGGCGCGGGCATTCTGCAGCGCCAGGTTGGAGCGGCGCAGGACGAGGACCGGATCGACGCCGTCTTTCGGCATCGCCACGATACCCACCGATATGCCGACCGATTGCAGGTGCGAATCAAGCTGATAGGGCTTCAGCATCTCCTCGATCAGGGTTTCGACAGTGGCTTCCATCGATCCCTGGATCTCGTGATCCGAGACCAGGATGGCGAATTCGCCGGCGCCGATGCGCCCCATCACCGTGCCCTCGGGCATGCAGGCCTTCAGCCGCTTGGTGAAGACGCGGATCAGTTCGTCGCCATGGCTGTAGCCGATGGCGTCGTTGATCTGTTTGAAGCGGTCGATGTCGATATCGATGAGGAACACCGGCTCGCCAGTCTTGATCGTCGCTGACGCCGCGTCGGCAATCTTGCCGACCATGGCCGGCCGCGCCAGAAGCCCGGTGAGCTTGTCGAAATGGGTTTCGTTGAAGACGTAGTCAACCGATTCATCGACGCCGGCAAAGAACGAGAGTGCAGCACCGGCGGCGGCCAGCGCGCACAAGGCCGACGCGATGCCGACCATGGTTCCCGCCTGCATGCCGGCAAAGCCGTCACCGAAACCGTACTGGAGACCCCAGAGCCCGAGAACGAAACTGCCAAGGCCCGAGGCGGCGACGGTGAGCAGCCGGAACACAGGTGTTCGCTTCGGGTTGCTGACAGCAGGCATTACTCAGTCCCTGTTGCACGATCCCAAAAATCAACTCGAATTTCCGGAAGATCACACGCGAATTCATAAATCCTAAAGCACGCGCAGTGCCCTAGCCATAGGACTTATAGCGGGTATGTCCTTAAAATGAGTTTCTGCCAATGCATCTAATTTTACTGGAAGAACTGGAGTGTGATCGCGAAAGGCAGTCGCAGCTTTTCTCGGACAAACGGGAACCGTTAGTCCAGAAATCATGCTTAACCAAAAGAGATAGAGCCCCGATTTCATCGGGATGGAACAAGCTCTAATCGCGTCCGCTGTCGGTCTGCTTCAATTCATCCAGCGTTGGCATGGACACGATGTGATAGCCGGAATCGACATAATGGATTTCGCCGGTGACGCCTGACGAGAGGTCGGACAAAAGATAGAGCGCCGAGCCGCCGACCTCGTCGATGGTCACCGTGCGGCGCAGCGGCGAGTTGCGCTGCTGGTAGGAATACATATGCCGCGCATCCGAAATCCCGGCACCGGCCAACGTGCGCACCGGTCCCGCCGATATGCCGTTCACCCTGATGCCGCGCGGGCCGTAATCATTGGCGAGATAGCGCACGCTGGCTTCCAGCCCGGCCTTGGCGACGCCCATGACGTTGTAGTTCGGCATGACGCGGACAGAACCGGCATAGGTCAGCGTGATCATCGCGCCGCCATCGCTCATCAGCGGGGCGGCATGGCGTGCGATCTCGGTGAAGGAGTAGCAGGAGATCACCATGGTGCGGACGAAGTTGTCGCGGCTGGTGTCGGCGTAGAGCCCCTTGAGCTCGTTCTTGTCGGAAAAGCCGATGGCGTGGACGACGAAGTCGAGCCCACCCCATTCCTTGCCGAGCGTCTCGAAGGTGGCCGCGACCGATGCGCTGTCCTCGACGTCGCAGGGCACGACCAGCGACGCCCCGAGCTTTTCGGCAAGCGGCTTGACGCGGCGCCCGAAGGCGTCGCCCTGATAGGTGAAGGCGAGGTCTGCCCCATGCTCGGACAATTTCTTGGCGATGCCCCAGGCGATCGAATGATCGTTGGCGACGCCCATGACAAGCCCGCGCTTGCCCTTCATCAGTCCGTCCATGGCCGGCAAATCCTTATGCGGAATAGCGCTGGAAAACGAGCGTTGCGTTGGTGCCACCGAAACCGAACGAATTGGACAAAACCGTGTCGATCCTGGCGTCGTCGATACGCTTGCGCACGATCGGCATGCCCTCGAATTCCGGATCGAGGTTTTCGATATGGGCGCTCTCGCCGATGAAGCCGCCCTGCATCATCAGGATCGAGTAGATCGATTCCTGCACGCCGGCGGCGCCCAGCGAATGGCCGGTCAGCGACTTGGTCGACGTGATGAACGGCATCTTGTCGCCGAACACCTCGCGGATGGCGCCCATTTCCTTGGAATCGCCGACCGGCGTCGAGGTGCCGTGCGTGTTGATGTAGTCGATCGGGGTCGAAACCGTCGCCAATGCCTGGCGCATGCAGCGCACCGCGCCTTCGCCCGACGGCGCCACCATGTCGTAGCCATCCGACGTCGCGCCGTAGCCGACGATCTCGGCATAGATCTTGGCGCCGCGCGCCTTGGCGTGTTCGAGTTCCTCCAGGATGAGGACGCCAGCGCCGCCGGCGATGACGAAACCGTCGCGATTGGTGTCGTACGCGCGGGACGCCGTTGACGCCTTGTCGTTGAACTTGGACGACATCGCGCCCATGGCGTCGAACAAGTCCGACATCGTCCAGTCGAGGTCTTCATGGCCGCCGGCAAACATAACGTCCTGCTTGCCCCACTGGATCAGCTCGTAGGCATTGCCGATGCAATGCGCAGAGGTCGAGCAGGCCGATGAGATCGAATAGTTGACGCCGTGGATCTTGAACCACGTGGCGAGCGTTGCCGACGCGGTCGACGACATCGCCTTCGGCACCGCGAACGGACCGATGCGCTTTGGGCTGTTGTTCTTCAGCGTGATCTCGGCTGCCTCGACGATGGTGCGGGTGGACGGACCGCCCGATCCCATGACGATGCCGGTGCGCTCATTGGTGATGTCGCTTTCGCCAAGGCCGGCGTCGGCGATCGCCTGGTCCATGGCGACATGGTTCCAGGCCGCCCCCTGGCTGAGGAAGCGCATCGCGCGCCGGTCGATCATGGCCGACGGGTCGAGCGTCGGCGCGCCCCAGACCTGGCAGCGGAAGCCGTGTTCGGCGAAGGAATCGGAGAAGCTGATGCCCGATTTGGCATCGTAGAGCGAGGATTGCACCTCGTTGGCATTGTTGCCGATCGACGATACGATGCCGAGGCCTGTGACGACGACCCTTCTCATTCGCAACTCCTTCCAGCGGATGATCCCGAAACCGTAGCCGGTTTTGGCCGGCGATCATACGCAAAATCAAAATGCTGCAGCATCATTGCGCGTTCCGGGAAACGCCCTGCTGCAGTGGCGCCGGTCAGGCAGCCGATTGCTTGGACAACCCCACCTTGAGGTCTGTCGCCGCGTATATGGGTTCGCCGTCGGCCTTAAGCCAGCCATCGGCGATGCCGAGCACCAGGCGCCCGCGCATGACGCGCTTGAAATCGATGCCGTATTCGACCTTCTTGACCGATGGCGTCACCATGCCCTTGAACTTCACTTCGCCGGTCGACAACGCCATGCCCTTGCCCGGTTCGCCGAGCCAGCCGAGGTAGAACCCCGTCAATTGCCACATGGCGTCGAGGCCGAGGCATCCCGGCATGATCGGATTGCCGATGAAATGGCAGGCGAAGAACCACAGGTCCGGCTTGATGTCGAATTCGGCGCGGATGAAGCCCTTGTCGTGGGCGCCGCCGGTTTCGCTGATCTCGGTGATGCGGTCGAACATCAGCATCGGCGGGTAGGGCAGCTGGGCGTTGCCGGGCCCGAACAGCTCGCCGCGGGCACAGGCCAGCAATTCCTCGTAATCGTAGCTGGATTTCGAACCCGCCATCAATCTCGTCCCCATGATAGTCCCGGGCGGTGGGCGCCCTTGTCGTTGGTTTCCTAACACAATCCATTTCGAGCCGGAAACCGGCGTTTGCGCTTAACCCGCCCGTCTGCCCGGGTCAATGCGCGCTCTCGCATCGGCCCGGAAATCGATTTCGATTTCCGGAAAGCACGATGCGACGCCAAAAAAGTGATAGAGCGTACTTAGTGCGTCCAACTGGACGCACGTCGCTCTATTGATCGCATTCGGCCAACAGAATATATGTCGAGAGGTGTCCAGTTTCGGTCGATGACGTTTTTTCGCCACTCTGGGGGTGTCTTGAGGCGGAACTGTGGGCTTGGACGAATAGATGGATCTGGGCTGCCGGAAGGAAAATGTCGCTGTGGACAAGCGGGTTCGCGAAGCCGGCCTAAGGCCGACGCGCCAGCGCATTGCGCTGGCCGATCTGCTTTTTGCCAAGGGCGACCGCCACCTTTCGGCCGAGGAACTGCATGAGGAGGCGATTGCCGCCGGCGTGCCGGTCTCGCTTGCCACCGTCTACAACGCCCTTCACCAGTTCACCCAGGCCGGCCTGCTGCGCATTCTCGCGGTCGAGGGGTCGAAGACCTATTTCGACACCAACACCTCCGATCACCATCATTTCTACATCGAAGGCGAAAACCGGATTTTCGACATCGAAAGCGGTCCGGTGACCGTCTCCAACCTGCCGGAGCCACCCGCGGGCATGGAGATCGCCAATGTCGACATCGTGGTGCGGCTGCGCCCGAAGCGCGGCATTTAAGCTGCACTCCATGAGACCTGTCGATCTTGCAATCCGGCTCGAATGGGCCGCCGTCGCAGTGGTGGGGATCGTCCTTTACACGCTGTCCAGTACTACCTGGTGGCTGTTTGCCCTGCTCATCCTGGCGCCTGATCTGTCGATGCTGGGCTACGTCGCCGGGCCGCGCGTCGGCGCCATCGCCTACAACGCCTTGCACATATTGATCGTCCCGCTGCTGCTGGCGCTCGCCGGATACGTGCTGGCCGATTCGATGGCCGCCGCGATTGCGCTGATCTGGATTATCCACATCGCCATCGACCGCGCTCTCGGCTATGGCCTCAAGCTGTCGACCGGCTTTCAGGACACCCATCTCGGCCGCATCGGCCGCTAGGCGATCTTTCCAGCAATCTCAGTTCTTGACGTGCTCGCCGGGATAGGCGCCCCACACCTGCGACTGGGCGATCCAGCCGGTGTGGCCGTCGAAGGTCATTTCGCACCACTGGCCATCGCAGGTTTTGATCGTGCCCGTCACGCCCGGCTCGATGATGGCGATGACGCTGGCGTCCTTGTCCGCATCGTCGAGCAGATTGATTCGGCCACCCTTGCTGCGCTGCCACGGCGCGACGATCGCCGTGCGGCGGCCCGACAGCAGCGACTGGTTGATCCAACCCTCCGAGCCATCGGCGTCGCGCACGCGCCGCCATGTGTCGAATTCCTGGATGATTTCCATCGGCAGGCCGGCCTTGGTGTACATCCAGTCGACGGAATAGTTGGCGCCCGGGCCGACGCGCGAGTTGACGCGGGCCGATTTCAGGCTGACGAAACGCGGCAGTGGCAGGCCGCTGGGTCCAAGCGTCACCGTCTGCACAGGTGCAGCGGCGCCTTGCGCCGCGGCGTGCGGGGAATGCAGGAGAGCGCCGAGAAGCGCTGCGCTGAGGACCAGGCGAAGCGACGCGAAACCAGACACTTTCGTTCCTTTCGGCGCGTGCCCTTTGGCCATCGCGCCCCTTTTTCTTTGTCTTCGGCGGCACCGCTTGTTACAGGAGTGGCAGGCACCGCGACCGGTATTCAGTTTCGCCTGTCTTGGTTAAAGAGGTCTCAACGAGATCGGGTTCGAGGAAACAATGGCAGGCAAAAAACGGCCTCTCGTCGTCATCACGCGCAAGCTCCCGGATCCGGTCGAGACCCGCATGCGCGAACTCTTCGACGCCAGGCTGAATGTCGAGGACCGGCCGATGACGCAGCCGGAGCTGGTGGCGGCGGTCAAGGAAGCCGATGTGCTGGTGCCGACCATCACCGATCAGATCGACGCGGCGCTGATTGCTCAGGCCGGCGACAATCTCAAGCTGATCGCCAATTTCGGCAATGGTGTCGACAAGATCGACGTGGAGGCGGCGGCCAAGAAAGGCATCACCGTCACCAACACGCCCAACGTGCTGACCGAAGACACCGCCGACATGACCATGGCGCTGATGCTGGCGTTGCCGCGTCGGCTGGCGGAAGGCGCCAATGTGCTGACCGGCGACAAGAAATGGGCCGGCTGGTCGCCGACCTGGATGCTCGGGCGTCGCATCTGGGGCAAGCGCCTCGGCATTGTCGGCATGGGCCGCATTGGCACCGCGGTCGCCCGGCGTGCCAAGGCCTTCGGCCTGTCGATCCACTACCACAACCGCCATCGCGTGCTGCCGGCGGTTGAGGAAGGGCTGGAGGCGACCTATTGGGAAAGCCTCGACCAGATGCTTGCCCGCATGGACATCATCTCGGTCAATTGCCCGTCGACGCCGGCCACCTTTCATTTGCTGTCAGCGCGGCGGCTGGCGCTCATGCAACCCACCGCTTACATCGTAAACACCGCGCGCGGCGACATCATCGACGAGGAGTCTCTGGTCAAGCTGATCCAGGACGGCAAGATCGCCGGCGCCGGCCTCGACGTCTACGAGCACGAACCGGCGCTGAACAACAAGCTGTTGAAACTCGCCGCCAAGAACAAGGTGGTGCTGTTGCCGCATATGGGTTCGGCGACACTCGAAGGCCGCATCGACATGGGCGAGAAGGTGATCATCAACATCCGCGCCTTCTTCGACGGCCACCGTCCGCCGGACCGTGTGCTGCCACTGCGGACCTGAAGCCGGCTCTCAGGCAGTGATGGCGCCGTCCGCTGTGACGCTCACATGCTTGCCGCGATAGGCCTCGAACGCATCGCGCCCAAGCCGCAATGCCACCGGCGTTCGCCAGTCCATCTCTCGCGCCACGATCAAGCCGAGCAGCAGGATCGCGTCCGGCTCGTGCAGCACGAGTGCGGCCGGCGCGTGGCCATTGTGGACGAGCTCCATCAGCACGGCGGACGCCGAGGACGAGCCGATCGTGCCGGGCAGGAACAGCACACGTCCCGAAATGCTCTCGCCATGCTGCGGGTGACGGACGTCGGCGATGCGGCCGCTCTTCGGATCGACGCCGCCCCAGAAACTGATCGGCGCGGTCAGCACAAGGGCTGCGCCTTCGCCTGCTCGACCCGGCACCAGGATTTCGGCCAAGGCGCTCATGCGGCAATATCCGTAAAGCGCGGCTTACCGATGACGGCACTTTCGACGCAGTCGGCCAGCGAGCCGTAGAGCACCGCGTAGCCTGTATTGCCCGGCGCATATTGCGCGAATTTTCCCGAATTGGTCATCAGCACGCCGTTGCCGAGCTCCGGCAGGATCGGCGTCACCACCACGCAAGTGTCGGCAACGATGATCACGCCGCTCTCTTCAAGCGTTTTGCGCTGGCCGCTCCGTTCGAGCGTCGTGAGCACATGACGGCCGGTGCAAGCGTAAATCGGCACGTGTAGCCGCCGCCCGCCGATCAACCGCTCAAGCGCGTCGAATTCGGCCGATGACAGATGCGGGCTGCCGATCGCCACCGCGTCGATGGCGTCCAGCGCGGCTGCCGTGGACAGGCTCGCGCGGGCCTTCGCGGCCATCTCCGGCGTGACGCGGACGACCGTCTCCGGCCTGCCGTCGGCCAGGATGGTTTCGGCGTCGGGCGCCTCTGGTGTCACGCCGGCAATATGGAACAAGCCGACTGCGCCTGACGATGCCGCCGCCGCACCAAAGGCTTTCAGCGCATCCTCGCCGGGATGGCTGGATACACCGGTGACGACGCCGACGGCATTTCCGACCTCGCGGCCATAGAGGCTGCCCAGCACCGGCCAGGCGATCTCCGAACCGAGGAAGGAGGCGGAGAGGCCGGACACATCGAACACCAGCCGCGCCTGCCGATTCTCGGCGCGGTGCAGGCCGTAATCCGGCGCGCGGCCAGCTATGGCGCAGGCAATGTCTAAAAAATCGCCATAGCGGTTGGTGCGCGCGCCGAGCACCGAATTGCAGAACACCACGGCGTTGGATTCGCCCCAGGCGACATCGCTGCCTTGGGCCGGGCGGTGGCCGGCCTGATAGGGTGCGCAGGTCCAGCTCTGCTCGCAGCCCAGCTTGCGGTAGGCCTCCATCATCCGCCGCGCCATGCCGCGCGCCGGCTCTTCGAGGCGCACACGCGAGCAGCCCATCAAATCGAGCGCGCCGACATTGAGCGTCGAACGCACGGCAACGCGCGCGCCGCCCTCGACCAGCCTTTCGGCAAACAGCGTGCCGGAATCGCCGTGATAGAGCGCCCCGTCTATATGCGCCGAGGCGATCGGGATCAGCCGCGGCGCGCCGAGCAACGCAGCACTTTCGGCAACGATGCGCATGGCCATCGCCGCGCCGTCATGGCCGGAGGCGATTGCCTGCTCCTGCGCGCTGAGGGCGAGGCTCACTTGAGCTCCTTGCGCATGGTGATCGAAGTCGGCCGGTCATAGCCCTGATGCGCGGTGCGCGCTGTTTCGCGAAAGCCGAGACGGGCAAAGGTCGCGTGATTTGCCGTGAGTTCGATCCGTGTCTGGAGTTCGATGGCGGGCTTGTTGCGGCTGCAGGCAAAATCCTCGACCGCCTGCATCAGCCGCTTGCCGATACCTTGTCCCTGAAACTCAGGCGCGACGGCGAGCTTGCCGACATAGAAATCGGCAGACCTCTCCAGCGCGAAAACGCAACCGGCGATCCGGCCATCCTGCAGCGCCAGGAACACCGTCTCCTGGCCCGCCTTGTCCCTCAGGCTTTCGACGCTCAGCAGATGCGCCGAGGATGGCGGGTCGATGATACCGTCCATCGGCGCAAAGGCCCGCATGATCAGGCTGAGCAGTTCGTCCCAGCGCTCGAAGCCGGCGGCAAGCTGCGTGACCAAAACGCCGGTGGGCTGATCCATGCGCTCAGTTTCTCTTGTAGCGGATGGTATCGAAACGCGCCGACAGCGCGTCGTAGAGCAGCAGGCGGCCGACCAGCGGTTCGCCGATGCCGGTGATCAGCTTGATCGCCTCCATCGCCTGCAGCGTGCCGATGACACCGGTCAGCGCGCCGACGACGCCGGCCACCGCGCAGGACGGCACCAGCCCTTCCGGCGGCGCCTCGGGAAAGAGGTCGCGATAGCTCGGGTTCGGCCTGCCGTCGGCGCCGGTCGCGAACGGTGTCAGCACCGTCACCGTGCCGTCGAAGCGGCCGACGGCGGCATGCACCAGCGGCCGCTTCTCTGCGGCGCAGGCATCGGCCACGACATAGCGCGTGTCGAAATTGTCGGAGCCGTCGACGACGATGTCATAGCGCGCAATGAGGGCAGCGGCGTTCTCGGCCGTCAGCCTGAATTCGTACAGTTCCACCGCGACATGGGGATTGATGCGGGCGATCGCCGCTTTGGCGCTGTCGGTCTTTGCCGTGCCGATCGTGTCGGTGGCGTGGATCACTTGCCGTTGCAGATTGGACAGCGAGACGATGTCGTCGTCGACGATGCCGAGCGTGCCGACGCCGGCGGCAGCGAGATATTCCAGAACCGGCGCGCCGAGTCCGCCGGCGCCGATCACCAGCACCCGCGCCCGCTTCAGCCTCTGCTGCCCGGCGCCGCCGATCTCCGGCAACACGATGTGGCGGGCGTAACGCTCAAGCTCTTCGTCGGTGAGGGCGGCAGGGGTCATTGCCGGACCTTACAGCGGGCAAAAAACCTTGTCAGGTGTCTTTGGTTGGCCCAACCGTGCCGTGGTCGACCGTGAGGAACTGTGCGCGTCCTCTCAGGCTGGAAAACAGCGCCGCATCCGTTCCGGTCATGAAGGCCTGGCAGTTCAATTCTTCCAGGATCGAGAACAGCGCAGCGCGCCGGCCGGCATCGAGATGGGCGGCGATCTCATCGAGCAGCAGGATTGGCGTCATCCCTGACATCTCGCCGGTCAGCCTCGCATGCGATAGCACGATGCCGACCAGCAACGCCTTCTGCTCGCCGGTCGAGCAGAGTTCGGCTGGCATCGCCTTCGGGCGGTGGCGCACGAGGAGATCCGAACGGTGCGGGCCGTCCAGCGTGCGTCCAGCGGCGCGGTCGCGCTCGCGGCCGTCGGCGAGGGCGGCGCGATAGCGTTCCTCGACATCCACGGCAGGTGCTGTGGCAACATCGCTTTCCAGGTCGCCGAACAGGCTGATATCGGCCTGCGGAAACGGCCCGCTGCTGGGCAACCTGTCGATCATCGCGGCAAGCAGGCGCACAAGTTCGGCGCGCGCCGCGGCAATCGCCACGCCGGTCTCGGCCATCTGCGTCTCGATGGCATCGAACCATGCGCCGTCACGCGAGCCTTCCGTAAGCAACCGGTTACGTCCGCGCATCGCCTTCTCATAATCGAGCGCGCGCTGGCCGTGGCCGGGATCGATCGCCAGCACCAGCCGGTCGAGGAAGCGCCGGCGGTCGGCGGCCGGTCCTGGGAACAGGCCGTCCATCGCCGGCGTCAGCCAGACGACGCGCAGCCACTCGAGCATGGCGTCGGCCGAGCGTGCCGGCGCACCATTGATGCGCACCTTGCGGCCGCCCTCGCCGGCCGCCTCGCCACCGGTGATGCCGGTGCCGATCTCGACCTGGCCATCCGGCCCGTCGAGCCTTGCATGCAGCGCAAAGCCGCCATCGCTGCCTTCGCGGGCCACGTCGGCATACGGCGCGCGGCGCAGGCCGCGGCCAGGCGTCAGCAAGGAGATGGCTTCCAGCAGATTGGTCTTGCCGGCGCCGTTGTCGCCGGAAAACACCACGGCGCCCGGAGAAAGGTCGATCGACAGCGCCGCATAGTTGCGGAAATTGGTAAGTGTTAGCTTACTTATATGGCTTTGCTCGGGCAACCGCTATCCGCCTAATGCATGTCGCTCAAAAGTGGTCCCGGTTTTGAGACAACGACATGCACCAACGAAGTCGCCGCAATTGTCGCGCCGAAGGTTTGCCGCAGCGCGGCTACACCCGCATCGGCATCAGCACGTAGAGCGCAGTTTCGTCGGCCATATCGTGGATCAGCGTCGGCGAACCGGCATCGGCCAGCATGAATTTCGCTTCCGTGCCGGTCAGTTGAGCAGCGACGTCGAGCAGATATTTGGCGTTGAAGCCGATCTCGATCGGATCGGACGAGTAATCGGCGGCCAGTTCCTCGGTGGCGCTGCCCGAATCCGGATTGTTGACGGCGAGCGTCACCTGGCCTTCGGTGATCGAAAGCTTCACCGCGCGGCCGCGCTCGGAAGAAATGGTCGAGACGCGATCGACGGCGGCAGCAAAACTCTGGCGATCAATGATCAGTTTCTTGTCGTTGCCTGTCGGGATGACGCGCTGATAGTCCGGGAACGTGCCGTCGATCAGCTTCGAGGTCAAAACCACGCTGCCGATGGTGAAGCGGATCTTGGTGTCGGACAATTCGGTGGTTACAGCGACATCCGGATCGTCGACCAGCTTCTGCAACTCACTGACCGTCTTGCGCGGAATGATGATGCCCGGCATGCCTTCAGACCCTGCCGGCGCGTCTATCTCGGCGCGCGCCAGGCGGTGGCCGTCGGTCGCGACCGAGCGCAGCTTCAGCTTGCCGCCTGTCTCATGCGTGTGCAGGTAGATGCCGTTCAGATAATAGCGCGTCTCCTCGGTGGAGATGGCGAACTGTGTCTTCTCGATCAGGCCTCTCAAGGCGACGGAATCGAGCCGGAAGATATGCGAGAACGACCCGGCCGAAAGCTCGGGGAAATCGGACTGCGGCAGGCACTGCAGGCGAAAGCTCGAGCGGCCCGACGTCACCGTCATGGCATTGCCGTCCTCGTCGGTCTTCAGCATCACCTCGGCGCCGTCGGCCAGCTTGCGCACGATGTCGTAGAGCAGATGCGCCGGAACCGTCGTCGCCCCGCCACGCTCGACCTTGGCCGGTGTCGCTTCGGTCACTTCGAGGTCGAGGTCGGTGGCTTTCATTTCAAGGCTGGCGCCTTCGGCGCTGAGCAGCACGTTCGACAGGATCGGTATGGTGTTGCGCCGTTCGACCACGCGGTGAACGTGGTTGAGCGACTTCAGGAGATTTGACCGTTCCAGGATAACACGCATGACGAAACAGGCTCGCTTGAATGAATGAACGGGTCACCAGTGGGCGGCGCCCCGCGAAAGGTCTGAACAGGCTCAGAATCTATGCAAACTGACAGGAAAAAGCCAATAAACGCAAGCCCGCGCCACCGGTTCGCGCCGGTTACGCGGGCTTTCTGGGGATAAAGCGGGCAATGGCCGCCAACCGGCGTTTTTGCCTCGCCGCTCAGGCCTGGTCGTTGATCAGCCGCCTGAGCAGTTCCAGCTCCTGCGCCAGCGTATTGTCGACGCCGGAAAGGTCCTCGATCTTGCGCACCGCATGCAGCACCGTGGTGTGATCGCGACCGCCGAAACGCCTGCCGATCTCCGGCAGCGAGCGCGGCGTCATCACCTTCGACAGGTACATGGCGACCTGCCGTGGCTTGACGATGGTGCGCGTGCGCCGGTTCGACAGAAGCTCTGTCTTCGACACATTGTAGTGGCGCGCCACGATGCGCTGGATGTCCTCGATGCGCACCCGCTTGGGCTCGCCCGAGCGATAGATGTGGCCGAGGATTTCGTCGATGCGGTCGATGGTGATTGCCGGCTCGAACGATTGACGGAACAGAAGCTGGTTGAAAGCGCCCTCCAGTTCACGCCCACTGCCGGTCACCGTGCGGGCGACATGGTTGAGGATCTCCTCCGAAATATTGAGCGAGGCATCGTCGACCTTGGCTGTGGCAAGCCGCAGCTTGAGCATGCCGATGCGCATGGCGAAGTCCGGCGCCGACATTTCCAGCGCGACGCCGCCATTGAGGCGCGAGCGCACGCGCGGCTCCAACGATTCCAGTTCCGACGGCGGCCGGTCGGCGGCCACCACCACCTGCTTGGCGCTGTCGAGCAACATGTTGATGAGATGGCAGAATTCATGCTGGATCGACTTGCCCTGCAGGAACTGCATGTCGTCGATGATCAACAGGTCGATGTCACGCAGCTGTTCCTTCAGCGTCAGCGCATTGTTGTCGCGGATCGCGGTGGCGAAGCGCCACATGAAATACTCGGCCGTGAGGTAGACGACGCGCGATTTCGGGTTCTGCTTGAGCGACTCGGCCGCGATCGCCTGCAAAAGGTGGGTCTTGCCGAGGCCGACAGTTGCATGGAGGAACAGCGGGTTGAAGCGCACCGCGCTCGACTGCGATTCCGCCACGGCTTTGGCGGCGGCGAAAGCCACCCGGTTCGACGGGCCTTCAATAAAGGAGCCGAACGTGTAGCGCGGGTCGAGCGGCGACCCCAGCACATTGTGCCGGAACTCGGTCTCGATCGGCGTGCCTGGGCGAGGCGCGGGCGCCCGCTCCACCCGGCCTGGGCCCGCCGTGCCAGCCGCCAGCGCGGTCTGCGTCTGCTTGGTCATCTTGCGTGCAGGCACAGCTTCGGGCTCGACACCATTGCGGGCCGGACGGGTCGCGGTGCGCACGACGATCTCGATCTTCAGGACCTCCGGATCCTCGTGCTTCCACAGATCGGCGATGAGATCGAGATAGTGACCATTGATCCACGAGCGCAGGAAGGCCGTGGGCACCGAGATGCGTACAATGCCCCGGGAAGCCTCCGCCACCTTCATCCGTCCGAACCAGCTCGAATAGACCTCGGTTCCCAGACGCGCCTTCAACTGGGCCTTGACCCGGTCGAACTTCTGTTCCGCGTCGCTGGAAGCCGCCATGTCGTGCGCTCCGACCAATGTTCCAGGAAATGGCAGGTCGCCCGTAAGCTCCCGCTCGATGCCGCTCTGCATGATTGTGCGTCCCTTGTTCTTCTGTACCTTTTTTCCGCCGGGAGTGCGCCTCCTGCACCCATGTTTCCGACGACCGTATCTTCGCTACAACACCACCGCCGCCGCCGGCGGATGACGTTGCCTCGTCAGCAAGGGATCGGTCCCGGCTGCTTAAAGCCAGTCCGTCTGACATGTTTGGGCAAAGCAACGCCACCCGGCGAAAACGCCGGTGCGCCATCGACCTGCCATGTACAAATTACGCCAGTCCCCTACCGCATCGAAAAGACAAACCATACCCGTTCGCGGAATTGATCCGCGTCATGAATTCTGCCACTGTGAGCTGGCCGATTCAGGCTGGGTTATGGGCTAATGGCCCGTCCCTTTCGATAGATCGACATTACCGAAATCGCTGTGGATAGGGCAAGGCCACCTCTAACGGATTTTTAAGGAATCTGGTTACTGATGAAGGGTTCGGGACCCATCCTGGAACCGCTGATTTTGACAAAGCCATTGTGATTCAAACCCTTTTGCCGCGAATATGAAAATGGCTGTGCGGTTTGAAATTTTCTGAAATAATTCGCTTGACACCAACTTGTTGCCTGTCGCCCACAGGCGATGTGAACAAGCTGTGGATCACCGGCCACAAGTCATTGAAAAATATCAGTAATTTGTGACAGCCGAATTTATTGGCATGGGCCATTTCGGCGGATTGGAATATCACGGAGAGCGTATGTGCCGGCAAAGCATTCCGAACTCTGGAATGCAGGCCGAGTGTGCTTTGCGGGCGTTCTTTTTAAGTGCTTGCCGGCAAACGAAAAAACCCGGCGCGATCGGCCGGGTTTCAAAGAACGACAGTTTAGGAACAGTCGATCAGGCCGACAGTACCTTGAGGCGGTGAGCCAGACGCGACACCTTGCGCGATGCCGTATTCTTGTGGATCACGCCCTTGGTCGCGGCGCGCATCAATTCCGGCTCTGCGGCCTTGAAGGCTTCCAGCGCGGCTGCCTTGTCGCCGGCAGCCAGTGCCTCTTCGACCTGGCGGACATAGGTGCGCACGCGCGAGCGGCGGTTCTTGTTGATCGCTGCGCGGCGGGCGATCTTGCGCGTTGCCTTTTTGGCCGAGGAGGTATTGGCCATGGTGCCTCTCTTCTGATCTGGTGGGCGCATGCGGGATGCCGCAGGGCGCAAAAAACAAACGGGCAGCCAACGGCCGCCTCGGTTGGAGCGGCTTATAGTTCAGCTTTCCCGGCACGTCAACGCCGCTTTGGCTTCTTTTTGGCCCTCGTTGCCGCAGTCCAATGCATGTCGCCAAGAAGTGTGCAGCGGTTCTGGGCTAACGACATGCATTAAAACAAAAACTTAAAGCGCGTCGCTTGAATCCGTTTCAGTGCGACGCGCTTTAGCGGTTGGTGAAATTCGGCTTCCGCTTCTCGGCAAAGGCCGCCATGCCTTCCTTCTGGTCGTCGAGCGCAAACAGCGAGTGAAACAGCCGGCGTTCGAAGCGCAGACCCTCGGCCAGCGTCGTCTCATAGGCGCGGTTGACGGCCTCCTTGGCCATCATCACCGAGGGCAGCGAAAACTCCGATATTTTGGCCGCGGCCTTCAGCGCTTCCTCGATCAGGTCGGTGGCGGGCACGACACGCGACGCCAGGCCGGAACGCTCAGCCTCCGCGGCATCCATCATCCGCCCCGTCAGGCACATGTCCATGGCCTTCGCCTTGCCGACAAAGCGGGTCAGCCGTTGCGAACCGCCCATACCGGGAATGACGCCGAGCGTGATTTCGGGCTGGCCGAACTTGGCCGTATCGGCGGCAATGATGAAATCGCACATCATCGCCAGCTCACAGCCGCCGCCCAGCGCATAGCCGGCGACCGCCGCGATCATCGGCTTGCGCGTGCGTGCAAATTCCTCCCAGCCGACGAAAAGATCCTGCACATAGGCGTCGGCGTAGGCGATGGCCTGCATTTCCTTGATGTCGGCGCCCGCCGCAAAGGCCTTCTCGGAACCGGTGATGACCATGGCGCCGATGCCCGGATCGGCATCGAACCCTTTTGCCGCCGCCAATATGTCCGCCAGCACCTGGGCATTCAGCGCGTTGAGCGCCTTGGGCCGGTTCAGCGTGATCAGGCCGACCTTGCCGCGCGTCTCCACGATGATGGTTTCATAGCTCATGGGCTGGCCTCCTCATTCCGGCATTGAAGAGACCGGTCTAGCTCACCGCTGACAGGTCCGGCAATAGAAGGTCGAACGGCCGCTCTGCACCACCCGCTCTATATGGCCGCGGCAGCCTGGCGTCGGGCAGGGCTCACCCTCGCGATCGTAGACCGCGAAGGAATGCTGGAAATAGCCCAGCGACCCGTCAGTGTGCACATAGTCGCGCAGCGACGACCCGCCGGCGGCGATCGCGTCGGCGATGACCGAACGGATCGCCTCGGCCAGTCGTTCGCTCTGCTCCTTGGCCTTCTTGCCGGTCCCGGCAATGGTTCCTGCCTCGCGCAAAGGCGACAGGTGGGCGCGCCACAGCGCTTCCGACACATAGATATTGCCAAGCCCGGCAATCAGCTTCTGATCGAGCAGCGCCGCCTTCAACGGCGATCTGCGGCCCTTCAGCAGCGAGGCGAGCAGGGCGCCGTCCAGCGCATTGCCGGTCGGCTCAATGCCCAGGCCCGCCAGCATCGGATGTGCGTCGGCCAGCCCTTCGGCAAACAACATGAAGCCGAAGCGGCGCGGGTCGTTGAAGGTCACACGCGATCGGGCGCCGGCCGGCGAGGAGACATGGAACACGACATGGTCGTGTTTCTCATCCTTGGAGCGCTCATGGTGGAACGCGCCCGGCGTCTCGCTGTCGTCAGCCGTTTCGATGCGGAACGAGCCGGACATGCCGAGATGGCAGATCAGCACCGGACCGCCATCCATATGCATGGTGAGATATTTGGCGCGGCGGCCAAGCGCGGTGACGGTTTTGCCCGTCAGGCGTTGCACAAATTTCGCCGGAAACGGAAATCTGAGATCGGGCCGGCGTGCGTCGACACGCGTGATGCGCGCGCCTTCCAGAACCGGCTGCAGGCCACGCCGGACCGTTTCGACCTCGGGCAGCTCAGGCATGGCCGCCTATCGTCGCATGGAAGGAGGTGCCATGACGGCCGGGCGCCAGCGCGAGATGCTCGGCCACGGTCTCGCCTATATCGGCAAAGGTGGTCCTGAGCCCAATGTCGCCGCCGGTGAGGCCCGGTGCGATGCCGATCACCGGGATGCGTTCGCGCGTGTGGTCGGTTCCGCGCCATGTAGGGTCGTTGCCATGGTCGGCGGTGAGGATCAGCAGATCGCCGGCTTTGAGTTTCGCCAGCGCCTCTGGCAGCCGCCGGTCGAAGGCCTCGAGCGCCGCCGCGTAGCCGGCAACGTCGCGGCGGTGGCCGAACTCGGTGTCGAAGTCGACGAAATTGGCGAACACCAGGTCGCCGTCGCCGGCATCGTCCATCGCGGCCAGCGCCTTGTCGAACATCGCCATGTTGCCGGGCGCCTTGCGCACTTCCGAAATGCCGCGATGGGCGAAGATGTCGCCGATCTTGCCGATCGCGATGACCCGGTTGCCGCGCCCAGTCAGCCGGTCGAGCAGCGTCGGCTCGGGCGGTGGCACGGCGTAGTCATGGCGGTTGTAGGTGCGCTCGAAGGTGGCCGGTGTTTCGCCAAGGAAAGGCCGTGCGATCACCCGTCCGATTTTCAGCGGGTCGACCAGCCGGCGCACCGTCTTGCAAAACTCGTAGAGCCGCTTCAGGCCGAAATGCACCTCGTGCGCTGCGATCTGCAGGACGGAATCGACCGAGGTGTAGCAGATCGGCTTGCCGGTGCGGATATGCTCTTCGCCGAAGCGCTCGATGATCTCCGTGCCCGGCGCATGGCAATTGCCGAGAATGCCAGGCACCTTGCCCTCGCGGATCATCGCTTCGGTCAGTTCGGCAGGGAAGGCGGGCACCGTATCGGGGAAATAGCCCCAGTCGAAGCGCACCGGCAGGCCGGCGATTTCCCAGTGACCCGACGGCGTATCCTTGCCGCTCGAAATCTCCTGCGCGGCGCCGTGGAAGGCGACGGCTGAAACAGCGCCGGCCTTGCTGTCGAACCGGAAGCCGGTTGCGGTTTCCGCCGCGTGACCGAGACCCAGTGAAACCATGTTGGGCACCAGAAGCGGCCCCTTGCGCAGGCCTTCGCGATCGGCGCGGCCTTCCGCGCAGGCCTTTGCGATATGTCCGAATGTATTCGAGCCGGCGTCGCCATAGCGTTCGGCATCGGCGGCGCCGCCAATGCCGAAAGAATCGAGAACGAAGAGGAAAGCGCGCGCCATCGGTGCCGTCATTGCCAGTCTGGGTGACCAGACATAAGGTCCCGTCGCGGCATTGGCAAATCGGAAACCAGGCGGCAATGGCCAAGCGCGCTGTACGCATCCTTGCGGAATGCGACGCGTTCGAGGAACGGTGGCACGGGGCATGAAACGATGAGACAGGCGGATGTCGCGATAGGGCCGGGTTGGAAGGCGTTGGCGACCAGCGTGGCGTTGCTGGCCTTGCCGCACGCCGCGCACGCCGACTGGCGCGACCAGATCGGGACGTTTCGGATCGGCATCGTCGCCGAGCCGGGCGCCGGCAACACGGTTCCGGGTCTGGCCCTGTTAACGGACGCCTACGGCAAGGCGCTCGGCATGAAGGTGGAATTCGTCGTCGCGCATGACTATGCAGCGCTGATCGAGGCACAGGCCACTGCCCGCATTCAGTACGCGGTCTATTCGGCGACCGCCTACGCCACCGCCTCGGAGCGCTGCGGTTGCGTCGAACCTCTGGTGGCGCCGGTCGATGCCGACGGTGCCACCGGCATCCGCTCCGTGCTGTTGACGCGCGACGGCAAGCTTCCCGATCTCGCAGCCATGCAAACGCACCGCATCGCCATGGCGCCTTCCGATAATGTCGGCGGCTCTCTTCTGCCGCTCGCCGGGCTGACGGCGGATGGCATCAAGATCAGCCAGGATGCGCCATTCCTCACTCATGCCGGCTCGGCCGCCGCTGCTGAAGGGATGCTGGTCGAGGGCCAGGCCGATGCCGTGTTCGGCTGGGAGCGGGCCGCTGCGGAAAACCCGACGGCGATTGCCGGCGATCGGCCGGCTGATCCGGACGGCACGGCGGCACGGCTGGAGGCGGCGGGAATTCCAAAGGCCGCGCTCCAGATCATCTGGACCTCCGGTGTGCTGCGCTACGGTCCCCACGCCGTCCGCAGCGATCTCGACCCCGAAGCCAAACGCCGGCTGACCGTCTTCCTCACCAATCTCAAATCGCAGTCACCGGAAGTCTACGATTTCGTGGAATCGAAACATTCCGGCGGCTTCATATCAGCAGCCGCTGGCGACTATGCGATGGCAACAGCCATCGTGCGCCTGCTGTCGGACAGCAGCGGTCAGTAAATCCGGCACTTCAGCAGTTGCTGCAGGGGATCGTCGTGCTCCGGCGCGGCCTGAGGTAATAGGTCTCGCCCATCGTTATCGAGTCGAAAGCCGAGGTCAGACCAAGTCGCTTTTCGCTGTCGGCGGACCAGGTGATGATGGGCTTGTAGCCGAGCTTGCTTTCGACGCGGATGAGGAACGTGTCAGCGATCTTGAGCGTGGCGGGAACTGTCGTGATGGTGTCCTTGGCGGCGTCGACGGTATAGGTGCCCGCGACCAGCTTGCGCGACCACACGACCTTTACCTTCGGCGGCGTCTCGTTCGTGATCTGTATCGCCGTGACGATGATCGTCGGCGTTGAGCGGTTGTAGGGCTGCAGGGTCGAGGTGCCGATTTTCATGATCGCATCGATGTCGGCGGACATGATTGTCTGCTGCTGTGTGACCAGATCCGCAACCATGGAGCCGATGCGGCTGACCTTCTTGCTGGTCTCGATGGCTTGCGAGGCCTCCATGGTGACGAAATACATGATCAGCAGCACAGGCACGATGAAGGCGAACTCGATGGCCGCGACGCCGCGGCGATCCGAGCAGAATCGCATCGCTCGTGCCCAGATACTCGAAAATCCCTGATGCGCCCCCGCACGATACATGCCTGTTTCCCTTTTAAGCCAAGATAACGCCGAGTTCTCAGTCGTCGAACGGTTCGTTCTGCCAGGTCACCGATGCGAAATGCAGCGTGTTGCCGTCTTTCAGATTGGCCATCGATTTGGCCATGAAATCGGTCATGACCGGCCATTTGTAGAAGACCCGCAGCATGTTCTTCGATTCCGCCAGGCCCGGCGTCACGGCGAAGCTCATCGAATTCGTGCCTTGCGTCAGTACGATCTCGCCATTGACGATCTTGAAGCCAGCCGTGGCGGCATCGGCAAAGGTCGGATATTCGCGCAGATCCACCAGAAGTCCGGGGCAGGTCTTGGCGACCATGATCTCCAGCCTGTTGCAAATCATGTCCCTGAGCTTGGTTCCGGTCAGGTCGGCCGGCTTCAACTGGCCGGTGCGCACCTGGCGGGCGACGTCGTCGGTGATGTTGGCCATCACTTCCTGTCCGGCAAATGAAATGCAGCTCTCGAGAATGGCGAAGACCAGGAGCGCAAACGGGATCGCCAGCATGGCGAATTCCATCGCGGTGCTGCCGCGACGATCGCCAAGGAAGCGGCGGGCAGACGTCACGCGTGCAGCCTTGGCCTGCGTGATCTCGCGTCCTGAATCCTCGTCCAAACGCCCGTCCAAAACGTCGCCCATGTCCCGTCCCTGCCGATCCTGATGCGGTACCGTCAGCAACACTAGCGAAAACCCATTGAGGTCCGGTTTGGATGACCGTTAAATTCGGCGGGAAGGCATTAACCCGCTGCTAACCGAAGCGACGTTTCGGGGAAGGGGAAACTGAGAGCCGCCCAGGCGCTTACTGGCCGGCGCTCATTTCGGCTTCGGAAGCCTTCTCCGACTCGCTTTTGAACGAGCTCTCGCAATAGGGTGTGCAGGACATGGTCTGTACCGAAGCGCGCCTGTAGATACGCACCGACGATGCGTCCTGGCGCACCACCGTCACCTGCTCGTCGACGATCGGGCTGCCCTCCTGGTCGAGAACAACCAGATTGGTGACGCCGAACCCTTTGCCCGTCAGCACGATCGTCGATGCATCCTGAACGGAGGCATCGGCAATCGCCGGATTGCCGATGACGATGGTGTCGGCCGGGCGTGTCAGTTTGACGATCTTGGCCTGGTTCATCGTCACTTCGATGCCGGCTCCGGCCTTGGCCGGCAGCACAAAAGCCGGGACGGCGAGAAGCGCGGCAAGCAGGAATGACGATTTCATGGCGGTCATCGAGGCGCTCCACGGCGGCAGACTTGTTCAACGGAACATGAACGAGATTGGTGAACCAACGGTTAAGCCGGTGGCCGGCCCTGGGGATATTCGCGCGCATTTCGCCGCCAGCTAATATAAAGAGTGTCCCCGTCGACAGCCGTGAAGTCTCATTTTTCACGGCCTTTCCATGGGGCCGGCGAGCCGCCGTCCGGCGTTTAGTTTGCGGTTAACCACGCAAGCTGTTCGACGCGCGAAAGGAATCGGTAAGGCTGTTTATTAAGCCGATTGAAAGAGCTTCTCCCTAGATTGGCAGCATCCGATCAACCACCACAGAAGTTGACGGAAGTGCTGTAACACGTGGAGTAGGAGCTCTCGAATGTCTAATCTCATCGCACGCTTCGTGAAGGACGAGTCCGGCGCGACCGCTATCGAATACGGTCTGATCGCCGCTCTCATCGCGCTTGCCATCATGGTCGGTGCTGGCTCGCTCGGCAACGCCCTGGGCGTCAAGTTCAACGCCATCGCCAAAGCCGTCTCGACTGGCAACGCTCCGTAATACATTACGGATCAGCGACTGTTTTGGGAACAAGGGCCGCTCTTTGCGGCCCTTGTTTCATTTGTGCGATGGGCAGGATCTCAATCCGCAATTCGCAGGCGACATCAGTAAATTTGAGACCGCTGCCTCATCAATCGTTAATCGAACCTGTCTAGGCTGAAGCCCTGTACAAGTTGACCAAGGCGCCGCGCCGATGCTTGAAGCCCTGATCTTCGTCGTCTTTCCCTTCTGCATGCTCTTTGCCGCGATCTCCGACATGCTGTCGATGACGATCGCCAACCGCGTACCGGTGTTGTTGCTGGCGGTGTTTGCCGTGGTTGCGCCGCTGACGGGCATGGATTGGGCAACCTATGGCTGGCATTTCGCGGCCGGTGCCCTGGTGCTGGCAGTGACCTTCGGTCTGTTTGCGCTTGGCGGCATGGGCGGCGGCGACGCCAAGCTGCTTGCCGGCACCGCCGTCTGGATGGGGTTCAACCCTCACCTTGTCGAATATCTCGTGATCTCGACGTTCATCGGTGGCCTGCTGACGCTCGCCATCCTTCTCTATCGGAAATCGCCGCTGGCGATTTACACCAGCCACAATCCGTTTCTGCGCCATTTCGCCGACGATACGACTGGCATTCCCTATGGCATTGCACTCGGCATTGGTGGGCTGCTGACCTATCCGGATTCACCCTTGATGGTATGGGCGCTGGCAAGGCTGGCAACCTGAAACAGCAAACCTCTTTGCCGATCCGGCATCGATCTGAAAAGAAGGCGGCTTGGCCGCCTTTTTGGTGTCGGGAGCAAGGGTCATTCTAATTTATGTAAACCTTAAATTAATCACGATCGTAAGCATTACATTAACCTTGTTTTGACGATTGCCGCTGCAAAGTCCGGCCTGGCTAGGTGGTTTGCCTAAAGGCGAGGGTTCGGACAGATGCCAGCATCCCGACTGATCATTCTGGGCGTAGCGGTGGCTGCGGCGGGTGGTGCAGGTTACGTTGCCAAGAACATGGTGGCGGCCCCGCCGCCCCAGCAGGTCGTTGTCGACGCCCCTCAGGCGCCGGCCATCGCCTTGCAGGACGTGCTTGTGCTTTCCGGCGACGTCGCCATGGGCAGTCCGCTTGAGAACAACATCAGCTGGGAATCCTGGCCGGCCGAAGGGATCAACGCGAATTTCATCACCCGTGCTGTCGAACCCGACGCGCTGGAGAAGTTGAAAGGTTCTGTCGCCCGCGTTGCGATGTACACCGGTGAGCCCTTGCGGCGCTCCAAGCTGATCGGCGAGGGGCAGAGCTTCATGTCGTCGATCCTGCCCAGCGGCATGCGGGCCGTCGCCACCGCGATCTCTGCCGATACCTCGGCAGGCGGCTTTATCCTGCCCAACGATTTTGTCGACGTCATCATGACCCGCAGATCCGACACCGGCAACGCCGGCAGCGGATTCACCACCGAAACCATCCTCAAGAACATCCGCGTCCTGGCGATCGACCAGACCATCCAGGAGGACGAGGAAGGCAAGAAGACCAGGGTCGGACAGACGGCGACGCTGGAGCTGACGCCGCAGCAGGCCGAGATCATCACGGTCGCCCAGCAGATGGCCGATCGCCTGACGCTTGCACTGCGCTCGATCACCGACAATCAGGAAAAACATACCGATGAGGCCGACTACCTCGTTTCCGGCAATGGGCGGCGCGGAACGGTGCGGTTGATCAAATCGGGCGAAGTTTCCGAAGTAGGGGCAAGGAAATGAGGTTCATCGCTAAACTGCCTGTCACCATGGCTGCGGCAATCGGCCTGCTTTTCCTCGGAGCCCATGCAAGTGGCCTCCTCGAGGCCAAAGCGGCCGGCAAGACCGCCGGGGTTACGGCTTCGACGGCCACGCAACGCGTCAAGCTCGGCCTCAACAAATCGGTGGTCATCGACCTGCCGAGCGACGCCTACGACATCCTTGTCGCCAATCCGGCGGTCGCCGATGCAGTGACCCGCACGGCAAGGCGCATTTATCTGTTCGGCAAGGCGGTGGGTGAAACCAACATCTTCGTCTTCGGTCCCAATGGTGAGCAGATCGTCAGCCTGGATCTAGCCGTCGAACGCGACGTCGCCGGATTGGAGGACTATCTCAAGCGCTTCCTTCCGAACGCCGAGATCAAGGTTGAACTGCTGAACGATAACGTCGTCCTGACCGGCACGGTGGATACGCCGCTCGATGCCAAGCGCGCCGTCGATCTGGCAACCATCTTCGTGTCCGGCGGTGAAGCGACGACCGGCCAGTATTCGCAGACCGCGGCCGGTGGCAATGCCAATGGCGGCGTCGACATCAACAATCCAGATGCCGAACGCCGGGTCTCCAAGATCGTCAACCTGCTGCAGATCATCGGCGACGACCAGGTGACGCTGAAGGTGACCGTGGCCGAAGTCAGCCGCTCGGTGATGAAGCAGCTCGGCGTCAACATGGTCGGCAACGGCAGCATTGACGGCATTTCCTACGGTGCGTTGAGTTCGCCCAGCTACGGGCTGGGCAAACCGCTTTCGCAGAATGCGGGGCTGAATCTGCTGGGTGACGGGAGAGGCAATGGCCTTCAAGCCTACATCAACGCCATGGAGCAAAGCGGCGTCATGAAGACGCTTGCCGAACCGACCCTCACGGCGGTTTCGGGCGAGAAGGCAACGTTCAGGGCCGGCGGCGAATTCAACCTCATCACCGCACGTACGAACAACGTTTCGACCGACAACCAGACCGGCCAGGTAACCTACACCAACGAAAAGCTCGAATATGGCATCGGCCTCGAGTTCCAGCCCGTGGTGCTGTCGGCGGGCCGGATCAGCCTCAAGGTCAGGACGTCCGTGTCTGAGCCGACCATGGAAGGTGCGACCACCCTGGAAGGCGCCGCCAGTTTGCCCGGCACAACGCTCCTGTCGATCCGCAAGCGGCTTGCCGACACCACCGTCGAATTGCCGTCAGGCGGCTCGATGATGATCGCCGGCCTGGTTCGCGACGACGTTCGCCAGGCGGTCTCGGGTCTGCCCGGCCTGGCCAAGATCCCGGTGCTCGGCACGTTGTTCCGCAGCCGCGATTTCGTCCGCAACGAAAGCGAGCTGGTGATCATCATCACGCCCTATCTGGCGCGGCCGGTGGCGCGCAACGACCTGGCCAAGCCGGACGACAATTTCAATGCCGCCGGCGATGGCCCGGCCATGTTCCTTGGCCGCGTCAACCGCGTCTACGGCACCATGCAGACCGACAAGCCCAACGGCCGCTATCACGGCGTTGTCGGCTTCATCTACAAGTAAGCGGGGAGCGGACATGTCTCAGTCAGCATCGAAGGCAATGGCGGTCGCCGCAACAGTGCGGTCCGGTGGTGCCCGGATTCGCCGCTCGGCAATACCGATCCTGGCGATCGCGATCGCGGCCTCGCTCGCCGGTTGCGCCAAGCGCGACAGCATCACGGTTGGTGCAATCCCCGATGACTATCGCACCACCCATCCGATCGTGATTGCCGAGAAGAACCAGAAGATCGACCTTCCGGTCGGCGCCGGTGATCGCGGCATGACCGGCTCGCAGCGCGACACGCTTCTGGGCTTCCTCGACGGCTACGACAGGAGCGCTGCCCCGGCGCTGACGATCGCAACCCCGATCGGTTCGGCCAACGAGGTGGCAGCGACTGCCGCGGCGCGCGATTTCGCCAGGCTGGCGATTGCCAGCGGCATCAAGCGGGACCGGATCGTCGTAACCTCCTATCAGTCGGTCGTCCCCGAAGCCTCGGCGCCTATCCGCGTCTCCTATATTTCGGTGAGAGCCCAGACCGACAAATGCGGGCGCTGGCCCGAAGACATTCTGGAGACCTCGGAAAACAAGCACTACGCCGATTACGGCTGCTCGTCTCAGAACAACCTCGCCGCGCAACTCGCCAATCCGGCCGATCTGCTCGGGCCAAGAAAGCCGACCGATATCGACGCCGAGAACCGCGGTGCGGTGATCGACGTCTATCGCGGCAGAGGTATTTCGGACGAGTTCCTCGGCAATTCGGAAGTGACGTACTAGGAGCGCCAGTCCCGCGTAAGGACCGGAAAGAGAAGTCACGGAAAGAGCATGACGATGAGCAATCTTGCCTACGAAACGCCCGTAGACGGCGGCGACAGCGCGCAATCAGATATTGCCGCGATGCAGGCGCTGCGGCCGGTCCCGCGTATCTCGATCCAGGCATTTTGCGAGACGGAAGGTGTCGCGCATCCGGTGGAGCGGGCCGGCGAGGACCGCCGCATGGCCAAGGCGCATCTGAAAGTGCATATGGGCGGCATCGCCACGGCGATCGAATTCTACCAGTCTGCGCCGACGCCGAACCTGATCCTGCTGGAATCGCGCAGCGAACCGAAGCAGCTGCTGGAACAGCTTGCCCAGCTTTCCGAATATTGCGATCCCTCCTCGAAAGTCGTGGTGATCGGCCACTACAACGATGTCGGGCTTTACCGCGAACTCATCCGCTTCGGTATTTCCGAATATGTCATCGCGCCGGTGTCGATGGCCGATGTCGTCTCCGTGGTGTCGTCGATCTTCGTCGATCCGGAAGCCGAGCCGATCGGCCGCTCGATCGCTTTCATCGGCGCCAAGGGCGGTGTCGGCTCCTCGACCATCGCCCACAATGTGGCGTGGGCGATGTCATCGCTGTTCAAGTCGGAAGTGGTTGTCGCCGATCTCGACCTGGCTTTCGGGACGGCCAACATAAATTTCGACCAGGACCCGGCGCAAGGCATCGCCGAGGCCGTGTTTTCACCCGAACGCATCGACGAGGTCTATCTCGACCGGCTGCTTGCCCAGTGCGCCGAGCATCTGTCGTTGCTTGCGGCCCCCTCCACTCTGGAGCGGGTCTACGACTTTGATCCCGAGGCCTTCACGCAACTCATCGACACCGCGCAGCGCAGTGTGCCGCTGCTGGTGCTCGACGTCCCTCATATCTGGACCGGCTGGACCAAGAACACACTGATGAAGGCCGACGAGATCGTCATCACGGCGACACCGGAACTGGCCAATCTGCGCAACACAAAGAACCTGGTCGATATGCTGAACCGGCTTCGCCCGAACGATCCGCCGCCGAAGCTCATCATCAACCAGGCCGGGGTGCCGAAACGTCCCGAGATCTCCGCTTCCGACTTTGCCGAACCGCTCAGCCTGACGCCGATGTCGGTTATCGCCTTCGACCCGTTGCTGTTTGGGAACGCCGCCAACAACGGTCGCATGCTGGGCGAGATGGATGCCAAGAGCCCGGTCGTCGGTATGATCAATGAAATCGCGCATGTGCTGACCGGTCGCAGCGAAATCAAAGCCAAGAAGAAGGCAGGCCTTGGCGGCCTGCTCGGCAAGCTCTCGCGTAACAAGAAATGACGCTTCTCAAGCGGAATTGGTAGTCGATCATGTTTGGTAAAAGAGGCTCCGACGACGGCGGCCGGTCCATCCCGGAATTCCGCCAGCCAGCACCGCCGCCCGCGGCGCCGGGGGCTGCAACGCCTGCCGACACGGCTGTTCTTGCTCGGCCGGCAGCGCCGCCTGCTGCGCCGGCAATGCCGCCCGCTCGCCGTGCCGTTGAGGCGCCGCCGATGGCGCCTGAGCCGGCAAGAAAGGTCCAGCGCGAACGCAGCGAGACCTACTACGACACCAAGAGCCAGGTCTTCTCCGCGCTCATCGACACCATCGACCTGTCGCAGCTCGCCAAGCTCGATCCCGAGAGCGCGCGCGAGGAAATCCGCGATATCGTCAACGACATCATCGCCATCAAAAACTTCGCAATGTCGATTGCCGAGCAGGAAGAGCTGCTCGAAGACATCTGCAACGATGTGCTTGGCTACGGCCCGCTGGAGCCGTTGCTCGCCCGCGACGATATCGCCGACATCATGGTCAACGGCTCCAAGAACGTTTACATCGAAGTCAACGGCAAGGTCGAACAGACCGGCATTCGCTTCCGCGACAATCAGCAGCTGCTCAATATCTGCCAGCGCATCGTCAGCCAGGTTGGCCGCCGCGTCGACGAATCGAGCCCGATCTGCGACGCCCGCCTGCCAGACGGTTCCCGCGTCAACGTCATCGCCCCGCCGCTGTCCATCGACGGCACCGCGCTCACCATCCGCAAGTTCAAAAAGGACAAGCTGACGCTCGATCAGCTTGTCAAGTTCGGCGCCATCTCGCCGCAAGGCGCAGAAATCCTCAAGATCATCGGCCGCGTCCGCTGCAACATCGTCATTTCCGGCGGTACCGGCTCCGGCAAGACGACGCTGCTCAACTGCCTGACCAACTATATCGACCGCGAGGAACGCGTCATCACCTGCGAGGACTCGGCCGAGCTGCAACTGCAGCAGCCGCATGTGGTGCGTCTCGAAACCCGCCCGCCCAATCTCGAGGGCGAAGGCGAGGTGACTATGCGCGACCTGGTCAAGAACTGCCTGCGCATGCGGCCCGAACGCATCATCGTCGGCGAAGTGCGCGGACCGGAGGTTTTCGACCTTCTGCAGGCGATGAACACCGGCCATGACGGTTCGATGGGAACGATCCACTCCAACAGCCCGCGCGAATGCCTGAACCGTATCGAATCGATGATYGCCATGGGTGGCTATTCGCTGCCGCAGAAGACCGTGCGCGAAATCGTCGTCGGCTCCATCGATGTCATCATCCAGGCAGCACGCCTTCGCGACGGGTCGCGCCGCATCACCCACATCACCGAGGTGATCGGCATGGAAGGCGACGTCATCATCACGCAGGATATCGTGCTCTATAACATCAAGGGCGAGGACGCGAACGGAAGGCTGCTTGGCGAACATGTGTCGACCGGCATCGGCCGTCCGCATTTCTGGGATCGCGCCCGCTACTATGGCGAGGAACAGCGCCTCGCCAATGCGCTGGAATCGATGGAGAAACGCGCTGACTGACGCATCTGGAGGCGTGGGGACCGAGATTGATGTTCGGAATTGACACCACCGTACTGGCGTTCATCGTGCTCGCCGGCTTCAGCGCCGGCGCGATCGCCTATGCCTTCCTGTTCACCCGGATGAACAACGAGAAGCAGGCCGGCAAGCGGCTTGAGACGATCAAGGCCGCCGAGACCGATCGTTCGGTCGTCAAGGCTTCGCGCGACCGTGTCGCAGAGGCGGCCAAGCGGCGCAAATCCGTTCAGGATTCGCTGAAACAACTGGATGAAAAGCAGAAGACCACCGAGCGCGTTGTCAAGAAGCCGCCGCTGAAGGCACAGATCCGCCAGGCCGGCATGCAGGTCTCGATAGAGCGTTTCTATATCTACTCCGTCATGTGCGGCATCGCGCTGACGGCGCTTGCCTATTTCGCCGGCGCGCCGCTGCTGGTCCTGCCAGGCGCGCTGCTGGCCGGCGCGCTTGGCCTGCCGCGCTGGTTCGTCTCGTTTCGCCGCACGCGCCGGGTCAAGGCGTTCCTCAACGAATTTCCCAACGCTCTCGACATCATCGTGCGCGCCGTCAAATCCGGCCTGCCACTTAACGACGCCATTCGCCTGATCGCCAATGAATCGCCGGAGCCGGTCAAGACCGAGTTCCGCCGCATCGTCGATTCACAGCAGGTTGGCATGTCCATCCCCGATGCCACCTTGCGCATGGCCGAAACCATGCCGTGCAGCGAGGCAAGCTTCTTCGGCATCGTCATCCAGATCCAGTCGCAGGCCGGCGGCAACCTCTCCGAGGCGCTGGGCAACCTTTCACGCGTGCTTCGCGATCGCAAGAAGATGAAGGCCAAGGTCCAGGCGCTGTCCATGGAAGCGAAGGCGTCGGCCGTCATTATCGGCGCGCTGCCTTTTGTCGTTGCCCTTCTCGTCTACCTGTCGAGCCCGAATTACATCATGCCGTTGTTCACCACCAGCACCGGCAATCTGATCCTCGGCTGTTCCGGTGTCTGGATGTCGATCGGCATTCTGGTGATGCGCAAGATGATGAACTTTGAGGTCTAGGCCCGACTTCGGAAAGCTCGAACGAAAAGACTAAACGAATGACAGACCACGTCGTCAAATCGCTGACCGATCCTGCCTTCCTGATCGCGTTGCTGGTCGGCATCGCGGTGTTCGCAACCGTCTTCACGCTGCTGCCGGCCCTGGGCGGCAACCAGCTCAAGGCACGCATGAAATCGGTGGCGCTGGAGCGGGACGAGCTGCGCGCCAAGCAGCGCGCACGGCTGGCCAGCGAAGCCGATCGCCGCCGCAAGGGTCTGCGCGAGGAACAGTCGATCGGCATGCGCAACATCGTCGACAGGCTGGACCTGCGGCGTGCGCTGGCCGATGAAGGCACGCTGCAGAAGCTCAAAGTGGCGGGCTTTCGCGGCCAGAATCCGCTGACGCGATTCCTGTTTTTCCGCCTGATCCTGCCTTTTGTAGGTTTCGCGCTGGCGGCGATCTATCTGTTCGTGCTCGGCGGGTTGCCGGACCGGCCGGCTTTCGTGAAACTGTTCGTCTGCATCCTTGTCGCCTATGCCGGTTTCTACGCGCCAATCCTTTACGTCAACAACCGTGCCGCCAAGCGCAAGCAGTCGATCCAGCAGGCGTGGCCGGATGCGCTCGACCTGATGCTGATCTGCGTTGAGTCCGGCATGTCGGTTGAGGCTGCCTTGCGCAAGGTCGCCGAGGAGATCGGTTCGCAGTCCGTGGCGTTGGCGGAAGAATTCGTGCTGACCAATGCCGAGCTCTCCTATCTGCAGGAGCGCAAGGTTGCTTATGAAAACTTGGCGGCTCGTACCGGCCTGGAATCTGTGAAGTCAGTGTCCCAGGCGCTCGTCCAGGCCGAACGCTACGGCACGCCCGTGGCGCATGCATTGCGCGTGCTGGCCTCGGAAAGTCGCGACATGCGCATGAATGCCGCCGAGAAGAAGGCCGCGGCCTTGCCGCCGAAGCTCACCGTGCCGATGATCCTGTTCTTCCTGCCGGTCTTGTTCGCCATCATTCTCGGACCAGCCGGCATGCAGGTCAGCCAGCGCGGCATCTTCGGCGACCAGCACAATTCGTCAAGCCAGTAGGCTTCGTTGCAGCCATACGAAAGAGCCGCGTTGCTAGGGCAATGCGGCTCTTGGTTTTTCAGCTTTGACGTGGATGGATCTTGCGCTGCGCGGAGATGTGTTCGGCGCTCAGTTGGTCGCGGGCTTGCCCTTGTCCTGATCCTTGAGCTGGCTCCAGGCGTTCTGCTGGGCAAGCATCTGGCGAAGGTAGGCTACATTGGCTTGCGCTTGTTCGGGCGAAAGCTCCTGCGAGGCGATCTTCTCGGCCTCGTCGAAGCGGCCTTGCAGGCCGACGACCAGCGCCAGATTCTGGCGCACCCGGCTGTCGGCGTTCGGTTGCTGGGCGGCCGTGCGCATATAGGTCTCGGCGGTGCGCAGATCGCCTTCCAGCACATAGGACATGCCGAGATTGGAGAGGATCGAGGGTTCGTTCGGCTTGAGATCGAGCGCCTTGCGGTAATCCTGGCGCGCTTCATCTTTCTGGCCGATCTGGTCGAGGATGGCGGCCTCCGCAGACATCAGCCGCCAGTCCGGATATTCCGGCGTCTGCGCGCGGCGCACCGCGTCGAGCGCGGACTCGAACTGGCCGTTGGCGGCGAGTGCCTTGCCATAGGCGGCGAGTACATCGCGATCCTTGGGGTAGGCGATCGCCAGCTTGCGC
Source organism: Mesorhizobium sp. P2_B11 (assembly GCF_056404855.1). Lineage (NCBI taxonomy): Bacteria > Pseudomonadati > Pseudomonadota > Alphaproteobacteria > Hyphomicrobiales > Phyllobacteriaceae > Mesorhizobium > Mesorhizobium sp. P2_B11. Next base: position 406,570 of record NZ_JBFUDF010000001.1, read on the forward strand.
ATCACGGCAAGCGACTGGTCGGCATCGCCATCCATCTGCAACGCCGCCGCATAATTCATCGCCAGCCGCTTGTCGTTGGGGTTCTTTGCGTAGGATTCGCCGAGTCGCCCGGTTGCGCTGTGCAGCTCGCTGGCCGACATGGTTTCCAGCGGTTTGCCGCTGCTGCGTCCGATCGAGCCGGTCGTGAGCTTGCTGGTTCCGCACCCGGCGACGCCGGCGGCGAGCGCCATCAGCAATGCCGTGGTGACCAACCGTTTGCCCGTGACGTTCATCCTGCGGTTGGTCGGCATCGGCACGGGGCTCTCCATTCCTGCGCGCGGCCATTGCGTGGCCGTCTTCATTCCCCCAGAAATATTCTGTTAACCCTAACGGAGTGTTAAAAAGCGGCCCGTTGCGATCGGAACGCTACCCGCCGGAAGCCCATTGGCTTGGCATTTTCCTATGCCTGGCCTCTGTGCATAGATGTTGAAATCATTCGACGTCCCTGTCAGGTGACTGGGGATGACTTGCAAGCCTGCGCCGGAGACCATCGAATGCCTGTCGAACTCGTCGAGACACTAAACACGGCCTTGCCCGTCCATCTGGTTGCGAGGGATGGCCTGGACGCCCTGGGGCTTTCGCCCTCCACGATCGCCTGGGCGGCCGCCAACGGCTTTTCCGGCGAGGCCGGCCGGACGCTCGTCCTGCCCGGCGAAAGCGGTGCGCTTGCCGGCGCCTTGTTCGGTATCGGTGACGGCGAGGGCGCGCTGGCCATCGGGGCGCTGGCGAGAGCCCTGCCGCAAGGCGACTGGCACCTCGTCACGGCGCATGCCGAGCCGGAGCTCGCGGCCATCGCCTTGATGCTCGGCGGCTATGTCTTCACCCGTTACGGCAAGAAACCAGGCAAGGCATTGCGCTTTGCGCTGCCGTCCGGCGCCGATCCGGGCCGTGTCCGCCGCATCGCCGATGGCGTCTTTCTGACACGCGATCTGGTCAATACGCCGACCAGCGACATGGGGCCGGACGAGCTGGAGAAGGCGGTGCGGAACTTGGCTGCCGCACACAACGCCGAAGTATCGGTGATCAAGGGCGACGATCTGCTGAAGCAGAATTTTCCGATGATCCATGCGGTCGGCCGCGCCTCGGTCGGCGCGCCGCGCCTGATCGACATGATTTGGGGACCGGAAGGCGCACCGAAGGTGACGCTGGTCGGCAAGGGCGTCTGTTTCGACACTGGCGGCCTCGACATCAAGCCATCGTCGGGCATGCTGTTGATGAAGAAGGACATGGGCGGAGCCGCCAATGTGCTGGGTCTTGCCTCGATGATCATGGCCGCCGGGCTGAAGGTCCGGCTGCGCGTCCTTATCCCGGCCGTCGAGAATTCGATTGCCGGCAACGCTTTCCGTCCTGGGGACGTTCTGACCAGCCGCAAGGGCATCACTGTCGAGATCGGCAACACCGACGCCGAAGGGCGGCTGGTGCTCGCCGATGCGCTGGCGCTGGCCGACGACGAGGAGCCTGAACTGTTGATCGACATGGCGACTCTGACCGGTGCCGCGCGTGTCGCACTCGGGCCGGACCTGCCGCCTTTCTACACCGGCGACGAAGCGTTAGCGTCCGAACTGGCGGCGGCCTCCGTTGCCGTCGAGGATCCGTTGTGGCGCATGCCGCTGTGGCGGCCCTACGATGCCAGGCTGGCCTCGAAGATCGCCGACATCAACAACGTCACGACCGACGGCTTTGCCGGTTCGGTCACCGCGGCGCTGTTCCTCAAGCGCTTTGTCGAACGGACTCAGGGCTGGGCGCATCTCGACATCTTTGCCTGGAACCCGTCCGATCGCCCCTACGGCCCTGCCGGCGGTGAAGCGCAAGGCATCCGTGCGCTGGAGCGGATCATTTCGAACCGCTATGCGTAAGGTCGTGAGGCCTGGCGCACGGCTCCAAAACTGAAACGGAACCGAAACAATTTGCCGTCATGCTCGGGCGATGTCGATTTCGATGCGTCCGAGCCAGGCGATGCGACTGTGGCAGCAGGTGATGCTGTCGCAGGTGCGCGATGACGCGCCCGATCTCACCATGCGCCAGACGGCGATTCTGTTCACCATCTATCTCGACCCGCCGCCGCACACGGTGCGCGGCCTGGCAGCCCGCCTCAACGTCACCAAGCCGGTCATCACCCGCGCGCTCGATACGATGGGCGCGCTGAAGCTGGTGTCGCGCCATCGCGACGAACTCGACAAGCGCAACGTGCTGATCAGGCGCACGGTCGAAGGCGCACTCTTTGTCGAGCGCTTCGGCGATGGTATCGTTGCTCGGGCCAACGAACTGCCCATCTGACCGATCACCGATAGCTGGATTAACAATTTGACTGCCAGGGATGCCCGCCTCCACGCCTTCCGTTCCGACCTCGCCGATGCCAGGCTGAAAGGCGAGGTATCGGCCGATCGCTTCGTCACCGGCCGTCCGGCGCGCATCACGGCCTCCGTGGCTGATATCCGCAAGGCGCCTCTCCCGGACGCCGGCGTCAACACGCAAATTCTGTTTGGTGACGACGTGCTTGTCTTCGAGGAAGCCGAAGGCTGGGCCTGGGTCCAGGCTGAGCGCGACGGCTATGTCGGCTATGTCGGTGCCACCATGTTGGGCGCCCGCGAGTATGCGCCAACCCACATCGTCTCGGCGCCGCGCACCTTCCTCTATCCGGGCGCCGATCTTCGCTTCCCGATCTCCGGCCAATTGTCGATGGGCTCGACGGTCACCGTGACGGGCGCTGCCGAAACGCGCGGCACCCACTATGCGCTGTTGCCCTCCGGAGAAGCGTTGATCGCAGGGCATCTCAGCCCGCTCGACGATGTCGCCGGCGACTATGTCGCGGTGGCCGAGATGTTTCTCGGCACGCCCTATCTCTGGGGCGGCACGTCGGGCTTCGGCATCGACTGTTCAGGCCTTGTGCAACTGGCCATGCGCATGGTCGGCCGCAATGTCCTGCGCGATTCCGACATGCAGGCGGCAGGCCTGGGCGAACCGCTCGATCCCGGCCCGGATTATACCGGGCTCAAGCGCGGCGACCTGGTGTTCTGGAAGGGCCATGTCGCCATCATGACGGACGCCGAGACGATGATCCACGCCAACGGCCACACCATGCTGGTCTCGCGCGAGGGGCTGAAGGAGGCGATCGATCGGATCGGGTATCTCTATGGCGGGCCGACGGGGTTTCGCAGGCCGTAAGCTTCTTCCTTCTCCCCGTTCTACGGGGAGAAGGTGCCCGAAGGGCGGATGAGGGGCGGCGCTGACGTCGACAACCTCACAAGTTAGCGCTGCCCCTCACCTGCCTGCCGGCATCCTCTCCCCGTAAACGGGGCGAGGAAAGCTATCCCCGATCACCTTTTGTTCCGATTTTCCTTGGCGTTCGCGCTCGCTCGCGCTACCTCTTTCGCGTGACCGAGCAGCCGCGCCTTGCCGAACACAATGCCACCGTCGCCTTGCCCGAACCATTCATCAAATGGTTCGGCGAGAAAGGCTGGTCGCCGCGCGCCCATCAGATCGAGCTTTTGGCGAGAGCCCAGGCCGGGCAGTCGGTGCTGCTGATCGCGCCGACCGGGGCCGGCAAGACGCTGGCCGGCTTCCTGCCGTCGCTGACCGAACTGGCCAACCGTCCGAGGCGCAAACCCGGCCAGGCGCATCGTGGCATCCACACGCTCTACATCTCGCCGTTGAAGGCGCTGGCCGTCGACATCGAGCGCAATCTCGGCAAGCCGGTGGAAGAGATAGGCCTGCCCGTCAGCATCGAGACGCGCACCGGCGACACGCCTTCCCACAAACGCCAGCGCCAGAAGCTGGCGCCTCCCGATATCCTGCTGACCACCCCGGAGCAGCTCGCGTTGCTGATCGCGGCGCCTGATGCCGGGCGCTTCTTCGAGGATCTGCGCTATGTCGTGCTCGACGAATTGCATTCGCTGGTGATTTCGAAACGCGGCCACCTTCTGGCGCTTGGCCTTGCGCGGCTGCGCACCTACGTGCCCGGCCTGCAGACCATCGGCCTGTCGGCAACGGTCGCCGAGCCCGATGAATTGCGGCGCTGGCTGGTGGGGCAAAATCCACCCGGCGAGATGGCCGGGCTCATCACCGTCTCAGGCGGCGCCAAACCCGACATCTCCATTCTCGATTCACGCGAGCGTGTGCCGTGGTCGGGCCACTCGGCGCGCTATGCCATCCCCGAAATCTACGAGGCGATCCAGAAGCACCGCATGACGCTGCTGTTCGTCAACACCCGCAGCCAGGCCGAGCTTTTGTTCCAGGAGCTGTGGCGGGCGAACGAGGATTCGCTGCCGATCGCGCTGCATCACGGCTCGCTCGATGTCGGCCAGCGCCGGAGGGTCGAGAAGGCGATGGCCGACAATGCGCTGCGCGCCATCGTCGCCACCTCGACGCTCGACCTCGGCATCGACTGGGGCGATGTCGATCTGGTCGTGCATGTCGGTGCGCCCAAGGGCGCCAGCCGGCTGGCGCAGCGCATAGGCCGCGCCAACCACCGCATGGACGAGCCGTCGAAGGCGATCCTCATCCCGGCCAACCGCTTCGAGGTGCTGGAATGCCGGGCAGCCCTCGACGCCAACTATCTCGGCGCGCAGGACACGCCGCCGCTGATCAATGGCGCGCTCGATGTGCTGTCGCAGCATGTGCTGGGCGTCGCCTGCGGCGCGCCTTTCGACGCCGATCTTCTGTTCGAGGAGGTGCGCAGCGCTGCGCCCTATGCCGGGCTGGAGCGCCAGACCTTCGACCGGGTCGTCGATTTCGTCGCCACCGGCGGCTATGCGTTGAAGAACTATGAGCGCTACGCCCGCATTCGCAAGACCAAAGACGGGCTGTGGCGCGTCTCCAACCCTCGCATCGCGCAGCAATATCGCCTGAACGTCGGCACCATCGTCGAGATGCCGGAGCTCAACGTCCGCTATGTCCGGCAGGGCCGCGGCATGGTCGGGCGCGGCGGACCGGTGCTGGGCAAGATCGAGGAGTATTTCGCCGAGACGCTGCGTCCCGGCGACAATTTCCTGTTCGCCGGCAAGGTGCTGCATTTCGAGGGCATCCGGGAGAACGAATGCGTCGTGTCGAACGGCGCTGGCGCCAACATCATCGTGCCCTCCTATGCTGGCGGCAAGTTTCCGCTGTCGACCTATCTGGCCGAGCAGGTGCGCGGCATGCTGGCCGATAGCGACCGCTGGCAGGCGCTGCCCGAGCAGGTCGCAGACTGGCTCAGGCTGCAGAAGGAAAAGTCGGTGCTGCCCAAGCGCGGCGATCTGCTGGTCGAGACCTTTCCGCGCGGCAACCGCCACTACATGGTCGCCTATCCGTTCGAGGGCAGGCTGGCGCACCAGACGCTCGGCATGCTTCTGACGCGCCGGCTGGAGCGGGCCAATGCCAGGCCGCTTGGTTTCGTCGCCACCGACTATTCGCTGGCCGTATGGGCGCTCGACGACATGGCGGCTCTGTTCAAGGCGAAGAAACCGTCGCTTGGCCAGCTCTTCGATGAAGACATGCTGGGCGACGACCTCGAGGCCTGGCTCAACGACAGCTGGATGCTGAAGCGCACCTTCCGCACCTGCGCCGTCATTGCCGGACTGATCGAGAAGCGCTTTCCCGGCCAGGAGAAGAGTGGCCGCCAGGTGACGGTGTCCGCCGACCTGATCTACGACGTGCTGCGCAGCCACGAACCCGACCACATCTTGCTGCAGGCGACGCGCACCGATGCCTCGTCCGGACTGCTCGATGTCAGCAGACTTGGCGAGATGCTCTCGCGTGTGCGCGGTCGAATCATGCATAAGCATCTCGACCAGATTTCGCCGCTGGCTCTGCCGGTGATGCTGGAGATCGGCAAGGAGTCGGTCAATGGCGGCGCCAACGAGTCCCTGCTGATGGAAGCCGCCGATCTGGTCGAAGAGGCGATGGGGCCGAGGGCCGGGCCAACCGGGTTTGAGGTGACATGAATTTTTCGCTGGCGCGCGCATCGCTGATCGCCGAGGCCGACATGGTCGGCATCGCCGGCGAGCGCGCGGTCTGCGATCCCCGCGGCGTGCTCTATTTCCCCGATCTCAGGCTGCTCGCCGTCTCCGACCTGCATCTGGAAAAAGGCTCGTCCTTTGCCCGGCGCGGCGCGCTGATCCCGCCTTACGACACCGGCGCCACCTTGCTCAGGCTGCAGGCGGTGATCGCCGACTACCAGCCGGCGATCGTCATCAGCCTGGGCGACTCCTTCCACGATGGCGGCGCCGCCGAGCGCATGCACCAATCCTTCCGCGAGCGGCTGGAAGCGCTGATGGCCGGCCGCGACTGGTTCTGGGTCGCCGGCAACCATGACCCGGAAGCGCCGGCGGATCTGCCGGGTGAGACGGTGCGCGAACTCGCCATCGGTTCGCTGCTGTTCCGCCACGAACCGTCCAAGGTGAGAACCGAGGGCGAAGTCGCGGGCCATCTGCATCCTTGTGCGCGCATCGTCCAGCGCGGCCGCTCGGTGCGGCGGCGCTGCTTTGCCGGCGATGGCGGCCGCATGATCATGCCGGCCTTCGGCGCCTATACCGGTTCGCTCAACGTGCTCGACCGCGCCTATTCCGGTCTGTTCCGCCGCGAGACGCTGATGGCCTACATGCTCGGCGCCGAACGCATCTTCGCCATGTCCTATGCCATGCTGCGGCCGGGTTGAGTTCTACGGAATAAGCACCGTCGCGCCAGTCGTCTGCCGTGCCTCGAGCCGGCGATGCGCCTCGGCCACTTCCGCGAGAGGCATGCGCGTGTGCACCGGTATTTTCACCGCACCGCTCAAGACGACATCGAACAGATCCTCGCTCATGGCGATAACGTCCTCGCGTTTGGCGAGATGATGAAACAGCAGCTGCCAGGTGGCGAACAGCGATCCCTTCTGCATCAAAAGCATGATGTCGAAGGGCGGGATCGATCCTGACGCCGTGCCGTAGCTGACGAAGGTGCCGAACGGCCGCAGGCAGTCGAGCGAGGCCGGGAAGGTCGCCTTGCCGACGCCGTCATAGACGACATGGCAGCCGTCGCCATGGGTGATCTCTTTCACCCGCGCGGCGAAATCCTCCCTGCTGTAGTCGATAACATGGTCGCAGCCATTCGCCAGAGCGAGCTCGGCCTTTTCGGGCGAGCCGACCGTGCCGATGACGGTCGCGCCAAGATGTTTTGCCCATTGCGTCAGAATGAGGCCAACGCCGCCTGCCGCGGCATGCACGAGGATGGTGTGGCCCGCCTCGACGCGAAACGTGCGGCGCAAGAGATATTGCGCCGTCAGCCCTTTCAGCATCATCGCAGCACCCGTCTCGAAATCGATGGCGTCGGGCAGATGTACGACGAAATGCGCCGGCACGATGCGTTCCTCGGCATAGGCGCCGAGCGTCTCGATATAGGCGACGCGGTCGCCAGGCGCAAAGCCGCTGACACCTTCGCCGACGGCGACGATTTCGCCTGCGCCTTCATTGCCGGGGATGAACGGCAAGGCGGGCGGCGCGTATTCGCCGGTGCGGAAATAGATGTCGACGAAGTTGAGGCCGACCGCCCGGTTGCGCACGCGCACCTCGCCCGGTCCGGGCTGGCCAATATCGACATCCTCGAAGGTGAGCACGTCTGGCCCGCCATGCTGGTGAACACGGATCGCTTTCATGGTTTTGTCCCTGCGTTGTTCTCGTGCAGGGGAGATAGCGTGCGGCACGATATCATTGTAGACTGATAGCGATGACATCAGAGTTCAAAGAAAATGATATCTGAACAGATCGGACTCGACCTTCTTCGCACCTATGTCGCGGTCTGCCGGCAAGGCAGCCTAAGCAGGGTCGCCGCGCAGACGGGCAGAACCCAATCGTCGCTGAGCATGCAGATGCGCCGGCTCGAAGGTCTGCTCCAGCGGCACCTGTTCCAGCGCACCGGCCGCGGCGTTGTGCCGACCGCGGAGGGAGAGATCTTTCTGGGTTACGCGACCCGCATCCTGGCACTTGGCGATGAAGCGGTGGCACGTCTGCAGCAGGCTGGTATCGGCGGCGGCGTGCGCATAGGCCTCGCTGAGGAAGTCACGACAGCCGCGCTGTCGGCCGCGCTCGGGCGGCTGCATCGCACCTATCCCGACATCAGCCTCGATGCGGCTGTCGAGCACAGTGTCGCGCTCGGACGGCTCTGGGGCGAGGATGCACTGGACGTCATGATCGCCCCGACATCCGTCCTAGCGGCCGATGCGCTGACGACCTGGAATGTCGAGCTGCAATGGGTCTGCGCGACCGACTATGTGCTGGACCCGGAACGGCCGCTCGATCTCGTCGCCTTCGGTGCGACCTGTCCCTGGCGCAGGCGGATGATCGAGGCGCTGGTCGCGTCCGGCCGGCAGCACAGGATCGTTTTGTCGTGCCAGAGCGTCACCGGCCTGCAGGCGGCGATCGAGAACGGACTGGGCGTCGGGTTGCTTCCGCCGGAATCCGTGCGCAGCGGTTCAATGCGCGTGCTGAAGACATCGGTGCCCGACCCGCTCATCGTTCAGTACGGCCTCTATGCACACGACCGGCGAACTGCGGTGGTCGATGCCGCGATCGAAATCCTGCTGAAGGACTTGCCGGCGGCGCCACGGGCGCGGGCCGCGTAACGACGCTCTACCGGCCGTAGTAAAGCGTCACGGTGTGCTTGGCCTCGGCGAAGAACAGCCAGCGCTCGACCAGCATGCCGGCGAACTGAGCGATTGCCGCAAGCACCGACAGCACCGCCGCGAGCGGCCAGGGCAAGGCAAATAGAACAGCAAGCAAAAGCAGGACGGGCAGGGCGAAAGCCAGAACCTGCGTAATCCCTCGCAATTTGGCGGCGTGCTTGCGGGCGATGCGAAAGCCCATTTCCTTGAGCAGATAGTTTTCTTCGGTATGCGGCCACTCCAGCGAGCGCACCGTGCCGCCGGCAAGCCCCGTCGCCGTGTTAGCGGTGGTGGTGATCTCCAGCGCGTCATTGTAGCGCCATGTCGCGAGCTTCCAACCCCAGCCGAGCAAGGTCAGCAGCAGACCGGCGGCGGCAAGGGCGGTTGAACCGATGGCGAAAGCCTGCAGCAGCGCGTTGAACAGCACTGTGCCGGTCATCGCCGAGAAGATGAGGTAGCCGGGCAGCGTATAGGGGCTGTGCCATTGCGCGATCGGCCTTAGTGAGGCGTAGATCATCCCTGTAGTGCAGACGGTGACGACCGCGCCGATGGCGGCCAGCAACCCGGCAACAGCCACCCAGCCGCCGCTGCGGCCAAGGAACACCCAGCCGATGCCGAACAGCCCGGCCGGAATGAAGGTGGCGACCGAAGCCACGCCTTCGCGCGACAGCCATGAACTGCGCCATTGCGAGAAGGCGCGCCATGCGCGTTCGGGCCGGCCGAGATGGCCGGTCGACGACAACAGGCCGGCAGCGATCAGGCCGAGCGCCAGGCCCAAACCGATGAGGCCGAGCCAGAAATCGGTCGGGATAAAACCCGGTCCGCCAAGCACGCCAAGCAGCGCCAGCAGGCCGTAGCCGGCGCCGGTGGCGGTGGTGAAGAAAACGACCGAGAGGGCAGGATGCATGGATGTCAGTTCGAAAGCATGCGGTCGACCCAGCCGAGGAAACCGCCCTCGGCCTTGACCGGCTCGAGCCTTGGCGCCGGCACCGATGCGGCGCGTTGCGTATGGGCCCGCGGCGGCAGGTACTTGTTGGTCGGCTTGTAGCCCATCTCCGGCATCAGGTCGACGCCGCCGCGCTCCGCCACCAGTTGCGACACCGCCGAGGTGGGGTCGCCGAGATCCCCGAAATGCCGGGCGCTGGTCGGGCAGGCGGCAACGCAGGCCGGTACACGATCTTCCTCGGCCAGATTGTCGTTGTAGATGCGGTCGATGCACAGCGTGCATTTCTTCATCACGCCGACATCGGTGTCGAACTCGCGTGCGCCATAGGGGCAGGCCCAGCTGCACAATTTGCAGCCGATGCATTTGCTTTCGTCGATCAGCACGATGCCGTCCGACGCCCGCTTGTAGGAGGCACCTGTCGGGCAGACGGTGACGCAGGCCGGCGTCTCGCAATGCAGGCAGGAGCGCGGGAAGTTGACCGTGCGCCCGCCCGCCTCGGTGGTGTGCTCGTAGCTGTGCACGCGGTTGAACCAGACGCCGTCGACATCGCCGCCATAGGGGTCGATGTCGGTCAGCGGCGCCATATGGCCGCCGGTGTTCCACTCCTTGCAGGCGGTGACGCAGGCCTGGCAGCCGACGCAGGTGTCGAGGTCGATGACCAGGCCGAGCTTCTTGTCGGTTTGCGCGGGAAGGCAGGTCATTCCGCGGCCTCCCTGTTGATGCGGAATTCCGCGCCGAAGCGAAGTATGTCGGGCGCGGGCTCGAAACGCGGTGGCTGCCGGAATTTCTCGAATTGCGGCTCGGTGAAGCCGGCTTCGTCGGCCGCGCATTTGACGATGCGCACCCTGAGATCAAACCATGCCGCCTGTCCGGTCACCGGATCGGAATTCGAGTAGCGTCTGCCGTTGGCGCCGGCCGAAGTCTGGTCGCCGATGATGTGGTTGAGCAGGAAGCCGCGATTGCTCTCGGCGGCGTCATCCTTCAGCCCCCAGCTGCCGCGCCTTTTGCCGATGGCGTTCCAGGTCCACACCGTATCCGCATTGACGCCATCGACCAGCTTGATCTGCCCCTTCACGCGGCCATTGATGCTTTCGATCCACACCCAGTCATCATCGACAAGGCCGAGGTCAGCCGCTTTTCTGTGATGCACGAACAGCCGGTTCTGGCTGGTGATTTGCCTGAGCCACGCATTCTGCGACCCCCAGGAATGATACATGTGCATCGGCCGCTGCGTCAGCGCATGCAGCGGATATTTTGCGAGATCGACGGCCGCCTCCTCGAAGGGCATGAACCAGAAGGGCAGCGGGTCCATATAGGTCTCGATGCGGGCGCGCTCGCTCTCCGGTGGCTGGACCTTGCCATGGCCGCGCGCCGCGAGGCGAAAGCGCTGCATCGGCTCGGAATAGAGCTGGAAGACGATCGGCTCGGCCTTGGGGATGAATCCCAACTGCTCCGCGAAGTCGAGATAGGAGCGGTTGGCCATCTTGTAATAGCGCTGGTCGGCGGCAAAATCCTGGTGCCAGAAGCCGCCATTGTCGATGTAGCGCTGCAGCTGGTCGGGGTTGACCTCGCCCTTGCCGACAGACGTGCCGTCCTTGCCGCGCCAGCCGGCGAGCGGGCCGATGCCGGGCGTGCGCTCGTGATTGACGATGTAGTCGGCATAGTCGCGGTATTTCGCGGACCCATCATCGTTGACGAAGCAGGACAGGCCAAGCCGCGCGCCGAGCTCGATGAGCACCGACTGGAATGGCCTGACATCGCGGTCGGGCGCGACGACGGGATGGCGAATGGCGTCGCCCGGTCCGTCGGCATGGCTGATCGGCCGATCGAGCAGGCTGATGCAGTCGTGACGTTCGAGATAGGTGGTGTCGGGCAGCACCAGATCGGCAAACGGCACCGTCTCGGAATAATAAGCGTCCGAATAGATGATGAAGGGGATCTTGTAGTTGCCCGCTCCGTCATGGTCGGTGAGCATCGCAATGGTCTCGACGGTGTTCATCGAGGAGTTCCACGCCATGTTCGACATGTACATTAATAGCGTGTCGATCGGGTACGGGTCACCGGCCCAGGCATTACGGATGACCGTATGCATCAGCCCGTGCGCGGCGAGCGGCGCGTCCCAGGAATAGGCCTTGTCGATGCGCAAGGGCGTGCCGGCGTCGTCGACCAGGAGATCGTCCGGCCCGCACACGAAACCGAGCGGCATGCCGTCCAGCGGCGTCATCGGCTTGACCGTCTTGCCGCACGGCTTCGGTCCCGGCGGCGCCGAGCGCGGGTAGGGCGGCTTGAAACGAAAGCCGCCGGGCACATCCACCGTGCCAAGCAGCACCTGCAGAAGGTGGATGGCGCGGCAGGAGTGAAAACCGTTGGAGTGGGCCGAGATGCCGCGCATGGCATGCATCGACACCGGCCGCCCCTTGATCGTCTCGTGCCGGCGGCCGGCCCAGTCGGTCCAGGCAATCGGCAGCTCGATCGTCTGTTCGAAGGCGACATGGGCAAGCTCGGCGGCGATCCGGCGAATCGTGTCGGCCGGGATGCCGCACTGCGCCGCAACCGCGTCGGGTGCGTAGCTCTCGCCCATATAGCGGTCGGCGACAAGCTGGAACACCGGCACGCAGCGACGGCCGTTGACCGTGTAGCTGCCGGTCAGCGCTGGCTTCGCGTCCGGATCGGCTGCGTTGACGGAGGTCTTCGCCACCCTGTCCCAGGCGACAGGATTGTTGTTGCCGTCGCGCAGGAAAAGCCCGTCGTCGGCGGCGCCCGGCTCCTGGACAACCAGCACATGCGCGTTGGTGTAGCGCAGCAAATAATCGAGATCGACGCGGCCGGCTTTCAGCAGTTCATGGATCAGCGCGAAGACGAACAGGCCGTCGGTGCCAGGCCTGATGCCGATCCAGTCATCGGCGATCGCATTGTAGCCGGTGCGGCAGGGGTTGATCGACACCACCTTGGCGCCGCGCGCCTTGAGCTTGCCGAGCCCGATCTTGATCGGGTTGGAATCATGGTCCTCGGCGACGCCGAACAGCATGAAGTATTTGGTGTTGTCCCAATCGGGCTCGCCGAACTCCCAGAACGAGCCGCCGATCGTATACAGACCGCCTGCCGCCATGTTGACCGAGCAGAAGCCGCCATGGGCGGCGAAGTTCGGCGTGCCGAACTGGCTTGCCCACCAGCCGGTCAACGATTGCGACTGGTCGCGCCCGGTGAAGAATGCAAGCTTTTTGGGATCGGTCCGACGGATGTTCGATAGCCGCTCGGTCGCGATCGAAAACGCTTCTTCCCATTCGATCTCGCGGAATTCGCCCGAGCCGCGCGGGCCGCTGCGCAACAGCGGCTTCTTCAGCCGCGCCGGGCTGTAGTGCTGCATGATGCCGGAACTGCCCTTGCCGCAGATCACGCCGCGATTGACCGGATGATCCTTGTTGCCGTTGATGTAGCGCACCTTGCCGTCCTTGATGTGCACGTCGATGCCGCAGCGGCAGGCGCACATATAGCAGGTGGTCTTGGCGATGCTGTCGGCGACGGCGGGCGAAGTGTCGACGCCGTCGCCTTCATCCGGCGCGCGCGTATCGGCAAGCGGCCGTTGCGACGGTGCGGAATTGGCCCCGCGCGGCGCAGCTGGGTTCATGATCGCGGTGCGCTTTTGCTACCCGCGAATTTGGCCCGCGTCTTCGGTCCTGGGCCGCGCATATAGTGTTCTTCAGGGTGATAGCGGTCGCCGGCCAGCCGCCGCCTGAGGCCACGGGTCCAATGCGCAAGCAGGGATTTGAACCGCCCGATCATTTTGTTGGCTGCGATCTGTTGGCGAATTTTTTCTAACTTCGCCTGAAAAAGTAGAATAAAGCTATCGATCTGTCTAATCAGTTGTTCTTGTAAATTCGATCGGAATTGGTTGTTAATGCATGTCGCTCAAAAGTGGTCCCGGTTTTGAGATAACGACATGCATCAAAAGCTGAACTTCGCATGACCCTTGACCAGTTGCGCATCTTCGTCGCCGTCGCCGAACGCGGCCACATGACCAAGGCGGCAGAGCTTTTGGGCATCTCCCAGTCGGCGGCATCGGCCGCCATCCGCGCCCTTGAGGAGCAGCACGGCGTCCATCTGTTCAACCGGGTCGGCCGCAACATCGAGCTTGCCCAGACCGGTCATCGCTTCCTGCCGGAGGCCAAGGCGGTGCTGGAGCGCGCCGCCGCCGCCCGCAACGTTCTGGAGCATGTCTCGCAGACGGTCGCCGGCAGTCTTTCGATCGCCGCCAGCCTGACCATCGCCAGCTACTGGCTGCCGCGCCGGCTGGCGTCCTTCCACGAGGCCTACCCGGCGGTGCGGCTCAGCGTCAGCATCGGCAACACCAGGCAGGTGGAGGCCAATGTGCTGGATGGCACCGCCGATCTCGGCCTGGTCGAAGGGCGCACCGAGTCCGACATCCTGCGCCGCACCAAGGTCGACGTCGACAGGCTGATGCTGGTCGTCGCCGCCTCGCATCCCGAGATCGCCGAAATCGCCCCGGGCCGCCCCGACATCAGGGGTTTGCGCTGGATCATCCGCGAAGGCGGTTCGGGCACGCGCGAGGTGCTGGAGGATCTGGCGCGGCGCGAAGGCATATCGCTCGCCGACCTGCAGATTTTTCTGGTGCTGCCGAGCAATGAGGCGGTTCGCCAGGCGGTCGAGGCCGGCGCCGGCGCCACCATCATCTCGGACCTCGTCGTCGGACGTGCCGTGGCTGAGGGCAGTCTGCGGTCCGTGCCGCTCGAATTGCCGAAGCGCGACTTCGCCATGATCACCCACCGCGACCGCCAGGCAAGCCTGGCGCAGATGGCGCTCAAGGCGCATCTCGGCGCCTCTTCAGACAAAGGTTAAGGCGACTAGCTGAACTTCCGCCGCGCATCCAGCGCCAGGCCAAGGCCTACCGAGCCGAACATGTCGCCCTCGATGACAGCGGCCTGCGGCACCAGCGACAGGATTTCCCGCCGCGCCAGCGGGATGGCGGTCGAACCGCCGGTGAGGAACACGGCGGTGATGTCGGACGCTCTCACGCCGGCATCAGCGATCGTCTGCCGCACCGTCGCGGATACACGTTCGATGTCGGCGGCAATCGTCTCTTCCAGACCGGTCCGCGTGATTTCGGCGGCAAAATGCACGTCGGGCAATGCCACCGTCACGTCGGCGGAAGCCTGATCCGTCAGTGCGATCTTGGCTCGTTCGACCAGTCCGGCCAACGCATGGCCGTAGCGATGTTCGACAATGTGGATGAAGCGCTCGACCAGGTCGGCGCGCTTGGCCTCGAAGCGGATCTGCCTGAGGTCTGTCATCGCCTTGGCGGTGTAGACCAGGTTGATGCGTTGCCACGTCGCCAGGTCGATGAAATAGCTCGCCGGCAAATTGCGCTTGCCGTCCTTGGTCGGGGTCAAATAGCCGAGCTTGGGCATGACATGGGCGATGCTGAGCAGCCGGTCGAAATCGGTGCCGCCGATGTGGACGCCGCGATTGGCCAGGATGTCGTCCTTGCGGTCACCTGAGCGCGCGCGCTGCGGCGACACCCGCACGATCGAGAAGTCGGACGTGCCGCCGCCCATGTCGACGATCAGCGCCAGCTCTTCGCGCGCCACGCCCTGTTCGTAGTCGAGTGCGGCTGCGATCGGTTCGAACTGGAAGGCGATGTGCTTGAAGCCTTGCGCGCGCGCCGCCTTTTCAAGCTCGCCTTGCGCCTTGGCATCGGCGTCCGCATCGTCGTCGACGAACTGCACGGGACGGCCGAGCACGACGCTCTCCACCGGAGCGCCGGCATCTTCCTCGAGCCGCTTCTTCAAATGGCCGACGAACATGCCGACAATGTCGATGAAGCCGATCTGGCGCGCCTTGATGCGCGTCTTCTCATGCGCGAGCGAACTGCCAAGCACGCTTTTCAGCGACCGCATCAGCCGGCCTTCGATGGCGTCTGTATAGTCGGCAATCGCGCGGCGGCCGAAATAGGTATGGCCGTCCTCGAAGTTGAAGAACACCGCACTGGGCAATGTCGGCTGTTCCCCTTCCAGCGCCACCAATCGTGCCTGGCCGTTCCGGATCACACCCACCGTGGAGTTGGACGTGCCGAAATCGATGCCGCCAAATGCCTGATGCATTGCAGCCTCCTGTCATTGGGTCGCGGTGGCCAGCGCCGAAATGCACTGTCATCCGGATGTCCGGACCGCTTGCCGAATTGATTGTGCGTATTTGCCCGAGGGATGGGAGGCGGCGATCTATCGCATAAACCGCGAAAGGGGAACCCCTTTTTGCCGGGAAATGGGTCTTGCGCGTCAGTCCTTGCGGAAGATCAGCCTGCCCAGCCAGCCGGTGATCATCGCCAACGACACGGCGAAGACGCCGTAGAGAAAGGAATAATCGTGCGCGACGCGGAAGATCGACTGTTCGAAACCCGATTTGCGGATTTCGAGCTGGGCCGAGCTTTCCTTGAGGAACAGGCCGCTCTTGAACAGGAAGGCGCGGGCTTTGTGCGTTCCGACCGGAACGTTGGGCGCCAGCCGCACGGTGGCGCGGAACAGGTTTTGCGACAGGAACTGCACGCCGCCGACATTCTCGCTGTAGAGGCCGGTCGCAGCCTTGCGCTCGCGCAATGCCACGGTGAATTCCTCGATCGTTGCCGGGCTGTCGGTGGCGTCGGCCGGCTGCATGTAAAGGTTGGAGGCGCCGAGCGACAGCTGCTTGTAGCTGTTGGGTTCGGTGATGTCCTGCAGCGGCCGCGTCGTGGCGACGGAATAGGACACGGGCACGTTCTCGAAGGTCTCGGATTCCAGATTGACCCAGACGCCGAGCACCCGGTCCTTGCGGCGCACCACCACGGGCCGCGGCGGCCCTTCGAGCACCACGATGACGTCATAGCGCCCCTGCCGCGCAACCAGCGGGTCGGGGTTTTCCAGCGAACCGAAAATGGTGAGATCCGCGCCGGAAAACCCGGCGGTGATCGAGACTTTGTCGGTGGAGAGACCGATCTGGATGCCTTCCGGCAGCGGGTTCGGCGACTGTGCTGTCGCCGGCAGGGCGAGGGCGAAAAGCAAAGCGGCGGCCGAAAAAATCCCCCACCGCCGCATCAGTTCAGGCCTGCCGCGGTCAGCGAATAGAGGTTTGGCGGCGTGACGAAGAGATCGATGGCAAGCCGGATGGCGACCGCCAGCACCAGCAGCGCCAGCAGTGCCCTCAGCTGTTCGCCGCGCAGTTTCTGGCCGGCCTTGGCGCCATATTGCGCGCCGGCGACACCGCCCGCCATCAACAGGAAGGCCAGCATGACGTCGACCGTCTGGTTGGTGGTGGCGTGCACCAGCGTGGTGTAGGCCGAGGTGAAGATGATCTGGAACAGCGAGGTGCCAATGACGACATTGGTCGGCACTTTCAGCAGGTAGATCAGCGCCGGCACCATGATGAAGCCGCCACCGACGCCCATGATTGACGACAGGAAGCCGATGCCGGCGCCAAGGCCCAGCACCGGGATGACGCTGACGAACAGTTTCGAGGCCCTGAAGCGCATCTTCAGCGGCAGCCGGTGGATCCAGTTGTGCTGGCCGGATTTCTTCAGCACTGGGGCGGCGCCGCTGCGCGTGGCGCGCAGCGCATTGACGCTCTCGACCAGCATCAGCCCGCCGACGGTGCCGAGCAGCACGACGTAGAGCAGCGAAATGAACAGATCGAGCTGGCCAAGACGCCGCAGGAACGCAAAGACGAAGATACCGCCGGTCGAACCGACAATGCCGCCGGCCAACAGTACCCCGCCGAGCTTGAAGTCGAGCGTACCGCGCTTCATGTGCGACAGCGCGCCGGAGAAGGAGGAGGCGATGACCTGGTTGGCGCCGGTGGCGACCGCAATCGCCGGCGGGATGTTGTAGAAGATCAAGAGCGGCGTAATCAGAAAGCCGCCACCGACCCCGAACATGCCCGACAGGAAACCCACCGCCGCGCCCATCGCCAGCAGGACGAAGACGTTGACGGAAATTTCCGCGATCGGGAGATAGATGCCCACCCGTCAGTCTCGATCAGTTTGCCTGTCGGCGATTGCAGCCATTCCAGGGCATTGTCGCACCGAAAAGCCAATTTTTCCTTGCGCCGACGGGGCGGTCGGGCCAAACCCCTCCGCTCTGCCGAAACAAAAAACATCTCAATCAGTTAACAGGCAAATGTGTGGCAAGGGCGTCGCGTTAGCGACGCATCTGCCGTTATTTGTGCGCCAGCAGCGCCTTCACCAGCTTTTCGTCGATTTCGCCGGTCGCCTGCATCTTGTTGTCGGTCTGGAAAGCCATGATCGCGGTCTTGGTCTTGCCGCCCATCACGCCATCGGCGCCGCCGGCGTCGTAGCCGTTTTTGTTGAGGATGAGCTGGATGTTCTTGACCGCCTTCTTCATGTCGACGCTGGCGGTCGTCTGCGGCGTGCCTTCCTGCCAGGATTCAGGAATGTCGGCCGAGTTGGACGCCGGGTCGAGCGGCTTCGGCTTCCACAGTTCGGCGGCGGCGCGCGCCCGCTCGAGCTGTTCGGGCCGCAGCGCACTAGCGACTTCATCACGCTTGGCCTCCGCATCCTTGTCGCCGGTCTTGGCGACGAGCGCGAACCATTTGTAGGATTCTTCCAGGCTCTGCTTCATGCCGACGCCCTTGGCTGCCAGGATGCCGAGATTGAACTGGCTGTCCTTGACGCCGACATCGGCGGCCGCCTGGAACCAGTGCGCGGCCGATTCATTGTCGGTCACGCCGTCCGCGGCCATGGCGAAGAGCACGGCGAGGTTGTGCATGGCGCTGGCGTTACCTTGCGCGGCGGCGAGCTGGTAGTAGGTCTTTGCCTTCTTGACGTCGCGCGTGACACCGATGCCCTTCTCGTAGAAATTGCCGATGCGGTATTCGGCCGGCGCGAAGCCGAGTTCGGCCGACTTTTCATACCATTTGGCGGCTGCCGCCATGTCTTCCTTGACGCCGCGCGATTCGGCATAGCGCGAACCGAGCTCGAACAGTGCCTTGGCGTCGCCGCCGGCGGCCGCGTCGCGCAGGGCCTGCGGACCGGCATCGGCCGGGATCTCGATCTTGGCGACGACAGGCGTCGCCGCGGTGTCAGTGGGAGGAACGGCGCCGGTGGTTTCCGAGGGCGCCATGACGGCAGGTGTGGCTGCTGGCTGCGCTTCCGCCGCCGCCGGTTCCGCAATGGCGGTCGTCGGCAGCACTGCGCTTGGCGCCGGGGACGGATCGGCCAAAGCCATCGGCGCTGGCGCGGGTTCGGCTGCTGGCACTTCAGGGCCAACAGAACTTGTCGAAGCAGCCTCGATCGGCGCGTCATCCCTGGCGGCTGGCTGCGACTGTTCCGCCTGCCTGACCATCCGGGCCGGCGCGTCCTGCACGGCCGGCTGCGCGTCTGCCTTGGGTTGGCTGGCAGCGTTGACCGAAGCGGTCTCGACGGGCTGCGAGGCGACAATCGGCGCCGTGTCGTTGCTGGCGACTTCAACCGGATCGGCGAAGAAGGCCTTGCCCAGTTGCAGGCCGGCAAGCGCCAGCATGATCGCGACCGCGCCCATCAGGATCGGCTTGCGCCGCGCCTTGAGCAGGTCGCCGATCCGCAGCGCTTTCACCGGGCCCTTCATGGTGGACTGGCGCTTCAGCGCGTCGGCCTCGGCGGCGGCTGCCTGCGCCGCGCGCCGGGCCGCAGCGATGAAGTCGGATTTCGACGCATCGCCTGTGTTTTGGCGCGCCGGCGGGCCACGCTCATCGCGCACGCGCTTCATGATGGCGTTGAGGTCGGGCGCGCCGGAGCCCGGCTCCAGCGGGCGGTTGGCGAGCTTCGGGTCGAGCGGCTCGTCGAGATCCACGCTCGGCATGTCGACATCGGGCGTCGAACCGGCAAGCGGCGGCATGTCCGCCTGCTTCTTGCCCCTGAAGGCGCGCGCCAATCCGCCGAACAGCGACTTCCTGGCCGTGCCTTCGCCTTTCTCGGCAATCGCATCGGAACCGAGCGCCGCCTGGGCAGCGGCCGCGGCAGCCTCGGCTGGCGAGCGCCGCACAGGCTCGCTGCGCATGACCGGGTCGCTGCGCGTACCCGGGTCGGCGCGCATATCGGGTTCGTTGCGCATGATGGCGGCGGCGCGGCCGTCGAGGTCGGCCATGTCTCCGGTCAGCGGCAGCGGCTGGTCGATGTCCATCGACGGCGCGTCCTGCACCGCGATCTTGGAGGCGCGGGCCGCGCGGGCCCGCCGTGCCGGCTCGGCAGGCGTATCCAGAAGTTCACTCACCGCCTCGGCCGGTTCGCTGGTCTCCAGCGAGCCCAGGCGGTCGACGATCTTGAGCAGCGTGTCGTGAATGGCCTCGAATGTCCGCGAATTGCGCTCGTCCGAACGGCGCGTCAGCGCTTCCAGCGTCTTCAGATCCTGGGCAAGGCCGGTGACGGCCGCGGTGTTGGCGTTGGAATCGGCCAGCGAGCGCACGGCGCTCTCGGCTGCTTCGCGTGCCGCGCCCATGATCGACTCGCGGGTGCCGGCCAGCGACTTTTCGATTTCGTTGAGGCGCGGGCTGATGTCCTCGAATTCCGGCAGCGGCGTTCCGGGTTTCGACAGATGCGCCGACAGGCCGGAGACCTGAGCCTCGAGGCTGCGGATCAGCGCCGGATCGATGCCGGCGACCTGGGCGGCCGACGATTCCAGCCGGCTTGAAATGTCTTCGAGCCGGCTTTCCAGGCCGCGGATCGCCGCCTCGTTGGCAGGATCGGGAACACGCGTCTCCATGCGCTTGGCAAGCGCGGTGAAGCGGGCGTCGATGGCGTCCATGATTTCGGCGTTGTCGGCTTGCGGCTGGCGCTGGTCCAGCCGGTCGGCGACCTCGTCCAGCCGCCGCTCGAGATCGCGAAACAGCATGTTGCCCTGTTCGATGGCATCGCCCTGCCGGCGTTCCATCATGCCCGACAGCGCGTCGAAACGCTGCTCCAGGCCCTGGAAGATATAGTCGACGTCGGGCATGGCCGGGGCGCGGTCGATCTTGTCGGCAATCATCGCGATCTGCTTGCCGAGGCGCTCCATCGCCTGTTCCGGCAGATTGGCGCGGCCCGCCAGGTCGTCGACCCTGTTCGACAATGTGCCCAGCCGATCCATGACGGCGTTGCCGGGGCGATCCTGCGCCACTTCCTCGATTTGTCGGGCCAGCGAATCGATCCGCTTCTCGATGCGGTCGAAGGCCTCATGGTCGATGGAATTGGCCTGCGCGGCAACGGTTGAGGCGACGATGGCGCGCGAAATCTCGTCAAGCCGTTCGTCGATCAGGCCGAACGTGTCGCTGCCGCGGTTGTTCTGCTGGCTGACGAAATGATCGACGGCGCCGGCCAGCGTGCGAACCTTTTCTTCCATCGAACGCAGCGACAGCGATTCCGGCAGATTGTGAACGGCATTGCTGATCTGTTCGAGCCGGTCGGTCAGCACCGACAGGCCCGGGCCTTCGGCGCGGCTGCGCTGGTCAGCGTCGACGCGGTCCTCGAATGCGCTCCAGCGCCGGTCGAAATCGTCCCAGCGGCTGTCGACCTTCTGCACGCTCTCCTCGCGGGCCAAAGTGTCGAGCGCCGTCTTCACCTGCTCAAGCTCGAGGCGCAGCATGTTGACGCTTCTGTCGTCGCTCTTTTCGGCCAGCGTCTGGATGGCGCCGGACAGGCGCTCGAATTCGAGGCCGAGTTCGGCGCTGCCCTTGCCTGCTTGGCCACCCGCTTGGCTGTTTGCCTGGAATGCCCGCTCGATATCCTTGCGCAACGCGCCGAATTCGCGTTGCAGGCCGACCGTCATCTGATGGCGCAGTTCCTCGCGCAGGCCGCGCAATTCGCCGGCGATCTTGCCGACCACGGCGACGCTGTCTTCCTGGCCGCGCACGCGGTCGATGTCGCGGGCGATCGCCTGATAGTTCTGGTCGAAACCGGCCGGTGCCGGGCTTTTGGCCCGTGGTGCGGGCTGCGGGTCCTCGTACCAGCGTGGCGGCTGGGCATAGGGTTGGGCGCTGGCGTAGCGCGGCTCGACCGGTGGCCGGCGCGGATCGAGGCGTTCTCCGACGTCCTCGCGCTTGCGTTCCAGCCGCTGTTCCAGTGTTTCCAGCGAACGGTTCAATTCATCAAGCGTGGTGTTCGGCCTGCGCAGCCTGCCGGCATTGAGTGTATCGAGATAGGACCGCTTGCTGTTCATCGATGCGTCCGTTTTCAGAATGGCCGGCTTGCTGCCAGTTTTCCCCAAAGTCCCCGTCGGGAACGAAGGCGGCCGCGCGACTGCTACGGCGAAAGACGAGCTTTCCGGGCCAGGCCCGCGCTCCGAAAAACCGTGAAAAATTCGCTACAGGATAAACACGGGTGACCGACATGCGCACATTTCACCCATCGTGGTAAACAAGGCGTTAACCAACCTTAAGAAGTTGCGGCATTGCTGAAATACACGCAGCGACCGATCGGACCCGGAACCGGGGGTGCGGCATAAGGTTTCGCAATCCCAGAACGCCCTTGCGTCATGAGGCGGCTATCGATATAGAATTGACGTAAACGTAAGAGGGGCGCTGTCCGTGCCTTTTGCGATGAATTCGTTGAAACCACGACTGGAAGCATGCCCCCGCTTCCACTCAGGCGTTGCAAGGTCCGAGACCGCGACGCCACTACAGGGGAAAGCCAGTGACCATGAAATTTGTTTCGCCCGGCGAAGCCGCGGCCAATACCAACAATATGTCTGTCGAAGCCGGCGAGGAGCTCGTGCGCATCGGCGAAATGGCCAAGAAATACGGCGTGACGCTGCGCACGCTGCGTTTCTATGAAGACAAGGGCCTGCTCAATCCGAAGCGTGACGGGGCAACGCGCCTCTACACGCGTCGTGACAAGGCGCGGCTGAAGCTGATCCTGCTCGGCCGCAAGGTCGGGTTCTCGCTGCGCGACGTCAAGCAGATGATGGATCTTTACGATCCGACCGGATCCAACACCAAGCAGCTGCGGCTGGCTCTCGACAAGTCGGAGAAGCAGCTTGCCCGCCTGCAGAAGCAGCGCGCGCTGATCGACGACGCCATCAACGAGCTGAGCGGCTCGATGTCGGCCGTGCGCCAGATGCTGTCCGAGCGTACCGCACCGGCCAGCGCCGCCAGCTGATTTCAAATCGCCGTCTTTCGGCACGAGCTTTGATAAAAAGAGCCGCGCGGTCCGTCCGCGCGGCTCTTTTGTTTTGCCATCCGCCCGGGTGGAAACTCCCATGCATCGCTGGCGTCCGCCACCTCGCGCCGATAGGCTGGCACAAAGAAATTTTGTCGCGGCGATAAAATTGACGTTTACGCAAACGTCAATTTTTGCTATCCCGCTTTCAACATTGGTCCGCATGCTGCCCCGCCCCATGGTTTGGGGCCCGATCTCGCGGCCAAAGACCCGCATGGTGGAGGA
This sequence comes from Mesorhizobium sp. P2_B11, assembly GCF_056404855.1. Lineage (NCBI taxonomy): Bacteria > Pseudomonadati > Pseudomonadota > Alphaproteobacteria > Hyphomicrobiales > Phyllobacteriaceae > Mesorhizobium > Mesorhizobium sp. P2_B11. Next base: position 429,565 of record NZ_JBFUDF010000001.1, read on the forward strand.
AACACATGCCGATCTACAGGGCTCCGGTCCAGGACACGCTGTTCGTGCTCAATGAGGTGCTGGGTTACCAGCGCTATTCCAATCTTCCCGGATTTGCCGACGCGACGCCCGATGTGGTCGAGGCGATCCTCGCCGAGGGCGCCAAGCTCGCCGAAAACGTCATGCATCCCTTGAACCGCGTTGGCGACATGGAAGGCTGCGTGCGCCATGCCGACGGCTCGGTGACGACGCCGAAAGGCTTCAAGGAGGCCTACGACCAGTATCGCGAAGGCGGCTGGATGGGGCTGGCGGCACCGGTCGAATTCGGTGGCCAGGGCCTGCCCTATGCCGTGCACACCGCGGTTGCCGAATATATGGTCTCGGCCAACATGGCGCTGATGATGTATCCCGGCCTGACGCAGGGCGCGATCGCGGCGATCATCACCCATGGCACCGACGAGCAGAAGGCGACGTGGCTGCCCAAGCTGGTCGAGGGGTCCTGGACCGGCACGATGAACCTGACCGAGCCGCATTGCGGCACCGATCTCGGCCTGCTGCGCTCCAAGGCGGTGCCGAACGGCAATGGCACCTACAAGATTTCCGGGCAGAAGATCTTCATCTCGGCCGGCGAGCACGACATGGCGGACAACATCGTCCATCTGGTGCTGGCTCGCATCGAAGGTGCGCCGGCAGGCGTGAAAGGTATCTCGCTGTTCATCGTTCCGAAGCTCAAGCTTGATGCGTCGGGCAGTCCGGCCGAGAAGAACACGCTCTCCTGCGGCTCGATCGAGGAGAAGATGGGCATCCACGGCAATTCGACCTGCGTCATGAACTATGACGAGGCCGAGGGCACGCTGCTCGGCGAGGAGAATGGCGGCCTGAAGGCGATGTTCACGATGATGAACGAAGCCCGCCTCGGCGTCGGCCTGCAGGGACTGTCGCTGTCGGAAATCGCGTATCAGAACGCGGTGTCCTACGCCAAGGACCGGCTGCAGGGACGCTCGCTGTCGGGCGCCAAGGCGCCGGACAAGAAGGCCGACCCGATCATCGTCCATCCCGACATCCGCCGCTCGCTGATGACCATGAAGGCCTTCAACGAGGCTGGCCGCGCGCTGGCGTTGTGGACGGCGATCAAGTCCGACATCGCCCACCGTTCCGCCGACGACAAGGATCGCCAGGCCGCCGATGACTATACCGGCCTGCTGACGCCGGTGATCAAGGGCGTGCTCACCGACAAGGGTTTCGACCACGCCGTGATGGCGCAGCAGGTGTTCGGTGGCCATGGCTATATCGAAGAGCACGGCATGAGCCAGTTCGTGCGCGATGCCCGCATCGCCATGATTTATGAAGGCGCCAACGGCATCCAGGCGCTCGACCTCGTCGGCCGCAAGCTCGGCCTCAATGGCGGCCGCGCCATCCAGGCGTTCTTCAAAGACGTTGGCGAGTTCTGCGAGGAGAACCGTTCCGACGAGAAGCTGGCGCCGTTCACCAAGGCGCTGAAGAAGGGCCTCAATGATCTGCAGGCGGCGACCATGTGGCTGGTGCAGAACGGCATGGCCAAGCCCGACAACGCCGGTGCCGCCTCGACCGACTACATGCATCTCTTCGGCCTGGTGGCACTGGGCTACATGTGGGCGCAGATGGCCAAGGCGGCTCAGGCCAAGACCGGCGCCAACGGTTCGCAGTCCTTCTATGACAACAAGGTGGTGACGGCGCGCTTCTTCATGGAGCGGATCATGCCCGAGACGTCGGCACATCTCGCCCGCATTTCCAGTGGTGCGGACACGCTAATGGCGCTGCCTGCGGAAGCGTTCTAGGTTTGTCGGGCCGGCCCAGCCGGCCCACATTGTCGGAACGCGGAGGAAATCGTGGCGACAAATCCAGCCGAAGTGCTCTCCTTGCCGAAGCCCGCCTGGGCGGCGGACGAAGTCGGCATGCTTTACGACATGGCGCATCGCTTCATGTCGGAGGAGATCGCGCCGCGTTACGACGAGTTCGAGAAGAACGAGATGGTCGACCGCGAGAGCTGGCGCAAGGCGGGTGCCGCCGGCCTGCTCTGCGCCTCCATGCCCGAGGAATATGGCGGTTCCGGCGGCACCTTCGCACATGAGAGCGCCATCATCGAGGCCATCGGCCATGTCGGCGTCGACGGTTTCGGCATCGGCCTGCACAATGCGATCGTTGCCCCCTATATCCTTCATTACGGCTCTGAAGAGCAGAAGAAGAAGTGGCTGCCGAAGCTGGCGACCGGCGAACTGATCGGCGCCATCGCCATGACCGAGCCGGGCGCCGGCTCCGACCTGCAAGGCGTCAAGACGCGGGCCGAGAAGGACGGCAACCAGTACAAGATCAACGGTTCGAAGACCTTCATCACCAACGGCCAGCTGGCCAATTTCGTCATCGTCGTCACCAAGACCGATCCGGCCAAGGGCGCCAAAGGCACTTCGCTGATCGTCGTCGAGACCGACGAGGTCGAAGGTTTTCAGCGCGGCCGCAACCTCGACAAGATCGGCCTGAAGGCCAACGACACGTCGGAATTGTTCTTCAACGACGTGCGCGTGCCGACCTCGAACCTGCTTGGCCACGACGAGGGCCAGGGCTTCATCCAGCTGATGCAGCAATTGCCGCAGGAGCGGCTGCAGATCGGCACCGGCGCCATCGCCATGATCGAGCGCGCACTGGCGCTGACCATCGACTACGTCAAGGATCGCAAGGCCTTCGGCAAGGCGATCATCGAGTTCCAGAACACCCAGTTCAAGCTCGCCGAGCTCAAGACCGAGGCCACCATCGGCCGCGTCTTCTACAATGATTGCGTCACCCGCCACGTCAATGGCGGGCTGGATCCGGTGACCGCGTCGATGGCCAAGTACTGGCTCTCGGACCTGCAGGGAAAAGTCGTCGACGAATGCCTTCAATTGCATGGCGGCTATGGCTACATGAATGAATATCCGATCGCCCGCATGTTCCGCGACGCCCGCGTCCAGCGCATCTACGGCGGCACCAACGAGATCATGAAATTGCTGATCGGCCGCTCTCTCTGAGAGCCACGACCGGCAAACCCAAGGAGCAAGAAAATGGCCGAAGCTTATGTCTATGACGCCGTGCGCACGCCGCGCGGCAAGGGCAAGAAGGATGGCTCGCTGCATGAAGTGCCGGCGGTGCGGCTTGCTGCAAAGACGCTTGAAGCGCTGCGCGACCGCAACGGGCTCGACACTGCAAACGTCGACGACATCATCTTCGGCTGCGTCGATCCGGTCGGCGAAGCCGGCTCGGTCATTCCGCGCGCCGCCGCCTTCGAGGCCGGCTACGACAACAAGGCGCCGGGCATGCAGATTTCGCGCTTCTGCGCTTCGGGTCTCGACGCCATCAATTTCGGCGCCGCCAAGATCGCGCAAGGCGCCGACGAGATCGTCATCGCCGGCGGTGTGGAATCGATGTCGCGCGTCGGCATGGGCGCCTCCGGCGGCGCCTGGTTCATGGACCCGTCCGTCGGTCTGCCCGGCTGGTTCGTGCCGCAAGGCATCTCGGCCGATTTGATCGCCACCAAATACGGCTTCTCGCGCGACGACGTCGACGCCTACGCGGTCGAGAGCCAGAAGCGCGCCGGCAAGGCCTGGGCCGACGGCCGCTTCAAGAATTCGGTCATCCCGATCAAGGACCAGAACGGGCTCATTATCCTCGACCATGACGAGCATATGCGGCCTACGACCGACATGCAGTCGCTGGCCTCGCTCAACCCGTCCTTCGTCATGCCAGGCGAAATGGGCGGCTTCGACGCGGTCGCCGTGCAGAAGCATCCGGAAGTGGAAGAGGTGAACCACGTCCACCATGCCGGCAATTCGTCCGGCATCGTCGACGGTGCTGCCGCCGTGCTGCTCGGCTCCAAGAAGGCCGGCAAGACGATGGGCCTCAAGCCCCGCGCGCGCATCCGCGCCTTCGCCAACATCGGCTCCGAGCCGGTGCTGATGCTGACCGGTCCGGTCGACGTCACCGAGAAGCTGTTGAAGCGCGCCAAGATGAAGCTGTCGGACATCGATCTGTTCGAGCTCAACGAAGCCTTCGCCTCCGTGGTGCTGCGCTACATGCAGGCCTTCGACATTCCGCACGACAAGATCAACGTCAATGGCGGCGCCATTGCCATGGGCCATCCGCTCGGCGCCACCGGCGCGATGATCCTGGGCACGGTGCTGGACGAGCTGGAGCGGCGCGACCTCAACACCGCGCTGGTGACGCTGTGCATCGGCGCCGGCATGGGCACCGCAACCATCATCGAACGCGTCTGATTTCGGCCGGAAGGAGAGAGACATGACCTACACAAACTTCACGGTCGAGACCGACGCCGACGGCATCGCGCTGGTCACCTGGAACATGCCGGATCGCTCGATGAACGTCTTCACCGAAGAGGTGATGAACGAGCTCGACAAGATCATCGACCAGGTCGTGGCCGACGCCGGCATCAAGGGCGCGGTGATCACCTCGGGCAAGGACAGCTTCTCCGGCGGCGCCGATCTCACCATGCTGCAGAAGATGCTGACGGTCTTTGCCAAGGAAAAAGGCAAGGACCCGCAGAAAGCGGCAAAACTCTTGTTCGACAATGCCGGCCGCATGGGTGGCCTCTGGCGCAAGCTCGAAACGTCGGGCAAGCCTTGGGTTTCGGCGATCAACGGCACCTGCATGGGCGGAGCGTTCGAATTGTCGTTGGCCTGCCACGGCCGCGTGGCCGCTGACTCCGACAAGGTCAAGATGGCCCTGCCGGAAGTCAAGGTCGGCATTTTCCCGGGCGCCGGCGGCACCCAGCGCGTGCCGCGGCTGACCGACCAGCAGCAGGCGCTGCAGATGCTGACCACCGGCCAGAACCTGTCGGCGCAGAAGGCCAAGGCCATGGGCCTGATCCACGAGGTCGCCGAACCCGCCAAGCTGATCGACACCGCCAAGGCGATGATCAAGAACGGCCTGAAGGCCGTCCAGCCTTGGGACGAGAAGGGCTTCAAGCTGCCCGGCGGCCAGATCTATTCGCCCGCCGGCTTCAACCTGTGGCCGCCTGCCATCGCCATCCTGCGCCGCGAAACCTACGGCAATTATCCGGCCGCAGCAGCCATCCTGAAATGCGTCTATGAGGGCCTGCTGGTGCCGTTCGACACCGGTCTGCGGATCGAGCAGCGCTATTTCACCGAAATCATGCAGTCGAAGGAAGCGGCCGCAATGATCCGCTCGCTGTTCGTCTCGCTGCAGGAATTGAACAAGGGCGCCCGCCGCCCGGCCGGCGTGCCGGAAACCAAGTTCAAGAAGATCGGCATTCTCGGCGCCGGCTTCATGGGCGCCGGCATTGCCTTCGTCACCGCCAAGGCCGGCATCCCGGTGGTGCTGCTCGACCGCGACATGGCGTCGGCCGAAAAGGGCAAGGCGCATTCCGATGGCCTGATCTCCGATCAGGTCAAGAAGGGCCGCGCCAAGCCCGAGGAGAAGGACAAGCTTTTGTCGCTGATCACGCCGACGGCAGACTATGCCGATCTCGCCGGCTGCGATCTCGTCGTCGAGGCGGTGTTCGAGGATTCGGCCGTCAAGAAAGCTGCCACCGAACAGGCCGAAGCGGTGCTGAAATCGTCGGCGATCTTCGCCTCCAACACCTCGACCATCCCGATCACCGCGCTGGCCAAGAATTCAGCGCGGCCGAAGAATTTCGTCGGCATCCATTTCTTCTCGCCGGTCGACAAGATGATGCTGGTCGAGATCATTTTGGGCAAGAAGACCGGCGACAAGGCGCTGGCCACGGCAATCGACTTCGTGCGCGCCATCAAGAAGACGCCGATCGTCGTCAACGACACGCGCGGCTTCTACGTCAACCGCTGCGTGCTGCGCTACATGTCAGAAGCCTACAAGATGCTGATCGAAGGTGTTCCGGCGCCGATGATCGAGAACGCAGCCAAGGCCGCCGGCATGCCGGTCGGTCCGTTGGCGCTGACCGACGAGACGGCGATCGACCTTGCCCAGAAGATCATGAAGCAGACCATCCGGGACCTCGGCGACAAGGCCGTCGACCCCAAGCAGATGGCGCTGATCAACACGCTGGTCGACACYCATGGCCGCTTCGGCCGCAAGAACGGCAAGGGTTTTTACGACTATCCGGCCAAGCCCGCCAAGAAGAAGCTGTGGCCCGGCCTGAAGAACCTCTATCCGCAGCTGAAGGCCGAGAAGGTCGACTATGATGAGCTGCAGCAGCGCCTGCTGGTCACCATCGCGCTGGAAGCGGCGCGGGTGATGGAAGAGGGCATCGTCACCGATCCGCGCGAGGCCGATGTCGGCTCGATCCTCGCTTTCGGCTTTGCGCCGTTCACCGGCGGCGCGCTGTCCTATATCGACGGCATCGGCGCCAAGGAGTTCGTCAAAATCGCCAAGGGCCTGCAGAAGAAATACGGCGCCGAGTTCAAGGCGCCCAAGCTGCTGCTCGACCTGGCCGAGAAGGGCGAGACCTTCTACCAGCGCTTCGATCCCTATGCGAAGGGCGAGGTGAAGAAGGCCGCCTGATCTAGCGCCCGATGTACGTCTGGGGGCGCCTGGCGCGCATGATGGCCACGGCTTCGCGCCGTGGCCCCTATATGGTTGGCAGCGAAAGCCGCCTGGCTTTCCGCTGCCTGCCGACCGACATCGACTTCAACAGCCATCTCAACAATGCCCGCTACATGATGCTGGCCGACCTCGGCCGCATCGATATCTTCCTGCGCGTCGGCCTTATCGCGCTGGCGCGCAGACAAGGCTGGGCGCCGATGATCGGCGGACTGGAGTCTGTCTATGTGCGTGAGATCAGGCTGTGGCGTCGCTTTGAGGTGGTGTCCTCGATCGAAACCTGGGAGGGCACCCAGGTCATCGGCAGGCACCGCTTTGTCCTCGACAATGGCGAGACGGCCGCGTTGATCATGACGACGGGTGGTGTCTACGACCGTCCCGGCCGCCGCTTTGTCGACATAGACGAGGTTGTGGCAGCGCTTGGCCGTTCCGTTCAACCGCGGCCGCCGACAGAGGCCGAGCGGACTTTCATGACCTCCCACCAGGGATTGCGCAGCCTGGCCAAAGGGATTTGAGGCCGCAGGCGAAAGCTTCAATGCCAAAGCCCGGATTCAACCGCCCTTAAACAAATTCCGCTAAGGCTGAGCTGCCGGGCTGGCTTCGCGATGGGTCGCCGTCGCTCCCTGGCGCGGTTGGAGGGCCGGCGTGGACGGAATTGTCGACTACATCAATGGCATGCTCGTCGCCTGGCGCGGCCAGGCGAGCGATCCCGACAAGCAGTGCGTCTTTGCCTTCCTGCTCCTGCTGCTCGCCCTCGACATTGCCCGCAAGGGCTGGCGGGGTTCCTGGTCGCGGCGCGCAGTCGAGAGCGTGGCGGCGACGCTGGCCATCTTTCACATCAACATCGTCCTGATCCCTGGGATCTGGCTGCTCTCCGGGCAGATCAAGACGCTGTACGGGCTGCTCGGCATCCCCAGCGTGCCCGGCGCCGTCTGGGAAAGCCTGCCGGTCTGGGCGCTCAGCCTTGTCGCCATAGTGGCCTATGATTTCGCCAATTACTGGAACCATCGCCTCATGCACATGAAGTGGCTGTGGCCGGTGCATGCGATCCATCACTCCGATCCCGTAGTCAATGCACTGACGACCTACCGCGTCCACGTGCTGGAGATGCTGGTGATGTGGGGTTCCTACACCATCCTGCTGACCTGGCTCGGCCTGCCGGCGAACGCTATCGGCGCCGGTGCGCTGATCCTGCTGCTGCACAACATCTACGTCCACATCGATGTCGACTGGGATCACGGCCCACTGCGCATGCTGGTCGCCTCGCCGCGCTTCCACCGCTGGCACCATGCCGATGTGCCCGAGGCCTACGGCAAGAACCTCGCCAATATATTCCCCTTCTTCGACTGGATGTTCGGCACCTACCGCGTGCCCGGCCCGTGCACTGCACCGATGGGTGCGGCCGGCGTGCCACGCAACGATGTCGTGCAGCTGACCCTGTGGCCGCTGCTGGAATGGTCGCAAATGGCGACGCGAGGGGTCCAGGCGCTGCGGGGTGTGCTTGCCCGCTGGGTGGCGCGCGACAATGGCGCGCGTGAGCCGCGGCCGCTTGACGTCAAGGCGCAATAGGGCGTGCAAAACTCCGTCATCCTGGCCCCTGCCGCTGGACAAGACTGCCCACCGCTCTTATGAAGGAAAGGTATTTTTTCCTGTTTTGAGCATGATCCCAAAAAGTGGGTACCGGTTTCTGGAAAAGATCATGCTCCATCTAAAGGGAGAGCGACTTGCTCTCGCATGATCGCGTTTGGGCCGCCATCGACGCTCTCGCCGAGCGTTATTCGCTGTCGGCCTCGGGCCTGGCCCGGCGCGCAGGCCTTGATTCGACTGCGTTCAACAAATCGAAGCGGCTGTCCTCGGATGGACGGCCGCGCTGGCCCTCGACCGAATCGCTGGCCAAGATCATCGAGGCGACGGGCGCCTCGCTCGACGAATTCACCGGGTTGGTCGAAGGCCGCGCCAATACCGGCGCCGCGACCGCACAGCGTTCAGCGGTGCCGCTGCTTGGCTTTGCCCAGGCCGGCGCCGGCGGCTTCTTCGACGATGCCGGCTATCCCTCCGGCCAGGGCTGGGATCTGGTCGAGCTTCCGGCGCGGGCGACGGAAACCTCCTATGCGCTGAAGGTGCAGGGCGATTCCATGCTGCCGCTCTACCGCAATGGCGATGTGCTGATCGTCGAGCCGGGCGCCACCACCCGCAAGGGCGACCGCGTCGTCGTCAAGACCAATGCCGGCGAGGTCATGGCCAAGGTGCTCGACCGTCAGACGACGAAATCGATCGTGCTGATCTCGCTCAATCCCGACCACCCGGACCGCGACATCGCCATGCGCGATGTCGAATGGGTGGCGCGGATCGTCTGGGCAAGCCAGTAGTGCGGCTCTTACAACTGGTTCTGGCCGTGCTGGCGGTCCCAGTCATGGTCGCTCTGATCGTCCTTGGCGGCCGCGTCCTGCAGCCCGAGCAGAGCAGCGTCGTCGTCGACCAGATCGACCCGGGCGCTGAGGCCGTGCCCGAGGAGCCGGCAACATCGGCCATCCCCCAGATACAGCCCGCCGAGCCTCCGGCGCATTCGCCTCCGGTGCATTCGAGAGCGATCGATCCCGAGGCGATCGCGCCGCCGCCGCTTGCACCAGAGGAACTCGAACGGGTCGAGCCGCGTGCGCCGCTGAGCGATCTCGCGCTGGCCGGACCGCCGAAGCCGCGTCGGCCCAGAGCCGTCGACGACTGGGGCGGGACAAAACTGTTCCAGCCGGTGGCATCCGCCGCCGGCCTGATCGAAGCCAACGGTTATTCCGTTGCGGTGTCCGGCATCGATATAGTCAAGGAGGACGAGACCTGCAGCGAGGATGGCAAGTCCTGGGCTTGCGGGGCTCGCGCGCGCACCGCGTTCCGATCTTTCCTGCGCGGCCGTGCCGTGGCGTGCAAGGTGCCGGCGGAGGCCGACCGCAGCCTGATCGCCGCCGAATGCCGCATCGGCAAGCAGGATGTCGGCCTGTGGTTGGTCGAAAACGGCTGGGCGCGCGCGGTCGCCGGCGGCCCTTACGTCGAAGCCGGCGACAAGGCGCGCACCGACAAGAAGGGCATCTTCGGAGCCGCGCCCGATCTTGGCGGCCTGCCGCCGGCGCCGACGCCGGTAGCCGCCCCGACGGCATCGCAACCGATCCTCGATGGCCCGGCGACGGACGTCCCGCCGGCCGGAACGGACGTTATGCCGCCAGCTCCCCAGCCAGCGCCCGCTCAATGAGCGCGCGCGTCTCGGCAATGCCGTAAAGCGCTGCGAACGAACCGAAGCGCGGACCGCGCTCCTGGCCGATCAGCACCTGGTAGATCATTTGGAAGAAAGCGCCGGAAACGCCGGGGCCGCCGTCCGGACTCTGCTTGGAATGGTCCTGATAGCGTTCGATCTTGCGCGCGACGTTGAGCGAAGCGTTCTGGATCGCTTCACCATCGGCGCCCGCAGGCAGGGCGCCAAGCGCGTTGCCAAGAGCCTCCAGCGCGACGCGTTCGACGTCGTCGGCCGGCCGGAACGTCTTCGTCGGCTTCACGAAATCGTCGAAGTAGCGGATTGCAAAGCCGACCAACTGGTCGAGTTCGGGATGCGTTGCCGGCGTCACGCCCGATGCATGGCGCGAGATGAAGCCCCACAGCACATCCTTGTTCTGCGCGTTGGAGGCGCTGACCAGGTTGAGCAGCAGCGAGAACGGCACCGGCAGGTCGATCGCCGGCGGCTTGCCGTCATGCATGTGCCAGACCGGATTGCCCAGCCTTTCCTTCCAGTCCTGGCGCGGATAGGCGCCGAGGAAGGTGTAATATTCGTCGACGGCCCGCGGGATGACGTCGAAATAGAGTTTCTTCGCCTGCCTTGGGCGCTGATACATGTAAAGGCCGAGGCTTTCGGTCGGCGCATAGCGCAGCCATTCGTCTATGGTCAGCCCGTTGCCCTTCGACTTCGAGATCTTCTGGCCGTTCTCGTCGAGGAACAGCTCGTAGACGAAATGCTCCGGCGCGCGTCCGCCGAGGATGTTGCAGATGCGGTCGTAGACCACGGCATTGGTCTGGTGGTCCTTGCCGAACATTTCGAAATCGACGCCGAGCGCTGCCCAGCGCATGCCGAAATCCGGCTTCCACTGCAATTTCACCTTGCCGCCGGTCACGACAAGCGTCGTCTCGGTGCCGTCATCGTCGAAGGTGATGGTGCCGGCCTTGGCATCGACATGCTTCATCGGCACATAGAGCACGCGGCCGCTCTTTGGTGAGATCGGCAGGAACGGGCTGTAGGTCGCCTGGCGCTCGGGCCCGAGCGTCGGCAGCATCACCTTCATGATCTGGTCGTAGCGCTCGGCGGCGCGCAGCAGCATCGCATCGAAGCGGCCGGCCTTGTAGTACTGCGTCGCGCTGGCGAACTCGTAATCGAAGCCGAACGTGTCGAGGAAGCGGCAAAGCATCGCATTGTTGTGGTCGGCAAAGCTCGCATAGTCGCCGCCGAACGGATTGGGCACCGACGACAGCGGCATGTGCAGGTACGGCTCGAGCGCTGCGCGATCCGGCACATTGTCGGGGATCTTGCGCATGCCGTCCATGTCGTCGGAGAAGCACAGAAGCTTGGTCTTGACCTTGTTTTCGGTCAGCACGTGGAAGGCGTGGCGCACCATCAAGGTGCGCGCGACTTCGCCGAACGTGCCGATATGCGGCAGGCCCGACGGCCCGTAGCCGGTCTCGAACAGGACGGTCTCGGGAAAGTCGGCGCCTTTGTAGCGCTCGATGATCTTTTTGGCTTCCTCGAACGGCCAAGCCTTGCTTTCGGCTGCCGCCGCAAGCATTTCGGGGTCGAGATCGGCGATGTTTGATGCCGTCATGTCGCTGTCTTCCAAATCATGCGCCGGCATCGCCGGATCGGAGTTTTTCAACCGGTCTCTAGGCGTGCACGCCTTGGGCGTCAACGCGCGCGGCGGTTTTTCCTTGCAGCGCGGATACCGCGTTCCTACCTTCGAAACCCAATATCAAGGAGTTTTGAATGCCTTTGCCGTCCACGCATGAAGCCCTGATCTACCTGATGGTCATCACCTCGGCTTCCGACCGTGACATGACCGATGTCGAACTGGCGCGCATCGGCGACGTCGTCCGCAGCTGGCCGGTGTTCGAGGATTTCAATCAGGACAGGTTGATTGCCATCGCGCAGGACTGCCAGAAGATGCTGCATGAAAAGGATGGGCTGGAAGGCGTTCTCGAGCGTGTTGGCAAGGCTTTGCCGGAGCGGCTGCACGACACTGCCTATGCCGCCGCCTTCGAGGTTGCCGCCGTCGATCTCGAAATGCGCATGGAGGAATTGCGGGTGCTGCAATTGATCCGCCGCGAGCTCGACCTCGACACGCTGACCGCCGCAGCCATCGCGCGCGGCGCGAAGGCCCGCCTGCGCACGCTGACCTGATACAGCAGCTCTCAGAAAAGCGGACTGGACCGGGTCAGAAGAAACTGACCGGACCGGATCAGAAAAAACTGACCGGGAAATACCGCAGATAGAATTCGGCGAACGTTCCCTTCACCGAAATCTCCTGCAGCGCGTAGTCCATGGCCGCTGCCAGCGCCGGGTCGCCGGCCCTTGTGGCAATGGTCATGCCGGATCCCAGATATTCCGGGGCCAGGTACGGGCCACCCGCGAAGCGGCAGCAGCCTGCCGCGTCCGTGCCGCCCAGCCAGAAGGAAAAGCGCATGCCGTCGCCGAAGGCGGCGTCGATCTTGCTGCTTTTCAAATCGTTGTAGAGGTCTTCCTGCCGGTCGAAGGGGACGATCTGCACGTTGCCGAAATAATCGCGCAGCATCTTTTCATGCGCCGAGCCGGCCAGCACGCCGACCCGTTTGCTGCGCAATTTGTCGAGGATCGGCTCGGCGAAAGCCTTCGCTTTCGGCATGATGAAGCGCGCCGGAAACTGCAGGTAGGAGCGCGAAAAACTATACTTCGCCCGGGTTTCCGGCGTCGCGGCGATGCCGGCGATGATCGCTTCGCCTTCGCCCTTCTGCAAAGCGTCGTCGAGTTCGGCCCAGGGCAGCGCCTGGATCTGGCATTTGTCGGCGATGTCGAGTTCGGCACAAATCGCCCGCGCCAGGTCGATGTGAAAACCGGACAGCCGGCCGGCGCCGTCGAGAAAGTTGAAGGGCGGGAAATCGGTTGTGGTCAGGAACCGGAGTCTCGGCAGCGCCGAGAGATCCGGTTTCGGCAGCCGTTCCTTGGCGTCCCAAAGCACCGGCACCTGCGGTTCCGCCGCCCGTGCGACGCCGGCAAACGGCTGCGCTCCGACCAGCAGCGACAGCAAGGCGATGGCTATCCAGCGAGATGTCACGAAAGAACTCCGCCCGTCTTGGCCGTTGGCTTTTGATACGAAAACGGCGCAGGCACAATTGTTTTTGATTTCAAAGCGCAAATTTCGGGGTATGCTTTAGTTAGTTTGCAAATAGCCGCGCAGAGTCGGCCAGGGGTTGGCGATTGCTGCGTTAGAAAAAATAAGCATGCGGCTTGCAATCCGGGGTTGATGGCAAAGTGCGGGTCAGGCACGTAGCATCAGTCTCAAGAGCGGTAGGCAACATAGGGTAGATGTTGCGATGGGTTATTTTGACCGGACACTTGAATATATCGACCGGGTACAGCGTGCCGGCACGTCGGCTGCGGTGTGCGAGGAGCTGCTTAATGTCACCTCGAATTTCGGATTGACGGCCCTGATAGCCGCAACGGTGCCGCAGCCCGGTACACCGAGCAGCCAGACGAAGGATCATGTGCTGCTGTGCGATTGGCCTAGCGAATGGCTGGAGCGTTACTTGTCGCGCAACTATGTCGACCACGATCCGGTCGTCAGCCATTTGAAGCTGTTGGGGGCGCCATTCCAATGGCGCGACGCCGTTCAAAATATGCCCGCCGACAAGAGCAGCGACGAGGTGATGCGCGACGCCCGCCAGTTCAAGCTGCGTGACGGCCTCGCCTTTCCGCTGGTCACGCTCGAAGGCCAGATCGCGCTGGTTTCGCTGGGCGGTGAGGCGGTCGAATTGTCAGACGCCGAATTCGCAATGGTCTCGCTGGCCTCCACCTATGCCATCGGCCGCGCCATGCAGCTTCAAATGACGGCCGCTAAAACGATCGAGCACATTGAATTGACGCCGCGCGAGCGCGAATGCCTGCAATGGGCGGCGGTCGGCAAATCCGAGTGGGAGATTTCGCAGATCCTCGGCATCTCGGAGCATACCTCTGAGAAACACCTTCTCAACGCCAAGAGCAAACTGGGCGCCGTCAACCGCGTGCAGGCAGTCGCCGAGGCAATCAGGCACGGCTATATCAGCTGACGAATGCATGTCGTTGCCTCAAAGCCGGGGCCACGTTTGAGCGACATGCATTAATATCTTCAGGGAAGACCGATCCTATCGTCGTCTCAAGACGACCAACGCGTGTCGTCGTCGCAAAACCAGGACCGCTTTTGCGCGACCTGAAATAATACTTTCTTAACGCCAAAATCAGACTCGGCGCCAACAGCGGGGCGCAAGCCGTCGCGGAGGCGATTAGGCGCGGCTATATTAGCCATGTCGGCTAGGCAGCCTAGAAATCCTTGCCAACACCTTCGCGCAATTTTTTCGGGAAAGCCCGGCCGTATCTTCCTCTTAAGCCAAGGAGACGGCTAGTGCTATTTACCCTTACCACTCAACAACTGATGGAGCGACCCGACCTGTGGGAGGCGGTCCATCGCTTGCGTTACAAAGTCTTCGTCGAGGAGATGCAGTGGACCGATCTCGCCCGCCCGGATGGCCTCGAAATCGATCAGTTCGACCATGATGAGGCCGAACATCACCTCATCATCCGCAATGGCGAGCTTGCCGGCTATCTGCGCATGCTGCCGACCACACGGCCGCATCTGCTGAGCGATGTGATGCCGGAACTCTGCGAGGGCAACCGCCCTTCGGGGCCGAATGTCTGGGAGCTCACCCGCTACGCGGTGGCGCCAGGCTTTCGCGATGGCAAGCGCGGGGTGTCTACGGTCGGAACCGAGCTGATCGCCGGCTTCGTCGAATGGGGCCTTGCACGCAATATCAATCAGGTCATTATCGAGGTCGAGCCGGTGTGGGTGCTGCGGACGCTGCAGTTGCACTTCCTGGCGACGCCGCTCGGTTATCAGCACAGCTATGGCACCCAGCAGGTCGTCGCCACCTTGCTGACCTTCAACCAACATACGCTCGATGTCGTGCGCTCGCGCCGCAACCATCACGCCCCGGTGCTGGCCAGAGGAACGCCCGACATGCTCGGCATGCGGCAGGCGTCGTGAGATCGGAGAAGGCAAAGCGAGGCAGCTGGCCAAAAGCTGGGTGCCGCACTTTTGCAAAAGCGCTCATAGGGCGATACGGACGTTTTGTGCGACCGCATCGATGATGAGATCACGCTGTTCCAGCAGGCGCTGCAGGACGACACCACGCTGAGGCAGCGGATCGCCCGCCTGGCGGCCTAGACAAGGCAACAGAGCCCGCCCCGACATCGGGGTGGGCTCTGTAATTTCAGCCTCTGCCTATCGAGGCCAGTCTCTACTTCTCCAGGCCAGTCTCTACTACTTCTCCAGGAATGACGGCCCTTCGCCGATGATCTTCTTGTCTTGCTTGCCGATGGCTTCGAGATCGCGCCCGTCATAGGGCAGCGACAACAGGATGCGCCGCATGACGGCCAGCCGTGCGCGCCGCTTGTCGTTCGCCCGCACGATGATCCAGGGCGCAAATTCCTTGTGCGTGCGTTCGACCATCTGGTCGCGGGCCTTGGTGTAGTCGTCCCATTTGCTGATACCGGCAATGTCGATCGGCGAGAACTTCCAGTTCTTCAGCGGAGACCAGCGGCGGTCGTGGAAACGTTCGAGCTGGGTTTCGCGGCCGATGTTGAGCCAGAATTTGAAGAAATAGATGCCCTCGTTGGAGATCATCCGCTCGAAATGCGGCGTCTCGTCGAGAAATTTCTCGTGCTGCTCCGGCGTGCAGAAGCCCATCACCGGCTCGACACCACCGCGATTGTACCAGGAGCGGTCGAAGGTCACGAATTCGCCCGATGTCGGGAAATGCGCGACATAGCGCTGGAAGTACCACTGCCCCACTTCGGTCGGCGTCGGCTTGGTCAGCGCGACATTGCGCGCGGTTCGAGGGTTGAGATACTGGCGCAGCACGAAGATGGTGCCGCCCTTGCCGGCGGCATCGCGCCCTTCGAACAGCGACATCACCCGCTTGCCGGTCGCCTGCAGCCATGCCTGCGCCTTGACCAGTTCGATCTGCAGCCGCTCAAGCGTCTCGTCATACTCCTCGCCCTTCATTTTCTTGTCGTAGGGATAGCCGCCGGCGGTCAGCTTGTGGTTCTCGATCCAATCCGGAAGCTCGGGGTTTTCGATGTCGAACTCCCGCTCCTTGCCGTCGATCCTGATCTTCAGAGGGCCTTTTGCCGGCTCTGCGGCAGGATTTTCCTTGGGTTTTTTCATCGAGACGAACCTTTCCAGCTTGCGGACTCATGCTATGGGGGGCCTGAAAGCTGGTCCAGCGGAAGTTTCGGCTGACCGGCGCAAAGGCACGGAACGCGCGAATGGCTGACACCAGCGCAGAGCGGATGACCACGGCGCAGGCGCTAAAGGCGCGACTGTGGAACAGCCGCTGGCTGCTCGCTGCCGGCATCGTGGCCGTTGCGGCCGTCTATGGCTACGCCGGCATGTCCGTCTATGTCGCTCTGCTCGCCTGCGCTGTGCTGTTGGCCGCAGCCATGCTGCCGACCGGCGGCGCCAGCCGGTACATTGAAAGCATTGCCGCGATCGAGGCGAGCGGGCTGCAGCGGCTTTCGGGCGAATATCTTGCGGCGGCCGTTGCCGATCCGCTGATCATCTTCGACCGCACCGCCACCATCGTCCATGCCAATGCAGCCGCTTTTGCCGCCTTTGGCGGGATCGCGCCCGGCCTGTCGCTGTCGTTGAAATTCCGCGCCCCTGAGATGCAGGCACTGCTGGACAGCGTGCTGTCGGGAACGGTCGCCTCGGATGCCGTCGACTACACCGAGAAACTGCCGGTCGAACGGGCCTACCGGGTCAGTGCGTCCTCGGTCGGCCACGCCACAGATCTCTTTGTGCTGGTGTTCAAGGACCAGAGCGAGACGCGCCGCATCGACCGCATGCGCGCCGACTTCATCGCCAATGCCAGCCATGAGTTGCGCACCCCGCTTGCCTCGATCTCGGGCTTCATCGAGACGTTGCGTGGCCCGGCCCGCAACGATCCGGCGGCGCGCGAGCAGTTCCTGCAGATCATGCAGAACCAGACCGGCCGCATGGCGCGTCTGATCGACGATCTGCTGTCGCTGTCGCGGCTGGAAATGAAGCCCTATCTGAAGCCGGGAACCGAGGTCGATCTGCGCCAGGCCATCGACAGCGTCATCGACTCGCTCGGGCCGCTCGCCAGGGAGAACAGCGTCGTCATCGAGCGCGACTATGCCGAAGGGCCGCTCGACGTGCCCGGAGACCGCGACGAGCTGTTCCAGGTGTTCGAGAACCTGTTGGAAAACGCCTGCAAATACGGTCAGCCGGGTGGACGCGTCACGGTGTCGATCGCCCGCGGTGAGGCCGGTCCCGAACCGGGCATCGACGTCACCATCAGGGACTACGGTCCAGGCATTCCCGAAGAGCACATTCCGCGCATTACCGAGCGCTTCTACCGCATCGATGTCGAGAGCAGCCGCACCCAGAAAGGCACCGGCCTCGGCCTGTCCATCGTCAAGCACATCCTGACGCGTCACAACGCCAGACTTTCGATCAAGTCGGAAGTTGGCAAGGGCGCGGCGTTCACGGTCCATTTGCCGACGCGCTGAGGCAGTACTATTTGCTAACTGCCTGTTTCTTCTTTCTGTCATCCGGCTAGCGTATCAGCACAGGATTCGAGGAAACGACTCAAAAGGCCAAGGATTCCAGGCCAAGGATTCAGGAAGGCATTTCGTCCATGCAGTCCGTTCACATTGTCAGCGCCTATGACGAAGAGCTGAAATACCTGTCGAAGCGCATCGCTGCGATGGGCGGTCACGCCGAGCGCATGGTCGAGCAGGCGATCCAGGCGCTGGTCAATGCCGATCCCGGCCTCGCCCAGAAGGTCATCCGTGACGACATTGTCCTTGATGAGGGCCAACGCGAAATCGACGACAAGGCCATCGTCATCATCGCCAAGCGCCAGCCGATGGCGACGGATCTGCGCGAAATTGTCGGCGCGATCCGTATTTCCGCCGACCTCGAACGAATCGGCGACCTCGGCAAGAATGTCGCCAAGCGAGTGGTGAGCGTCATCGACGGCCGCCAGCCGACCAGCCTGTTTCGCGGCCTCGAGGCGCTGGCCGAGCTGGCGCTGACCCAGCTCAAGGAAGTGCTCGATGTCTATGCCTCGCGCTCGGTCGACAGGATAGGCTTTGTGCGCGATCGCGATGACCAGATCGACGCCATGTACACCTCGCTGTTTCGCGAGCTCCTGACCTATATGATGGAAGATCCGCGCAACATCACGCCTTGCACGCATCTCTTGTTCTGCGCCAAGAACATCGAGCGCATCGGCGACCATGCCACCAACATTGCCGAGACCATCTATTACATCGTCACCGGCGATCAGATGCCGGCCGAGCGGCCGAAAGGCGACAAGACCGACAAGGTTGCCCTTCCGGCGCCGCTGCCGGTGAAGTGATCGCGCGCCCCTCGAACGCTTAATCATATTGCGCTAAACTACCGCAGCGTTAAGCTTCTCAGGCCTATTGAAGGTTCTGCGTCCGGAGGCTGCGATGGAATATGTCCGAGAGTTCAAGCCGGTGCCGGCATCGTCCGGCATCATCGCCTCGAGCGTCTACACCGCCGGCAAGCGCATAGCAGACATTCCGATCGAAGAGGCTGGCGAATGGGCGAGGAAATCGGGCCATGTCGTCTGGATCGGGCTGCTCGAACCCGATCGCGAGCTGTTGCTGCGCGTCAAGGCACAGTTCCATCTGCATGAACTGGCGATCGAAGACGCCGAGCATCCGCACCAGCGGCCCAAGATCGAGCAATATGGCGATGCCCTGTTCATCGTCGCCCGCACCGCCCAGCTGATCGACGGCCGCGTCACCTTCGGCGAAACCCATCTGTTTGTCGGCTCAGGCTATATCGTCAGCGTCAGGCATGGTCCCTCGACCTCCTATGCCGCCGTCCGTCAGCACTGGGAAAGCTGCCCGCATTCGCTGGCCAAGGGCGAGGATTTCGTCCTCTATGCCATTCTCGACTTCATCGTCGACAATTACATGCCGGTGCTCGAGCAAATCGAGGACGAGGTCGAGGCGATCGAGGACAGGGTTCTGCTGAAGCCGATGACCGGGCCGGACATCGAACGGCTCTACATGCTGCGCCGCGATCTGCTGCGCCTGCGCAATGCCGCACTGCCG
The DNA here is from genome assembly GCF_056404855.1 of Mesorhizobium sp. P2_B11. Taxonomy (NCBI): domain Bacteria; kingdom Pseudomonadati; phylum Pseudomonadota; class Alphaproteobacteria; order Hyphomicrobiales; family Phyllobacteriaceae; genus Mesorhizobium; species Mesorhizobium sp. P2_B11. The sequence goes on from NZ_JBFUDF010000001.1 coordinate 448,535, forward strand.
CTGGTTGAGGTCTGCCGCAGGCTGACCAGCGCCGACCTGCCGCAGATCCATACCGCCATGCATCCGCTGTTTCGCGATGTCACCGACCACATCCGCACCGTGCAGGAAAAGATCGACAGCCTGCGCGAGGTTCTTGCCTTCGCTTTCGAAGCCAGTCTGCTGGTCGGCCAGAGCCAGGAAACAGCAATCTCCAAGAAGCTCGCATCATGGGCCGCCATCCTGGCGGTGCCGACAGCCTTCGCCGGCATCTACGGCATGAATTTCGATGACATGCCGGAACTGAAGATGGAATATGGCTATCCCATCGTATTGCTCTCGATCGCCTGTATCTGCTCGTTTTTGTATTGGCGGTTTCGCAAGAATGGCTGGCTGTGAAAGAAGCGAATAGCGAATAGCAAAAACGGCTTGCTCCCTGTCACGGAAGCCAAGCCGTTTCTATTCGCTATTCGCTATTCGCTATTCGCTATTCGCTCACCGGCTCCTGCGCCGCTCCGAAGCCGGCTGGAACGCGACCCTTGCGTGGTACTTGCAGTAAGGTCCGGTTTCGGCCGCCTCATTGCCGCAGAAGTTGAAGTCTTCCGACAGCGGATCGCCATTCGGCCATTTGCAGGTGCGCTCGGTGAGGTCGGTGAGCTGCAGATGCCGCGAGATCGGCACGACAACGTTTTCGACCGGGCGGATGTAGTGGCGAGCCACCGGCTCGGCATCGAACTGCGTCTGCAGCGCGGTTGCCCCGATCGAGGTGGTGACGTGGCGCTGCGTGGTTGCGGCGCGCGACACCGACTTCTGGATGGAAGATCCCTGCGCCGTTTTCTTCTGGCGCGCCGGCGTTGCGGTCGAGCGTCCGCGGCCCGACAGTTTCAGCCGATGCACCTTGCCGATGACGGCGTTGCGGCTGACCCCGCCAAGTTGGGCGGCGATCTGGCTTGCGCTCAAACCCTCCGACCACAGTTTTCTGAGAAGTTCGACCCGCTCGTCAGTCCAGTTCATGAGACCGCGCTCCTGCTAAGCGTGCGGCAGCCGGAATCCATTCCCGACCCGGCAACCTTTGCCGGGGCAGACACCACATATATTAGGTGATTAGGTCCGCCGCACGAAATCTAGTTATTTCCCGACTACAATTACCTCATGTGTTGACTCGGTGACAAGAGTCCCAAGTGCAACACGAATCGGTTTTTTCGGTTTTCCCCAACTTGCCCGGTCGCTTATGAGCCGGCGTCTCGTCGGGAGCTTGCCGCGCGCCTCTGCACGACGTTTTCGTTGACTTCATGGCCGAAAAACACGATAAGCCGCACAAGGCCGCCGCTTTGGCGGCTTTTTTGATTTTCCGGTACCGGAGACGCATATAATGAGCGGTTCGGCGCTTTACGAGACCTTTGCTCGCGCACCCCTGGCCTTCGACCATGGCGAAGGCACTTGGCTGGTTACCGACAAGGGCGAGCGATATCTCGATTTTGCTGGCGGCATCGCGGTCAATTCGTTGGGCCACAGCCATCCGCATCTGGTCGCGGCGCTGACCGAACAGGCGGCCAAGCTTTGGCACGTCTCCAATCTCTACGAAATTCCGGCTCAGACCCGGTTGGGCGAGCGGCTGGTCGAGGCCACCTTTGCCGACAAGGTGTTCTTCACCAATTCCGGCGCCGAGGCGCTGGAATGCGCGATCAAGACGGCGCGGCGCTACCAGTTCGTCAAGGGCCACCCCGAGCGCTTCCGCGTCATCACCTTCGAGGGCGCCTTCCATGGCCGCACGCTGGCGACCATCGCCGCCGGCGGCCAGTACAAATATCTCGAAGGTTTTGGGCCCAAGGTCGAAGGTTTCGACCAGGTCGGCTTCGACGATATCGACGCCGCCGAGAAGGCGATCACACCAGAGACCGCCGCGATCCTCATCGAGCCGGTGCAGGGCGAGGGCGGCATCCGCCCGGTGCCGGTGCAATCGCTGAAGCGGCTGCGGCAGCTCTGCGACCAGCACGGCCTGCTGTTGATCTTCGACGAGGTCCAGTGCGGCATCGGCCGCACCGGCAAGCTGTTCGCGCATGAATGGACCGGCGTGACGCCCGATATCATGGCAATCGCCAAGGGCATTGGCGGCGGTTTCCCGATGGGCGCGTGCCTGGCCACCGACGAAGCTGTCGTCGGCATGACGGCAGGCGTGCATGGAACCACCTTCGGCGGCAATCCGCTGGCGATGGCGGTCGGCAATGCCGTGCTCGACGTCGTGCTGGAAGACGGTTTCCTCGAAGACGTCCAGCGCAAGGCATTGCTGATGAAGCAGGGCCTGGCGGCCGTCGCCGACGAATTTCCCGATGTCATCGAAGGCATCAGGGGCACCGGCCTGATGCTCGGCCTGAAATGCGTGATGCCCAACACCAAGGTCAACATGGCGCTGCGCGACCAGCATCTGCTGGCGGTGCCGGCCGGCGACAACGTCATTCGCCTGCTGCCGCCGCTCACCGTCACCGACACCGAAATCGGCGAGGCGCTCGACCGCATCCGCGCCGGCGCCAAGGGCCTGGCCGACGCCATCACCGCGGCCGCCGCGAAGTAACCCCGGAACCATTCCTGATGTCACTTCGCCATTTCACCGATCTTTCCGCCGTTTCTGAAGGCGATCTGCGGTTCATGCTGGACGATGCGGTGGTGCGCAAGGCGCGCCTCAAGGCCGGCGAGCGCACCAGGCCGCTCGAAGGCAAGGTGCTGGCGATGATCTTCGACAAGCCGTCGACGCGCACGCGCGTGTCCTTCGACGTCGGCATGCGCCAACTCGGCGGCGAGACCATCATGCTGACCGGCACCGAGATGCAGCTCGGCCGCTCCGAGACCATCGCCGACACGGCCAAGGTGCTGTCGCGTTATGTCGACGCCATCATGATCCGCACGACCTCGCATGAACGGCTGCTCGAACTGACCGAGAACGCCACCATCCCGGTCATCAACGGGCTGACCGATGACACCCATCCCTGCCAGCTGATGGCCGACATCATGACCTTCGAGGAGCATCGGGGTCCGGTAGCCGGCAAGACCATCGCCTGGACCGGCGACGGCAACAATGTGCTGCATTCGCTGCTCGAAGCCTCGGCGCGCTTCCGCTTCAACCTCAATGTCGCGGTTCCGGAAGGCAGCGAGCCGGCGCAGAAGCATATCGACTGGTCGAAGACCAATGGCGGTAAGCTGCATTTCACCCGCTCGCCCGAGGAAGCCGTCGACCAAGTCGATTGCATCGTCACCGATTGCTGGGTGTCGATGGGCCAGGAACACCGCGCCCGCGGCCACAATGTCTTCTCACCCTATCAGGTCAATGCGGCGCTGATGGCGCGGGCCAAGCCCGACGCCCTGTTCATGCACTGCCTGCCGGCGCATCGCGGCGAGGAGGTGACCGACGAGGTCATCGACGGGCCGCATTCGGTGGTCTTCGACGAGGCCGAGAACCGGCTCCACGCCCAGAAGGCCGTGCTCGCCTGGTGTCTTGGGGCTTGAAGTGTCTTGGTGCCTGACGTGCTTGGGCGCTTGATCTGGGGCGGCGTGATGCCTATCTGCGCCGCATCACGCAAATCAAGCGCGTTTGGACGCATGCACCCCTCCGGGCCGCATGGCCGCGCCCTGGAGCTTTGTCATGTTGGAAACGCATCAAGTGACTGAACATCACCCCAAACTCGGCGAGTTCGGCTATGCCGGCGACGATCACGTCGTGCCGTTCGAGGTCGGCCCGCTCGACGTGCGCGGCCGCACTGTGCAGCTCGGGCCGATGCTCGACGCCATCCTCAGCCGCCACGACTATCCCGAGCCGGTTGCCCGCCTGCTCGCGGAAGCCTGTGTGCTGACGGTGCTGCTCGGCACCTCGTTGAAGTTCGAGGGCAAGTTCATCCTGCAGACCCGCACCGACGGGCCGGTCGACATGCTTGTCGCGGATTTCTCCACGCCCTCGGCATTGCGCGCCTATGCCCGCTTCGACGCCGACCGGCTGGAAGCCTTGGTGGCCGCTGGCGAGACCTCGCAGCAGACGCTGCTGGGCAGCGGCGTGCTGGCGTTGACCATCGACCAGGGCGCGCACACGCAGCGCTATCAGGGCATCGTCCAGCTCGACGGCGAGACGCTGGAAGACGCCGCGCGCACGTACTTCCGCCAGTCGGAACAGATCCCGACTGACCTCAGGCTGTCGGTGGCCAAGCTGCTGACGCCGGGTCCCGGCGGCGCGCGCGAACAGTGGCGGGCCGGCGGCATCCTGGCGCAGTTTCTGCCGCAGTCGCCCGAGCGCATGCGCGTGCCTGATATCTCAGGCGGCGACGGCGATCCGCGCGATGTGACGCAGGAGCCGGCCGACAATTCGTGGCGTGAGCTGGTGGCGCTGCTCGGCACCATCGAGCCGACCGAACTGATCGACCCGACCATCGGCGCCGAACGGCTGCTCTACCGGCTGTTCCACGAACATGGCGTGCGCGTCTTCGGTGGCGTGCCGGTCGCGGATCAGTGCTCCTGCTCGCGCGACAAGATCCGCGGCATCCTTGAAGGCTTCTCGGCGCAGGAGATCAAGGACTCGACCGAGGATGGCGGCATCCACGTCGCCTGCGAGTTCTGCTCGAAGCAGTACGACTTCGACCCGGCGGAATTTGCGAAGCAGTGACGCCTTTTCCTTCTCCCCGTTCCACTGGGAGAAGGTGCCCGAAGGGCGGATGAGGGGCGGCGCGACCATCAGTGAATGGCCGCGCGTATTTCGCCGCGATGTATGTTCACGAAATCAATCTCAAAAGCCGGCGCCGCCCCTCATTGCCCTGCCGGACATTTCTCCCCGTATAGTGACGGGGAGAAAGAGCTAATTCACCGTTCGCCGCGTCCCCGGCAGATCCAGCGAAAACGCGGGAATAGCGATGTCGAACGTCTCGCCCTTTTTGTTGCGCATGGTGTAGTGACCGACCATGATGCCCGACGGCGTCGATAGCGGGCAGCCGGACGTGTATTGATAGCTGTCGCCGGGATTGAGCTCGGGCTGATCGCCGACGACGCCGGCGCCGCGCACTTCCTCGACCCGGCCTGTGCCGTCGGTGATGTGCCAATAGCGTGACATAAGCTGCACGAACTCGTCCGACTGGTTGTCGATCGTCACCTGGTAGCCCCAGACATAGCGGTTCTCCTGGGGATCCGAGCGATCCTCCAGGTAGAACGGTCTGACCTGCACTTCGATGTTGCGCGTGACGGCGCGGTACATAGGCTGCTCCAAACGACACCAACGGACCTGTCGGCGCTCTTGCCGTACGCCCGCATTAGGCCTCATGCGCAGGTGCCGAACAACAATGTCATTTAAGTGACACACGACAATGGTGGTGTGCATGAAACCATGTCGGGCGACTCAGCGCTCTGTCGAACTGTTGAAAACGGCCCATTCCTGGCCGCTTTTTCCCGGAGTGACCAGATCTCGATGGAACTGACAGTCATAGCAGCGCTGCTTTCGACACTCCTGCTTCTCTCCAATCTCGCCAGCATTGTGCTCGCCTCGCTCAGCCTGAGGCGGCCGCGCCCGATTGCGCCGCCGGCCAGAAAGGCGCCGCCGGTCTCGATCGTCGTGCCCTCGCGCGGTGTCGAGCCGTTCACGCAGGAGACGCTTGCCCGCGCCTTCTCGCTCGACTGGCCGCGCTATGAGCTGATCTTCTGCGTCGCCCATGCCGAAGACCCGGTGGTCAAGCTCATCAACGCCGCGATCGCCGGCCATCCCGAGATCCCGGCGCAGCTCCTCATCGGCGATGACCGGGTCAGCGCCAACCCCAAGCTCAACAACTGCGTCAAGGGCTGGCAGGCGGCGCAGCACAATTGGGTCATCCTGGCCGATTCCAACGTGCTGATGCCTGTCGACTATGTCCAGCATCTGATGGCGGCCTGGCGGCCGGACACCGGGCTTGTCTGCTCGACCCCGATCGGCTCGCGGCCGGATGGTTTTTGGGCCGAGGTCGAATGCGCCTTCCTCAACACGCTGCAGGCGCGCTGGCAATATACCGGCGAGGCGCTGGGCCTCGGCTTTGCCCAGGGCAAGAGCATGCTGTGGAACAAGCCGATGCTCGACGCCAATGGCGGCATCGAGGCGCTTGCCGCCGAGATCGCCGAAGATGCCGCCGCGACCAAGCTGGTCAATGGGCTCGGCCTGCGCGTCAATCTCGTTGCCTCGCCCTTCGAACAGCCGCTCGGGCAGCGTACCTTTGCCGAGATCTGGTCGCGCCAGACGCGCTGGGCGCGGCTGCGCCGCGTCACCTTCCCGCTGTTCTACACGCCCGAAATCCTGACCGGCGTCGCGGTGCCGCTGCTGCTGGCGCTGGTCGCGGCGGCAAGCGCCGGCGTCAGCCTTCCCAGCACAGCTTTGGGCGTCCTGGCCTTTGCCTATGTGCCGGAATGCCTGCTTGCCTGGGCCAAGGGCTGGTATCTGTCGCCGCGCATCGTCACCGCCATGATCGTGCGCGATGTGATGCTCCCCGCCATCTGGTCGCGCGGTTGGCTCGGCGGCGCGGTCGAATGGCGCGGCAATGCCATGACCATCCGCACCAAGGCGATGACGGAACTGGAAGAGGCCTCGTCGGGCGCCTGAAGGCGACGGTTCGGCTTGATTCCAGAGGCTATTATCGTATACACAAAAATTATTGAACTGCCCTATTTTTGTGTATACATTAATTGTGGAATGCGCTGGCCGCGATGCAGTTCGAGTGGGATGAGAACAAGGCAAAGGCCAACAGAGCCAAGCACGGCGTGGATTTTGCGATCGCTCCGTCTTTCGATTTCGCCAATGCTCTTATCAGGCTCGATGACAGTGAGGACTTTGGCGAGGATCGTCTCGTTGCCATCGGGCTGATCGACGTTAGCGTCTATGTGATGGTTTATGTCGAGCGACGCCACGCCATCCGCGTTATTTCGCTACGCAAGGCCACAAGGCAGGAAATTACGGACTATGTCGAAAACCTCTAAGACGATCGTGCGCCGCGAGGCTACTGCGCCAAGGCAGTCGCGTGCCGATGCTTTGGCGCTCGCCGGCAAGGCACGCGCTGCGATGACCGACGAAGAAGACGCAGCGATTACGGCTGCCGCCGAGGCCGATCCGGATGCCCAACTGACCGATACGGTTTCGCGCCGCAAGGCTGGCCGGCCGCCGCTTGCACGGCCAAAGCGCGCCATACAGTTGCGTCTCGACGCCGATGTTCTCGAACGCTTCAGAGCTGATGGCGATGGCTGGCAGACGCGCATGAACGAAGCCCTGCGCAAGGCAGTGGGCCTGTAGTTCCCGGTCTGCCGCTTTCCGCTATTTGGCCGCCTTCAGTGCCTGCGCAACGTCCTCAAGCAGATCGTCCGTATCCTCCAGACCGACCGACAGTCTCAGCGTTCCCGGTCCGATGCCGAGTTCGGCGCGTGCCTCGTCGCTGAGGTTCTTGTGCGTCGTCGTCGCCGGATGGGTGATCAGGCTTTTGGCGTCGCCGAGATTGTTGGAGATCAGCACGATGTCGAGCGCGTTCTGCAAGGCGAAGGCCGCCTGCTTGCCGCCCTTGACGTCGAGGCAGATCAGCGTCGAGCCGCCCGTCATCTGCTTCTTGACGACATCGGCCTGCGGATGGTCGGCGCGGCCGGGATAGATGACGCGGGCGATCTGCGGCTGCCCGGCGAGGAAATCGGCGATCTTGCCGGCACTTTCCGTCTGCTGGCGCACGCGCACCGGCAGTGTCTCCAGGCCCTTCAGCAGCGTCCAGGCGTTGAACGGCGACAGGCTCGGCCCGGTATGGCGGAAATAGTCGTGCAGATTCTCGTCGATCCACTTCTTGTCCGACAGGATGATGCCGCCGAGACACCGTCCCTGGCCGTCAATGTGCTTGGTTGCGGAATAGACGACGATATGGGCGCCGAGCTGCAACGGCTTCTGCTGCAAGGGCGTGGCAAAGACGTTGTCGACAATCAGCCTGGCGCCGATCGAGGTGGCGAGCGAGGCGACGGCTGATATGTCCACCACTTCCAGCGTCGGATTGGTCGGGCTTTCCAGGAAGAACAGTTTTGTGTTCGGCCTGACCGCCTTTTCCCAGTTGGCGATGTCTGTGCCGTCGACCAGTGTCGCCTCGATGCCGTATTTCGGCGCCAACGTCTCGACCACCCAGCGGCAGGAACCGAACAGCGCGCGCGCCGCAACGATATGGTCGCCGGCCTTGGCGCTGCACAGCAGCGCCGCCGTCACCGCCGCCATGCCCGACGCCGTGGCGCGGGCATCTTCGGCGCCTTCCAGCGCGCACATGCGCTTTTCGAACATATCGACGGTCGGGTTGGCGTAGCGCGAATAGATGAAGCCGGGCTCTTCGCCCTTGAAACGGGCTTCGGCGGCCTGCGCCGTCTCATAGACATAGCCCTGGGTGAGGTACATCGCTTCCGACGTTTCGCCGAACTGGGAACGCAGCGTTCCCCCGTGCACGAGTGCGGTCTGAGGCTTCCAGTTACGCTTCTTGGTGCTCATCGCTTTTGTTCCAGACACAAAAAAACCGGCCGCGAAAGTCGCAACCGGTCCATACGGCCTTGCGGCCCGACGGTCCTTTAGCGACTTGTTTAACGTGGCTGCAAGCCGACCGGCCAAATCACCACGGGATAACGACCCTTTAGACCTCAGCCATGCTTGCGTCAATTGCCGGCTTCATTAAGAGGTTTGTACCAAGGCAGGTTCCGCAAAAGTGTCCAGCGGTTTTGCGGGCAAGAACCTGCCACATAGAGGCCTTCGAGCGGAGCCAGCCTTTGCGGCAGACAGGCATTCTTCCCGATCAGGACATTTCCGCGCTGTTTCAATCCGGCGCGTTGAAGTCGCCGCGCGCGCTCGATTCCGATCAGGTCCAGCCGGCGAGCCTCGATCTCAGGCTCGGCGACAAGGCTTTTCGCGTGCGCGCCTCGTTCCTGCCAGGTCCAGATCATCTGGTGGCCGACAAGCTTCACCGGCTGAAACTGCATGAGTTTAGTCTCTCCGAGGGCGCGGTGCTGGAAACCGGCTGCGTCTACATCGTGCCGCTGCTCGAAAGCCTGGCGCTGCCTGCAAATGTCTCCGCCTCGGCCAATCCGAAGAGTTCGACCGGGCGGCTCGATATCTTCACCCGGGTGATGACCGACCGCGGCCACGAGTTCGACAAGATCGCCGCCGGCTATCACGGGCCGCTCTATCTCGAAGTCAGCCCGCGCACCTTCCCGATCGTCGTACGCGCCGGCTCGCGCCTGTCGCAGATCCGCTTCCGCACCGGCAATGCCTTGCTGTCGGAGGCAGAGCTGAACGAATTGCACCGCGCCGAGATGCTGGTCGCCACCGAGCCGCCCAACATTTCCGGCGGCGGCATTGCGCTGTCGATCGATCTCGACGGCGATCAGAACGGCCTGGTCGGCTATCGCGGCAAGCATCACACCGGCCTGGTCGATGTCGACAAGCGCGCCGCGCAGGACGCCGTCGACTTCTGGGAGCCGCTCTACAAGAGCGGCGCCGGCGAACTGGTGCTCGATCCCGACGAGTTCTATATCCTGGTCTCGCGCGAAGCGGTGCACGTGCCGCCGCTCTACGCCGCCGAAATGACGCCGTTCGATCCGCTGGTCGGCGAATTCCGCGTTCACTATGCCGGCTTCTTCGATCCGGGCTTCGGCCATTCGGCCTCAGGCGGCACCGGCAGCCGGGCGGTGCTCGAAGTGCGCAGTCATGAAGTGCCGTTCATCCTCGACCATGGCCAGATCGTCGGCCGGCTGGTCTACGAACACATGCTCAAGCGGCCCCAGGCGCTCTACGGCACCGACCTCGGCTCCAACTATCAGGCGCAAGGCCTGAAGCTCTCCAAGCATTTCCGCACCGCCGGCTGACCCTCGATCACAGGCGGGCAAAATACTTGCCTGCGTCGGCTTGCCATGCTTGGCTGTCCCTGCTGCCGGAAAAACAACGGCTTAAGGGGAACAAACATGCAGATTTCAAAATGGATTGTCTCGGCGGCAACGGCCGCCGTGCTGGTGATCGCGGCCGGTTCGATGGCGCAGGCGCAGGAGAAGTTGAAGATCGGCACCGAGGGCGCCTATCCGCCCTTCAACACCATTACATCGGACGGCAAGGTCGAGGGCTTCGACATCGACATTGCCAATGCGCTGTGCGCGCAAATGAAGGTTGAGTGCGAGATCGTCACCCAGGACTGGGACGGTATCATCCCGGCCCTGCAGGCGAAGAAGTTTGACGCCATCATCGCGTCGATGAGCATCACCGAGGAGCGCAAGAAACAGGTCGCCTTCACTAACAAATACTACACCACGCCGCTGGCGCTGGTGGCGCCGAAGGACAGCGAGCTCACCTCCACCGAACCGGCAGCCCTCGCCGGCAAGACGGTGGGCGCGCAGGCCTCGACCACCCAGGCCGACTACGCCCAGAACGCCTATGGCAAGGCGGGTGCGGAGGCAAAACTGTATCCGACCCAGGAAGAGGCGATCACCGACCTGCAGAATGGCCGTCTCGATGCGGTCATCTCTGACAAGTTCGTGCTGATGGACTGGCTGAAGAAGGCGAGCGACGGCTGCTGCAAGCTGGTCGGCGACGTCAAGGGCACGGAGACGCAAGCTGGCATCGCCGTGCGCCTGGAAGACACGGCGCTACGCGACAAGCTCAACGCGGCGATCGACGCGATTGTTGCCGACGGCACGTACAAGAAGATCCAGGCGAAGTATTTCGATTTCGATATTTATTGAGACGCGGGAACTGCTGATCTCCCCCCTCGTGGGGGAGATGCCCGGCAGGGCAGAGGGGGGCGCGAAGGAACGCGGCCTCTTCGAGGCTAAGAAAAAAGTTCGAAGGTAGGGGCTGGCTAGATCGGAAACGCTGGCGGGACAGCGCCCCCCTCTGGCCTGCCGGCCATCTCCCCCACGAGGGGGGAGATCACCCAGTTTACAACGCCTTCACCGCCACCTTCACCGGCTGCTCGATCTCCAGCGGGTTGCGCAGCGGCAGGCCGAAATCCCCGGCTTCGATCTCGAAGACGTCGCCGGCCTCAGTCCTGATGCCGTCGGCGAAGGACAGCGTCGCCGTGCCGAACATGTGCACATGCACGTCGCCCGGTTGGCGGAAGGCCGAGTATTTGAAGTGGTGATGCTCGAGATTGGCGATGGTGTGCGACATGTTCGCTTCGCCCGACAGGAACGGCTTTTCCCACAAAAGATTGCCATCACGCAGGATGCGCGATGCGCCCCTGATGTCGGCCGGCAGTTCGCCGATCAGGATCTCCGGCCCGAACGATGCGTTGCGCAGCTTGGAATGCGCCAGGAACAGGTAGTTCACCCGCTCGGTGACGTGGTCGGAAAACTCGTTCGACAGCGTGAAGCCGACGCGGAAGGGCGCGCCGTCATCGCCGATGACATAGATGCCGGCGATCTCCGGCTCCTCGCCGGCGTCCTGCGCAAAGGCTGGCGACATCAGCGCAGCACCAGGCGCCACCGCCATGGTGCCGTTGCCCTTGTAGAACCATTCCGGCTGCACGCCGGTCTGGCCCTTGGCCGGCTTGCCGCCCTCCAGCCCCATGCGGAACATCTTCATGGAATCGGTGAGCTGCTCCTCGCCGCCGTCGCTGAGTTTCTTGTGCATGGAATCGCGCGTTGCCGCAGAGCCCAGATGCGTCAGCCCGGTGCCCGTCAGATGCAGATGCGCGGGATCGGGATGGTTGATCGGCGACACCAGCCGGCCCTTCTTGTAGACAGCGTCGAGGTCGACGGCTTCACCGTATCCCTTGCGCTCGATCAGCGCGGCCAGCCCGGTGCCGGTGCGGGCGGCTTCCATCGCCAGCGAATAGACGCTGCGCGCGCCGTTGATGACCCTGGTCTTGCCGCCGCCATTGCGGGCAACGACGCGGATGGTCTCGGCGTCGTCGAGGATCTGGGAGATCAGCATGATGAAACCCTCTCTCATGTGCCTTGGCCCGGTTGCGTCTTGGCAAACCTTGACCTGCGCGGCTCGGACCTCGCCGCGCCACGGGTTGAACTCTTCGTCCGGATTGCGCTCGCGGGCTTGATCCCCAGGGGGACTTCTGTGCCGACAACTTGCCGGCAGCGCCGCGAGCGTATGCCTCCTGCTTGCCTCGTGGGAGCGGTTCAGGTTTGAGCTAACCCGCTCCCAGTTCTTTTGTTTCTACGCAATTCCGGACGGAAAACCGCGATGCACTTTTCCTGGAATTGCTCCGGTCAGGCCTTGTTCTTGTTGTAGACGTCGAAGATCACGGCGCCGAGCAGCACCAGGCCTTTGACCACCTGCTGCCAATCGACATTGACGCCCATAATCGACATGCCGTTGTTCATCACGCCCATGATGAAACCGCCGACCACTGCGCCGATGACCTGGCCGACGCCGCCCATCGCCGAGGCGCCGCCGATGAACACGGCGGCGATGACGTCGAGCTCCGAGCCGAGGCCCGCGGCCGGCACGGCCTGGCCAAGACGCGCCGCGATGATCAGGCCGCCGAGCGCCGACAGCACGCCCATATTGATGAACACCATCAGCGTCAGCCGCTCGGTGTTGATGCCCGACAGCTGCGCCGCCTTGGGGTTGCCGCCCATTGCGTAGATGCGCCGGCCGATGGTCATGCGCTTGGTGACGAAGACGAACAGCGTGATCAGCACGCCCATCACCAGCAGCACCACCGGCAGGCCCCTGTAGCTGGCGAACTCATAGACCAGGAACAGCGCCAGCGCGCTGGCGACCAGCGTCTTGATGACGAACAGGGTGAAGGGTTCGGCTTCATAGCCGTGGCGTTCGCGCTTGCGCCGCGTCCTCACCCCGAAATAGGCATAGGCCAGCACGGCGATCAGCCCCAGCACGACCGTCGTCATGTGCAGCGTCACGCCGCTGCCCATGATGGTCTTGCCGGCCGCGTTCACAACCGGCGGGACGAGCGTCAGCGGGCCGATGACGTCTGGGATGAAGCCGGAGCTGAGCATCTTGAAGTCGTCCGGCAGCGGGCCGACCGAGGAGCCACCACCGAGCAGCGCCTGGCAGATGCCACGGAAGATCAGCATGCCGGCAAGCGTCACGATGAAGCTCGGTATCCGGTGGTAGGCGATCCAGTAGCCTTGCGCGGCGCCGATGAGGCCGCCGACGATCAGGCAGACGATCGAAACCACCAGCGGATTGCTGAGCGGTCCGAGCTGCCAGATAACCATCATGTTGGCCGCCAGCGCGCCGATGAAACCGGCCACCGATCCGACGCTGAGGTCGATATAGCCGGACACGATCACCAGCAGCATGCCCAGCGCCATCACGATGATGAAGGAGTTCTGCTGCACCAGATTCGAGAGGTTGACCGGCTTGAACAGCGTTCCCGAGGTGGTGAACTGGAAGAACAGCATGATGACGATCAGCGCGATGATCAGGCCGTATTCGCGCAAATTCGTCGTCAGCGCCGAGACGGCAATGCGTGGACGCTGTTCTTCGACGACGTTGCCCTGCGGGGCGGGGGCGCTCTCGGTGCTCATGCTGCTTTTCCTTCTCCCCGAACGATAGCGCGCATAATTTTTTCCTGGCTTGCTTCGGCCGCCGGCATTTCCCCGACGATGCGCCCTTCGTTCATGACGTAGATGCGGTCGGTGATGCCGAGCAATTCCGGCATTTCCGACGAGATGACCACGATCGCCTTACCCTCCGAGGCAAGGCGCGCGATGATCGTGTAGATTTCGTATTTGGCGCCGACATCGATGCCGCGTGTCGGCTCGTCGAGGATCAGCACCTCGGGATCGGCGAACAGCCATTTCGACAGCACAACCTTCTGCTGGTTGCCGCCGGAAAGATTGCCCGTCATCTGGTAGACGCTGGAAGCGCGGATGTTGGTCTTCTTGCGATAATCGTTGGCGACCGCAAGCTCGCGCAAATCATCGATCACGCTGTGGCGCGACACGCCGCCGAGATTGGCGAGCGTGATGTTGTGCTTGATGTGGTCGATGAGGTTGAGACCGTAGGTCTTGCGGTCCTCGGTGACGTAGGCGATGCCGTGCTGGACAGCCTTGCTCACCGTGGTGACGTCGACCGGCTTGCCCTTGAGCAGCACCTCGCCGGAGATACGGCGGCCATAGGAGCGGCCGAACAGGCTCATGGCGAATTCGGTGCGGCCAGCGCCCATCAGTCCGGCAATGCCGACCACCTCGCCCTTGCGCACATTGATGTCGATGCCCTTGATCACTTGCCGTTCGGCATGGAGCGGGTGATAGACCGACCAGTTCTTCACCTCGAACACGACTTCGCCGATCTTGGGCTCGCGCGGCGGGTAGCGGTCGTCGAGCGAGCGGCCGACCATCGAGGTGATGATGCGGTCTTCCGAGATGTCCTTCTTGGCCAGCGTCTCGATGGTGCGGCCGTCCCGGATGACGGTGACCTTGTCGGCGACCCGGTTGATCTCGTTGAGCTTGTGCGAGATCAGGATCGAGGTCATGCCTTGCCGCTTGAATTCGAGCAAAAGGTCGAGCAGCGCCTGGCTGTCCTTCTCGCTCAGCGACGCGGTCGGCTCGTCGAGGATCAGAAGCTTGACGTCCTTGCTCAGCGCCTTGGCGATTTCGACCAGCTGCTGCTTGCCCACGCCGATATCGGTGATCAGTGTCTTGGGGTCCTCATTGAGGCCCACCTTCTTCAACAAAGCGGCGGTGCGCGCCTCGTTGGCATCCCAGTCGATGACGCCGTATTTGGCGTTTTCGTTGCCGAGGAAGATGTTTTCGGTGATCGACAGCATCGGCACCAGCGCAAGCTCCTGGTGGATGATGACGATGCCCCTGTGTTCGCTGTCATGGATGCCCTTGAAATGGCATTCCTGGCCCTGGAAGATGATCTGGCCGTCATAGGTGCCTACGGGATAGACGCCCGACAGAACCTTCATCAGCGTTGATTTGCCGGCGCCATTCTCGCCGACCACGGCATGGATCTCGCCTTCCTCGACACTGAGGTTGACGTTCGACAGCGCCTTCACGCCGGGGAACGTCTTGGTGATGTCGCGCATCTCCAAAATCGTCGAGGCCATGGGAACTACCGCTCCTTGAGAGGTCGGCAAACACTGCCGGCGAGGTCGGTAACAATACCGGGCTCGCTGGTGAACGAAAAGGGGCCCTGCGTTGCGCAGGACCCCTGATTTTACAACCGAATTTACTTCAGTTCGTCGGCCTTGATGTAGCCGGAGTCGACGACCAGCGCCTGGTAGTTCGACTTGTCGACATCATGCGGCGTCAAAAGGATCGAGGGAACGACCTTGACGTCGTTGTTGTAGGTCTTTTCGTCGAGGCCGTCCGGCTTGCCGCCCGAGAGCACCTTGTCGACGAGTTCGACGGTGGCCTTGGCCAGTTCGCGGGTATCCTTGAACACGGTCGAGTACTGCTCACCGGTGATGATCAGCTTGACCGAAGCGGTCTCGGCATCCTGGCCGGTCACGATCGGCCAGGGCTGAGCGTCGGTGCCGTAACCGACGGCGCGCAGCGAGGCGGTGATGCCGCGCGACAGGCCGTCATAGGGCGACAGAACGCCATCGACGCGGCTGCCGTCCGAGTAGTTGGCCGACAGAAGGTTGTCCATGCGGGCCTGGGCGGTGGCCGCGAGCCAGCGCAGCGTGCCGACCTTGTCCATGCCGGTCTGGCCGGACTTGATCTTGATCGAACCGTCATCGATCAGCGGCTGCAGGACGGAGATGGCGCCGTTGTAGAAGAAGAAGGCGTTGTTGTCGTCCGGCGAGCCGCCGAACAGTTCGACGTTCCACGGCTTGGTGTTCGGGAAGCGCTCCTTGAGGCCCTTGACCAGCGAATTCGCCTGGATCACGCCGACGCCGAAATTGTCGAAGGTGGTGTAGTAGTCGACATTGGCGGTCTTCTTGATCAGGCGGTCATAGGCGACGACGACGACGCCGGCGTCAGCGGCCTTCTGCAGCGCATCCGACAGCGTGGTGCCATCGATCGAGGCGATGATCAGCGCCTTCGGGCCTTTGGTGATTTCGTTTTCCAGCTGGCTGAGCTGGTTGGGGATGTCGTCCTGCGCGTACTGCAGGTCGACCGTGTAGCCGAGAGCTTCGAGCTGGGACTTGACGGCGTCACCGTCATTGATCCAGCGCTGCGAGGTCTTGGTCGGCATCAGCACGCCGACAAGACCCTTGTCGGCTGCGTGCGCCGAGTAGGTCATGGCAGCAATGCCAAGGGCCGCGACGGCGGCCAGTGTCTTGATGATTTTCACGTAAAACTCTCCCTGGTTGATGGACGCGACACCTCGGGGCTTCGCGGGCCGCGCAGTCGGGCGGATGCGCCAAAGCGCCGCCGCCGTCATATCGATCTCCGGTATCCTCCCAATCGGCCCTCAGTCGCCTGATTTCAATCGATACGATTTTGCTCGTCATCGACCGTCAAGTCTTGAGGACGCGCGAAGGGTGTGTCCCTTTGCCATAACTGTCAAATGCGATCTTCGGTGGTTGCTATACCGAAACCGGTATATGACTAAAAGGGGCCGGAACATTGCTGGGAGCGGACAAGAACATGGCGACGTTGCCAAATCCTCAGGGAATTTCAGGCAGTTACGATGAATTGCCGGGCGATGGCGGAACACTTCTGCGCAGTGGCTTGAGCCTGCGCCATATGCGCATGATCGCCGCACTCGACGATCACGGTCGGGTGAGTGCGGCGGCGCAGGTGATGAACATCTCGCAGCCGGCGGCCTCGCGCATGATTTCCGAGATGGAAGCGGTGCTCCAGGTCAAGCTCTGCGAAAGGCTGCCGCGCGGCATCACGCTCACCCCTTACGGCAAGGCGCTGGCCCGGCGCGCGCGTTCGATTCTGCTCGAAATGCGCGAGGCCGACCGCGAGATTTCAGAACTCAAGGCGGGCAAGGGCGGCTCGGTGTTCCTCGGCGCGGTGACGGCGCCGGCGATCGAACTGGCGGTGCCGGCGATCCGCGAAATCCGCCGCCTCTATCCGCGCATCGAGATCACCATGCAGGTCGAGACGTCGAACGTCTTGGCGCGCGAACTGATTGCCACCCGCCATGATTTCATCATCGCCCGCATCCCCGACGACCTCAATCCGCGGCTGTTCGAATCGCGCGTCATCGGCGTCGAGAAGGCCTGCCTGATTGTGCGCCGCGGTCATCCGCTGAGCAATGGCAAGGCCGTGCGGCTGGAAGATACGGCCGCCTATGACTGGGTCTTCCAGTCCGGCGGCTCGCCGCTGCGCCAGGCCATGGAAAGCAACTTTTTGAACCGCAACATCGCGCTGCCGGACCGCATCCTCAACACTTCCTCGCTGCTGCTGACTCTGGTCATGGTGGCGCAGTCCGATGCCATCGCCCCAGTGTCGATCCAGGTGGCAAAATTCATCCAGAACCCCGACGGTCTCGCCGGCGCCATCGACGTCGTCCAGACCGAGTTCGACATCGAGGTGAGGCCCTACAGCCTGATCACGGTCAAGAACCGCGCGCTGTCGCCGGCCGCCAAGATGCTGCACGATTTCATCTTGCGGGAGGTGGGATAGCGGAACAATCGACCTCGCATTCCGCAATACTTGCCAGCCCATAGAGGCGCGTTGCCTCAATCCTGAGTGGCGACTCATGAGAGGTCGCGCGCTATTTCTTCCGGGGTTTTCTTGAACGCAGGGCTGTGGAAATCCAGCGCAACGGTGCTGTGGCGAGCCAACTGTTGGATTGATGAATCGCCAAGATATCTGCTTGACGGCCCTGCAGCGCTCGCTCGATTTCGTCCTTTTCCTGCTTTGCATCGGAAAGAGACTTTTGCAGCTCCACATTGCTTTGATGCGCCTGGTCGAACTTGTTCCCCAGCGCTGAGAGCTCCAATTGCAAGGCTGCCCGTTCAGCCTCGGCTTTCGCCAATGCTGGCCGCGTTGCGTTGATGTCCTCCCAGGCAAGCTTGGCCACCACGTCGCCGACCGCGTGACGCGTCCGCCGGCTCCACGCCGTGGGCTCGGAGCGCATCAGGCGCGAATATTCGCGCTGCTCACAACTGTCCATCGGGATCGAGACACGCAAGGCCAGCGGCCACCAGCCTGCTTTGTCCGCGATATCAAGAATCATGGCAAGTTGCGGAGACAGGGAAAAGCGAGAGTTTTTCCATCGCGCACTGAAGTGCAAAACGGTTGGAACACGACAATAACAGAAGGGGTTCTGCGGGTTTTCGTGGATGATACGCTGCCATAGTCGCCAGTCGGCCGCCGCAACTTCATCCTCCGGCCAAGCGTCTCGCAACGGCAGGGAATCGGTGCGGTAGAGGAAGCAGCTGGCCGGTATGGAGTTTCCGACTTCCACAAAGAATTTAAATTCGTCGGCCAGTTCCAGATTGGTCAGGAACGGTGCGGCGATGCCGTCGGTGGAAACCCAGAGCGCCTGGCTGTACGCGATAGCCGCTCCATTCTTGAGCCCTTCCGCCAATGTTTCAAAGTGGTCTGGAAAAAGCAGGTCGTCATCGGCGGCAAAGCCGATGAATTCGCCGCGTGCCTCTCGCAGGGCGATGTTCCTGTTTGCATAACCGTAGCTTGGTGCCTTTGGCAGATCGAAAAAGCGAATACGGGAGTCACGAAAGCCGTCGACTACGTCTTTCGTACCGGCCACGGCACCGTCGCCGACGACCAGCAACTCGAAATCCCCGACGGTTTGATCCAGAACCGATTGAATGGCCAGACCGATGACATCGACGCGTGAATGGGTCGGCATCAGAATGGAGAACCGGGGTTTGCTCACCATCCCTTAGCAGGACCGAAATCATGTGGAATGAGATCGGTATCGATAGGCAAGCGATACTTGTCGGGCTTGGCGTGGTCGTATTGTATGGTCGGAAAATTGATGACGATGACATCCGACGTCCCGATGTTGCGGTCAGCATGCCAGACAAATTTTGGAACGTTGACGAGACGCGGACGGCTACCGGAAAGGTAGACCTTCGCAATTTTACCATACGTGCTGGAGTCCGGCCTTGGATCGTAGAGAACGAGTTCCATCTCGCCGCTGATCACGAAGTAGCGGTCTTCGTGCAGCTTATGCAGGCCCCAGCCCTTCACCATCCCCGGACGAATGGTGAAAATGTAGGAAAAGACCAGCGGATCGGGATGCCAGCCCCAGCGGGGATCATAGACCTCGGTGACGCTGCCGCGATCGTCATTGTGTCGAATGCTGTCGTGAAAAGACATTCCGTCGACAACCGGCGCAATGCTTTGGCGCTGCTCATCCACCGTTTTCTGGTCCTGCAGAGCCGCTGCGAGCGTCGTTTCAAGGATATTTGGGCGACCGCCTTTTTTATTCGGATCCTTCACAAACAACTCGCTCCCTGCCGCCGCCGATCTGGGTCCGGACAGGCCTATTGTTGTTCAATGCATACGCGGAAGCAAGCTGGAGCGGGTGGCGGGCGTCTCGCTCGCGCCAGTATGACAGACTGATCGGAAGATTGATGAGCGCTGCCTAATGTTAACCATCTTGATGCTAGCGTTGGCGTCGCGAAACAAACGCGAGGCCACAGGATGCACACTGAACTGTCGCTTGCAAAGCTTGGATGGACGTTGAAGACCATGGCGATTGGGCTCTTCGCCGCCACCCTGACGGCGCTGCCCGCGAACGCGGAGACGGTGAGCCGCAATCCCGGTGGCCAGATCGTGACCTTCGCCTTGCACGTCGCCAAACTGCGCGCCGCCGACGAGCCAGTGTACTTTGACGGGGAGTGCGACAGCGCCTGCACGCTCTATCTGTCGCTGCCCGTAGAGCAGCTTTGCGTTACCCCGCGTGCATCCTTCGGCTTCCATCTGCCATACGGCGTCAGCGCTCGTCAGAACGCCGTCGCTGCCAACTACCTGCTCTCGCAATACCCCGATTGGGTGCGGCAGTGGATCGACGATCATGGCGGCCTCTCGCACACACTGATGCGGATGGAAGCCGATGAGGTGGCCATGCACCTTCCCATATGCGCCGAGGTGCAGGCGTGAACAATGTCGCAATGCGCAGGCTTGCGTCAGGCGCCGGCAAACTCCGTCTAGATCATTGATTCTTGCTGGAGCGGGTAGCGGGAATCGAACCCGCGCGTTCAGCTTGGGAAGCTGACAAGCTACCATTACATCATACCCGCGTCGGCACTTCGATATCATGATGGGCCTGCTTCGGGCAATCGCCCTTGGACAGCTCTTCGGAAACGGCTGTTGGAAACCGATTGGCGCCCGCATCAATGCCGCACTGGCAGTCCCATGCGCACCCGAGCGCCGCGCCATGAACCGTCCAGAATCCGGATCGTCCCGTCATGCAGTCTGGCGATCTGGCGGGCAAGGTTGAGGCCGAGGCCGGCGCCACGCGATTGCGGCTGCAGGCGGTAGAACGGTTCGAAGATGTTCTCGTGCTCCGCCGCTGGAATGCCGGGGCCTTCATCGCGCACTTCAAGGCCACCCGTCGCGTCGGCCGCTATGGTGATCATGCCGGCGCCGCCGCCATGGTCGATGGCGTTGCGCACCAGATTGGCCAGCGCGCGTTCGATCTGCAGCGCATTGGCCTCGACCTCCACCTTGCAGGGCGGCGGCTCAAAAGCGAGATCGTAGCCGGCTTCGATGGCGAGTGGGGCGAAGTCAGCAGCGACCCGGCTGGCCAGCTCGGCGAGATCGACGATCTGTCGCTCGTTTGCCGGGCGTTCGAGCATCTGGTGGTCGAGCAGTTGCTGTGCCAGATGCGACAAGCGCTCGATATCCATGAGCATGCGCACGCTTTGCGGCTCCTTCGTCAACAGCTCGGCGCGCGTGCGCAAAATCGCGATCGGTGTGCGCAGCTCGTGTGCTGCGTCGGTGAGGAAGCGGTTGTGCCGGTCATAGCCCTGGGCCAGCCGCGTCAGCGTCTGGTTGAAGGCCTGCACCAGCGGTGCGATCTCCTGCGGCACTTGGGCGACGGCGAGCTGCGTCGCCCTGGTGCCGATGTCGATCGCTGCCGCCTGCCGGGCGGTGTCGACAAGGCCGGCAAAAGACCGGCGGATGACCGCGGGCGTCGTCACCAGCGTGGCGATGCCCATGACGATGACGATCGGCAGCACCAGCGTGGCGATGATCAGCGCCAGCGCCGGCAAAGCGCGCTGCCAGTTGCGGCTGCCGTCGGGATTGTGGGCGACGTCGACCGTCGCCGAGATGTTGATCTCAAGCCCGTCGGTCTCGCCGCGCGATGACCGTGTCGAGGTGACGATCTGCACCAGGCCGGCCTTGGTAGCGACGTTTTCGACATAGGCCTCGGGCCGCGCATCGTCCCTGGAGAATTCAAGGGTCGCGCGGTCCACGCCACTTAGCAAGTCGCCTGGGGTTTTGGCATAGACATCGGGAATGGTGCCGGCACGAAGGGCATGGCCGCTGCTGTCACGGATGACGTACCAGAGGTGCGGGAAGCGCTCGCGGAACTGGCGAAGCTCTTCCGTTTCACGCACCTCCAGCCCACCGTCGTCGCTGCGCTCGACAGCTCCCTTCAACGCCGCGACGGCGGCCTCGTTGTCGACCAGCCAGTGCGGATTGGAGATCCATAGCGCGGCGGCGCACAGCGCGATGAAGATTGCGAGCATCGCCGCCTGCAGCAGGATCAGCCTGCGCACCAGCAGCCATTGCAGCGAGCGCGGCCGCGCCGCCTTCATGGCGTGGCCCGCAAGAGATAGCCGATGTTGCGGATCGCCCTGATCTCGATGCCGGCGGCGACATCGTCGAGCTTGCGGCGCAGCCGCGATATATGCGCATCCAGCGCATTGGAGCCGATCTCGTCATCGAGCGCATAGACGGCTTCCTCCAGCGCGCTGCGCATGATGGCCCGGCCCGGCCGGCGGATCAGCGTCTCCAGCACCAGGCGCTCGCGCCTGGGCAGTTCCAGCGCCTGATCCTCGACCAGCGCTTCGCGATGGCGGAAATCATAGGTGAGGCGGCCGACCACCGCCTGCTCGGCCCTGACCGTGAACTGGCGCCGGTGCAGCGCGCGCAGCCGCGCCACCAGTTCCTCGATGGCGAAAGGCTTGACCATATAGTCGTCGGCGCCGGCATTGAGCCCGCTGACGCGATCGTCGAGACCGCTCATCGCCGTCAGCGCGATCACCGGTGCGTCGACATGCAAAGCGCGCAGGCGCGGGATGAGGCTGAGGCCGTCGCCGTCGGGCAGGCGGCGGTCGAGCACAACGGCGTCGAATGTCCCCAGCCTCGCCATGGCCTCGGCGTCGGCCAGCGTCGACACGTGATCGACGACAAGGTCCTGGCGCTCCAGCGCGGTTTTCAGCACCGACGCCATCTCCGGCTCGTCCTCGATCAAAAGGATGCGCATGCCCGATGTCCTTCACTCATGCCGGGATGCCATTGCTGGAGCCTGCGGCAGGCGATCATGGCGGTAGACAGTTCCCGTCCCCGCCACAAGAGCCAGAAGCGCAATCGCGTTCACTCACATTCCAGCTTCGGCTGGCGGAAATTGGTGATGAACCAGCGGCCGCCGGAGGCGCGGGCATAGAAGGTGTAGAAACACTCCTGGCGTTCGACATAGCCCGGCGTCTCGGTCGTCTCATATTCGGTGCCGTGCTTGGTGTGGCGGACCTCGCCGCTGGTCGAGCCGGCAACGACATTGGTCGATGTCTTGCGCCACTGATAGGCGCGCTCGCCCGAACCGAGATCGACGATTGCGGTTGGCGGACCATAGTCGAGCACCACCGATTCGACCGGCTGTCCGATATAGTTTTTCATGATGTCGGACGCGCAGGCGGAGATCGTCAGCAAGGCCGCCGCGAGCAAGACTTTCGGGACCCATTTGCGGCCCGTTATCGACGTGGACATGAGTGTGGTTCCTGCGCTGAAAGACGACCTGCAGCTAGGCCTTGAAAATTGCCTCGACATTACGCGGCCGGCCCTGAATGGCTCCGCAAAGGTCGACGGAGAAAAGCAGTTTCCCGCGGTGGAGATCGGCGGGGGCCGCCACGGAAAACTGCTCTCCGTCAGCCAGGTCTTTTCCTGATGCATGTCGTTATCCCGGAACCGCGGCGCACTTCCGGGCGACATGCATCAGGTGAGTTGGAGCATGATCTTTTCCGAAAACCGGTTCCCACTTTTCGGGATCATGCTCCTAGAACCGGTAGTTGATACCGGCCTTCAGTTCCTGGCTGCCGATACCGGTCTTCGCTGTGCCGAAGGCCGATCTCGTCTCCACATTGGGCGTGCGGACATAGTTATATTCGATCTTGGCCGAGAGGCCGCCGGCGAAAGCCTGCTCGACGCCGCCGCCGACGAGATAGCCGAGCTTGCGGCTGTCGACGTCGCGCACGCCGCCACCCTTTTCGAACGTCGTCATGGCGACGCCGGCGGTGCCGAAAACCAGCGTCTGGTCGAAAGCGAGGCCGGCCTTGGCCTTGGCGGCGGCGCGCCATTTCTCCTTGATCTTGCCGCCTTCCACCCCGTGCTCGGCGCCGCCGAGATAGGAGCCTTCGAGCTCGGCGCCGAACACGGCCGGTCCAGTCTGGATGTTGTAGCCGGCCTGAACGCCGCCGCTCCAGCCATTACGGCCGGCAAACGGGTTCGGCATTTTGGTGAAGGCGGTACCACCATGCACGCCGACATAGGCGCCGCTCCACTGGAAGGCCGGCGGATCGGTATAGGCAGGCGTGAGATCGGCGGCCATCGCCGGTGCGTCAACGCAGATGGCAACGCTCGCCGCCGCCATGAGAATTCTGGTTTGAGTAAACACTGCAACACTCCAACGCATGCGCAACGAAACACCGCCGCGCGGATTGATCGTGGAGCCGGCCCTTGGGATGGCCGCGCTCCGGCTAGATGTCTTTCACGGGCAACAGAAATCCGCGCCGGCAAGGCGCTGCCTTGCGGTTGAAAATGTCGGCACGGCCATTGCTCTAAAGACGCGTCCTGTCTCGCAGGCGAAAATTGCACGCACATTGCGCGGATCGTAGTGGTGAAGATTTTTCTATTTATTTTCAGCAATTTATAGCTGATCTGTTTACCCGTCTTTAACGATTCCACCGGCCGGCCTGCCTTGATACGGGCGCAGCAAGTGCGTATTCGTGGGCCTGTAGCCCGAATCCGGGGCACACGAATCTGGAGGCAGGCCCTTGTCCGCAGTGACGCGCTTTCTCGGTGACTCACCCATCAGGGTGATCATCAAGCTGCTGGTCGTGTCGTTCCTCGTCGGCCTGGTGATGAACGCGTTCGGCTGGACGCCGATGGACGTCTTCTACCGCATCCAGGCGTTTTTCATCGATCTGTGGAATCTCGGCTTCAACGCCGTCTACCGCTTCTTCGGCTATATCGTGCTCGGTGCGGCGATCGTGGTGCCGGTCTTCATCCTGCTCAGGGTCGCCAACTTTCGGAAGTGAGTTTCGCCAGTCACGCGAAGCCTGCGGCCACCTCGAACAGGATGGCGTGGCGTGCTGCCAGTGACGCCACGTCCGTGGAATAGCCGCCGCCGATGACACCGCAGACCGGAATGCCCAGCGCGCGGAAATGGCCGATCACCATCGCGTCACGGGCGCGCAAGCCATCATCGCTGAGCGACAGCCGGCCGAGCCGGTCCTCGTCATGGACGTCGACGCCGGCATTGTAGAAGACGATGTCCCAGCGCGCTCTGGCCGAGAGCACCGGCAGGATGCCGCCCAGCCGCTTGAGGTAGGCCGCATCGCCGGTGCCATCCGGCAGCGCGATGTCGAGATCGGAGGCGATCTTGCGCACGGGATAATTGCGCTCGCCATGCATGGAGAATGTGAAGGCGCGTGGTTCGTCTTTCAGAATGTCTGCGGTGCCGTCACCCTGGTGCACGTCGAGATCGACGATCAGGATGTTTTGGGCGGCACCTTCGGCCAGCAGCACCAGCGAAGCGACGGCGACGTCGTTGAAGGTGCAGAACCCCGCGCCTTGCGCGCGCCGCGCATGATGGCTGCCGCCGGCGGTGTTGCAGGCAATGCCGTCGACAAGCGCCAGTCGTGCCGCCAGCACCGTTCCGCCGGTGGCGAGTTGCGCCCTCAGCGAAACACGTGGCCCCACGGGAAAGCCGATCTCGCGCTCGATCTTTTCAGGCACCGCGCAAGCGATGACCTGGTCGACATAATCAGCCGCATGGGCAAGCTTCAGCCAGGAGGCCGGCGCCGGCTCGGGCATCGACAGCGCCTCGGCCTGGATCAGACCCCGCACATGCAAGGCCTGCATCAGCAGCGGATATTTGCTCATCGGAAAGCGATGATTGACGGCGAAGCCGGCATCATAGTCGGGATGGTGGACGATCTGCAGAGGCATGGGCTGGATCCGGCGGGCTCGCGCCAGACCGGGATTTCGGTTGGCCGTCACGGCATGGGTGGTTGCACGGTGGCCGGAAAATGGGGCACATCGTCTGCTCGATCAAGCCGCAATCAGCAAGGCAGCAATCCCCTGGACACGGGTGCAACACCAGCAGGCGCGAAGCCCTTCGCCGTCACCAACCGTTCGGTGCTTGCCATCGCCGTGCCGATGACGCTCGCCTATCTGACGACGCCCTTGCTCGGCATCGTCGACACGGCGGTGGTCGGGCAGTTTGGCGACGCCGCCCTGCTCGACGGCCTGGCGGCCGGCGCACTGGTCTTCGACGTCGTCTTCAACACCTTCAATTTCCTGCGCTCCGGCACCACCGGCCTCGTCGCCCAGGCTTTCGGAGCCGGCGACGAACTGGAGGAGCAGGCCGTGTTCTGGCGCGCGGTGCTGATCGCGGTCGCCGCCGGCATCGCGCTTGCCGCCCTTGCGCCGCTGATCGCCATCGCCGGCCAGAAATTCATCGGCGGCGAACCGAGCGTCAGCGAGGCCATGGGCGTCTATATCAGGATCAGGATGCTCGCCGCCCCCTTCGCGCTGATCAACTACGCCATCCTCGGCTATGTGCTGGGGCGCGGCGAGGGCGGGCTTGGGTTGATGCTACAAGCGGTGCTCAACGGCATCAACATCGTGCTCTGCATCCTGCTCGGCCTGAAGCTCGGCTGGGGCGTCGCCGGTGTCGCCTGGGCGACCGTCACCGGCGAGTTTCTGGCCATGCTGCTGGGCCTCGCCATCATCGTCTGGCGGTTTCGGGCCGCACCGCGCCTGCCGCGGCATCGCCTGCTCGACATGGGCGCCTTCCTGCGCATGCTGTCGCTCAATCGCGATATCATGATCCGCTCGTTCTCGCTGCTCGCCGCCTTCGCGCTGTTCACCCGCCAGGGCGCACAGTTCGGCACGCTGATGCTGGCCGCCAATGCCGTGCTGATGAACTTCTTCCTTGTCGCCGGCTATTTCCTCGACGGTTTTGCCACGGCGGCCGAACAGCTGGCGGGACGCGCCATTGGCGCGCGCGCCGAAACCTCGTTCCGGCGGGCGGTGCGGTTGACGCTGTTCTGGGGTTTCGGCCTGGCGGGAACCGCGACGCTGATCTTCTGGCTCGCCGGCGCCGGCCTGGTCGCCGTGATCACCACGTCGCAGGACGTTCGCGACGTCGCGGATGTCTATCTGCCTTGGGCGGCGCTCACGCCGCTCAGCGGCGTGCTGGCCTTCCAGATGGACGGCGTCTTCATCGGTGCGACATGGTCGCGCGACATGCGCAACATGATGCTGTTGTCGTTCCTCGCCTTCAGCGCCGCATTGTTCACCTTGGCGCCGTCGCTGGGCAATCACGGCCTGTGGGCGGCGCTGCACGTCTTCCTGCTGGTGCGCGGCTTCAGCCTGCTGACGATTTTGCGGCTGAGGATGCGGACCGCTTTTTAGAGCGGCTTGGCAGCCCACTGATCGAGCCTGGCATCGCGCAACTCGCGCAGCGACTTCAGCCTTTCCCTGTCGGCAAACCGCACCATTCCGGCAAGGATGCGGCCGGGCAGCGCCGGTCCGGCATAGATCATGCCGGTGTAGAGCTGCACCAGATCGGCGCCCGCGCGGATTTTTTCCAGCGCCGTTTCGGCCGAATCGACACCGCCGACGCCGATAATGGCGCGCTCCGGACCAAGCAATCTGCGCATCTTCGCCAGCACGATGGTCGAACGCTCGAACAGCGGTTTTCCCGAGAGACCACCGGTCTCGCCTGCACCGGTCGTGCTGCGCAATCCCGTCCGTGCCAGCGTCGTGTTGGAAACGATGACGCCGTCGATCTGTTTTTCGCTGACTTCGGCAGCGATGTCCTCCAGTTCGGCTTCGACCAGATCCGGTGCGATCTTGAGGAAGATTGGCGGCTGCGCCGAAGCTGCTGCACGCGCCGACATGACCCGAGACAACAGCGCGCCGAGTTGTTCGCGCGCCTGCATGGTGCGCAGGCCCGGCGTGTTGGGCGACGAGATGTTGACGGTGAGATAGCTGGCGTATTTCGCAAAGCGCGAGACGCCCAGTTCATAGTCGCCGATGCGGTCGGCGCTGTCCTTGTTGGCGCCGATGTTGACGCCGACAATGCCGCCGCGCCCCTTGCGCGCGGCCAGGCGCTTTTCCGCCGCTTCGTGGCCCTCATTGTTGAAGCCCAGCCGGTTGATCACCGCGTCGTCCTCGGTCAGCCGGAAGATGCGCGGTTTCGGATTGCCCGCCTGCGGCAGCGGCGTCACCGTACCGGCTTCGGCAAAGCCGAAACCGAGGCCGAGCAATGCGTCGGGCACTTCGGCGTTCTTGTCATAGCCGGCGGCCATGCCGAGCGGATTGGGGAAGGCGAGGCCGCAGAGGCTGACCTTCAGCCTGTCGTCGCGAACCGGCCGCGCGCCGACCGGCAGGCCGCAGCGCAGCGCCGCGATCGACATGCCATGCGCCGTTTCCGGATCGAAGCTGAACAGCAGTTTCTGGCCGATGCGGTCGAGCACGCTCATTCGGCCTCCATCCGCGGGAACTGGTGTGCCCCGTCGGCGCCGAGCGGCAATGGTTTCACCCACAGCACGGCGCTCATGTCGAGCACGCCGTACAGATGCGGAAACAGCGCGCCGCCGCGCGAGACCTCGTATTTCAGCGCATCACCCAGCCGCGCGCCGTCGATAGCGACCAGCAGCAGCTCGGTCTGGCCGGCGAAATGCTTTGCCGCCGTTTCCTTGGCCTGTTCGGCGGTGGAAAAATGGATGAAGCCATCGGCGATGTCGATCGGAGCGCCGGTGAAGCGGCCGTTTTTCTCCGCCTCGCGCCAAAGCGCCTCGGGCGCGATCTTGTAGATAATCTGAGACATGAGTGCGCTATAGTCCGAACCGATCATGCCGGGAAGGGAACTCTTCCGCATTTACGGCGCAAAGCTGTGATAGGTTCTCGACACTGGCTCGTGGAGGATGGAACATGCGTCTGCAGCACATACTGATCCCCGCCGCACTGGTCTCGCTGGTCGCGGCATCGGCCTGGTCCGAGGAGACCGATCGCTACCGGCTGGAAAAATCGGCCAACGGCTACGTCCGCATGGACACCCAGACCGGCGCTATGTCGATCTGTGAGGAGCGTTCAGGCCAGCTCGTCTGCAAGATGGCGGCCGACGAGCGCGCCGCCTTCCAGGACGAGGTCGACCGTTTGCAGGCCTCGATGAAGGCCATGGACGAGCGCGTCACCAAGCTGGAGAATTCGCTGTCCGCCCGCCTCGAATCGAAATTGCCGAGCGAGGAGGATTTCGACAAGACGATGACCTACATGGAGCGCATGCTGCGTGGCTTCATGGGCATCGTCAAGGAAATGGACAAGGATAGTGGCGACGGCGCCAAGCTCAATTCGCAAAAGACCTGAACTGCCCCGGCGGGGAAATGCCCCGTCCGGCCTTTGCCGCTTGAAAACAGAACGCTTCGCCGCATAATCGTCCGGTCCCGCAAAAGCCGCTAATCAACAACGGGATTTGGGAGGAATATTTGCCGTCGGGCTACACCTTCGTCATCGCCGACGACCATCCGCTTTTCCGCGGCGCGCTGAAAGAGGCGCTTGCCGGCGTCGGCGATGTCGCCGCCATTCACGAGGCCGGCGATTTCGAAAGCGCCAAGGCGCTGGTCGTGGCCCATGAGGATGTCGACCTCGTGTTGCTCGACCTTTCAATGCCGGGCGCCAGCGGCCTGTCCGGCCTGATCTCGTTGCGCGGCATCCATCCGGCGGTGCCGCTGGTGGTGGTGTCGGCGCATGACGACCCGGTTACGATCAGGCGTGCGCTCGATCTCGGCGCCTCGGGCTTTATCTCCAAATCGGCCAGCATGGAAGAGATCCGCCGCGCCGTGCAGACGGTGCTCGCCGGCGACATCGCCGCACCCGTCGGCATCGACCTTGGCGTCGAGCGCGACCCGGAAATATCGGACCTGATCAAGCGTCTGCAGGCGCTGACGCCGCAGCAGACGCGCGTGCTCGGCATGCTGGCCGAAGGCCTGCTCAACAAGCAGATCGCCTATGAGCTCAGCGTCTCCGAAGCGACGGTCAAAGCGCATGTCTCGGCCATCCTGCAAAAACTCGGCGTCGACAGCCGCACCCAGGCGGTGATCCAGCTGTCCAAGATCGGCAGCGATCCGCTGCAGCCGGTAGGCTGAGCACGGGGCGCGCTCAGCTCTGTTCGGTTGCCGCCAACCAGTCTGCCGTCGGCTTTAGCTCAACCGCACCGACAGTTCGACATCGTCGCCGAACGGGGTCGACATGTAGCCCGAGGCCGGGGAACGCACGCGCTCCAGATAGTCGGGGCTGAAATCGGCGTTGTCGGCGATCACCAGCGCGCCAGGCCTGAGCCGGCTTTCGACCAGGCTCAGTATCTCCGGGTAGATCGCCTTGGCGCCATCGAGCAGCAGGAGATCGATCGTCTCGGGAAGATCGGCGCTCAGCGTCTGCAACGCATCGCCCTCGCGGATTTCCACCAGATCGATGAGACCGCCCTCGGTCAGGTTGGCCTTGGCCCGCATCACCTTGGACGGCTCGAACTCGGTGGTGATCAGGCGGCCGCCGCCATTGTCCCTCAGCGCTGCCGCGAGATAGAGCGTCGAGATGCCGAACGAGGTGCCGAACTCGATGATGACACGCGCGCCGCTGCTGCGCGCCAGCATGTAGAGCAGCGTACCGGTCTCCGGCGAGACCGCGAGCCAGAGGTCCTTCAGCCGTCCGTAGAAATCGACATATTCGGTCTTGCTGCTGAGCAGGCGTGCCCGCTCGTCAGGCGAGAGCCCGGCCGCTGCAGGGCTCGTCGCCGCTTCGGCCTCCTTGAACAGGCGGGCAAGCAGCGGTGCCAGTGGGGCGTTGGTGAGGGTGGTCATGAAAAGTCTCCTGTCGAAAGGACTGCGTTCTTGTGTCGTGCTGAAAATACGAATAATCCTTCAGGTTTCCAATTCGCATTGCCGGGAAGCACCGTGACCGAACGCCCAAGCCCTTCTATTTCCTCGCGAAAGCAGCCCAAGCAGGCGCGTGCGGTCGAGCTCATCTCGGCGATTTTGGAAGCGGCTGTTCAGGTTTTGGCGAGCGAGGGCGCGCAGCGTTTCACCACCACGCGCGTCGCTGAAAGGGCCGGCGTCAGCGTCGGCTCGCTCTACCAGTATTTCCCCAACAAGGCGGCACTGCTGTTCCGGCTGCAAAGCGATGAGTGGCAGCAGACGGGCGGCCTGCTGCGCACCATACTCGAGGACGGCGAGCGTCCGCCGCTCGAACGGCTGCGCAGGCTTGTCCATGCCTTCATCCGCTCGGAGTGCGAGGAGGCTTCCGTGCGCGGGGCGCTCCATGACGCCGCACCCCTCTATCGCGACGCGCCCGAGGCGCATGAGGCAAAGGCGTCAGGCGAGCGCACGGTCCAGACTTTTCTGCGCGAGGCATTGCCCGAGACACCGGAAGCGATGCGGGACCTCGCCGCCGATCTGATCACGACGACGCTGAGTTCGGTGGGAAAGGACTTTTCCGGCAGCCCGCGCACGGATGCGGAAATCGAAGCCTATGCCGATGCCATGGCCGACATGTTCTGCGCCTACGTCATAAGCCTCGGCCACCGCTGAAGCGCGATAGCAGACTGCGTTACTCCGCCGCCGAAGCCAGCGGCCTGACTCTGGCCATCATCGAGCGCAGCACCGCCGGCTTCAGCGGCTTGTTGATCACCGGCACGTCAAGCGCAGCGGCAGCGGCACGGACCTCCGTGGAGCGGTCGGCGGTAACCAGCACGGCCGGCAGGTCGCGGCCGTGGATCTCACGCAGCCGCGCGATCACGTCGAGGCCGCTCCTGCCGTCGAGATGATAGTCGGCAAGCACGATGTCGGGACGATGGATGTCGGCCCTGGCGAAATCCTCCGAGCCGGAAAACGTGCCGACACTACAGCCCCAGCCTTCGAGCAAAAGCCGCATGCCGTCGAGGATGCGGGCGTCGTTGTCGATGCACATGACGCGCAGCCCTGCCAGTGAGTTCGCAGTGCGGGCAGGCGCCTTCGGCTCGACCTCGCGCCGCGGCGCCTCAACCGCCGCAACCGGCAGGATGACGGAAAAGCGCGTGCCTTTGCCCGGGTTGGAAAAGATCCGGATTTCGAGGCGGAGAACGCGGGCGATGCGGTCGACGATGGAGAGGCCGAGGCCAAGGCCTTCGGCCTCGCGCACCCCTTCGTCGAGCCGGGTGAACTCATTGAAGACCGTGTTCAGCTTGTCGCCCGCAATGCCGATGCCGGTGTCGATCACCTGGATCTCGGCGAGCTCGCCACGCCGCCGCACGCCGACCAGGATGCGGCCATGCCTGGTGTATTTGATGGCGTTGGAGACCAGGTTCTGGATCAGCCGGCGCAGCAGGTTGCGGTCCGTCATGACGCTGAGCGATGAGGCCATGATCGTCAGGTCGAGCTTCTTTTCGGCGGCGAGTGGCTGAAAATCGTTGCCGATCTGACGCAGCAGCCCGTCCAGGCGGAAGGCGGTATCGTCAGGCTTCATGGCGCCGGCGTCGAGGCGAGAAATGTCGAGCACGGCGCCCAGAATGGTCTCGACCGATTCCAGCGAGGATTCGATGTTGACCGCGGCCTTGCCGGCCGGGCCCTTGCCGGCCTTTTCGATCAGCGATGAACAGTAGAGACGGGCGGCGTTCAGCGGCTGCAGGATGTCGTGGCCGGCGGCAGCGAGGAAGCGCGTCTTGCCGAGATTGGCCTCCTCGGCCAGCATCTGCGCCTGTGCCAGTTCCTCATTGACGCGCGTCAGTTCGATGGTGCGCGTCTTGACCCGCTGCTCCAGCGATTCATTGGCCCGCTTCAGCGCCAGGTCCTGTTCGACGCGTCCCGATATGTCGGCATAGGTCGCGACGATGCCGCCATCCGGCATCGAGTTGGAGCGCAGTTCCAGGATGCGGCCGCTGGTCTTCAACTCCATTTGCCATGGGCTGCCGACGCTGGTCAGCCGGTTGAGCATCGCCACGCGCTGGTCGGCAGGGATGTCGCCACGGTCGGCAAGGTGGCGCAGGATCAGGTCGAGCGAGACGCCGACCTGGCCCATTTCGTCGGGCAGGTCAAACAGCTCGCGATATTGTCGGTTCCAGCAGATCAGCCGGAAATCTCGGTCGAAGACGGTGATGCCTTGTTCCATCTGGTCGAGCGCGATCTGCAGCAAGTCGCGATTGTGCTGGAGCGCCTCGGTGGCATCGTCGAGCAGGCGGAAGGCATCCTTGGATTCGCGGTCGTTGCGGCGAAACAAAAGCGACAGGATGAGCCGCGCCGACGACGAGCCGACAGCGCTCGCCAGCAGCTGCTCGGAAAAGCGGATGACATCCATGCTTGCCTGCTCATTGCCGTAGAGCGAGACGCCATTGGCCTTTTCGAACGACTGGAAGGAGCGCTCGGTCCGCTCGACGCCGAGATAGCGCGATATGGTGTCCTTGAGGAGGTTTACGGTAATGGCGGTGCGGAAGCGGCGCAGGCTCGGCATCGGGCCGGCCTCGCGCGGCACGAAGATCGACGCCTGGATGCGTTCCAGCGGCACCGATGCGCGCGACAGCGAGCCAAGCACGAAGAACAGCGTGTTGACGGACAGGCTCCACAGCACGCCGTGGTTCAACGGCTCGGCGACGGTGCCGAACAGAGCCTGCGGCCGCAGCGCCTCGAAGCCGAACAGGCCTTGCACGACGATTTCGGCGTCGGGCGCCGACAGCGAAGGCAAAAGCAGCGTGTAGCCCCAGACGAGGATGCCGGCGACCATACCGAGTGCCGCGCCCCTGCCATTGGCGCCGCGCCAGATCAGCCCGCCGATCAGCGCCGGCGCGAACTGGGCGATGGCCGCGAACGACATCAGGCCGATCGATGACAGCCGCGCCGAATTGGTGCTCTCGCGGTAGTAGAGGAAGGCGATGAACAACAGGATGAAGATGGCGCCACGCCGCACATTGAGGATCAGCGTCGACCAGTCCTCATTCTCCGACGTCGTGGTCTTGAGCAGGCGGCGCACGAACAGTGGGATGACGAGGTCGTTGGAGATCATGATCGACAGCGCCACGCTTTCGACGATCACCATGGCGGTCGCCGCCGACAGGCCGCCGATGAAGGCCGCCATGGCCAGCACATCATGGCCGCTGAACAAAGGCAGCGACAGCACGTAGAGGTCGCTGCTGGTCCTTGAACCGACCAGCGCCAGGCCGGCGAAGGCAATCGGCAGCACGAACAGGTTGATCGCCACAAGATAGAGCGGAAACACCCAGGTCGCGGTGCGCAGTTCTGCTTCGCCGCGGTTCTCGACGATGGTGACGTAGAACTGTCGCGGCAGCATGATGATGGCAAAGCCGCTCAGGCAGGTCAGCACCAGCCAGGTGGCAAGCGAGGTGTTGTAGCCCATCGCTTGCCGCACCTGATTGTTCTCGGCCAGCTTGTCGATCATGTCCCCCGGCCCGCCGAAGATCAGGAAGGTGACCATCAGGCCGATCGCCAGGAAGGCGGCGAGCTTGACCACGGTTTCCACAGCCACCGCCAGCACCAGTCCGTCCTGGTGCTCGGTGGCATCGGCATGGCGGGTGCCGAACAGCACCGCAAACAGTGCCAGCAGCATGGCCACGACCAGCGAGATGTCGCTGACGAACGGATCGAAGGACGGCGGCGATCCCGTATAGTGCTCGACCATCAGGCCGACCGAGCCGGAGATCGCCTTCAATTGCAGCGCGATGTAGGGCACCGCGCCGATGGTGGCGATCAGCGTAGCGATCGCGGAGACGGCAAAACTCTTGCCGTAACGCGCGCCGAGGAAGTCGGCGATCGAGGTGATCTTCTCGCTCTTGGCCAGCCGCACGATGCGGCTGAGCAAGGGAAAGCCGAAAACGAACACCAGCACCGGGCCGGTATAGATGCCCAGAAATTCGAGGCCGCGCTCGGAGGACAGGCCGACCGAGCCGAAGAAGGTCCAGGAGGTGCAGTAGATGGCAAGGCTGAGCGCATAGATGAAGGGTCGGGCACGACCGGGTCCGGAAGCCGCCGAGCGCCGGTCGCCGAGACTGGCGATGACGAACAGCAGCGTCACATAGGCGACGGCAATGATGACGATGAACCAGCCCTGCACGGCCCGAAAATCCCTCCGTGGCCGCTTTTATTCTTTGGCCGTCACGACGCAATCACAGCTTGAAGCCCGAGTCCATCGCGGCTTTCGGCTGATATGTCCTTGATGACGTTGCGTAAACACAAAGCGGTGCTTTGGCTCCTTTTCCGGTTTTGCAACCGGGGGTTTTTGTTATTGTGGGCCCGGGCCGGCGCCGGAGGACGGCGGCAGCGCGGCCTGCCATGACAAGGAGGGTCGAATGCTGAAAGAATTCCAGGAATTCATTTCCAAGGGCAATGTGATGGACTTGGCCGTCGGCGTCATCATCGGCGCTGCTTTCGGCAAGATCGTCACTTCGCTGGTTGACGACGTCATCATGCCCTTCATCGGCGCGCTCGGTGGCGTCGATTTCAACAACTACTTCCTTGGCTTGTCGCAGGCTGTGACGGCCACAAACCTGGAAGATGCCCGCAAACAAGGCGCGGTCTTTGCCTATGGCAGCTTCATCACCGTCGCCTTGAATTTCGTAATCATCGCCTTCGTAATCTTTCTCATGGTCAAGGGCGTAAACAATCTGCGTCGGCGGTTGGAGCGCGAGAAGCCGGCTGCACCTGCGGCTCCGCCGCCGGCCGATGTCGCGCTGCTCACCGAAATTCGCGATCTGCTCGCCAGGAAATAGCGCCGAGGCAGGTCCTTGGACCAAAACCCCGGTCGTTCGCGGCCGGGGTTTTCTTTTGTCCTATCTGCTAAAAGCACTCGCTCGATATCAAAACGGACCTGTCCATGACCCTGATCGATAGCCTGCGCGCCGAAGCCGTTGCCGCGCCCGAAAGCGGGATTGTCGCCGTCGTCAATTACGGCCGTACGCGCGAGGGCATGATCCCGCTCTGGGCCGGTGAAGGCGATTTGCCGACGCCTGCCTTCATCTCCGAAGCCGCCGCCAAGGGACTTGCCAATGGCGAGACCTTCTACACCTGGCAGAAGGGCATTCCGGAGCTCAGGCAAGCGCTTTCCCGCTACTATGCCAGGCATTTCGGCAAGAGCTTCGCCGAAGAGGAATTCATCGCCACCGGTTCCGGCATGCATGCCATCCAGCTGGCGCTTGCTGCCGTCGCTGGCAGTGGCGACGAGGTTATCTATCTGTCGCCTGCCTGGCCGAATTTCGCCGCTGCCGCCGGTGTCTCCGGCGCCACTCCCGTTGCCGTCACGCTCGACCAGTCCGGCAATGGCTGGTCCTGCGACGTCGACAAGATCGCCGCCGCGGTCACGCCGCGCACCAAGGCGCTGTTCGTCAACACGCCCTCCAACCCGACCGGCTGGACCGCCGACAAGGAAACGCTGCAGGCGATCCTGAACCTCGCCCGCGAAAAGGGCCTGTGGATCATCGCCGACGAGATCTATGCGCTGTTCCATTACGGCCACGGCCGTGCGCCGTCCTTCCTCGACATTTCGACCGCGGAAGACCGCATCCTGTTCGTCAACTCCTTTTCCAAGAATTGGGCGATGACCGGCTGGCGCATCGGCTGGATCAAGACCCATCCCGACCTGCAGCAGGTGTTCGAGAACCTGATCCAGTATTCGACCTCGGGTGTCGCCCAGTTCATGCAGCGCGGTGCGGTCGCCGCCCTCGACCACGGCGATGGCTTCATCGTCGAGCAGGTGGAGCGCGCGCACGCGGCGCGCGACCTGGTCTGCGACATAATCGGCGCCACCGGCAAGGCGCGCTTCACCGTGCCGCAAGGTGCGTTCTACCTGTTCTTCACGGTGGACGGCCTCACCGATCCGCGCCGGGCCGCCTTCGACATTGTCGACAAGGCCAATGTCGGCTTGGCGCCGGGAACGGCCTTCGGCCCCGGCGGTGAAGCGTTTTTGCGGCTGTGTTTCCACCGCCGCCTCGATCAGCTCGAGGAAGCGGCACACCGGCTGGCAAAGTGGATGAAGACGGTTTGACCAGGCGGCGGCCCTTGGCCGCCCGCCATCAGCCGCCGGACTTGGGGACGAGGAGCGGAACGATCCGGTCGCTCTTGGCCACCGAGGGCCGGCCTGCCGAACCGTAGGGAATGCCGAGCGCATCCCATGTCTCGACCAGCGCGTCCTGCAGTCCCGCGATCAGCGCGTCGGTATGGAACGGCGTCGGCGTGATGCGCAGCCGCTCGGTGCCGCGTGGCACGGTCGGGTAGTTGATCGGCTGGATGTAGATGCCGTGCACGCCGAGCAGGCGGTCGCTGGCCATCTTGCAGAGTTCGGGGTCTCCGACCAGCACCGGCACGATGTGGGTGGGCGATTCCATCACCGGCAGGCCGGCGGCAGACAGAACCTCCTTGGTCCGCGTCGCCTGGCGCTGCTGCGCATCGCGTTCGGCCTGCGAGCGCTTCAGGTGGCGGATGGAGGTGGTGGCGGCAGCGGCGATCGCCGGCGGCAGCGCCGTGGTGAAGATGAAGCCCGGCGCGTAGGAGCGCACCGCGTCGATGACGGCGCTGTTGCCGGCGATATAGCCGCCGAGCGTGCCGAACGCCTTGGCCAGCGTTCCCTCAATGATGTCGATGCGGTCGGCCAGGCCTTCACGCTCGGTGATGCCGCCGCCGCGCGGCCCGTACATGCCGACAGCGTGGACCTCGTCGACATAGGTCATGGCGTTGTAGCGCTCGGCCAGTTCGACGATCTGCTTGATCGGCGCAATGTCGCCGTCCATCGAATAGACGCTCTCGAACACGATCAGCTTGGCGCGTTCGCGACCCGCCGCCTGCAACAGGCTTTCGAGATGCGCGACGTCATTGTGGCGGAAAATCTTCTTTTCGGCGCCCGAACGGCGCACGCCCTCGATCATCGAGGCGTGGTTCAACTCATCCGAGATGATCAGGCAGTTGGGCAAAAGCCGCGCAATGGTCGAGATCGAGGCTTCGTTGGAGACGAAGCCGGAGGTGAAGACCAGGGCCGCTTCCTTGTCGTGCAGGTCGGCCAGTTCCACTTCGAGCTCGACCAGCGGGTTGCTGGTGCCGGAAATGTTACGGGTGCCGCCGGCGCCCGAGCCCATCTTGCCGGCCGCGTTCTGGAACGCGGCGATGACATCGGGGTTCTGGCCCATGCCGAGATAGTCGTTGGAACACCAGACCGTGATTTCCTCGGCGCGGCCATTGGAACGCCAGATCGCGCGGGGAAATTTACCCACAATGCGCTCGAGATCGGCGAAGACACGGTAGCGCCGCTCGGCATGGAGCTGGTCGATCGCTTCCTCGAAGAACCGCTGATAGTTCATGTCGCCTTCCCAGTTTTGCGCGGGATCATAATCATTGGCCCATTCCTCGTCCACCGGGCCGTTTTGGTCAAAATGCCACGCCCCGTCACTGTTCCTAACGATCAGGGATCGTGGCCTATTCCCTTGATGTGGATCAACTTTGTTTCAGTACGATGCCTTGGGCCGGAGAGACTGTTACGGATTTAACATTCCGGTCTTGTATAGCCCTGCGGCGGTCTTTCCAGTAAGG
Organism: Mesorhizobium sp. P2_B11; assembly: GCF_056404855.1. Classification (NCBI taxonomy): domain Bacteria; kingdom Pseudomonadati; phylum Pseudomonadota; class Alphaproteobacteria; order Hyphomicrobiales; family Phyllobacteriaceae; genus Mesorhizobium; species Mesorhizobium sp. P2_B11. The sequence goes on from NZ_JBFUDF010000001.1 coordinate 486,370, forward strand.
CGGCGTTTGAGACAGTTTCCGATAAATCTTGAATAGCGAGGATACGGAATGACGGTTTTGGTGACAGGCGGCGCCGGCTATATCGGCAGCCACATGGTCTGGGAACTGCTGGATGCCGGCGAGAGCGTCGTCGTGCTCGACCGGCTTTCCACCGGCTTCGAATGGGCTGTGGCGCCGGAAGCCAAGCTGGTTGTCGGCGATGTCGCCGACAGGGAACTGGTGGCCTCAATCATCCGGGACAATCATGTCGACGCGATCATCCATTTCGCCGGCTCGATCGTGGTTCCCGAATCGGTTTCCGATCCGCTCGCCTATTACGAGAACAACACTTCCAAGACCCGCACTCTGATCGAAACCGCGGTACGAGAGGGCGTGCCCAATTTCATCTTCTCCTCGACCGCCGCCGTCTATGGCGGCGCAGGCCTTGAGCCGGTGCGCGAAGATGCCCGCCTGGCGCCGGAATCGCCCTACGGCCTGTCCAAGCTGATGAGTGAATGGATGCTGCGCGATGCAGCACTTGCCCATCCCTTGCGCTACACGGCATTGCGCTATTTCAACGTCGCCGGCGCCGATCCCAAGGGCCGCACCGGCCAGTCGACCCCGGGCGCCACGCATCTGATCAAGGTCGCCTGCGAGACCGCGCTCGGCAAGCGCCCCTTCATGCAGGTGTTCGGCACCGACTATCCGACGCCGGACGGCACTTGCATGCGCGACTACATCCATGTCAGCGACCTCGCCGCGGCGCATCGGCTGGCGCTGCAGCGGCTGCGCGCCGGCGGCGACAGCCTGGTCGCCAATTGCGGCTACAGCCATGGCTATTCGGTGCTCGAGGTCATTGACAGCGTGCGCCGCGCCTTTGGCCGGGATTTCGAGGTCAAGATGGGTGACCGGCGTCCCGGCGACGCCGCGGCGATCGTCGCCAATTCGGATCTTGCCCGCGCCGAACTCGGCTGGGCGCCGCAGCGTGACGATCTCGACCAGATCGTCGCTGATGCGCTGGCCTGGGAGCGCATTCTCACAAGCAAGAACTCGGTTCGAAGCTGACCTGTTGAGCCAAGGGCTCGTCCGGCGCGGCGAGACGCGCTATTGAGGGTCCGAAGGCGGTGCATGGAGGCGCGCTGCCCGGTTCGATCCTTGGGGGGCGCGGCATGAAGGTTTTGGTGCTTGGAGCCGGTGTCGTCGGCACGGCCGCCGCCTACTACCTGGCGAGCGACGGCCACGAGGTCACCGTGATCGAGCGCCATCCGGCGCCGGCACGCGGAACCAGCCAGTCCAATGCCGGCCTGGTCTCGCCGGGCGATGCCACTGCCTGGGCCTCGCCGGCGGCGCTGAAGACTTTCCTGCGCGCGCTCTGGAACCATGATCTCGGCATCAAGGTCAGGCTGCGCTTCGATCCCTATTTCCTCGCCTGGAGCCTGCGCTTCCTGCGCCAGTGCACGGTGACGCGGCTGCGCGCCAACAGCCAGGTCAAATTGCGCCTGGCGCTCTATTCGCGCGACTGCATCAATGCCATCTCGGCCGACACCGGCATCCACTATGACGAGCGCAAGAAGGGCATCCTCTATTTCTTCCGCTCGCAGCACAGTCTCGACACCGGCACCGACAATTATCGCTATCTCGCCGAACACGGCCTGCCGATCGAAATCGTCGGCCGCGACCGGCTTATCGAGCTGGAGCCGGGCCTCGCCGGGGTGAAGGAAAAGATCGCCGGCGGCGTCTATTCGCCGATCGACCAGACAGGCGATTCCAGACTGTTCGTCGACAATCTCGCCGCCTATGCCAGCGAAAAGCTCGGCGTTAAATTCCTGTTCGACACCACGGTTGAAGGGCTCGACATCGACGGCGACCGGGTGCGCGCGGTGATGACCTCGGCCGGCCCGGTCACTGGCGATGCAGTGGTCATCTCGATGGGTCCGGAGAGCGGCCTGCTCGGCCGCCGCTACGGCATCGACCTGCCGGTCTATCCGGTGAAGGGCTACACCGCGACCATTCCGCTGGAAGACGAGAACAAGGGCCCAACCATGGGCGGCGCCGACGAGGACCAGCTGATGGCCTATTCGCGCCTTGGCAACCGCTTGCGGCTGGCCTCGACCGCCGAATTCACCGGCTTCGACCGCACTCACAAGCCCAGCGACTTCGCCACCATGTTCAGGACCGGCAAGGATCTGTTTCCCGGCGCCTTCGACGAGAAGAAGGCCGTGCTCTGGGCGGGGCTCAGACCGATGATGCCGAACTCCGTGCCAGTCATCGGCCAGGCCAAATATCGCAATCTCTACCTCGACACCGGCCACGGCCATGTCGGCTGGACCATGGCCTGCGGTTCCGGCAAATTCCTGGCCGACCTTGTTGCCGGCCGCAAGCCGGAGATTGACCCGCAAGGGCTGGTCTACAGGGGCTGAACGATGTCGGGACCGCAAGTCGCCATCGACCTTGGCCGCATCGAGCGCAACGCCCGCACCATCGTCGAACGCTGTAAGCTCGCAGGCATCAAGGTGTTCGGCGTCACCAAGGGCACCTGCGGCATGCCGCAAGTGGCGCGCGCGATGCTGCGCGGCGGCGTTTCAGGCATTGCCGAATCGCGCTTCGAAAACATCCGCCGGCTGCGCGACAGCGGCATCAATGCGCCGATCATGCTGCTGCGCAGCCCACCCATGGCGCGCGTCGAGGAAGTGGTGCGCACCGTCGACATCAGCCTGCAATCGGAGCTGACCACCATCCGCGAAATATCGCGCATCGCCGAGCGCATGGGCCGCGTCCACGACATCATGCTGATGATCGACCTCGGCGATCTCCGCGAAGGCATCTGGCCGAGCGACCTGATCCCGACCGTCGAGCAGATCCTGGCGTTCAAGGGGGTACGCATCGCCGGCATCGGCACCAATCTCGGCTGTTTCGGCGCCATCATGCCGACGCCGGAAAATCTCGGCCAGCTCGTCGCCCATGCCTACAAGACCGAGCGTCTGTCCGGCAAAAGCCTCGACTTCATTTCCGGCGGCGCCTCGTCGTCGCTGACGCTGCTGCTCGAAGGCAAGCTGCCAACCGGCATCAACAATCTGCGCGTGGGCGAAGCGATCCTGCAAGGCGGCATCGAGACCTTCCGCGATGTGCCGTGGCCGGAACTCGAACCCGATGCCTGCCGGCTGACCAGCGACATTATCGAGGTCAAGCTCAAGCCATCGCGTCCCATAGGCGAATCCGGCTACGACGCCTTCGGCAACCAGCCAGTCTTCCCCGATGAGGGCGACCGGCTGCGCGCCATTGCCAATATCGGCCGCGAAGACGTGCTGGTCGAAGGGCTGACGCCGATCGCCAACGGGGTGCGTGTGCTCGGCGCCTCCAGCGACCATCTGCTGCTCGATGTGCAGGATGCCGACCCGCGACCCGCCGTCGGTGACCGCGTTGCCTTCCGCATGAACTACGGCGCCATGCTGCTCGCGATGACTTCGGAATATGTCGAGAAGGCGCCGATGCATGACGTCGCCGACTTCTCCGGCCGCAAGATGGTGTCGATCTCGGCCGAACGGGAAGCCGCCGGCATTCTCGCCCGCGAAGGCACCGGCGCGCGGCTGGAGGGGATGAATTTCGATGTGGTGGAACTGGCCGACATCGAACGGCCGCCTTCGGGGCTCATCCGGCTCGCTGCCGGCGCCGATCGCAGCATTGCCCACAGGGCGCTGACCGCAACGGCACGCGCGACGCATTCCTTTGGCCTGATCTGGATCGATTCCATCGCCGCTCTGATGCCCGAGGACGAGGACGGGAGCGAATTGCCGGAAGCCTCGGTACTGGCGCGCACGCTCGGTCTCGATCACAAGGCCGGCGCGCTGCAGCCGCAGCTGTCGCCGGAAAATGTCGTCATCATCGGACTGCGCCATGCCGATCCGGCCGAAGCGCGGGTGCTGAAGGATTCGCGCGTCTCGGCCTTCACCATGACCGACATCGACGCCATGGGCATGCGCGACCTCATGCATGAGGCGATCCGCATCGCCTCGTCGGGCACGCAAGGCTTTCATGTCAGCTATTCGCCGACGGCCACCGAATTCGCCGGATGGGCGGCAGGCTCCGGCGGACTGACGGTGCGCGAGACGCACCAGGCGATGGAGGCGGTAGCACTTTCGGGCGGGTTGCTGTCGATGGACGTTTCCGGACTGACTGCCGATCTGGAGCCCAGGATCGCCACCGACGCCGTCAACTTCGTCATGTCGGCCTTCGGCAAGCGGATCCTCTGATCAGCTCCGCGCGTCGACGGCCGCGCGCCAGGCGCTGACATAGGCCGCCCAGATCGGGTCGGGCTGCGGTTCTATCCGCTCGCCTTTGCCGTGCATCGGCTTCTCCTGAGATGCCAGCAGTGCTGCGCCGATGCTGGTGCCTGTGGCCGCCTCGGAGGCGATGATGGTTCGCCCGGTCGCTGCGGCCAGCATGCCGACGAAGAGGCGGTTGCGGGCAAATGGTCCCTCCACGGTGGTCGGCCCGTCGGCGCCGATCAGCTCAAGGCAGGTCGCCGTCATCAGCGCCAGATAGAACGAGATGGCGGCAAAGCGCTCTCCCTTGCTGATGCCGTCGGCGCCAAGCCATGCCGCGGCATGGTGCGGGAACGGCCCCGATCCTTGCTGCGTCGACGGCAACAGCAGCATCTTTTTGGTCAGAACCGCGAGCACATCGCTGCCGCTGCAATCCTGCGGCTTGTCCTTGGTCAGCAGGGAAAATTCACGCCCGCCCATGAAGCGGGCCGAGGGCACGGGAGCGCCCAGCGCGCTGACATTGACCAGCGTGTCGCGCGCCGCATCGAGCGCAATCTCTCTGCCGCCGACCGCCATCGATACCACCCAGGTGCCGGTCGAGACCACCGAGAAGGGCGGCGCGTCGGACAGGAGATGCGGCAGCAGCGAGGCATTCGAATCGTGCAGGCCGCAGAACACCTGCGTCTGTGGATTGAGCCCGGTCCGTTTAGCGATCTCCAGCAGGATCGCGCCGAGGCGGTCCCTGGCCGGCCGCACCGGCGCCATCAGCCTGCGCCATTTCAGGCTGTCGACCATCGAGGAAAAATCGGCCTTCCATGGGTCCCACAGATCGGTGTGGCAGCCAAGCGAGGTCACTTCGTTCGCAGCGACGCCCGTCAGGCGCAAGGCCCAGTATTGCGGGTACATCAGCATCGCGGCGGCCTTGGCGAATTCGGCGGGAAAACGCTTTTGCTGCCAAAAGAACTGCGCACCGAGATTGAGGCCGAGCGGCAGGCGCGGCGTGCCGGTTTCGGTGAAGGGCGGACGGAGCGCGTCATACTCCGAAGCCAGCCTGTCGGGTCCGTCGAACTCATAGTCGAGCACCGGCAGCACCAATTCGCCCGCGGCGTCGACCAGCGCGCCGGTCGCGCCATGAGTGGTGATCGAAATCGCGTCTATGTGCTGTTCGCGGTTGAGGCTGGCGAGGCTGTTGAGGATGAATGTCCACAGCGCCTCGACATCGTGATGCGGGTAGGGTGGCTGCCGCACCGGTGCATTGGCCATGCGGCGCAGCGCGACTTCGCTCAGCGTCGTGAGGTCGACCAGCGCCACCTTGGCGTTGGTCTTGCCGATATCGATGACGGCGATATGGCGAAGTTCGCTCATGCCATATGGAACACGGTTTCCAAGGGGATGGCCACCGGCTCGTTGTCCGGCTTCGTCTCCATGATGTCGGCCATATGGGCCCACCAGCGTTTCATCACCGGATGCTTCGGCAGGTCGGCCATGGAATGATCGTCACGGCGCCACAGCACGCCGAACAGGATGTTGGTCTCTTCATCGAGATGGATCGAATAGTCGGAGACGCCGGCCTCTCTCAGCAGCGCGACGAGCGACGGCCAGATCTCGTCGTGGCGTTTTTTGTACTCGGCCTTCATCCCGGGTTTGAGCTGCATCCTGAAGGCGTATTTCTCAGGCATCAGCGTCCACCACGCAGTCGCCGCCAGACGATCGGCAGCGCGATGACGACGATCAACAGCAGGCCGATGAAGATCGACATGACGATGCCGGGCACGTTGAGCAGGCCGAGCCCGAAGGTCACCAGGCCCATGATGAAGGCGGCGAGCACGACGCCCAAAATGCTGCCGGAGCCGCCCAGGATCGAGACCCCGCCGAGCACCACCATGGTGATGACTTCGAGCTCATAGCCCTGCGCGATCGACGGCCGCGTCGAACCGAGGCGCGAGGTGATCAGCACCGAGGCGATGCCGGCCATCAGCCCGGTCAGGCAAAACAGGATGAATTTGATGCGGCCGACGCGCACGCCGGAAAATTGTGCTGCCACCGGATTGTTGCCGATGGCGAAGACGCGGCGGCCGAAACTCGTGCGATGCAGCAGGAACCAGTAGGCGACGGCCGCTATGAGGAAGAGCACCAGCTCGAACGACACCACCCACCAGACATAGCCCTGTCCGAAGAAAGCGAAACTCTCGGGGTAACCCTTGTAGGCCTGGTCGCCGAGGATGATGAAGGCGATGCCGCGAAACAGGCTCATCGTGCCGATGGTGACGACGATGGAGGGCAGGCCGAGCCTCGTCACCAACAGCCCATTGAAGGCGCCGCAGCCGAGCCCGACGACGATGCCGATCGCCACCAGCACGGGCGTGTCGGCGCCGGCCTGCACCGCCATGCCCATCATGGTCGAGGCGAGCGCAATGATTGCCGCGACCGAAAGGTCGATCTCGCCGGAAATGATCAGCAGCGCCATGGCGAAGGCGATCAGGCCCTTCTCGGTGAAATTGAAGGTCAGGTCCGACAGCGAATAGGCGTCGAGGAAATAGGGCGAAGCGAAACTGTTGATGGCGAAGATCGCGACCGCCACCACGACCAGCAGCGCTTCCCAGGAAAAGATTGCCGAGGAGAGCGGCTTGTCGAGCCGGTCGGGGATGTGGCGCGGTGCCGGAACGTCGCTCATGCCGCCTCCGCTTTTCTGAGGATGATGCGGCCTTGCTGGCGTTCGCCGCGCGCGTTGAGCACGACGGCCAGGATGATGGCGCTGCCCGAGATCGCCATCTGCCAGAAGGGCGAGATGTTGATGACCGGCAGCGCATTGGAGATGATGCCGAGGAACAGTGCGCCGAGCACCGCGCCGCCGACCGAGCCGATGCCGCCGGCGATCGAGATGCCGCCGATGACACAGGCGGCGATGATGTTGAGCTCGTAGCCATTGGCGACCTCGACCGAGGCGATGACATAGCGCGAGATCCAGAGATAGCCGGCGAGGCCACCGATCATGCCGGAGATGCAGAAGACGATGAACTTGGTGCGGCCGACATCGATGCCGGCATAGACCGACGCCGTCGGATTGACGCCGATGGCATAGATCGAGCGGCCAAGTGCCGTGCGTGTCATCACGACGAAGAACAGGGCGATGACCAGAATGGCGATCCACGACAGAACCGGTATGCCGAGGAAGGCCGCGCGCTGGAAGCCGATGAAGTCAGGGCTCATCTTGTCGGCATTGACCCAGGCGCCCCCGGACAAAACGAAAGTCGCGCCGCGATAGATGGTGAGCGTGCCGAGCGTCACCACGATCGAAGGGATGTTCAGCCGCCAGACCAGCAGCCCGTTGATGGCGCCGAGCACCAGCCCGACCAGCAGTGCGATGACGATCAACAGCGGGATCGGGATTTCCGGATGCGCGGCGTTCAGCATCGCCACCACCATGCCGGTGAAGCAGAGGTTGGAGGCCATCGACAGGTCGATCGAGCGCGTCAGGATGACCACCATCTGGCCCAGCGCCAGGATCATCAGGATCGAGGTGTCGTTGAACACCTGGCCGAGATTGCCGGGATCGGCGAAGGCCGGGAAGCGCGTCGAGATGAGAGCGATCAAAACGATGATGGCCGCCGCCAGCCAGATTTCGCGGTATTTCAGGAGAGCCTTCATACCGCGATCCCCGCTGCCGTCCGGACCAGCGTTTCGGCGTCGAGGTCTTTATTGTCGTAGACCGCGGCGACCAGGCCTTCGCGCATAACGACGACGCGGTCGGACATGCCGAGAATCTCCGGCAGTTCCGACGACACCATGATCACCGACAGGCCTTGCGCCACGAGCTCGGCCATGAAGCCGTGCACGGCGGCCTTGGAGCCGATATCGATGCCTTTGGTCGGCTCGTCCAGGATGATCACTTTTGGTGCGGTCGCCAGCCATTTGGCGATGACGATTTTCTGCTGGTTGCCGCCCGACAGCGTGCCGACATCCTGGCTGAGCGAGGAGGCCCTGAGGTCGAGCCGCTCGGTGTAGGAGCGGGCGAGCGAAAACTCTTCCGCCAGCCGCAGCAGGCCGGATTTGGAGGTGCGCTTGAGCGAAGGCAGCGAGACATTCTGGAAGATCGGCAGGCCGATCACCACGCCTTGCTTGCCACGCTCTTCCGGCACGTAGACGATGCCGGCGTCGATCGAATCCGCTGCCGATTTCGGCGCGATCGTCTTGCCTTCCAAAGTGATCGTGCCGGCGCTCGTGCGGGTAATGCCCGAGATCGCTTGCATCACCTCGCTGCGCCCGGCGCCGACCAAGCCGTAGAAGCCGAGGATCTCGCCCTTGTGCAGCTCGAAGCCGACATCGTTGAACTCGGTCGGATGCGACAGACCGGAGACCGACAGCACCGGCGCGCCGATCTCGGCCTTGCGTTGCGGGAAGATGTGGTCGACCGAGCGGCCGACCATCATGCGTACGATCTGGCTCTGGCCGGCATCCTTGATCAGCCCTTCGCCGACCATCTCGCCATCGCGAAACACCGTGTAGCGGTCGGCGATCCGATAAATCTCGTCGAACTTGTGGCTGATGAACAGGATCGCCTTGCCTTCCTCCTTGAGGAATTCGATGAGCAGAAAGAGCTCCTCGATCTCCTTCATCGAAAGGGCGGCGGTCGGCTCGTCCATGATGACGATCTGCGCGTCGATCGACATGGCGCGCGCCACGGCGACGAGATGCTTGTTGGCGATGCCGAGGTCTTTCAGCCGAGCATCGGCGTCGATATGGCCGGCATGCATGGTGTCGAGCACTTCGCGCGCGTTCTTTCGCATCGTGCTCCAGTCGATGGTGCCGAACCGTGTGCGCGGGGCATGGCCGAGAAAAATGTTTTCGGCGACGCTGAGATCGTCGAACAGCACGGTTTCCTGATGGATGGCGGTGACGCCATGGCCGAAGGCGGCATGCGCGCTGGGCAAGGTCACCGGTTGGCCGTCGATGCTGATCGTGCCTGCATCCGGCTGGTAGATGCCGGTCATGATCTTGACCAGCGTCGACTTGCCGGCGCCGTTCTCGCCGATCAGCGCGGTCACCTCCCCGGGGTAGAGCGACAGGCTGACATTGTGCAGCGCGCGCACACCGGGAAAGCTTTTGGAGACGCCCGACAGCGTCAGGCGCGGGGCCACTTTACCCTCCCCCTTGTGGGGAGGGTCGCGAACAACGTGAGCGGGGTGGGGGTCTACTAGCATATCAAGGTCCTGGCACATGGAGATGTCGCCACCCCCACCCCGTCTCGCCGGTTTTGCTTCGCAAGACCGCCTCGCCGACCCTCCCCACAAGGGGGAGGGTACTGGCGCTCCGGATCAATAGATCTTGGAGAACTTCTCGATGTTGGTCTTGTCGAACTGGAAGGGCGGAGCCATTGCAGCCGAGTTCGTATCGTCGAGCGTGACCTTGCCGACGCGGCCGATCGACAGTGTGGCGCCGGGCTTGGCCTCTTCCTTCTTCACCGCCAAATCATGGGCGAGGTAGACGGCGGAGTAACCGAGGTCGATCGGGTTCCACAGCGCAACCGCCTGGCTGGAACCATTGTCGATGAACTTCTTGAACTCGGACGGCAGCGCCAGACCGGTGACATTGACCTTGCCGATCAGGTTTGCATCGGTGACGACCTGGGCGGCGGCAACGACGCCGACGGTGGTCGGCGCGATGATCGCCTTGAGGTTCGGATAGGACTTCAGCAGGCCCTTGGCTTCGTCGGTGCTCTTGGCCGAATCGTCATCGCCATAGACGGTGGCGACGAGTTTGATCTTGGGGAACTTCTCCGGCAAGATTTTCTTGGCCGCGTCGATCCAGGCGTTCTGGTTGGTCGCGGTCGACGAAGCCGACAGGATGGCGACTTCGCCGCCTTCCGGCAGATAGTCGGCGGCAAGCTTGATGATGGTCTCGCCGATCAGCCCGGTGTCGGACGGGTTGAGGTGCAACTGGCGGCCTTCCTTGGCAACCCCCGAATCCCATGAGATGACGGTGATGCCGCGCTCCATGGCCTTCTTCAGTACCGGCACCAGCGCATCGGCGTCATTGGCCGAAATGGCGATGGCGTTGACCTTCTGCGCGATCAGCGAATTGACCACTTCAATCTGCGCTTCAGCGGTCGCCTTGGTCGGGCCGGTGTAGATGATGTCGACATCGCCGAGTTCCTTGGCCGCCTCTTCGGCGCCCTTGTTGGCGGCGTCGAAGAAGCCGTTGCCGAGCGACTTCACCACCAGCGCGATCTTGACGTTTTCGGCATAGGCGGCATTCACGAACATGGCGGCCGAGAATGCCGCTGTGACCATCAATTTCTTCAAAAAGCTCATCTGACGTTCCTCCCTAGAGTTGTTGCATTCCATCACCGCTGCGGGCGTGAGGTTGGCCCTCAGGCCTGCAGCGAAGATTCTTCCTTTGCCGATTTGCGGGCGACGATCAGCGTCACGCCCGCGGTCTCCAGCATGTTGGCTTCGCGATCCTCGATGCCGTCGTCGGTGATGACGGTGGCGATGCGCTTCAGACCACACAGGATCAGGCTGGAGCGCTGGCGGAATTTCGAGGAATCGACCAGCACCACCAGCTCGTCGGCCTGGTCGATCAGTTTCTGTTCCGCCTGGATCAAAAGCGGATCGCCTTCCATCAGGCCGAGTGGCCCCAGTCCCTGCGCCCCCATGAACATGCGGCGCGCATAGAAATTGCGCGTCACGTCATTGTCGAAAGGCGACAGGATGATGTTCTGCTCGCGGTAGATTGTGCCGCCCGACAGCATCACGGTGTTCTTGGAGTGCTTGAGCAGGTGCTCGGCGATCGGGAACGAATTGGTGAAGATCGGCATGCGCCGTCCGGTCAGGAAATGCACCATCTGGAAGGTGGTGGTGCCGCCATTGATGATGATCGGCTCGCCGTCTGTGCACAGCTCGACCGCTTCCCGTGCAATCGCCCGCTTCTGCGACGCATTGAGCGTTTCGTTGACCGAAAAGGGCCGGCCGGCGAGGCCGATGAATTGCGGCGGCGAGATCGCCTCGGCGCCGCCGCGCACCCGGCGCAAGCGCTTTTGCACGTGGAGAGCCGCGATGTCGCGCCGGATCGTCGCCTCGGAGGAGTCCGTCAGATCGACCATCTCCTGCACCGTCACCACAGGTTTTTCCTGGACGGCGGACAGAATGATCCTGTGGCGCTCTTTTTCGTGCATGGTTCCTCCCTGCATCGTCATGAGGCACTAGAAAACAACCAGTGTCAATCATTTCCGATCATAAAATTTCATTGTGCAGTGCAATATGATCGATTCTGATCGTTTGTGATTGACAAGTGGCCTGCTTGCGTAGACATTTCCGGCAAAATGGACTGCACCCTTTTGCGTCCCAGGGAGGATACCTATGCTCGACAAGCGCTCCGGCTCGCGCCTCGCCAACCTTTGGGACGACGCCAAGGCCAAGGGGCTGAGCGGGCCTGAGCTTCTGGTCTATCGTTCGAACACGCTGGGTTCAGACAAGCGCGTCACCAACTATGGCGGCGGCAACACCTCGTCGAAGATCCGGCAGAAGGATCCGCTCACCGGCGCCGATGTCGAAGTGCTATGGGTCAAGGGCTCCGGCGGCGACAGCGCCTCGATCAAGCTCGACGGTTTCGCCACCCTCTACATGGATAAGCTCAGGGCGCTGAAAGGCCTTTATCGCGGCGTCGCGCACGAGGACGAGATGGTGGGCTATCTGCCTCACTGCACCTTCAACCTCAACCCGCGCGCGGCCTCGATCGACACACCTCTGCATGCCTATGTGCCGAAGCCTTTCGTCGACCACATGCATCCCGATGCCATCATCGCCATTGCGGCCGCGAAGGATTCCAAGGCGCTGACGAAAGAAATCTTCGGCGACGCCATCGGCTGGCTGCCTTGGAAGCGGCCGGGTTTCGAACTCGGCCTGTGGCTGGAAAAGTTCTGCGTCGAACATCCCGAGGCCAAGGGCGTCATCCTGGAAAGCCACGGCCTGTTCACCTGGGGCGACAGCCCCAAGGAATGCTACGAAACGACGATCTCGGTCATCAACCAGGCGATCGAGTGGTTCGAGCGCCGCTCCGAGGGTCTCGCCATTTTCGGCGGCGAAGTGGTGAAATCGCTCGACGCCGCCGAGCGCCGCGCCATCGCGGCAAGACTGATGCCGAGGATCCGCGGCCTGATTTCGGAGAAGAGCCACAAGCTCGGCCATTTCGACGATTCCGCCGCCGTGCTCGAATTCGTCAACTCCAGGGATCTGCGCCCGCTGGCCGCGCTCGGCACCTCATGCCCGGATCACTTCCTGCGAACAAAAATCCGGCCGCTGGTGATCGAGTTCGATCCGGCCAAGCCTGATGTCGACGCCGTCATCGCGCGGCTCGCCGACGACATTGCCGAATATCGCGTCGGCTATCAGGCCTACTACGACGGCTGCAAACATCCGGATTCGCCCGCCATCCGCGATCCCAATGCGGTGGTCTATTTGATGCCCGGCGTCGGCATGTTCACCTTCGCCGGCGACAAGGCGACGGCGCGCATCTCCGGCGAGTTCTATGTCAACGCCATCAACGTCATGCGCGGCGCCTCCACCGTCTCGTCCTATGTCGGCCTGCCGGCGCAGGAGGCCTTCGACATCGAATACTGGCTGCTCGAAGATTTGAAGCTGCAGCGCATGCCGAAGCCGAAATCGCTTGCCGGCCAGATCGCCCTGGTCACCGGCGGCGCCGGCGGCATCGGCCGCGCGACGGCCAACCGCCTGCTGCGCGAAGGCGCCTGCGTGGTGCTCGCCGATATCGACGAGACCGCACTTGCCAGCGCCAGCGAGGAACTGGCTAAAGCCTATGGCAAGGACTTCGTCCGGCCGGTTCGGATCAACGTCACCGCGGAAGAGCAGGTCGTCTCCGGCTTTGCCGAGACAGCGGTCGAGTTCGGCGGCATCGACATTCTGGTGTCCAATGCCGGTCTCGCCTCCTCGGCGCCGATCGAGGAGACGACGCTGGCGCTGTGGAACAAGAATATGGATATCTTGTCGACCGGCTATTTCCTGGTCTCGCGCGAAGCCTTCCGGCTGTTCCGCGCCCAGAAGATCGGCGGCAATGTCGTCTTCGTCGCTTCCAAGAACGGGTTGGCCGCATCGCCCAACGCCGCCGCTTACTGCACCGCCAAGGCGGCCGAGATTCATCTTGCGCGCTGCCTGGCGCTCGAAGGCGCGGAAGCGCAGATCCGGGTCAATGTCGTCAATCCCGACGCGGTGCTGCGCGGCTCGAAAATCTGGACCGGCGAGTGGAAGGAACAGCGCGCCGCCGCCTACAAGATGTCGACCGACGATCTCGAAGAACACTACCGCTCGCGCTCGATGCTGAAGCGCTCGGTCTTCCCGGAAGACATCGCCGAAGCGATCTATTTTTTCGCTTCCGAAATGTCGGCCAAATCGACTGGCAACATCATCAACGTCGACGCCGGCAACGCGCAGAGCTTCACGCGCTAGCCCTTCTTCCTTCTCCCCGTTCACGGGGAGAAGGTGGCCCGAAGGGCCGGATGAGGGGCAGCGCTGACGGAACGCATTTGGGAGGAATAGCAGTTTGTCCGAAACCATCATCTCCGCCGACCTCGTCGCCAGTCACAACACCGCTCGCAAACCCGACCTCGAACGCGACTACGCCTCGCTCGGCGAACGCCTCGATCGCCGCGGCATCGCCATCGACGCTATCCGAGCCAAGGTCGAAAAATTCGCCGTTGCCATTCCCTCCTGGGGCGTCGGCACCGGCGGCACCCGCTTTGCCCGCTTTCCAGGCGCCGGCGAGCCGCGCGACATCTTCGACAAGATCGAGGATTGCGCCGTCATCAGCCAGCTGACGCAGGCGACGCCGACCGTCTCCTTGCACATCCCTTGGGACAAGGCCGATCCGAACCGGCTGAAGCAGGCGGCCTCGCGTTTTGGCCTCGGCTTCGACGCCATGAATTCCAACACCTTCTCCGACGCGAAAGACCAGACGCTGTCCTACAAATTCGGCTCGCTGTCGCATGCCGATGCCGGCACGCGCCGGCAGGCCGTCGAGCACAATCTCGAATGCATCGAGATCGGCAGGACGCTTGGCTCCAGGGCGCTGACCGTGTGGATCGGCGACGGCTCGAATTTTCCCGGCCAGGTCAATTTCGCCAAGGCCTTCGAGCGCTATCTCGACGCCATGAAAGAGATCTATGCCGGGCTGCCGGCGGACTGGAAGCTGTTCACCGAACACAAAATGTACGAGCCGGCCTTTTATTCCACCGTCGTCCAGGACTGGGGCACAAACTACCTCATCGCCAAGGAGCTGGGCGACAAGGCCTTCTGCCTCGTCGACCTCGGCCACCATGCGCCCAACGTCAACATCGAGATGATCGTGTCGCGGCTGATCCAGTTCAAGAAACTCGGCGGCTTCCACTTCAACGATTCCAAATATGGTGACGACGATCTCGACGCCGGCTCGATCGACCCCTACCGGCTGTTCCTGGTCTTCAATGAACTGGTCGATGCCGAGCTTTCGGGCGCCGAAGGCTTCGACCCCGCCCACATGCTCGACCAGAGCCACAACGTCACGGACCCGATCGAAAGCCTGATGCTGTCGGCAGTCGAGGTGCAGCGCGCCTACGCCCAGGCGCTGCTGGTCGATCGCAAGGCGCTGGAAGGATTCCAGGACGGCAATGACGCGCTGATGGCGACGCAGACCCTGAAGGCGGCCTACCGCACCGATGTCGAGCCGATCCTGGCCATGGCGCGGCTGAGGACCGGGGGCGCCATCGATCCGGTCGCGGCGTACCGTGCGGCGGGATACCGGGAGAAGGTAGCGGCGGAACGGCCGGCTGTGGCGGGCGGTTCTGGTGGGATTGTCTAGACGCTCCATCGCTTGCGCTTGAGCACCCCTCTCTGTCCTGCCGGACATCTCCCCCGCAAGGGGGGAGATCGGCCGTGATTCCTGCTTTCGCCAACTATCAATCTTGCAGGAAAAGCGCCGTGGCCAAGGCTGCTAATCTCCCCCCTTGCGGGGGAGATGTCCGGCAGGACAGAGAGGGGTGTGACGGAACGCCGACCGTCACTATTGATTGGACTCATCCATCCGACTGGTCTTTCCTAGGCGTACCCGCCACCAGGAGCACCGCCATGCCCTTGACCCGCCGGACGCTGATTGGCGTCACCCTTTCACTCGCGCTTGCGTTCACACCATCCGCCGCCGTCTTCGCCGCTTCGCCACAACCCGTGAAGGGTGAGCACGGCATGGTGGTCACCGCCCAGCATCTCGCATCGGAAGCCGGGGTCGAGGTGCTGAAGAAGGGCGGCAATGCTGTGGATGCCGCGGTCGCCGTCGGCTATGTGCTGGCTGTCGTCTATCCCGATGCCGGCAATATTGGCGGCGGCGGGTTCATGACCATCCGCTTCAAGGATGGCAAATCGACTTTCCTCGACTTTCGCGAGCGCGCTCCGCTGGCGGCGACCAAGACCATGTATCTCGACAAGGATGGCAAGCCGGTGAAGGGCGCCAGCCTCGACGGCTACCTCGCTGTCGGCGTGCCCGGCTCCGTCGCCGGCTTCGAGATGGCGCGCGAGAAGTATGGCACGCTGTCGCGCCAAGACCTGATGGCGCCGGCGATTGCGCTGGCCAAGGACGGTTTCATCTTCAATCAGGGCGACGCCGCCACGCTGGCTGCCAACGCCGACCGTCTGGCCAAGGACCCGGCCGCGGCCGCGATCTTCCTCAGAGATGGCAAGCCCTATGGCATCGGCGAGCGGCTGGTGCAGCCGGACCTCGCCACATCGCTTGTCGCGATCTCCGAGAAAGGCGCCGATGCCTTCTACAAAGGCGCGATTGCCGATGCCATCGTCAAGGCGAGCGGCGCCAAGGGCGGCATTCTGGCCAAGGCCGATTTCGAGCAATATGCGGTGCGCGAACTGAAGCCAGTGAGCTGCACCTATCGTGGCTACGAGATCACATCCTCGCCGCCGCCAAGCTCCGGCGGTGTCATCATCTGCGAAATCCTCAACGTGCTGGAAGGCTATCCGCTGTCCTATCTCGGCGCCGGTTCGGCCGAGACGGTGCATGTCATGGTCGAGGCGATGCGATACGCCTATGTCGACCGCAATTCGGCGCTCGGAGATCCCGATTTCGTCGACAATCCGGTCTCGAAACTGCTCGACAAGGCCTACGCCAAGGATATCCGAGCCAAGATCGATCCGTTCCGCGCCGGCGTCTCGCAGGACCTGATGCCGAAGGGCTTTGGCGAGTCGAAGGAGACCACGCACTATTCGATCATCGACAATGACGGCAATGCGGTCGCCGTCACCTACACGCTGAACGGCTCGTTCGGCGCCGGCGTCGTCGCCGACGGCACCGGCATCCTGCTCAACAACGAGATGGACGATTTTACCCAGAAGCCCGGCGTGCCCAATCTCTATGGTCTGGTCCAGGGCGAGGCCAACGCCATCCAGCCGAGGAAGACGCCGCTGTCATCGATGAGCCCGACCATCGTGGCCAAGGACGGCAAGCCGTTCATGGTCATCGGCAGCCCCGGCGGGTCGCGCATCATCACCATCACGCTGGAGGCGATTATCAACGTCATCGACCACGGCATGAACATCCAGGAGGCGATCGACGCGCCGCGCATCCACCACCAATGGCTGCCCGACACCATCTCGGTCGAACCGTTCGGCCTGTCGCCCGACACCGAAAAACTGCTGGCCGGCATGGGCTACCATCTCGATGTCGCCAAGCAGACATGGGGCCAGGCGGCCGGCATTCTGGTCGGCGGCAAGAGCCTGGCGGAAATCGAGAAGGGCGGCGGCGCCCGCTACAACGGCGCCATCGACAGCCGCGCCGCATCCGGCGAGGCTCTTGGGTATTAGATCAGGGTAAGACGAGTGTGAGGGTCGACCCCACCAGCATCAGCGCCGCGATGCCAACGAACAGCGCGTAGATGCGCGGCCGGTCGAGCAGCAGTGCATTGCCCGATATCCAGGCTGCGGTCGCGCCGCCAAGCGCGAACAGGAAGCCGTTGCGGTGGCCGAAGGCCATGGAAGCAGCCATCAGCCCGCCAATGATCAGCGCGCCGAACACGATGATCACGGCAACGGCGTATTTTTCGAAATCGTTGCCACCACCCATGGCCGGGCCGATCGCGTTCAAATTCGGCAGATCGTCCGGATCGAAGGGATTCGTCGACCCATATTCATCTTGACCGACAGGTTCTCGCATCACTCATTCTCCGCTGACCGGCAACAAATCATCAACATCTGCCGAGCGCAACCGGATCGCGCCTTGCCGAAGGCGGCCGATGCGGTGTTCAACACCTTCTGATGCCGACTTGCCACGGTTTTTTCGGGCAGGGTCGCAAAATCCGCCACGCTTTAAAGCAATTCTAGGAAAAGTGTGAGCGGTTTTCCGTCCGGAATTGCGCAGAAACAAAGAGATAGAGCGGTTCGCCGTTTCGGTGAAACGGCAAACCGCTCTATGGTTCACATCCCTGATTTACCTCGAAAAATCGCTGCGCACGATGCCGTGCCGCTGCAGCTTGTCGTAGAAGGTCTTGCGCGGGATGCCGAGCGCCTCGATCGTTCGCCGGACATCGCCGTCATTGCGGCCAAGTGTCTCGCGGATCACATCGGCCTCATAGCGTTCCAGCCGTTCCGGCAGCGAGCTGGCGTCATCCGACTCCACCGCGGCGGAAGGCGGCGCTTGCGCCGCTTCCTCCAGCCCGAGCACGAAACGCTCGGCGAAATGTGCGAGTTCGCGCACATTGCCCGGCCAGTCATGCTGGCTGAGATAACGGTGCACCGAAGCAGGCACGGCCGGCATTTGACGGCGGAAGCGGGCGGCGGCGCGCTCGGCGAAGTAGAAGAACAAAAGCGCCACGTCATCGCGGCGTTCTCGCAGCGGCGGGATCGAGATCGTCACCACGTTGAGCCGGTAATAGAGGTCCTCGCGGAAGGCGCCGCGCTGGGCCGGATCGCCGAGGTCGACCTTGGCGGCGGCGACGACCCGCAGATCGACCGGCCGGATTTCGTTGGTGCCGAGCGGCGTCACCTCGCGCATTTCCAGCACCCTGAGCATCTGCACCTGGGTCGAAGCCGGCATGCTTTCGATTTCGTCGAGGAACAAAGTCCCCCCGCTCGAATGCTCGATGCGGCCGATGCGCTTCTTCTGCGCACCGGTGAAGGCGCCGGCCTCGTGGCCGAACAGTTCGCTCTCGATCACCGTATCCGGCAGCGTGCCGCAATTCAGCGCCACGAAATTGCCCTTGGCGCGTCGGCTCCAGCGGTGCAGCAGGCTGGCCACCACCTCCTTGCCGGAGCCGGTCTCGCCGGTCACCAGCACGTCGACATCGGTGTCGGCGATTTGCCGCAGCGTCCGACGCAGCCGCTCCATGGCCGGCGTCTGGCCGATCAGCGGCAGCCCGTCCTGCGCCTGCTCGGCATTTTCGCGTAAGAGGCGGTTCTCCATCACCAGGCGGCGCTTTTCGGCCGCCCGCGCCACACTTTGCGCCAGCCGGTCGGCGGCGAAAGGCTTGGTGATGAAGTCGTAGGCGCCGTCCTTGATCGCCTTGACCGCAACCGCGATGTCGCCATGCCCGGTAACCAGGATCACCGGGATATCAGGATCGAGCTGCAAGACGCGGTCGAAGAGCTGCAGGCCGTCGATCCCCGGCATTCTGATGTCGGACACCACCACGCCGGGAAAATTGGTGTCGAGCCCGGACAGCGCCTCGGCGGCAGTCGCAAAGGCCGACACCGAAAAACCGGCCAGTTCCAGCGTCTGCCGCGTGGCTCTCAACAATTCGCTATCGTCGTCGATCAGGATGACCGTGTCCATCATTGGGCCTTGGCGAGGTGAACGGTGAAGCGCGTGCCGTCTCTGCCACTCGCCACCTCGATGCGTCCGCCATAATCGGCGACGATGTCCTGCGAGATGACGAGGCCGAGGCCGAGGCCCTTTTCCTTCGACGTGTTGAACGGCGTGAACAAGGATTTGAGGATAGCGGGCGAAATGCCTGGTCCATTGTCGGCGACGGCAAGCGCCACGCCGTCCGCCGTCTCCTCCGCCGACACCTGCACCTTGGCGTCGTCGCGGCCATCCAGCGCCTCCAGCGCATTCTGGAAAAGGTTGATCAGAACCTGTTCGAGCCGCAGCCGGTTGCCCATCACCTTGAGCGTCGGCAGCGGCAGCGTGATGTCAAGCGCGTCCAGCCGGCCGGCAAAGCGGCTTCGCAGCAGCACCACTGCGCCTTCGATGACGCCGCGCAATTCGACCGGTTCGGCTGCCGTGCGACCCTTGCGGGCAAAGACCTTCAACTCCTCGGTAATGCCGCCTATACGCTCCGTCAGCGCGGCAATCGCGCCAAGGTTCTCTTCAGCCGAGGCGGTTTGCTTGCGCTCCAGGAATACACGCGCATTGTCGGCATAGGCGCGGATCGTTGCCACCGGCTGGTTGATCTCATGCGCGACGCCGGCGGCAACCTGCCCGAGGGTCGCCAGACGGTTGGCCTGCACCAGCTCCTGCTGCATCACCTGCAGCTTGGCCTCGGTGCTGCGGTGATCGGTGATCTCGGCCTGCAGCCGGTCGCGCGCGAGGCTGAGGTCATGCGTGCGCTCGACGACACGGCGTTCGAGCTCGATGCGTGCTGCGTGTTCGGCCGCAATGCGCATCTGCGCCGACTGCCGGCGCCACAGGAGATAGCCGGCCAGCGCCAGCAGCGGCACCACCACGCCCAGTGCCAAGAGCCGCATTTCACGCACCGCGGCCGCGATCGGCGCCTCGGCCGGGACGAGATAGTCGAGCCGCCATGGCGTCGATTGGACCAGTGTCGAAAGCCTCAGATATTCGGCATCGCTGCCGCCCGGCGTTATCGCATGGACCATCGATACGTCAGGGCTCAATGCCTCGGGGCGCGTGATCGGCAACGGGATCAACGGCGCGTTGCCGAATTGCTGGCTGCTCCGGATGGCGGCAGCCACGGGGCCGGCCAGCGGCGCGGTGGTCATGAAACGCCAGGACGGCACGCTGGTGATCAGCACGACGCCATGGTCGTCGCTGACATAGGCCGGACGGTTGGCCTCGTGCCAGTCGGCCTCGAGCTGGTCGAACTCCATCTTGACGACGACGACGCCGAGCGGTGCGGCCGCATTGCCGACACGCCGCGAAATGTAGAGGCCGGGACGCTTGCTGGTGTTGCCGAGGGCGAAATACTCGGCGGTTCCGGATTGCATGGCGCCGGAGAAATAGGCACGGAAGCCATAGTCGTTGCCGACGAAGCTGGTTGCCTCGCGCCAGTTGCTGGAAGCGATTGCGAACCCGTCGACGCCGGTGACGTAAAGCACCGAAGCCTTGGTGCCGGAGACCAGCCCTTCGAGTTTGCGGTTGAGCACGTCGATCGCGACTGCGCCCTTGTTTTGCAGGGCGTCGTGCACCTGCTGGTCTTCCGACAAAAGCAGCGGCAGCGCCCGCGGGCTTTCCAGCACCGCGCGCAGCAGCGCAACCTTCAGATTGGCGTCGGTGCGGCCTTGCGCCGCCAGTGTTGCGACCTCGGCACGGCGCGCATAAAGGCCGGCGCCGGTGAGCGCCGTCGCCACGATCACAAGCGCTATTGTCGCAAACAGCAGCCAGGCACGGCGCGCACGTTTGCCGAGTTGCTCGGGCGTCGGCGACAGGACCGCGGCAGGACGTTGCAGCATCGCCTATTTGTGCATGATTTCGCACAAAGCACAATTCGCTCATGCGGATGTCCGCACTTCCGCTCAGACGTCATCGGGCTCGATGTCAAAAAACAGTCAACAAAATCAAAGGTGGAGGCTTGCCGTTCAGTCTGGCACGGCAGTTGCAATGACCTGCTCAGCAGTCGCGAGGCTGCTGGAGGTCAAAACAAACTTGCCCCGGGAGGTCGAGCTTTCGATCGGGGCGCCATGGAGGACGTCATGCAGCCAGCATTCGCTGCCGCCGAACCGCGCGGCAAGGTACCCTTTTACCGGCATCTCTACGTGCAGGTTCTGACGGCGATCGCCGCCGGCGTCCTGCTCGGTCATTTCTATCCCGAACTCGGTGCTTCGCTGAAGCCGCTTGGCGATGCCTTCATCAAACTGGTCAAGATGGTGATCGCGCCGGTCATCTTTCTGACGGTGACGACCGGCATTGCCGGCGTCTCCGACCTGAAAAAGGTCGGCCGCGTCGCCGGCAAGGCGATGATCTATTTCCTGGTGTTCTCGACACTGGCGCTGGTTGTCGGCCTGGTCGTTTCCAACGTCGTCCAGCCGGGCGCCGGCATGCACATCAATGCGGCAACGCTCGATCCCACGAAGGTCGCGACCTTCACCGAGAAGGCGCATGACACGACCATCGTCGGCTTCCTCCTCAACATCATCCCCGACACCATCACCGGCGCCTTCGCGCAGGGCGACATCCTGCAGGTGCTGTTCTTCTCGGTGCTGTTCGGCATTTCGCTCGCTCTGGTCGGCGAGCGCGGCCGCCCGGTCGTCGATTTCCTGCAGGCGCTGACCTCGCCGATCTTCCGCCTGGTCGCCATCCTGATGAAGGCCGCCCCCATCGGCGCCTTCGGCGCCATGGCCTTCACCGTCGGCAAATACGGCATCGGCGCCATCGCCAACCTCGCCTTTCTGATCGGCACTTTCTACCTGACGTCGCTGCTCTTCGTGCTGGTCGTCCTTGGCGCTGTCGCTTGGTACAACGGCTTCTCGATCCTCGCTTTGATCCGCTACATCAAGGAAGAGCTGCTGCTCGTGCTCGGCACCTCGTCCTCGGAAGCCGCTCTTCCCGGCCTGATGGCCAAGATGGAGCGCGCCGGCTGCAACCGTTCGGTGGTCGGCCTGGTCATCCCGACCGGCTATTCCTTCAACCTCGACGGCACCAACATCTACATGACGCTGGCTGCTCTGTTCATTGCCCAGGCGACCGACACGCCGCTCACCTATGGCGACCAGATCCTGCTGCTGCTCGTCGCCATGCTGAGCTCCAAGGGTGCCGCCGGCATCACCGGCGCCGGCTTCATCACGCTGGCGGCGACGCTCTCGGTGGTGCCGACGGTTCCGGTCGCCGGCATGGCGCTGATCCTCGGTGTCGACCGCTTCATGTCGGAATGCCGCGCGCTGACCAACTTCGTTGGCAATGCGGTGGCGACCATCGTCGTGGCGCGCTGGGAAGGTGAACTCGACCAGCAGAAATTCGCCGCCGCGATGGCCGGCACATTGTCCGAGGAAGCGGACCTCGCACTGTCGGGCGACCTCCAGGCCGCCTGATCTCCCAAGGCGTTCGACCTCAAGGCCGCAGCCGGTTCGCCGGTTGCGGCTTTTTTCTTCCGAGACGGTCAGTCTCGTCCAGTTCCATCATCCGCCGGCACAGAGCCAGCAATGACAATTCGGAATCTGGTGCGCCGAGCAGGGAAATTCCGAAGGGCAGGCCCTCTATCTCGGCGACCGGCATCGAGACCTGCGGCAATCCGCTCAGTCCCGCCGAGCAGAGCATCGAGATCGACCGCGCGCGATAGGCTTCAAGATCGCTTCCGGCCATGCCGAGCGGCAAGGCCACCGAAGGTGCCGTCGGAAAGACCAGGGCGCTGCCTGGAGGCACGAGAGAGGCGAGGCGTCGCCCGACTGTCGCCTTGGCAGCGACAGCCATCGCGTAGTCTGTCCTGGAAACGTTGGCAGCCCAGGCAAAGCGTTCCCTCACCCCGTCGCCGAGATCCGGGCGGTATTCGCTGATCCAGGCGCCATGGTCCATCCAGGCCTCATAGGCCTGGATGGTGCGAAAGATGGGTCGCCAGGCATCGAAACCATCCGGCGCAACGGTCACGCCATCCGCGACCTCAATGATTTCCGCGAGGCGGTCGAGCGCTGCCTCGAAGGCGTGGCGCCCGGCTTCGTCCAGCACATAACCGGCAATATCCGTGGCGACGAAGAGGCGGGTGATCGGCGGTCGATCTGCTGTCGGCAGCAGCAGCTGCGCCACGGTCTGATAGACGTCGATGTCGCGCGCGAACCAGCCGACCGTGTCAAAGCTGCGCGCCAGCGGTTGCAGGCCATGGGTGTCGATGCGGTCATGCGTCGGTCGCAGCCCGATCAGCCCGCAATAGGAAGCGGGCAGCCGGATCGAGCCGCCAGTATCGGTGCCGAGTGCGATATCGGCAAGGCCGGCCGCCACCGCCGCTGCCGAGCCTGACGACGACCCGCCGGGGATGCGGCCAGGCGCGCGCGGGTTGACCGGCGTGCCGTAGTGCGGATTTTCGCCATTCATCGAATAGGCGAACTCATCGGTGTGGGTCTTGCCGATAAACCGGGCTCCAGCGTTCAGCAATGCCTGGACCGCCGACGCCGTATCGGGCTTGCCACCGCTCCAGTCGCGCCGCAATGGATGGCCACCGCCGGTGGGATAGCCGCTGACGTCGTAAAGATCCTTCACCGCCAGCGTCAGGCCGGCCAGCGGTCCTGCCTTGGCGTACGCCACCGGGATTGGCGGATAGTCCACAAAGGCCCCGACAGGATCATTCCGCAACAGCATCGACGCCTCGTACTAAAATTTTTGCTTTCGCCCTCATGACAGCGGTCGGCTGACGAGAATCCCGAAATAGTGGGGTTTCTCGCGCCGAACGCCGCCTCGTATCCATATGTGGAAACCGAACAGGTCGCAAACTGAAATTTTAGTACAGCTCAATCAAAAAATAATATATAATAAAAACAATATGATAACGAATTGCGTATCCGCTGATTTGAATAAATAGGCAAAAATCAGCTTGATTGTACCGATATTGGTGCTTAGCCTGTGGCCATCGACCCCCAGGCAAAGGGCACTGAAATGGCTGCAAACGAAGATGACGATGACGTCGCGATCGATGCTTCGGCGCGCCGCAGCCGCGCCGAGTTCGTGTTCGAAGCACTGCTGAAGACCATCGTCCGCGTCGATCGCCGGCCGGGCGATCTGCTGCTCAAGGACGACATCGCCAGGGAGCTCGGCGTATCGCGCCAGCCGGTGACCGATGCGATCAACCGTCTGGCTGGGCTCGGGCTGGTCACCGTCATCCCGCAGGTCAATTCCTACGTCTCGCGCATCTCGCCGGCCGACGTGATCGAGAGCTCGTTCCTGCGCAGCGCTGTCGAGGCGCAGGTCGTGCATGAGCTCGCCTCCCATCCGAAGATTGCAATGGTGACGGCGCTGCGCAACCAGCTCGCCGAGCAGGTGCAACTCGTCGCCGCCGGCGATGTCGACGGCTTCCATGAAGCCGACGATGCGTTTCACCGCATGCTGGCCGAACTCGCCGGATTGCCAGGGCTGTGGGATCAGATCGCGGCGGCGCGGCTCCATCTCGTGCGGGTGCGCCGGCTCGGCCTGCCGCGTCCCGGCCGCCTGGCGATTTCCTATGCCGAGCACTCGATGGTTGTCGACGAAATCGAAGCGGGGCGGCCGCGCAAGGCGGCCAACACCATCGCCCATCACATTCGCTACAACGAAGGCGAGCTGCGCCGCCTTCAGAAGGATCTACCGCAATATTTTCTTTGAAAAACTGCAGCGGAATCAACCGTTCAGGGGAACAATACGGAGAACACTCGTGACCAGACCGTCTCGCCTTCGTCCACTCGCGCTTGCTCTATTGCTTTCGGCTTCGCCCATCGCCGCCCCGGCCTTTGCTGGCGACCTGCCGCCCGAGGCCGCTGAACTCATGGTGCCTCTGCCGCTCTCGCCGACGGGCCAGCCGGTGGTCGGTTATCCCGATGGCGCACCGGCGAGCCCGGCTGCGTCCTTGACCTTCACCGCGGAAGAACTGGCAACGCTGAAGGCCGGCAATTTCACCGCCGGCATTGCCATGCAGGCCATGGACTCGCCCTGGAACACATTGCAGGTCGAGGCGCTGAAGAAGACGCTCGAGGAGTATGGCATCAAGGTCGTGGCGGTCACCGACGCCAAGCAGGCGCCGACTGCCCAGGCCGACCAGCTCGAGGGCATGATCGCCCAGAAGGTCAACCTGATCTTCTCCGTGCCGATCGACCCCAAGGGCCAGGCCGACACCTACAAGCGGGTGTCCGAGAGCGGTGTGAAAATCGTCTTCATGGACAACGTTGCCTACGGCATGGAGCCGGGCAAGGACTATGTCACCGTGGTGGCGTCCGACAATGAGCAGAACGCGGTATTCGCCACCGACGAGCTGATCAAGGCGATTGGCGGCAAGGGTGAAGTCGGCCTGATGACCTACATCCAGGAATCCTACTATTCGATCGCGGCCCGCGTTGCCGGCTTCGAAAAGTCGGTGGCTGCCCATCCCGGCGTCACGGTGGCGGCGCGCGAAAAATTCACCCAGCCGCGCGAGGCCTATGACAAGGCTGTCGCCATGCTCACCGCTCATCCCGACATCAAGGGCATCTTCGCGGTGTGGGGCGACCCTGCAATGCAGACGCTGGCCGGCGCCGAGTCGCTCGGCCGCAACGACCTCGTCGTCACCACCAACGATCTGGGGCCGGACAGTGCGCTCTATATAGCCCGCGACCAGATCGTCGCCATCGGCGCGCAACTGCCCTACGATCTCGGCATAGCCGAGGCGCAGTCTGGTGCGGCCGCCTTGCTCGGCAAGAAAGTGCCGCCCTACATTTCCTTGCCGTCGTTGCGGGTCAAGAAGGCCAACCTGCTCTCGGCCCTCAAGCAGGTGACCAAGCAGGACGTGCCGGACGATGTCGTCAAGGCTTGCGCCGGCGCCTGCTACTGATCCCGCGATCCGGGCGGCGGATCGTGCCGCCGCCCTCCTTGCTTCGAGGACCGCTATGTCCGTTGCCGCCAACCCTCAAGCCGCGCTGGTCTCGATGCGCGGCATCGTCAAGCGGTTCGGCGCCAACACCGTGCTGGACACGGTCGACTTCGAGGTTCGCGCTGGCGAGGTTCATGCGCTGCTCGGCGAGAATGGCGCCGGCAAATCCACGCTGATGAAAGTGCTCCTTGGCGTCCGCAAGGCCGATGAAGGCACGATCCTGATGCGCGGCGAACCGCTGCTCGCCACTTCGACCCGCGACCGGCTCGAAGCGGGCGTCGCGATGATCTTCCAGGAGTTGAGCTTGGTGCCGGCGATGAGCGTCGCCGACAATCTCTTTCTCGGCCGTGAGCCGCTGCTGTTTGGCGGCCGCATCGACCGCCGCCGCATCCGGCGCGAAGCAACCGCGCTGATAGAAAGGCAGGGCTTTGCGCTCGACCCCGACGCGCGCATCGAGGATCTGCCCTTCGCCGCCCGCCAGCAGGTGGAGATACTCAAGGCGCTGTCGCGCGGCGCATCGGTGATCGTCATGGACGAGCCGACATCGTCGCTCACCGTGCGCGAGGAAGACGTGCTGCACGCCACCATTGCCCAGTTGCGCGGCACCGGAATCGGCATCGTCTACATCAGCCATCGCATGTCGGAGATCTTTCGGGTGGCGGACCGGCTGAGCCTCATCAAGGACGGCCGCATCCAGGGACCCTTCGCCGTCGGCGAGATCACCATTCCCGAAGTGTCGAAACTGATGGCACGCTCGACGGCCTCGGCAACGGTGGCCCGCTCGACGCGCGAGCCCGGCAAGACCATGCTCGAGGTCAAGGGATTGACCAGCGCGCGAAAGCTGCGCGACGTCGGCCTTTCGATACAAGCGGGTGAGATCGTCGGCATCGCCGGCCTGGTCGGCAGCGGCCGGTCGACGCTCGCCAAAGCGCTGTTCGGGCTGATCCCCGATGCGCGCGGCAGCATCAGGCTTGGTGGGCGCGAAATCGGCATGCTGGCGACGCCGCCACGGATCGGCGCCGGCATGGCGCTGGTGCCGGAGGACCGCCGCGCCGAGGGCCTGGTCGCCCAGCACAGCCTGGCGGCCAATGTGGCGCTGCCCAACCTTGGCGACCTGCAGTCGCGCTGGCCGGGCGTTCTGTCGCGACGGCGCGAGACCGAAATGTTCTTCAGCTTCCGCGATGCCTTGCACATTGCTTGCCGCGAGCCGGGACAGGAGGTTTCCGAGCTCTCCGGCGGCAACCAGCAGAAGGTGGTGTTCGCCAAATGGTTTGCCAGCGATCCGAAATTGCTGATCCTCGACGAGCCGACAGCAGGCGTCGACATCAACGCCAAGGCGGAGATGCGGGCGCTTGTGCTGCGTGCCGCCGAAAAGGGTATGGCGGTGCTGCTGATCACCTCGGAACTCGATGAACTGGCCGGTCTCGCCGACCGGCTGATCTACATGGTCGATGGCCGGCTCGTGCCGGGCGAGACCACGCCACGTGGCGAGGAAGAAATCCGCACCGTGCTGCAACAGCTTGCCAATTCCCCGGAGGCCGCATGACCAACACCGTCTCCATCGCCGATGCCGCCGCGCCCAAAGGCGCTGCCGGCTGGCAAAAGGCAAAGCGCCTGGCGCGCGACCACATCACCTTCGTCGTCTTCGGGCTGATCACGCTGTTCTTCATCTTGCATGCGCCCAATTTCGCTTCGCTGGCGACGGCCAACGCCATCGGCCGCATCACCGCCGTGGTGTCGATCATGGCGGTCGGCATGACCATGGTGATCATGTGCCGCGAGATCGACCTGTCGGTGGGCGCGCTCGCCAGCCTGTCGGCCATGGTCGGCGCCATGCTGATGCAGACCGGGATCAATCCGTGGCTGTCGATACCGGTGATGACCGGCTTCGGCGCGCTGATCGGGCTGGCCAACGGCCTGATTGTCACCCGGCTGCGCATTCCCTCCTTCCTGGCGACGCTGGGCATGCTCAGCATCCTGTCGGGCACGGCACTGACGCTGACCGATTCGCTGCCGGTGCCGATCGGCGACCGCACGCTGGGCAAGATCATGGCCAATGGCACCTTGCTCGGCCTGCCGGCGGCAGTCTGGTGGACCGTTGTCTTCGCCCTTGCCGGCATCTATGTGCTGCATTTGTCGGTGATCGGCCGCCGCATGGCCGCCACCGGCGGCAACGAGGCCGCGGCCCGCTTCTCGGGCATCGATGTCGATCGCGCCAAGGTGCTGGCCTTCGCTATTTGCGGCGCCTGCGCCGCCTTTGCCGGCTACATGCTGGCGGCGCGCGCCTCGGCGGGCAATCCCAGCGTCGGCGTCGGGCTCGAGCTCAATGTCATCGCCGCCGTCGTCATCGGCGGCACCAGCCTGTTCGGCGGCCGCGGCTCGGTGATCGGCTCGGTCGTCGGCGCCATCTTCATCGGCATCCTCGCCTTCGGCCTGGTGGTGCTCGGCCTCTCCACGACCATCCAGGAGATCGTCAAGGGCATCGTCATCATCCTGGCCGTCTCATTGAATCGGAGATAATCAAGAATGACCGCGCAGACCGGCTTGCCCGTCGAGGGCAAGATGTACATTGGCGGCCGCTGGACGCTCGGCCAGGCGACGCGCACGATCGCCGTGCACAGCCCGGCCACCGAGGAGCTGGTCGGCACGGTGCCCGAGGGCACATCAGGCGATGCCGAGGACGCGCTGGCGGCGGCCCGTGCCGCGCAGCCGGCCTGGGCGACGCTGCCGCCGATCGAGCGCGCCCGCATGCTTCGCCGGCTGTGTTGCCTGCTCGACCGCGACCGCGAGACGATCGCCCGCATCATCACGCTCGAACAGGGCAAGCCGATCGCCCAGGCGCGCGGCGAAGTCGGTGGCGCCATCGGCTTCATAGAGTTTGCCGCCGACAGCGCCCGGCGCATCGAAGGCGATATCATCCCCTCGGACAATGCCGGCGAGGAGATCTGGATCCGGCGCGTGCCTTACGGCGTGGTGGTGGGGCTGACCGCCTGGAACTATCCGGTGGCGCTCGCCGGCCGAAAGCTCGGCCCGGCGCTGGCGGCCGGCAACACCATCGTGCTCAAGTCGCACGAGCTGACGCCGCTCTCGCTGATCGAGATCGGCCGCCTCTGCGAGGAGGCCGGCATTCCGGCCGGCGTCGTCAACATTGTCAGCGGCACCGGCCGTGATGTCGGTGATGCGCTGGTGCGCAGTCCGCTCTCCGACGTCGTGACCATGACCGGCAGCGTGCGGGCGGGGCGCGAGATATTTGCGGCGGCGGCCGAGAGCCTGAAAGTCATCCGCCTCGAGCTCGGCGGCAAGGCGCCGTTCATCGTCATGGACGATGCCGATATCGACGCCGCAGTCGATGCCGCAATCATTGCGCGCTTCACCAATTGCGGCCAGATCTGCACCTGCAACGAGCGTATGTATCTGCACGCGAAGATCGCCGATCGCTTCCTCGAAGCCTTCGTCGCGCGGGCGGCCGCGCTCACCGTCGGCAATCCTCTGCGCGAGGTCGACCTTGGCCCCAAGATCAGCCGTCCAGAACTGGAAAAGGTGGCGGCGATGGTCGACGAGGCGGTGTCCGGCGGCGCCGAAATACTGACCGGCGGCCGCCGGCTCAGCGACAATGTCTTTGCCAAGGGTCATTGGTTCGAGCCGACGGTCATGCTGGCGCCCTCCAACAAGGCGCCGATCATGCAAAACGAGATCTTTGGGCCGGTCGTGCCAGTGATGCGGGTCAAGGATTTCGACGAGGCGCTTGTGCTCGCCAATGATTCGGCGTTGGGCCTCTCCGCCTATCTGTTCACCGCTGACCTCAAGCGCGTCATGCGCTTCAACCGCGAAAGCGCCTTTGGCGAACTCTACATCAACCGCACCTGCGGCGAGATGGTCCAAGGCTTTCATTCCGGCTGGAAAAACTCCGGCCTTGGCGGCGAAGACGGCAAATATGGCTTCGACGCCTATCTCAGGAAGAAGACCGCCTACATCGCGGCCTGACAAGCGGCCCGACAAGTGGCCCGATAAGAGGTTTGACGGATTGCCGCCGGTCCGGGATTGTTGCGCACGCCCAGAATCGAAAGGCCGGCCAAATGAGCAGTGCGTATCCCGAAATCTACCTCGTCCGTCACGGCGAGACCGAATGGAGCGCGTCGGGCAAACACACCGGCCGCACCGACATACCGCTGACGGCGGCGGGCGAGGCGGCCGCGCGTGGCGTGGCCGACCGGCTCAAGGGCCTGTCCGTCAAGGCGGTGTGGTCGAGCCCATCGCAGCGCGCCTTCAACACCTGCATGCTGGCGGGCTTCGGCGCTGCCGCCGTGAAGAAGGACGATCTGCAGGAATGGGACTATGGCGCCTATGAGGGCGTGAAGACGAAGGAGATTCTGGCTGAGCGCCCCGGCTGGCAGTTGTTCCGTGACGGCTGCCCCGGCGGCGAGTCTGCCGCCGATGTCGGCGCCAGGGCCGACACCATCATCGCCGGGCTGCGCGCCATCGAGGGCAACGTACTGGTGTTTTCGAGCTCGCATTTCCTGCGTGTGCTGGCAGCGCGCTGGCTCGGCCTGCCGCCCGAGGGCGGCGCGCATTTCGTGCTCGACACCGCCAGCATCAGCATCCTCGGCTACGAGCATGATTTGAGCGAGCCGGTGATACGGAAGTGGAACCAGAAGTAGGTGAGGCGCCCACCCCTTCGTCATCCACGGGCGGAGCAAGGAGCGCAGCGACGCGCGCAGACCCGAGGATCCATTCCGTTACTTCGCGCGAAAGGCTGAGGCGGTTGCAAAACTGAGGTCGCTCTGCACCGTTGCAGTGCGTGGACGTCACGGAATGGATTCTAGGGTCTGCGCCGCGTCGCTTCGCTCCTTGCTCCGCCCTAGAATGACGAAGTTCGAGAGCAGCCACTAGCCTGCCAGCAGCGCCAATTCCTCTACCGTCAGATGCCGTGCCTTGCCCTTGGCGAGCTCGCCCAGCAGCAAACCGCCGATCGCCACTCTGACCAGCCTCAGCACCTCGATATCGAAGGCGCCGAGCAGGCGGCGGATCTGGCGGTTGCGGCCCTCATCGAGCACGATCTCCAGCCAGGCGGTGCGGCCGCCGCTGCGCAGCATCTCGATCGATTGCGCCGTCAGCAACTCGCCATCGACATCAGCGCCGTCGCGAAACCGCGCCAGCATCGCCGCGTCGGGCGCAGCACCGATCTGCACGTGATAGGTCTTGGCGACATGCGAGGCCGGATCGAGCAGGCCGTTGGCCCAGCGCGTGTCGTTGGTCATCAGCAGCAGGCCTTCGCTGGCCTTGTCGAGGCGCCCGACCGGTGACACGAAAGGCAGGTCGAGCCCGGCAAGGCAGTCATAGACGGTGCCGCGCCGCTGCGGGTCGTCGCGGGTGGTGACGAGCCCGCGCGGCTTGTTGACCATCAGGTAGACCTTGGCCTCGGCAACGACATGCTCGCCATCGACACTGATGCGATCACGGTTGAGGTCGACGCGCAGCGACGGATCGCGCGCCACCTTGCCGCCGACCCGCACGCGCCCCTCGGCGATCAACAGCTCGGCCTGCTTGCGCGAACACAGGCCAAGCTTGGAAAGCGCCCGGTTCAGGCTGACGCCTGCTCCCGGGGCCGGTTGTCGGGCATTGTTGGGCGACTGCGCCATAATCCTGTTTTGCATCACAATGAGCGGCAGCGACAGATGCCACGCGGCGCGATGGTGGCGCAACACGCTGCACAAACACCAAGGGTTCGCGGAAGCGAAAGTCCAGAGCTGCCCTCGAAAGCGATGTGTCCGGGCGTCCGGCTCAACGGCCGGCCATGGAACGCGGCCCCACGAAAGACGTTGTTGCTGACGAGCGATCTGTCGCGAAAGGTACGTCATGAAGAAAATCTATGGAAAACCGACGCTCGTGAAGCGAGGCAGGCTCACCAGCGTGACGGCCCAGATCGTCGCCTCCGGGATCGTTTTAGGCAATTAGCCCTCGAAGCGCAGGAAGATAATCGATGAGCGAGCGCGGTGTTGATTTTCTGCATGGCTGGATACACGAGCGCCTGCCGGGCGAGCTGCCTGCCGACAAGGCAACGGCTCGAACCCTGGCCACCCGCGCTGCCTTGGATGCGCGCCATCTAGGCCTTGAGGTCAGCGAGATCGAAGAAGAATTCGGTTCGCTGGAACAGGCGATTTTCGAGGCGCTCGATCAGCCCGATATTTGAGCCTATCGCAGGCTAATATCAGCCCATCGCTTTCTCGGCGGTGGGCTTTTCCATGACTGCACCCCTCAGTGCGCAGCCTTATGCGGCACGCACCGATTGCGCTGCCCGGGCCGGCGGCAATTCGAACACGGTAGCGCCGTTCTCCTGGCCGCGTTCGACATAGCCGATGACGCGGAACCATTTGGCGACGTCGGCCCGCTGCAGCCAGCTGCGCGAGTGGATGGGAAGGTTGCCGGCGAGCGCCTGGATATGGCGGATATGGCGCTGGCAGAAGCGGACCGTCGCGGCGCTGAAAAAACCCTCCTGCGCGGCAAACAGCGTGTCGGCGGCGTCGCTGTTCTCATGCCAGGCGATGATCGCCACCGTCTTGTCGCCCTCGACCAGCGCGTGAGCGCGGCCTTCCTTCAAATTCATCATCAGATTGTCGTAGGCGGCTTTGCTGTCCTTGCCGGCCGCCACATACTCGTCCGACATCCGCCTGGACAAATCCCGGAAAACACTTTCGAGATCGCCGATCGTAGCTGCGCGTGCTCTCATTTCTCCTCCTGCAGCCCCGACAGGCAGTTTGCCCTAGGAAGAGGGGATCACCAAGCAAATCAAATCCGCCATTTGGCCGATGCGCGCAAAGTGATTTCGGCAGTCGGGTTTTTTGTGTTGGCAAATCGCCTCTGTGGGAACCGAACTGGCTCTGCCGAATTGACTTGCGGTCGCGTTCGGGAGGGAAAGCATGCAAGATCAGCATTTCGATGAGCCGGTTCGCGTCGCGCTCGGCGGGTCCAAGAATACGATCTACAAGGTGGAGCGTGTTGCACAAGCCGCCGACATCCTTATGAACCGCTGGCCCGTGAAGACGGGCCGCTACCACGTTGCCGCCCGCAAAGCCTGCCTTGGCGCTCTCGAAGGTCTGAAAGAGGCGCACTATGCCCGCGCGGCCTTCGTCAATGCGGCGATCGAGGCCGATATCCTGGTTGAGCGCGACCGTCAGGGATGAGCGTCCACCACTTTTCATCGCCCCTTCGCTTGCCGTAGACTGGTGGCCCGGCCTGGAGCCTTTTATGTGCAACGACTATGAGCAGCATATTCTCTGGGCTGAATATTGCCGGATGCTGGAGTCGCTGGCGCTCGAGATCCCGACCCACCAGACCGAACTTGACCTGCCGCAGGCGGACGACATCCACGTCAACGATCCGGCCCCGATCATGCGCGCCGCCGGCGGCACCGGCGTTGTTGAACTCACTTCGATGACGTTCGGATTTCCACCGGCCGGACCAAAAGGCGGACCAGTGTTCAACTTCCGCTCCGAAGGCCGGCAATTCGCAAGCAGCAAACGCTGCCTCGTCCCGGCATCCGCCTTCTTCGAGTTTACAGGCACGAAGTATCCGAAGGCAAAGCATCGCTTCACGCTGAACGGCTCACCGTTCATGGCCATCGCAGGACTCTGCGGGAAGCCGTCGGCAACAAGCCGCCGACCTTCACCATGCTGACGACCGAGCCTGGACCCGATATCGCCCCCTATCATAATCGCCAGGTCGTGGTGCTTCAGCCTGAGAACTGGTCCGCATGGCTCAATCTGACGAAGCCGGAAGCCGAATTGTTGCAGCCGTTGCCCGCAGGCTCGCTGGGCGTGGAGACCGTGCGCGCCGAAAGTTCATAATTCGGGTGCGGAAGGGACATCGGCTCACTCGGCGGCCCGAGTTCAAGAAGCCGCGCGCAGTCGCCCCTACGAGGTCAGGTACTTGATTTCTTCAGGAAAGAGATGGTGCCCAGAGGCGGATTCGAACCACCGACACGCGGATTTTCAGTCCGCTGCTCTACCAACTGAGCTATCTGGGCCTCGCCGGCAAACGAAATATCGCGGACCGGATTTCAGGAAAGCGCCGTGGGCGCCCCTTGAAAGCGGGTGGGTTATAGCACGGGAATCCGGCCTGTCCAGCGCCTAAGCACCGATTTTCCGGGGCAATTGTCGCGGATACATGACGGGGTTCGATCGGCGTCGGCAAAGCAGCAATTGCGCAGGCCAGCCAAGTGGAATTGTCGCGGCCGGCGCCGCGCAAACCCTACTTCGGCTCGTCGCTCTCCTCCTCGTCATCCCTTGCGGTGATGACATAGGCGCCCTTCAGCCAGCGGTTGAGGTCGATGTCCTTGCAGCGCTTCGAGCAGAAGGGATAGGTGTCGCGCGCCGATGGCTTGCCGCATTCGGGGCAGGGGCGCTTCGGGCGCAGCGGCGTGACCTTGTCGTCCAGGCTCATGGCCGCGCGGTGTGCCAGTTGGTGTGGATCTTGAAGCCTTCGCCCGAAAGCAGCGCCACCGTCTCGTAGAGCGGCAGGCCGACGATGTTGGTGTAGGATCCGACCAGCTTGACGACGAAAGAACCGGCCAGGCCCTGCACGGCGTAGCCGCCGGCCTTGCCGCGCCATTCGCCCGACGCGACGTAGGCGTCGATCTCTTCGCGCGGCAGCCGCTTGAAGCGCACCCTGGATTCAACCAGCCTTTGGCGCAGTTTGCCGCCTGGCGTGATCAGGCAGATGCCGGAATAGACCCGGTGCGAACGGCCGGACAAGAGCCCAAGGCAATTGGCGGCGTCGTCCAGCGTCTCGGCCTTGGGCAGGATGCGGCGGCCGACGGCAACCACCGTATCGGCGGCCAGCACGAAGCCTGGCGCATAGTCTTCCTCGCTCTTCAGCGAGGCGAACGCTTTCTCGGCCTTTTCCTTCGACAGCCGCTTGGCCAGCGAGCGCGGATGTTCGGCGCGCAGCGGCGTCTCGTCGACATCGGCCGGCAAGATGCGATCGGGCTCGATGCCGGCCTGCTGCAGCAATTCGATCCGGCGCGGTGAACCCGAGGCAAGCACCAGCTTCTGCAAACTGCTCATCGCGGGCTTTCCGGCAGGCCGTTACTTGAAACGGTAGGTGATGCGGCCCTTGGTCAGGTCATAGGGCGTCATCTCGACCAGGACCTTGTCGCCGGTCAAAACGCGGATGCGGTTCTTGCGCATGCGGCCGGCCGTATGGGCGATGATCTCGTGTTCGTTTTCGAGCTTCACCCGGAACATCGCGTTCGGCAACAATTCCGTCACGATACCCGGAAACTCGAGGACTTCTTCCTTCGGCATTCGATACCTTTGCTTGGATTGCAGTTCCGGCGTCCTGGAGCGCCCAGGCCGGAATTTCGGCGGAACCTATATGATAATCGTGCGCTTGTGAACACGCTTAATCCGCCGCGTTTTTTGCCTCTGGAAGCAAAAAACGGCGGCTAATACGCGCTTTCAGCCGTTCGCGCACGTCGCGATAGCTGGCCATGATCTGCTCGCGCCTGCCGCCGGCATCGGTCGGGTCGGGCATCGGCCAGTATTCGACCTCGACGGCAAGCGAGCGGGTGAGTTCGAGCGCGGCATGGTGGGCTTCCGGCGCCAGCGTGACGATCAGGTCGAAATAGTCGTCCTCGAGATCGTCCATGTCGCGCGGCTGGCGCTCGCCCAGCGTCAGGCCTTCTTCGGCCAGAACCGCATCGACGAACGGGTCGCGCTCGCCCCTGTGCACGCCAGCCGAGGCGACGAAAGTGGCCGGCGGCAGCATGCGCCGCGCCAGCTGCTCGGCCATCGGCGAGCGCACGGCGTTCATGCCGCACAAAAACAGGATCGAATGCGGCGCCGAAGCCACTAGAGCATGATCCCGAAAAGTGGAAACCGGTTTTCTCGGACAAAACGGGAAGAGTTTTGTCCTGAGATCATGCTCCAACAAAGAGTCAGATCAGGATGGCGATTCAACGAAGCGTCATCCCGATCCTAACCCCGCCAGTGCAGCACGCAGACCAGCGTGAACAGCCGTCGCGCCGTGTCGAAGTCGATGTCGATCTTGCCGGCCAGCCGGTCCATCAGCGTCTGCGAGCCTTCATTGTGCAGGCCGCGCCGGCCCATATCGATCGCCTCGATATGGCTCGGCGTCGAGGATCGGATGGCGTCGTAGTAGCTTTCGCAAATCAGGTAGTAGTCCTTGACGATGCGCCGCAGAGGCGTCAGCGAAAGGATGTGGGTGACGACGGCAGCACCATCCTCTCGCGCGACCGCGAACACCAGCCGGGATTCGGCCAGCGACAGCTTCAGCCGGTAGGGCCCAGTGCCATCGTCATTGATCGGCCGAAAACTGTTTTCCTCGATCAGGTCGAAGATCGCCACCGCGCGTTCATGTTCGACGTCCGGCGTCGAACGGCCGATCGATTCGTCGAGTTCGACGTCGATCAGTCTTGCGCGGGTTGGATCGCCGTCCGCCATCGCCGCCTACATGTTCAGCCGGATGGCGACGGAGCGACCATGCGCGTCGAGCCCTTCCGCCTTGGCCAGCGCGATCGCCGCAGGCGCCAGTGCCCTGAGCTGCTCCGGCCCGAGCTTCAGGATCGAGGTGCGCTTGACGAAATCGAGCACCGACAGGCCCGACGAGAAGCGCGCCGAGCGCGCCGTCGGCAGCACGTGGTTGGAGCCGCCGACATAGTCGCCGATGACTTCGGGCGTATGGCGTCCCAGAAATACCGCGCCTGCATTGCGCATGCGGGCCAGGAAACCCTCGGCGTCGTCGATTGCCAACTCGACATGCTCGGCGGCGATGCGGTCGACCAGCGGCAGCGAGGCGTCGATTGTGTCCACAAGGATCACTGCACCGAAATCGCGCCAGCTGGCGGCCGCCGTTTCAGCACGCGGCAAGCTCTGCAGCTGCCGCTCGACCGCCTGTTCGACTGCTTTGCCGAAGGCAGGGTCGTCGGTGATCAGGATCGATTGCGCCGACACGTCATGCTCGGCCTGGGCCAAAAGGTCGGCGGCGATCCAGTCGGGATCGTTGCTGCCGTCGGCCACCACCAGCACTTCCGACGGGCCGGCGATCATGTCGATGCCGACCGTGCCGAACACTTGCCGCTTGGCGGCGGCGACATAGGCATTGCCGGGGCCGACGATCTTGGCGACCGGCTTTATCGTTTCGGTGCCATGGGCAAGCGCTGCGATAGCCTGCGCGCCGCCGACGCGGTAAATCTCTGAAACGCCTGCCATATCGGCCGCCACCAACACCAGCGGGTTGATGATGCCGCCGGGCGCCGGCACGACGATGACGATGCGCTCGACGCCCGCCACCTTGGCCGGCACCGCGTTCATCAGCACCGAGCTCGGATAGCTCGCCGTGCCGCCGGGCACATAGAGCCCGACCGCCTCGATCGCCGTCCACCGCGACCCCAATTCGACGCCGGCGGCATCGGTATAGCGATCGTCCCTGGGCATTTGTCGTTCGTGATGAGACCGGATGCGGTCACGGGCAAACTTCAGCGCCTCGACCGTCTGCGGATCGGCTTGCTTGTAGGCCTGAGCAATATCGTCCCTGGAGACGGCGATGCCGACCTGGCTCAAATCGGCCTTGTCGAACTTCAACGTATAGTCGACCAGCGCCGCGTCGCCTTCGGAACGCACCCTGGCGATAATGGCGCGTACGGCGGTGTCGACGTCCTCCGAGACTTCCCGCTTGGTGGTCAGGAAGGCGGCGAAACGCTGCTCGAAACCGGCATCGGACTGGCGGAGCGTGATGGCCATCGGCTGCGTCTAGATCACGATGAGATTTGGTTGAAATCTCACCATGATCTAACCCTTTGTTGGAGCATGATCTTTTCCAAAAACCGGTATCCACTTTTTGGGATCATGCTTAGCCCCTGTGCACCGGACGCGAGGTGGCTTCCCAGGCGCCGCCTATATCGGCCAGCCGCGCCTCGATGCACTCGACGTCGAGCATGATCGTGCCGCCGCCGGAGAAGACCAGCTCGACGATACCGGCCGGCTTGCTGATCTCGACAAAGCTGATTGCCAAGAGCGACAGCACCTCGGCCGGCCTGTTGCGGGCGATGCCGTTGGTCTTGGCGCCGAGCACGCGGTCGAAATGCAGCACCGCCTGGCGCCGTTCATTGTGCTGGTTGAACAGGCCGGATTTCGCCTCCCAGACGAAGCGGTTCATGGTCAGCACGAAACGCTTGGCCGAAGGCAAATATTCGAGGTCCGAGACCTTCATCACGGCGTCCTGGACATGGGCCGAGACAATGCTCAGATCCTGATCGTCGAGCGCAATGAGTTTGAGGGCTGCCATGCCGAATGCACACCTGAAAGTTGGTTTCAGCCCTCTGTTAGGCGGTCTTTCCGGTCCGTGCAACCGCGACACAAACTCGACCCGAGGCTAGCGCCTCGGGTTTGGTGTGTCGGCTGGGAATGAAGACAGCACCAGACTCCTGTTTGTCTGGAGCAACTGCCGTGCGCTTAAGCCGAAATCCGCTCGATCACGGCGCCGCAGTTGGACAGCTTTTCTTCCAGCCGCTCAAAACCGCGGTCGAGGTGGTAGACGCGGTTGACCGTGGTCTCGCCTTCGGCCGCGAGGCCGGCGATGACCAGCGACACCGAGGCGCGCAGGTCGGTCGCCATGACAGGCGCGCCCTTCAGCTTGGCGACGCCATCGACGATCGCCGTCTGGCCGGACAGCGTGATGTGGGCGCCGAGACGGGCCAGTTCCTGCACGTGCATGAAGCGGTTTTCAAAAATGGTCTCGGTGATGCGCGACTTGCCCTTGGCCATGGTCATCAGCCCCATGAACTGTGCCTGCAGGTCGGTCGGGAAGGCCGGGAAGGGCGCCGTCGTCACGTCGACCGGCGCAATGCCGGCGCCGTTGCGGCGCACGCGAATGCCGGAATTGGTCGGGGTGATCTCGGC
This sequence comes from Mesorhizobium sp. P2_B11, assembly GCF_056404855.1. Lineage (NCBI taxonomy): Bacteria > Pseudomonadati > Pseudomonadota > Alphaproteobacteria > Hyphomicrobiales > Phyllobacteriaceae > Mesorhizobium > Mesorhizobium sp. P2_B11. Next base: position 525,267 of record NZ_JBFUDF010000001.1, read on the forward strand.
GCCGGTCTGGGCAATGATGTCGAGCGCGGTCTGCAACAGCTCGGGGCGGGCGCCTTCCAGCACCACGTCGCCGCCGGTCATGGCGACAGCCATGGCATAGGTGCCGGTCTCGATGCGGTCGGGGATGACGCGCACGCGCGCGCCCGACAGCGATTCGACGCCATCAATGGTGATCGTCGGCGTGCCGGCGCCGGAGATCTTGGCGCCCATGGCGTTGAGGCATTCGGCGAGGTTGACGATTTCGGGCTCGCAGGCGGCGTTCTCCAGCACCGTCTCGCCCTTGGCCAGCGACGCCGCCATCATCAGGACATGGGTGGCGCCGACCGAGACTTTCGGGAAGATATAGCGGTTGCCGACAAGGCGGCCATTCCTGGTCTTGGCCAGCACATAGCCGGTGTCGACATCGATGTCGGCGCCCAGCGCCTGCAGGCCTTCGAGGAACAGATCGACCGGCCGCGTGCCGATGGCGCAACCGCCGGGCAGCGACACTTTGGCCTCGCCCATGCGGGCCAGCAGCGGGCCGATCACCCAGAACGACGCCCGCATCTTCGACACCAGCTCGTAAGGGGCGGTGGTGTCGACAATGTTGCGGGCCGAGAAATTGATGGTGCGCGAATAGCCCTCATTCTGCTTTTCGCGGCGGCCGTTGACCGAATAGTCGACGCCGTGATTGCCGAGAATGCGGATCAACTGCTCGACATCGGCCAGATGCGGCACGTTTTCCAGCGTCAGCGTGTCGTCGGTGAGCAGCGACGCGATCATCAGCGGCAGGGCGGCGTTTTTCGCGCCCGAAATCGGAATGCTTCCGGCGAGCTTGTTGCCGCCGACAATTCTGATGCGATCCATGAGAGAATGTCCCCTCGGCCCGAAAGGCCGGTTTTCGTCCGTTTGTGTATCGGCCCGTCTAGACCATTGGCCGGCTTGGTTCAAGAAATAGGATTTCCTGCCCCTTTGGCCAAGGTGGAGGGCCAGTGTGGCTGCTTTCGGTCAGTCCTTGTGCATTTTTTCAGCAGCCGCTAGGCCTTCCGGCCGCTGGTCGGCATCACCGGTGCGCCGCGACCGTGCCTGCGTCTTGCGCTTCATGAGATTGGCGCGCAACTGCTCGGCCAGCCGGTCCTTGCGGTCGGTTCCGCCCTTTTTTGCCGGATCGGCCTTTTTCGGTGGAATTGTCTTGTCGTTCATCGTTCCGTCCCACCCGAGACTGGCAGGGTCTGCCGTTCCAAGGGGATAGCTAGCATTGTGGCGCCGTCCTGTCAGCGAAACTTGTCCGGCAAAAGCCTTTCACAGATGCCTTGCGCTTGCCGGTTCGATATGGCAGAAGCCCCGCCATCAGCGGCTGCGGTAGCTCAGTGGTAGAGCACTCCCTTGGTAAGGGAGAGGTCGAGAGTTCAATCCTCTCTCGCAGCACCAGCCCATCCCCTTGAAGTCATTGAAGCCCTTGATTTGCAAGGCATCGCCTTCCTTGCCCAAGTGGTTCGCGCACCCAACTCATGCTATCGTAGTTCCGGGAGACGGCGGACGCGCCGTGAGTGCCCGCCCGCTCTCACCATGGGAGGAACAAATGGCTTATTACGTATTGCTGTCAAATTTCACAGATCAAGGTATCAAGGGCATAAAGGATACTCAGAAACGTGCTGAGGCCTTCAAGGCGATGGCCAGCAAGAGCGGCATCAAGGTTCACACCCTGTTGTGGACGCTTGGTCAACATGATGTTGTGGCGATTGCCGAAGCCGACGACGACATTGCGGCGACCGCACTAGCCTTATCGATTGCATCGCTAGGCAACATCAGAACTCAGACATTGAGAGCGTTCGACGCGGCGGATATGGCCAAGATAATGGCAAAGATGGCCTGACCGCCGCCGTGCTGCCTTGCGCAGACGGCCGCTGAGCCGAACTGCGGCAGGCCTGTCTGTCTTCCATCAAGCGAAACCCCGGCAGAGCCGGGGTTTCTTGAGGGACGTTCAACTCGACGCATGGGGCCATACACTTCCGGCCGGATCTACGAGGTCATGACCTCGTGATCTACTTCCCAAGGCCGAGCTGCTTCATCAGGTCCTGGTTGTCCCAGAACAGCCATTCGTGATCCATGGTGCCGTCCTTCCAGTGGCCGATCGTCACCATGCCCAGCGCATAGCGTGTGCCGGTCGGCTGAATGGCGCCGCCGTCGGGCGTCGGCATCGCCTTGGTGAAGGTGCCCGTCATCACGCCTTGCGCGCTGGTCCAGGTTCCCGAACCGAAGCGGATCGGATGCTCGTGGATTGCGGTATCGGGCGCCCACACGAACAGGGTCTTGAGGTCGGCTATGTGCTTGTCGATGCCTTTGGTTTCATGGCCGTCGGGCCATGTCACCACGATGTCCTTGGAATGGCTTTCGCCCAGACGATCCCATTTCTGGTTCGAGAACACATCGAAATCGAGCGTATCGAAAATCTTGAGCTTGCTCTCGACCTCGGGCGCCTGCACTTCCGGTGCAGGAGCCGGCGTGGCCGGATTTTCCCAAAGTGTATCTGCGAATGCGCCGGTGGCGAGAAGGCCGGTCACGGCAAGAGCGAGAGCGGATTTGACGATGAAGTTGTTCATGGTGATTCTCCCTGTTGGTTCGCGGTGAGGGTCAGGCGGCGGCGACGAAGGCCGGCGAAATCCCCGTGCCGAGACCGGCGCCGTAGGCCAGATAGATGTTGAGGCCAGCCAGCGGCTCGAGATAACGGGCGTTTTTCAAAGGACCGGCATCGACCACCGAGAAGCCCATGGATTCCGCGAGCTTGGTGACGGTGGTCTTGGCATCCGCGTCGTCCGAGGCCAGGAAAACGCTGGCCTTGCCGCCGTTGGGAAGAGCCGCTCCGGCATCGAGCAACTGCGCGAAGATCGTGTTGAAACCTTTCACTAGCCGCACGCCGGGCATCGCCGCGGCGATTTCCTCGGCGCTCGACGTCGAATGGCCGATGGTCAGGCCCATATAGTCCGCTGTCAGCGGGTTGGTGATGTCGACGACGATCTTGCCGTCGAGCTTGCTGACGCCCTTGAGGGCGGCAATGGCGTCGCCGGCCCCGGTGGCAAGGATGATCACCTCGGCGTCGCCGAGTTTGGCTGGGTCGACCACAGCCGCGTCATACGTCTTGGCAAGGGTCTCGGCCGAAGCCGCATTGCGGCTGGAAACAGTGACGGAATGGCCCGCTTTGGCAAGTTGCTTGACGAAGGACGAGCCCATATTGCCCGATCCGATAACCGCGACTTTCATGATGAGGTCTCTCAATCCTGGAGTTGAACCGGCGCCACCAATGGCGCCTGGGTGATGTGGTATTCAACTTGATGATCGAGATAAATGGCGGTAAATTAAGTAGATCGTTACGAAAAGTGGAACAATGGCGCGATGGATCTGATCCGGGCGATGCAGGTCTACGTGGCTGTGGTGGAGGCACGCAGCCTCGTCGCCGCCGCCGCCAAGCTGGACACCTCGAACGCCGCCGTCTCCCGCCATGTCGCCGCCCTGGAAGACCATCTCGGCACGAGGCTGCTGAACCGCACGACACGCCGCCTGTCGATGACCGATGCCGGCCAGGAGTTTTTTAGCCGGGCGCAGCAAATCCTGAGCGATGTAGCCGAGGCCGAGGCGATCGCCGGCGAAAGCGCGACGTCACCCTCTGGCCTGCTGCGCATCAGCGCGCCGCTGTCCTTCGGCATCAGCACGCTTTCGAAATGGCTGCCGGGCTTCATCGTCCGCCATCCGGACCTGCGTCTCGACGTCGACCTGACCGACCGGATGGTCGATCTCGCCACCGAGGGCGTCGACGTCGCTCTGCGCATCGCGCTGCAGCCTGCGACGACCAACGTCATCTCCAGGCGACTCGCCCCCATTGCCATGGTGATCTGCGCTTCCCCGGACTATCTGAAGCGTTACGGCTGCCCGACCGTCCCTGCCGATCTCATCCACCACCAAACGCTCAGCTACTCCTATCTGTCGACGGGGGAGAGCTGGAGCCTGGTCGACCGCCAGGGCCAGGCGACATCGGTGCGCGTCAGCCCGATCGTTCGCGCCAACAATGGCGATGTCCTGCGCGAACTCGCCGTCCAGGGCCTCGCCATCGTGCTCGGCCCCGAATTCATCGTCGAGGACGACATTGCCGCCGGCCGGCTGGTGCCGATCCTGGACGGCTGGAGCACCGCCAGCTTCACTCTCTACGCCATCTATCTCAGCCGGAAATTCCTGCCGGCGAAAGTCCGGGTCTTCATCAATTACCTGGAAGAGGTTTCACGCGCCCAACACCCCCGGCATCAAGGCGACAAAACCGGCTGAGGCTCGCGTAATTCTTGCGCGGACCCTTGACCCGCCAGGCCTCGGCCCATTCGTCGCGGCTGCGAAACCAGAAGCGCCCGGCATAGACATCGGCGCCGCAAAGATGCTGGACGATCTGTGTTGCCTTCGGCTCGAGCTCGATGAAGTCGCTGCCGTCGGCACGAAGAATCGCGATCGAATGCTCGCGCAACTCGAGCCGGTATGTTCTGCTCGCCGGCATGGCGTGAGCGCCGGTTTGCATGATGCCGCGCTCGGTGAAGGTATCACCGGTCACGACGGCATTGCCGGTGAAACTGTATGTCGCACCGGCAACGAAATCGACCATCGTGCGGCGGACGGTCCAGTCGCCGGCAAGGCTGTCGGCGATGCTCTGCCACCGCCCGGCTGCACCTTCGGTCAAATAGATGCGATCCACATTACACCCGCAACAATACAGCGCTTCGCTTCGTGTCATGCATAACACTAAGGCCCCGACAACGTCGGGCAAAGCCATTCGACCGTGACGCCTGTCAGGGTCATGAAACGGGCGGTTGGCTTGGTTTCATAACGGCCGTTTGACAACAGGCTCCAGCCCGCGCGGCCGAAAAGTTCCTGGTTTGAAGTGAACAAACTCACAGTCCGAAAGCAACATTTCTGTGTAGCAATCATGATCGGCAACACATCATTGCCGAAGCGCTCGAATTTATTGATGTCTTGCGCAACGATCTTAACAGGGCAGGGAGGGTGGAATGGCCAATAATTGGGAGTTGAGAATTACGCGCACCGGTGAGCAGACCAGAGGCGTGAAGCGCAGAACAGTCGGCAAATACGAAGTCTTTCACGACGGCGTCAGAGTCGCCGGTCTCTCCGGCGTGACTGCCGAGACGAAGGGACCGGGCGACAACAAGACTGCCGGCAACAATCGTTGTGTCGAGGCCGGCACCTACAATCTGTTCACGCAAGCCGGCGCCAAATATGTGACGATCGGCTATACCTCGAACGTCAATCCGGCTGCGCTGAAGCGTCCCGGCCTGCTGCTGCTGCCGACCGGCAAGCGGGTCGGGATCCTGATGCATCCGGGCCGCGGCTTCCTGTCTTCGATCGGCTGCATCAACCCGGCGACGAAGCTTGCAACCGCCACCGACGACATCAATTTTGTCGACAGCCGCCAGCGCGTCATTGCCATCAYCGACGACATGAAGGCGTTTCTTGGCGCCTCCTTCCCGGGCAGCAACGGCGTCAAGATCCCGAACGCGACGATCGTGATCAAGTAGGACACCGCGCCGGCGAGGCTCGCCGGCGGAGGTGTGATCATGTCCGACCTCAGGCATTTCCGACCTCTGGCGCGTCGCGCCGGAGGCCATTGCGGAACGACGGCGGCTTTGGGATCAGACAACCCAGGGCTGGCGCGCACCGAGATCGACGATCACCGATTTCGCTTCGGTGTATTCGTCGATGCCGGATGGTCCGGTCTCGCGGCCTAGGCCGGACTGTTTGTAGCCGCCGATCGGCATTTCGGGGCCGCCGGTGATGGTGGTGTTGATCCACATTCTTCCGGCGCGAATACCGCGCATCAGGTCCATGCTCGCCCGCAAATCGGACGACCAGATGGTGGCGGCAAGGCCGTATTCGGTGTCGTTGGCCATGCGGATCGCCTCGGCGATCGTCTTGAAGGTGGAGATGCCCAGCACCGGGCCGAACACCTCTTCACGGGCGATCGTCATGTCGGGCGTTATGCCGGTGAACAGCGTCGGCTCGACGAAATAGCCGGCTTGCGGCTCCATGCGGCCGCCACCGGTCACCAGCCTGCCGCCTTGCGCCTTGCCCTGGTCGATGAGACTCAAAATGCGCGTCATCTGCGTCTCGTTGACGATGGCGCCGACGCGGGTTTCCGGCGCCAGCGGGTCGCCGACGCGTACCTTGGCCATCAGCGCCAGGACGCGCTCGGTCAGCGCCTTTTCCACACTCTCATGCACGATCAGCCGGCTGCCCGAAACGCAGCATTGGCCGGCATTGTGCAGGACGCCGTAGACGATGCCGTCGGCCGCCTTGTCGAGGTCGGCGTCGGCGGTGACCACGACCGGGTTCTTGCCGCCGAGTTCGAGGCTGACCTTCTTGATGTTGGCGGCCGAGGCGATGACCGTGGAGCGCCCGACCCGCGTCGAGCCGGTGAAGGACACCATGTCGATGTCCATATGGTTCACGATCGCCTGGCCGACCGGGTCGCCATAGCCGGTGACGATGTTGACCACGCCCTCCGGCAGGCCGGCCTCTTCCAGGATGTGGCCCATCATCACCGTCGTCGACGAGGTGTGTTCCGACGGCTTGATCACCACCGTGCAGCCGGCGGCCAGGATGAAGGGCAGGCGCTCGGCCAGGATGTAGAATGGGAAATTCCACGGTGTAATCAGGCCGACGACGCCGATCGGTTCGCGCAGCACCAGGCCCAGTGAATCATGGCCGAGATTGTTGTAGGTCTCGCCATGCACGCCTTGCGCCTGGCCCGACGCATAGTACCAGCAGCCGGCCGCGCCGGTGACCTCGCCGACGGCCTGCCACAGCGGCTTGCCGCTCTCCAGCGTTTCGATCAGTGCCAGCTCATCCTTGCGCCGCATGATGATGTCGGCCGCCTTGCGCAGGATCGCGGCGCGATAGCTGGCCGGCGTCTCCGCCCAGCCGCCGCCGTCGAACCGTCGGCGCGCAGCAGTGACCGCCTTGTCGACATCGGCCGCCGTACCGCGCGGCACGATCGACACCGGCACGCCATGCGCCGGGCTCAGGCGAACGATCTCGCCRCCATCGCTGTCGCTCCAGCGTCCGCCGATGAGGTTCTGGTGTTTGTGGGGCGCGGCCGGCAGTTTGGGATGGGCGGTCATGGCAACTCCATTTGTCTGACATGAGGGCAACATGACAACAGCAGGCCGCCATTGCAACCCGGGGCGAACGGTGCCGGGTAGCCTCAGCGCCGCGTGGCCATTCACCATCCTGACAAAAATGCGCAGACCGCCGTGTTACGGTGCTGATGGTGCTCGCCGCGCCATGGTGCGCCCGCCTGAAGAGGAGATAGTGTCACGTCCAGGATCAATCGCCGCGCCTTGCTGTTTCAATCCGGTGGCGCCGTTGTCACGTCGACCATTGTGGCGAGAGCCGCCGTCGCAAAGCCGTCGCCACCGGAAAAGCAATCGTCCAGTCGCCTGCAAGGGCTGATCGAAACCCACCAGACCGCTTACGTCGCGTTCGGCAAGGCCGTCCGCGACATGCGCGCTGACCGCTCCGACCACGAAAGAGCTAGCCGGGATGAAGAGAAGGCGTTGCTGGCCATCTGCGCTTATCCCGCGGTTGAAGAAGGCGACCGCCTGGCCAAGGCTCGATATCTCCTGGAGATAGAGGCACGCGGCGAACTTGACCTTCCGGAGCATATGCAGACGCTTCTGCGTTCGACGATGCCGAAGAGATAGCACCGGCGCGAAGGCCGCTTCCCACCTGTGGGTCGCCGTCGCCAATGGCGCCATCCATTCGGCCGGCAGCCCGGCCGCGCTTTTGACGCCGGGCGCTCTACGCCACCGACCAGCCGCCATCGACCAGAATGTTGGCGCCGGTGATCAGCGAGGCCGCCGGCGAGGCCAGGAACACCACGGTTCCCGCGACGTCGATCGGATCGCCGATGCGGCCGAGCGGGATATGGCCCAGCACATGCGCATGAAACTCCGGCTCGGCCAGCGAGGGCCGCGTGCCGTCGGTCCAGATGAAGGTCGGCGCCACGCTGTTGACGGCGATGCCATGCTGCGCCCACTCGGCGGCCAGGCAGCGGGTCAGATGATTTATCGCCGCCTTGCTCATGCAGTAGATGGCTTCGCCCTTCAGCGTCACCGTGCCGGCCTGCGAGCTGATGTTGATGATGCGTCCGCCTTTCTGCGCAATCATCAGCTTGGCCACCGCCTGGGTGGTGAAGAAGGTGCCCTTTAGGTTGACGTTCACCGTCAGGTCGAAATCCGCCTCGGTGACGTTCTCGGCCAGGTTTTCCGGCCCGAGCCCGACATTGTTGACCAGAACCTCGATGCGGCCGAAGGCGGCGTGCGCCTCCGCAACACCAGCCCGCACCGTGGCGAGATCGGTCGCATCCATATGCACGGCAAGCGCCCGCCGGCCGATGCGTTCGATCTCGGCGACAAGCTCGGCCCCATCGGCCTTGCTGCGCACACCGACAATCATGTCGGCGCCCGAGCCGGCGCAGGCCAGCGCACAGGCGCGGCCGATGCCGCGTGAGGCGCCGGTGACGAGCGCCACCTTGCCGCCCAGGTCGAATTTCGGCGTGTAGTCCGTCGTCATTGCAAACCTCCCCTGAAAACTGTCGGGCTCCGGAATTTCCGCATCCGGCGCCTCATGCAGAACACTACCCACTCGCCTGCTGAAAGCCAGCCGGCGTTGTCCGCATTACCCACGACAAGACCACAGCTCGCCCAAGGACTTGCCATCGGCCGGCCATCATGATGCCATCTCGCTTGCGCAAGATATTGCCGGGTTTTGGGCTAGACGATGCTTTTTGGGCGAACAGCAGGTGCGACGGGGCGCACGTGCGCGGCAATGGCCGCGGCACTGCTGCTGTGCCTGTGCGCGATCATCCCTGCTTTGGCTGAAGAACCGAAAACGCTGAAAGGCGTGGCGCTGGTCATCGGCCAGTCAGACTACCAGCATGTCGGGAAATTGCCCAATCCGGAAAACGACGCCCGCGCCATCGAGGAGATGTTCGACAAGCTCGGCTTCGAGACCGATGTCGCCACCAATCGCGACGCCCGCAAATTGCGCCGCGACCTCGAAGGATTCGTCGAAGATGCCGAAGGTGCGGACGTCGCCATCATCTATTATTCCGGCCACGGCATCGAGGCCGGCGGCGAGAACTATCTGGTGCCTGTCGATGCCGACGTCTCGTCGCTCGGCGATGCCGGCGAGAAGCTGGTCGCGCTTTCCGCCATCGTGGCCGAGCTGAAATCCAAGGTGCCGGTCACCATCGTGCTGCTCGACGCCTGCCGCAATGATCCTTTCCCGCCCGGCACGCTGCTGAAGCGTTCGCCCAATGACGAGGGCAAGCCGATCAGCGCCGGCGGCCTCGGCGAAACGCGCGGCGTGGTTTCCCTGAAAGGCAATGCCGAAGCCAAGGGCTCGACCGACGACAGCCTCGGTCAGGTCATCGGCTTTGCCGCCGAACCGGGCAAGGTTGCGCTCGACGGTCCGGCCGACGGCAACAGCCCCTATGCGGCCGCCGTCCTGCGCCACATCGACACGATGGGCGGCGAAGAATTCGGCACCCTCCTGCGCATGATCGGCGAGGAGGTCTATCTCAAGACCAACGGCCAGCAGCGGCCCTGGGTCAATGAAAGCCTGCGCCGGCTGCTTTACTTCGGCACCCCCGCCGAGGCGCCGAAAGGCGATGAGGGCGAAATCCTCAGAGAACGGCGCCAGCTGCTGGTTACCATAGCGTCATTGCCCGACCCGGAGCGCCGCCAGATCGAGACCATCGCGCGCGACGGCAATGTTCCGATGGATGCGCTCTATGCCATGTTGAAAGCGCTCGGCGTCGACATACCCAAGGACCCGGCCGAACTGGACAAGCTGCTGCGTGGCCAAACCGAGCGGCTGAAACAAGTGCTGGCCGAGCGCGAGACTTTGAAAAACCCGGATCCCGAGATCGCCAGGCTGTCGAAGCTGGCCGAACAGGCGGTGCAGGAAGGTGCGCTGGAGGCAGCGCAAAAATTCAACGAACAGGCCAAGGCCCGCATCGGTGAGCTGTCGTCGACGGTCGACCAGGCAGAGGCCGAGCTGAAGGCAAAGCGGCTCGAATTCGCGAAAGTCTTCGCCTCAAGCGCCAGGACCTATGAAATCTCCTTCAACTTCAAGGAGGCGGCGCAGGACTATGCCAAGGCCTATGAGCAGGCCGCCAAATGGAGCGACGAGGACGCGTTCTACTACAAGGCGGCAGAGGCCAACGCGCTGTCGGAACAGGGGGACTTCTCCGGCGACAATGCGTATCTCACCCAGGCCCTGACGGCCTACGCGCAGGCGCTGACCTATGTCACCCGCGAAAAATCGCCGCTGCTCTGGGCCGCCACCCAGAACAATATGGCGGCAACGCTTTCCACTCTGGGCGAGCGGGAAGCCGGCCGCGAAAACCTCGACAAGGCAGCAGCCGCCTATGAGCAGGCGCTGACCGTCTACACTCACGATGCCTATCCGGACGACTGGGCTTCGACCTATGGCAATCTCGGTACGGTCTACTGGCGGCTCGGCCAGCGCGAGAACGGCACGGCGCTGCTGGAGCGGGCGGTCGCGGCCTTCCGCTCGGCGCTTGAGGTGCAGTCGTCGAAGCGGCTGCCGTTGGAATGGGCGGCGACGCAGAACAATCTCGGCATCGTGCTGTCCGAAATCGGCGAACGCCAGACCACATCAGACAGTTTCCGCGCGGCGATCGAGGCGCATCGTGCGGCACTGACCGAATACAGCAGGGAGCGTGTGCCGCTCGACTGGGCGCTGAGCCAGGTCAATCTAGGTGCTGCGCTCTATCGCCTTGGTGAGCGCGAAAAGGATATCGCGACCATGCAGCAGGCAGTCGCTGCCTATCAGGCGGCGACCGGCGAAATGACCCGGGAGCGCGCACCGGCGCAATGGGCGACGATACAGAACAATCTGAGCACGGCACTGGAATCGATCGGTCAGATCAACGGCGACATCGCCACCCTCGAGCAGGCGCGCGACGCTGCTTTGGCGTCGCTTACTGTGTGGACGCGCGAACACGCCGCAGCCAGCTGGGCCAACGGCCAGCTGACGCTGGGCAATGCCCTGTACCGCCTCGGAGCCAAGCAGAAGAAGAAGGATCTACTGCTGCAGGCCGCGACGGCGTACCAGGCAGCGCTGTCCGAATATCCGCGTGAGAAACTGCCGCTCGACTGGGCTTCCCTGCACCAGAATCTGGGGTCGGTCTACGACACGCTCGGCGATCTCGACACGGGAACCGATTACTACATCCAGGCGGTGACCGCGTATCGTCAGGCATGGGAAGTCTATACCGCTGGCGGTGCGCCGCGCGAGTTCGCTTCGATCGGTTACAACTTGGCAGGCACGCTGTCGAACTGGGGCGATCGCGCCGAGGACATTTCGATCCTGCGGCAGGCGATCGATACCTATGGTCAGGTGCTCACGGTCCGCACCCGCGACAACGATCCGGCCAATTGGGCCAAGACGGAATTCCGTCTTGGCTATGCGCTGATGATTTCGGGCAAGCTGGCTTCCGACGATCAAATGCTGCAGCAATCGGTGGAGGCGCTGCGGGCGGCGCTGGACGGGCAAACGGCGGGCGGTGACGTCACGGAGATCGGCCAGACGCGGCGCGTGCTTGGCCAGACCCTGTCAATTCTTGGCACCAACACATCCAACCTGGACTTACTGGCGCAAGCGGCCGACGCGCTCAAGGCGGCCCTTCCGGCCTATTCAAGGGACGCCGATCCGGAAGAATGGGCCAGCATCAACTACGATCTCGGTTTTACCCTCTATAGCCAAGGCCGCATCGGCGGCGACGCCTCGTTCTATGCCAAGGCGGTGGAGAACTTCGAGACGGCAGCGCTGGTCTACGACGGCTTTCCCGATCGCATGCAATGGGCGCGCACCAAGGGCGATATCGGCAATGCCTTGCTGATGGTTGCGGACGGCAAGGACGTCGAGTTGCTCACCCGCGCGATTGCCGCCTATGACGCGGCACTCAGCGTGGTGACGCGCGACAACGCGCTGGCGGTCTGGGAGAACAACCAGAACAATCTCGCCAGCGGCCTGTCGAGCCTCGGCTACTGGGCTAACGATGTCGGCAAGCTGAAGCGAGCCGCCCAGATCTACCGCGACCTCGCCACGGTTCGCACGATCGAGCGCGATCCCGGTCAGTGGATCATCAACCAGACCAGCCTCGCGCAGACGCTGAGCATGATCGCGGCCCGCGAGCCTTCGACCGAACTGTACGAGGAGGCGGTTGTCGTCAACCGGGCGCTGGCTGAGCAGATCGGCCGCGAGCGCGATCCCGAACGCTGGGCCAATGCGCGCAACGAGATGGGCTACGCCCTGACCATGGCCGGCCGCGCCGAAAACAACGTCGCGCATTTCGAGGAAGCGGTGCTGGTCCTGCGCGAGGCGATCGTGGTGCAAAAGAAGATCAAGTCGGTGCCGGCCGTCGCCTTCACGCAGGATAGCCTGTGCGACGTGCTGGTTGATCTCGGCGCTGCCCACAAGGACAAGGCGCTTGCCCAGGAAGCCATAGCCGCCTGCCAGGAGGCGCTCGTCATCTTCCGCGACAAGAAGATGGACGATCTCGCCGCAGGTTCCGAAAAGAACCTCGCCGAAGCACAGGCACTGCTGGCGGAATTGCATTGAAACGGCGACGCCGGCGTTCACACTGCCGCGCAAGCAAATGTCATCGGCCCGCCATGGCCTGACAGAGGTGCGATATGGCAATATCACCTTGCGCCGGTAGCCGCCGCCATCCAGAGCGCCAACACAGCCGCATTTCAGTTGGAGCTTCATATGACCATATTCACCCGCCGCAGGCTTCTAAAAACGGCTGCGGTTGCCGGCGTTGGCGGGGTCGGCCTTGCTGCTATGGCGAGGCTCGGCGGCTGGGCGGCGGCTGCGCCGGAGCCGGCGGTGCTCAAGACGGCGAAGATCCAGGCGAAGTTCATGGATGCGGCCGAGACCCGGGACGTGCTGACCTATGGTCAATCCGGCATGCCGCCGGTGCTCAGGATGAAAAAGGGCGAGCCCTTTGCCGCGCAGCTCGTCAACGGCATCGACGATCCGACCACCATCCACTGGCACGGCATCCGCGTTCCCAACAAGATGGACGGCGTCCCTTTCCTGGTTCAGCCCTACGTCTACACCGGCGATCATTTCGACTACGCCTTCACCCCGCCCGACGCCGGCACCTTCTGGTATCACCCGCACTGCAACACGCTGGAGCAGATGGGCCATGGCCTCACCGGCGTCATCGTTGTCGAAAACCCCAGCGATCCGAAGTTCGACGCCGAGGCGGTCGTCAACCTGCGCGACTGGCGGCTCGGCGACGACGCCCAGTTCATCCAGCAGTTCCGCCCGCGCGATGCCGCAAAAACCGGCACCTATGGTACGGTTCGCACCGCCAACTGGCTCGACCAGCCGCAGTTCGACGCGCCGGCGGGCGGGCTGGTGCGGCTGCGGGTCGCTATCACCGATGTCACCCGCATCTACGCCTTTCGCGTCGAAGGCGCGGAAGCCACTGTTATCGCGCTCGACGGCAATCCGGTGCCTCAGCGTTTTGCGCCCGATGCCTTGCTGCTCGGTCCGGGCCAGCGCATGGACCTCGCCATCCGCATGCCGGACCAGGAGGGCGCCATCGTCAGCCTCGGCGACGTCAGGGGGACAAAACCCAAGACGCTCGCCACGCTGCGCGCCACCGGCAGCTCGCTCAAGCGGGACCTGCGCGACCTCGCGCCGCTGGAAGCCAATCCGGTGCAGGAGGTCGACCTCGCCAGCGCCAGGCATATTGCGCTGTCGCTCAGCGCCACAGCGGAAAACGTGCCGAGCGACAGCATATGCGGCACGCTGGGGTACAGTTTCTGGGCCATCAACAAGGTGCCGTGGCCGGGTGACACGCCGGACCCCACCGCGCCCTTGGCCGAACTGAAACTCGGCAAAAGCTATGTCATCGACATGGAGAATTTGACGCCGCAATCGCATCCGATCCATCTGCACGGCATGAGCTTCAAGGTGCTGTCGTCCTCGACGCGCCCGGTGCAGCCGGTGATCTCCGACACCTATCTCATCCAGCCCAATGAGAAGGTGCAGCTCGGCTTCGTCGCCGATAATCTTGGCGACTGGCTGCTGCACTGCCACATCATCGAACACCAGAAAACCGGCATGACGAGCTACGTCAGGGTGGTTTGAAGCAGCATTCGGCCAGTCGGTTTCTTGACGGGGTTAACCTGGCCGGCAGCGTCTATTGTCCGAGAAATTGCCGCAGTCCGCCGGTTTCGTTGGCAAAGTAGGGCCGTTCCCTGCTATTCCCGCCTGCAAATCAAGAAGCCGTGGACACGCTTGCATGACCAATGTCGCCCTGACCGGACTGGCCCGCGATCTCGCGAAGCGCGCTGCCGAAGGCAAGCCGGTGCGCATCGGCGTCATCGGCTCCGGCGAAATGGGCACCGATCTGGTCACGCAAGGCATGCTGATGCCGGGCATCTCGGTGTCGGCGATCTCGACGCGGCGCCCGCACACGGCGCGTGACGCGATCCGGATCGCCTATGGCGACGAGGCCATGGCCGTCGAAGCCGATACAGGCTCGAAAGTCACTTCGGCGATCGAGTCGGGAAAAATCGCCATCACCTCGAACGAGATGCTGGTCACCAATCCGCTGATCGACGTCGTCATCGATGCCACCGGAAAACCCGGCGTCGCCGCCGATTTCGACTTGAAGGCAATGGAACACGGCAAGCATCTGGTGATGATGAATGTCGAGGCTGACGTCACCATCGGCTGTTATCTCAAGCAGCAGGCCGATCGTCTCGGCGTCGTTTATTCGGTCGGCGCCGGCGATGAGCCATCGAGCTGCATGGAGCTGATCGAGTTCGCTTCGGCGCTCGGCTACACCATCGTCTCGGCCGGCAAGGGCAAGAACAACCCGCTCAACCATGATGCCGTGCCCGACGACTATCGCGAGGAAGCGATCCGCCGCAACATGAACCCGCGTATGCTGGTCGAGTTCGTCGACGGCTCGAAAACCATGGTCGAGATGTGCGCCATCGCCAACGCCACCGGCCTGGTACCGGATGTTCCTGGCATGCATGGCCCGAAGGCCGACCGCGACGAACTGGCCAAGGTGCTGATCCCGCGCGCCGATGGCGGCATCCTGTCGAAGAAGGGCGTGGTTGACTACACCATTGGCAAGGGCGTGGCGCCCGGCGTCTTCGTCATCGTCGAGGCGACGCATCCGCGCATCGTCGAGCGCATGGACGATCTGCATATCGGCCACGGCCCCTATTACAGCTTCTTCCGGCCCTATCACCTGACTTCGCTGGAAGTGCCGCTGACGGCCGCCCGCATCATGCTCTACGGCCGGCCCGACATGGTGCCGCTGCCGAAGCCGGTCGCCGAGGTCTGCGCGGTGGCCAAACGCGATCTCGCCGCCGGCGAGACGTTCGATGCCATCGGCGAGACCTGCTACCGTTCCTGGACCATGACCGCTGAAGAGGCCCGCGCCCACCACGCCGTACCGGTCGGCCTGCTCGAGGGTGGCAAGGTGCTGAAACCGGTCAGGAAGGGCGAACTGCTGACCACGGACAATGCCACGCCCGACCAGACGACCAGGCTTTACGCCCTGCGCAAGCTGCAGGATGAGATGCTCTACGGGGCGTAGGCTTTCGGGGTGAAGTGACGGGGCAATCGCATAGGGCTAGCCGTGCCTCATGCGCCGGCCACCATTGTCTGATCCATTCAGACACTCTGTCTTTTTGATCCGTATTTTTCAAACGATGCCGAGATGCCAATCTCCGGCCGATCAGTTGAAACCCATTGAGGATTGAGATGTTGCAGACCGTTTGGACAAGACGCGACACGATGAAAACCCTTCTGGCCGCGGGCGCGGTTGCCGTGCTGCAGCCGCTGACCTTTGCAGCCAGCGCTGCCGGCAAGCTGGCATGGACCTATTTTCAGGCCGATGAGAGCGGCTTCCGCCGCACGCCGGTGCTGCTGACCGGCGAGAAGGAAGCCATCCTGCTCGACGGCGGATTTACGCTCTCCGATGGCCGGGCGGTCGCGGATGCGATCAAGGCGACGGGCAAGACCCTGACCACGATCTATGTCAGCTGCAGCGACCCTGACTATTATTTCGGTCTGCGTCCCATCGCGGATGCCTTTCCCGGCGCCAGGATCATCGCGGCCGGCGCGACGGTGGCCGCGATCAAGGCCAATGTGCAGGGCAAGCTCGATGTCTGGGGGCCGCAGCTCAAGGACAACGGTCCGAAGGTTCTGGCGGATGTCGTCATTCCCGAGGTGTCCGATGTCGCCGCGCTTGAAATCGAAGGCAACACGGTCGAGATCGTCACCGTCGCCGATCTGAAAGACCGCCGCTATCTCTGGGTGCCCAGTCTTGAAGCCGTGTTCGGTGGCGTGCTGATCTCGTCGGGCGTGCATGTCTGGGTTGCCGATGAGCCAACCATTGACGAGCGCAAGAAATGGATTGCCGCGCTGGGTGAAATCGCTGCGCGCAAACCCAAGATCGTGGTGCCGTCGCATCAGGTCGCCGGTGCGCCGGACGGCCTGGCGGCGGTGGAATTCACCCGCGCCTATCTCGAAGCGTTCAATGAGGAAGCCGACAAGGCGAAATCCAGCGTCGAGCTGATTGCGGCGATGAAGCGGCGCTATCCCGATCTGCTTGACGTCTCGTCGCTGGAGCTGGGCGCAAAGGTCGCCAAGGGTGAAATGAAGTGGGGCTGATGCGGCCTGGCTCGGGTCAGGGCTGCATACAGCCCTGACGCCCCGCAGGTGTTATTTCCCGAGCTCTATCGACCTCAGCCGTGCGGCTTCCACCGCTTCGGTCAGCAGCTTCGTCAACCGCTCTTCGCCCATCAGCACGGCAAGCGCCGCGGCTGTGGTGCCGTTGGGGCTGGTGACTTGCTGGCGCAGCACGCCGGGCTCCTCGCCGCTTTCGGCTGCGAGTGCTGCGGCGCCATAGACGGTCTGCATGGCCAGCAGCCTGGCGGTATCTCTCGGCAGGCCGGCCTTTTCGGCGGCCACCGTCAGCCCTTCGATGAAGTGGAAGATATAGGCCGGGCCGGAGCCGGACACCGCCGTCACCGCATCCATCAGCCCTTCGTCGTCGATCGTGGTCACCACTCCGCTCGCCGACAGCAACTCGGCAACGAAACGGCGGACATCGTCGGTCACCAAGGGGTTGGAGTAGACCACCATCATGCCCTTGCCGATCGCCGCCGGCGTGTTCGGCATGCAGCGGATGATCGGCGCGAGATGGCCGAGGATGTGCTCGAAGGTGGCGACAGACGTGCCGGCAGCGATGCTGACGAAGGTGGTCCTGCCATCGGCGAAACGCTTGTAGGCAGCGGTGACGTCGCGGATGACCTGCGGCTTCACGGCGATGACGACGAGGTCGGGCTCAGCATCGGCCGGGATGCCCTTCGCATCCGCGGCGACGCCGCAGCCAAGATGCTCGGCGCGCTTGCGCAGCTCGGCATTGGGCTCGACCACGAACACGGCTTGCGCGGCAAGCTTGCCGGATTTCAGCCAGCCCGCCAGCATGGCGTAACCCATATTGCCGCAACCGGCGAGAACAAGCCTGATCGTCATTGAGAGCCCTCCGAGACAGGCTTCTCCTTAAACGCTCGCCGACGGGCGGGGAAGACCCTCAAGGCTGGCTGGATCAGGCCAGCCGGTCAAGGTCGCCGGCGCACCGCTATCGGCCGCAGCGACACTTGCCGCAGGCCAAGCACGCCGAGCACGAAGAACAGCCAGACCGGGTCGCCGCGGTGGAAGAAGAAGCTTTCGAGGAAAGCGTTCAGCGCCGTGAACAGCACCACCATCATGAAGAAGTCGCCGAGATAGATGTTCTCCTTGCGCGGCGGGATGCGCATGTAGTCGCGCAGCGGCGCGATCAGGAATGTGTAGACGGCAACGCAGAGCGCCGGGATGCCCATCAGCACGGCAATGTCGAGATAGCCGTCATGGCCGTGCACGATGGTCCGGATGTCCCAGGGCCGGTCGAAAGGCTGGTCCTGGCTGAGCAGCAGCGGCGTGCCCCAAAAACTTTCATAGCCGTAGCCGGTCCACGGCTTCTTCGCCAGCATCTCGCCGGAAAACTCCCACAGCGTGGTGCGGCCTGTATAGGTGAGGTCGGGGAAATAGGTCGCCGCCAGTTCCTTGACCGGCGGGATGAAGACGATGCCCAGCGTGCCGACAGCCGTGGCAATCATTGCCAGCGCAAACAGGACCGGCGTGCCGAACCGCATGCCGATCAGGCCCGGCAGCACCACGATCAGGATCGAGAACGGCACCAGGCCGGCCGTCGTCTTGGAACCGGTGTGCAGCATGAAGACCATCGCCGCACCGAAGATCGCCACGCCCCAGAATTTTTGCCCACGCCGGAAGAGATAGAGCCCGGCGAAGCTGAAGCAGGCCATGACCGGCCCGGCGATGTTCTTGTGGGCGAAGACGCCGCGCCACAGGCCCGCATGTTCAGGCTCCTGCGAGTCGGCTGTATGCAGTGCCTCATGCGGAAAGACGATGAGGCCGATATAGGACAGGCCGATAACGACGACCGCGCAGAAGATGATGACTTTCGAGAAACTGTCGGCATCGCGCGGCAGGATCAGCACCGTGGCGATCGTCAAAATGCCGAGCAGCGTGAAGAAGGCCGCGCGCATCGCCGAGGACGGATCGGTCGCGTTGATGACCGAAAGCATGAAAAAGCCGAGCATCAGGATCCAGGACGGGCTGAGCAGCGAGCGCACCACCTTGGGGTCGGCGAAGGTCAGCAGCGAGAAGATCGAAATGGCGCCGAGCGAACTGAAGCCGAGCTGGTTGACGATATCGCCGCCATCGCCGGTCAGTTCGGCGCCGGCCGGCTGAAATGGCCGGAACGACACGATGATGACGGCAAACAGCAGCGCGGCAATCGCCGTCGCCATGCCGTCGCGGGTGACGATGCCGCCCAGCAGCAGCTCGTCAGTTCTTCTCAGGCTGCCTGTATTGCTCATTGGCGTATCCGAATTCGGCAAGCACGCGGCCGAGCGCGACATAGACGGGATAAAGCGCCGTCGACAGGGAGCCTGTCCGCGCCAGCTTGATCGCACCGCGCAGCGGCGAGGCGGCAAGCAGTGCCAGACTTTTAGCAAACACCTTGACTCCGGCCAACGGCGTGCCGGCGCGTTTCTTCTTCTCGACCAGTGTCGAGATCACGCCGTTGCGCAAGGATCGGGCGCGGATCCAGTTGGCCTCGACGCGCCTGGCCGGAACGCCTTCGCGCACCCTGGCCTCGGCGCACCAGCCAAGCACGAAACCTTTCTGCGCCGACCGGCTGAGGAAGTCGGAATCGCCGCCGCCCATGAAGTTGAAGCGCAAGTCGAGGAAGGGCGGCCCCATGGCGGTCAGCACATTGCGCCCGACCAGAAGGTTGCCCGAGGAATAGAGTGCGGCCACGCGCCCGGTCTCGCGATAGGGCGGCGCAAACACCGGGTGCTCGGCCCATTTGGCGTGGGCCGGATCGGCAAACACAGGCACTTGCGGCCCGCCGACAATGTCGGCGCCAAGCGTCTCCGACGCCTTGCACATGCGCTCCAGCCAATCTGCGTCGGCGATCTCGTCATCGTCGATGACAAGCAGGTGGCGGAAGTCAGGAAAATGCAGGATCGCCGTCTGCCAGCCGGCATTGTAGGCGCTGCAATTGCCGCGCTCATGCGCGATGATGACCATGCCAGCCATATCGCCGCGCGCAAACAGCGGCAGCGCCGCCTTGGCGCCCTCGCGGGCCTCGGCTTCGTTCTCGATGACGATGACGGCGAAACGCCTCGCTGTCATTTGCGCCTTCAGCGACGCCAGCGTTTCCAGGAGCAGCTCTGGCCGCTTGAAAGTCGGCAGCGTGACGACGGCTTCGATGGTCTCGGCGGCGAGCCCCGGAGAGCGTCCCGCGATCGATACCGAACCATCCGATGGCAAAGGGATCATCCGCTTCCAGCCGCAAGTATTAAATCTGGTTTTCGATAGCATTGCGATGATAACGTTTGGTTAATCATCTTTCGCAGCGGCGCCGGCCGATTTTCGCCTTTCCACCGTTGCGTTGTGTGACTTAATCAAGGGTTCACCCAGCTTTGCTAGTGGCTGGCGCCTGGATAGGTGAGATGCATCTGCTGTTCGCCACATCGATCGTGCCCGACGGCGCACTCGCCTCGGGCTATGAGATCGCCAATGCTGCGATCATCGCCGCTTTGCGGCGCGCCGGCGTGCGCGTCACCGTCATCGGCTTCATCTGGCCGGGCAAGGCGCCGAGCGACCCCGAAAACACCATCGTGCTCGGCGCCGTCGACGTGCGCACGGAAAACGCCTCGGTACGGCAGAAGCTCGCCTGGCTCGGCAAGGCGATGCTGTCAGGGCTCACCTTCGCTTCCGTCAAGTTGCGCGCGGTTTCCGACAGTGACGTCAGTGCTGCGATCGAGCGCGCCGGTCCTTTCGACGGCTATGTCCTGAATTCCGTGCAGTTTGCCGGCGCCTTCGAAAAACTGTTCGCCGACCGTCCCTCGATCTTTGTCGCTCACAATGTCGAACATGCTTCGGCACTGGAGAATGCGGCGGCTGCAAACAGTCGCTTCCAGCGCTTGCTGTTTGCCCGCGAGGCGAGGCTGCTCAAGATCATGGAGGAGCGGCTCTGCCGCCAGGCCCGCTTCGTCTTTACGCTTGCCGAGGAAGATCGCGCCGCACTCGGCGTTGCCTCCGATGAGCGCTCGGCAGTGCTGCCGCTGGTGACCACTGCCACGGCGCCGAAGCCGGTAAAGCCGCGCCGCATCGATTACGACGCGGCGCTGATCGGCACCTGGACCTGGCAGCCGAATCGCATCGGCCTCGACTGGTTCCTGGAAAAGGTCGTGCCGCATCTTCGCCGGAGTTTTCGCATCAGGATCGCCGGCAACATGCCGTCCGATATCAGCTCTTCGCATCCCGGTGTCCAATTCGTCGGCCGCGTGCCCGACGCGCAGGCTTTCGTGCGCGGTGGCGCCGTCATTCCGCTGATCAGCACCGCCGGCTCAGGCGTGCAGCTCAAGACCATCGAAACCTTCGAGCTTGGCCTGCCGTCGGTCGCCACCAGCCGCTCGCTGCGCGGCATCGACCATCGCCCGGCCAACTGCGTGGTGTCGGACGATCCCGCTGCCTTCGCGGGCGCGCTGGAGGCGGCGGCGGCCGATGTCAGGGATGTCGACGGCAGCGCCTTCCACCGCAGTCAGATGAAGGCGCTCGATGCCGCCATCAGGCTCGGTTTGGAAAAGCTCGGGCCGGTCGGGCAGGAGGTGTTTGCATGAACATGCACACCGCCCGCGCCGCCTTGGGCCTCGATAGGCTGAAGACGATCCTCGGCATTCCGGTCCTCGCCATCCGCTGGGATGATGCGATCGCGCTAATGGCTCGGTTGATTGTCGAGCGGCGCTTCACCAAGATCAGCTTTCTCAACGCTCACAACGCCAACATCGCCTATACCGATCCGGTCTTTGCCGAAGCGCTCGACGATTTCCTCATCCTGCCCGACGGCGTCGGCGTCGATCTGGCGGCAAAGCTGCTCTACGGCTCGCCATTTCCGGACAATCTCAACGGCACCGATTTCATTCCGGCCTTTCTGCAGGCATCGGCAAGGCCGCTGACCGTCGGGCTGCTTGGCGCCACTCGCGCCAACGCCGAGGCGGCGTCGATCAAGCTGGCTGCGCTGGCCGTGCAGCACAAATTCGTCGTCATCCATGACGGCTATTTCTCGCCCGCCGAAGAGCAGGCAATCGTCGACCGCATCGAGGCGTTGCGGCCCGACGTGCTGCTTGTCGCCATGGGCGTGCCGCGCCAGGAATTGTGGATCGCCCGTCATATCGATGCGCGCCACTGCACGCTGCCGATCGCCGTCGGCGCGCTGCTCGATTTCCTTTCCGGCTCCGTGCCGCGAGCACCGCTGTGGATGCGCCAGCTGAGGCTCGAATGGCTGTTTCGCCTGTGCATCGAGCCGGGTCGGCTGTGGCGCCGCTACGTCGTCGGCAATCCGGTGTTCCTGTGGCGTGCCGTCAGGCAGAAATTCTCGCCCAGGTCTGTCGGAGAGCCGCGGTGAACAGCCGCTTCGTGCCGAGCCCCGCCGTGGACACGGGTGTCCTGCCGCAGACGCCGACAGCGGCGGTGGTGACCGCCAGCTATGCGCCGGATTTCGAGCGCTGCCGCCTGCTGTGCGAGACCCTCGACCGCAATGTCTCCGGCGTGGCGCATCACTACATACTGGTCGAGCATCGCGACATGGCGCTGTTTCGCCAATTGGAAAGCAGCCGCCGCAGCGTCGTCGATGAACGCGACCTGCTGCCGCGCTGGCTGCGCGTGTTCGACGATCCGATGAGCCTGTTTCGCCGTCGCATCTGGCTGAGCTTCAAGACCCAGCCGCTGCGCGGCTGGCACGTGCAGCAGCTGCGCCGCATCGCCATCGCTGCACATGCTGGGGAGGACGTGCTGGTCTTCTGCGATTCCGACGTCGCGTTCGTCAAACCGTTCGATCTGAGCGCGTTCTGGCGCGACGGCAAAGTGCGGTTGTTCCGGCGCGACGGCGTGCTGTCGAGCGAGGGTCATGATGAGCATCGCATCTGGTCGCGCAATGCAGCCTCGGCGCTTGGCGTCGATCCATCAGAAGTCTCGACCCACGACTACATCTCGACGCTGATTGGCTGGCGCCGGCAGACGGTGATGGCGATGTGCGCTGAGATCGAGAAGGTGCATGGTGGTCGCAACTGGGTCGAAGTCATCGGCTCGGCGCGCCGCTTCTCCGAATGCATGATCTACGGCCGCTATGTCGACGATGTGCTGAAAGGCGCCGGCCATTTCCACGGTGCAGAAGAATTCTGCCGCGTCCACTGGACCGGCGAGGCGCTGTCGGATGACGAATTCCGAAGCTTCGTCGCCGCCATGGCGCCGGAGCAGGTGGCGATCGGCATGCAGTCCTTCATCGGCACCGATATCGGCCGCATCCGCCGTCTGATCGGGCTGGATTAGATCGCTTTCGCCGGTTTGCGCATTGCTGAGTAGGTCAGCAGTGCCGAGGCGAGATAAAGAAGCAGGAAGACGACATTGAGCGACAGCACCAGAGTGGGCGTGTCGGCGATCGTGGTCAGCACATAGGTCAACAGCACCGCCTTCAGCCCGGCCAGCAGGCCAAGGTTGAGCGCGCGGATCGCGGTCTGCCCGCGCGCGAACAGCAGCTCGGCCTGGTACTCGATCAAATTGCGCAGTCCCGGCACGCCGATTGCCAATGCCACCAGCGGTGCCGCCTCGGCGACGTTGCGGCCCAGCGCATTGGGGAAGAAATGCAGCACGATGCCGAGTGCCGCCAGCGCCAGTGTCGACACCAGGAACACGCCGCCCTCGATGCCGCTCTTGACCCGCAGCCGCGCCAACATTTCCGGCGCTCGCATCATCTTCTGCACCAGCATCATCGAGAAGGTGCGGATCGGGATTGCGGTCAGATCGACCAGCCGCATGATGATGGCATAGATGCCGGCCAGATGCGGCCCGCCGATCGCCAGCACAAGCAGCTTGTCGAATTCCGACTGCAGGTAGAACAGCACTTCGGCGCCGGCGACATAGATCGAATCGGCAAGCCGCCGCAGATACAGCTCGGTGCGCAGCCTGAGCCGCTGGCGCGGATAGTAGAAGCCGAAGGCGAGCAGCAGCGAGGCGGCATTGGCGCCGATGTAGAACAACGACCAGACCCAGACGCTGTGCTGCCCGGACAGCATGAACAACACGGCGCCGAGCGCGCGGAACGCCGTGGTCACGATCGACAGCACGGCGGCGCGGCCGAATTTGCCGAGCCCGTTGTTGACGATCAGCACCACCTCGACCGGCCGCCACAAAAGCGCTTCGGCAAAGACGATTGCGGCAAAGACGGCCAGCGGCACGGTGCTGGCGAAGAAGATCAGGTAGACGCCCCAGGAGGCCGCCGCCAGCAACGGCAAGGACACGGCGCCAAGCAGCAGGAAGCCGGCGGTGAAGGTGCCGATCAGGTTGGGACGGATGGTGGCGGTACGATAGAGCGCCGAGATGAAGCCGAAGGCGAGGATGCGAGACAGCATGACGCCGGCGGCGGAAGCGGTCGCGAACATGCCGAACTCGGCGATCGACAGCGTGTTGGCGAGCGCGATGAAATAGGCGAGCGAGAACACCAGCCGCCCGCCGGCGCCGCTGATCGCCGAGAGATAGTCGCGGACCAGCCCCCGTCGTTCGGCCACGAAGGTACCGATCCGGGCGAGTGTCCGCCTTTGCGGTGTGTCGCTGGCCTGCATCATGTCGAGGAAAGCCATAGGCCGGAAAGTTTAACGTGCGGTTCTGACCACCCTTTCTACGCACTCGACAATGTGCGGCGGACGCGAGAAACTTGGGCTTCGGGTCAAGGAAATTAACCTTTTGTTTCCCATGTCTGTTTAGCGTGGCTTAACGATTGGCCGACCGCCGCTCCCAAGCCGCCAAGGGTAAAGTTTCGAGACATGGTCGACAGGGAAAACCGTGAAGACTGGAGGCGCGAGCGCTCCCTCCTGGCGCTCGGCAGGGCTGTGCGCGGCGACGAGGCGGCGGATGCATCGCCGGTTTCGATCGGCGACCGGGCCGATCCGTCATGGCGCGAAGACGCCGCAACGCGTCACCGGATTGCCCGCTCGCAGCGCGAGGCGCAGTCAAACGCCTCACGCGAAGCGGCGCCCGAGCCGCCGCGAGCCGACCGCGGACCCGTTTCGGGCGAACCGTGGTCGTCGGCAGACGATGCCGTTCGCTACCAGCAGGCCAGGCCATCTGAGGCGTCTGGCTTCAGACCGCGTGACGAGGCGGCCCGTTTCGAAGCCTACCGCTCGCAAGCCGCTTACAGGCCCCGCTATGCCGACGAGCAGCGGCGGGACCGCGACGATGACGACGATCAGCAATGGAAGCCGCTGATCGACCCGCTGCAGGTCGTCCGCGGCATCACCCGGTCCAAGCTGCTGATTGTCTCGACGACGATACTGGGAACGGTGCTCGGCGTCGCCGTCGCCGTTTCGACGCCGAAGAAATACGAAGCCACCACCCAGGTGGTCATTGAGCCGGGTGACCTGAAGCTTTCCGACAACGATCTCACCCAACCGGTCGGGCAGCCTGATGCGGCGCTGGCCGTCGTCGAAACCCGTATCAAGATGGTGACGTCAGGCAAGGTCCTCGACAAGGTCGTCGCCGATCTCAATCTCGTCGCCGATCCGGAGTTCAACGGACAGGGTTCCGGCGGCCTCGGCGTCATGTCGCTGATCCGCTCGATCCTGTCGCGCCAGGATGGACCTGGCGGAGCCGGTGAAGCGCGCCGCCAGGCGCTGGCGGTTGGCAATCTGGCCAAGAGCCTGTCGGTGGAGCGCAGCGGCAAGAGCTTTGTCGTTTCCATCGGCGCCACCACCCAAAGTGCCGACAAGTCGGCGGAGATCGCCAACACGACGAGGGACGTTTTCCAGCAGGAGGCGGCCCAATACCAGTTCGGGATGGCCGGACGCGCGACGGACCAGCTGACCGCCAAGCTCGATGACCTGCGCAAGGATGTCGAGGCGGCCGAGCGCAAGGTCGAGGATTTCAGGGCCACGCATGATCTCGTTGACGCGCAGGGCCACCTGATCAGCGACGACCAGATGCTGAAGCTCAACGAGCAGCTCTCCGTCACCCGGGCCCGCACGCTGGAACTCAATGCCCGCGCCGCGTCGGCGCGTTCGCTGGACRTCAATTCGGTTATCAACGGCACTCTGCCGGAAGAAATCAACTCCAACACGATGAGCGAACTGCGTGCGCAATATGCAGCGTTGAAGCAGGAGGCCGACCGCGCCGCCGTGCGTCTGGGGCCGCGGCATCCCGAATATCAGGCGCTCGATGCCCAGCTCGACGGCTCGCGCGAGCGCATCGCAGGCGAACTGCGCCGCATCGCCTCGTCGCTGCAGGTCGACTTGAAGCGCTCGGTCCAGCTTGAGCAGGATCTTGCTTCCCGCCTGGCCCAGGCAAAGGTCCAGAGCGGCGACGTCAACAGCGATCTGGTCAGCCTGCGCGAACTGGAGCGCGATGCGACCGCCAAACGCTCTGTCTACGAACAATATCTTCTGCGCGCCAAGCAGACCGGCGAACAGGTAAAAATCAACACCACCAACATCAATGTGCTGACCGCAGCGCAACCGCCACTCGAACCCAACGGACCGTCGCGGGCTGTGATCGCGCTTGCGGGCCTGCTGCTTGGCCTTGCTTCCGGCATCGGTCTCGGTGCAATGCGCGGCGCCTTTGCAAGCCTGCGCGACGCCACCGGTTCGCGTTCGCGCGGCAGAATGGACGAGCGCCGGCCACCCGTCGAAGACAAGGTCTATCGCGCGCCGCTGCCTGTGGCGCCACCTGCAGCACCTCTGGTGTTGCCGGTCGAGGCCGCTCCCGCCGCCCGCGGCCCAGGTCTGTTCGGCGGACTGTTTTCAGCGATGCGCAAAGCCACGCCAGGCAGCGGGACATCAGGGGAACGGCCCGTCGAGACCTACGGCGCCCAACCAGCCGCCGAATACGCAAGGCCGGCGCAGGAGCCCGTAGGCTATCGTCAGCCGGACTTCCGGCACGAGGCTCCGCACGCCTATGAGCAGCAGCCCGGCTACGCGCAACCCGGCCGACCGGCTGACTACGCCTATTCGCAGGCCCGACCGATGCCGGCAGCGCACGAGAGTTGGTCTTCCCCGCAGCCGGCCGAGGCGCCGTCGGACGACCAGCAGGCGCAAATCGACGATATCCGCGCCGGCCTGCGCGAATTTCGCGAGGCGGTGCGCGAACTCACCGAAAACCGTTCGCGCCGCCGCTATTTCTGAGCAACTCCAGGAAAAGTGCATCGCGGTTTTCCGTCCGGAATTGCGTCAAAACAACAGGCAGAGCGGTTCAGCCTTTCCGTGAAGGGATGAGCCGCTCTGAGCCCGTCAGCACACAATAAAAGCTGCCGGTTTCGAGTTAGCGGCATCTGACGGCGCTTTGACGGGATTGCCCGGGCCAAATTTCGTGAAAATGCCGCGCAGCATGGCGCTCAAAAAGCGCTGCCGTCGGGCTTGACCCGAATGGGCGGAACGTTTGGAACAACGACATGCGCGAAACAATGTCCAAGGCGCGCGCGGCGCCCTGGCTGGAATGATGTCGAGGATGGTTCATGGCCGAAGTGATTGACGGAAAGAGCGTCGCCGAAGACGTGGTTCAGAAGGTCAAGGCCTTGACCGCGGACCTGATCGCCAAGGGCAAGGCCAAGCCCGGCCTGGCGGTGGTCATCGTCGGCGAGGATCCGGCAAGCCAGGTCTATGTCGCTTCCAAGTCGCGCACCGCCAAGGAATGCGGTTTTCATTCGCTCCAGCACACGCTGCCGGCCGACACGTCCGAAGCGGCACTGCTGAAGATCATCGGCGAGCTCAACGCCGATCCGGCCGTCAACGGCATTCTGGTTCAGCTGCCGCTTCCCGGCCATATCGATGCCGGCAAGATCATCCAGGCCATCGCGCCGCAAAAGGATGTCGACGGCTTCCATTTCATCAATGTCGGCAAGCTCGGCACCGGCGAACTCGAAACCGCCTTCGTGCCCTGCACGCCGGCGGGTTCCATGCTCTTGATCGAACGCGTGCGCGGCAAGGACCTTTCCGGCCTCAATGCCGTGGTCGTCGGCCGCTCCAACATTGTCGGCAAGCCGATGGCCAATCTTTTGCTTGCCGCCAATTGCACCGTTACCATCGCCCATAGCCGCACCAAGGACTTGCCGGCGCTGGCCCGCACCGCCGACATATTGGTGGCTGCCGTCGGCCGGCCCGAAATGGTCAAGGGCGACTGGGTCAAGCCGGGTGCCACCGTCATCGATGTCGGGATCAACCGCATTCCGGCGCCCGAGAAGGGCGAAGGCAAAACCCGCCTCGTCGGCGACGTCGCCTATGCCGAAGCGGCGAAGGCCGCCGGCGCCATCACGCCGGTGCCCGGCGGTGTCGGACCGATGACCATTGCCATGCTGATGGCCAATACGTTAGCCTCAGCCTACCTTGCGGCCGGCTTGAAGCGGCCCTCCTTCTGACCCAGAAAGCAGCTTCTTTGCCGAACCCCATTATTCCCTCTGAACGGCCGGTCATGGATGATCCCGTTCAAGGCGGCCGGCAATTCGCATTCCTGCTGGTCGACAAGTTTTCGATGTTTTCGCTGGCCGCGGCGATCGACACCTTCCGCTCGGCCAACCGCCTGCTCGGCCGCGATTTCTACGGCTGGACCACGGTCTCGGCCGACGGCGATCCGGTCATGGCCTCCAACGGCCTGCCGCTCAAGATCGACTATGCCGTGGCCGACCTGCCGCCGGTCGACATCCTGTTCGTGTCGGTGGGCCTGTCGATCGAGTTCCCCGGCAAGAGCAAGGTGCTGGCGGCGCTGCGCAGCTGGGGCCGGCGCGGCAACGCGCTCGGCGCGCTGTCGGTCGGTTCTTATCTCCTGGCCGAAGCCGGCCAGCTCGAAGGCTATCGCTGCACCATCCATTGGGAGAATCGCGCCGGCTTCGTCGAGCGCTTTCCCGACATCAATTGCACCGGCAACGTCTTCGAGATCGACCGCAAGCGCTACACCTGCGCCGGCGGCACCACCTCGATCGACCTGATGCTGGAGATCGTGCGTGGCGATTTCGGCTCGAACCTCGCCAATGGCGTCGCCAACCAGTTCCAGCATGAGCGCATCCGCTCCGCCGGCGACCGCCAGCGCGTCGGGCCGGAGCGCGACCTGACGGGCAAGTCGGAGAAGCTGAGGCGTATTGTCGAACTGATGGCCGACCATCTCGACGAACCTTTGTCGGCGGTGCAGCTCGCCAAGTCGGCAGGCCTGTCGGTGCGCCAGGTCGAGCGGCTGTTCCTGCGCCATCTGAGCGTGACACCCGGCCGCTACTACATGCGGCTCAGGCTCGAGCGGGCCCGCGAATTGCTGCGCCAGACCAACATGCCGATCCTCGATGTGGCCATTGCCACCGGCTTCACCTCGCACTCCTATTTCGCGCAGAGCTACCGGCTGCAGTTCGGCCGTCCGCCCTCGGAGGAGCGGCGCACCACCTACTGATGCAGTGTTTGAGCCGGCCTCGGAACAGGCCTTGGCCGGGGGCCGATCCTGTTACACTGCAACCGTTCGTGACACGCTGCGGGCTTGTGTCAGAACGCGCCGTCAAATAGCTTCCGGCGCGGACCAGAGGGCGGCCTCAAGGAGATTTCCATGGCGGGACTTTTGCGGAGCGTCGCTGCGGCGCTGCTCCTTTTGTCGATGACGTCGCTCGGCTTTGCCGCGAACAAGGTCATCATCATTCTTGACGCTTCAGGCTCGATGTGGGCCCAGATCGACGGCAAGCCGAAGCTCGAAATCGCCCGTGAATCGCTCAGGACCGTGCTGCAGTCGGTCCCGGCCGACGACGAGATCGGCTTCATGGCCTATGGCCACCGTGAAAAGGGCAGCTGCGAGGACATCGAGCTGATCGTGCCGCCGCAGGCGGGCTCGGCCAGTGCCATCTCGGCCGCTGCCGACAGCCTGAAATTTTTGGGCAAGACGCCGCTGACCGCTGCCGTCAAACAGGCGGCCGAAGCACTGAAATACACCGAGGACAAGGCGACCGTCGTTCTCATCACCGACGGGCTTGAAACCTGCGGCGGCGATCCGTGCGCGCTGGGCAAGGAGCTGGAAGCCTCGGGCGTCGACTTCACCGCAGACGTCGTCGGCTTCGGCCTGACCGCCGACGAAGGCAAGCAGATCGCCTGCCTCGCCGACAACACCGGCGGCAAATACATCCAGGCTTCGGACGAGAAGGCGCTGCAGGAAGCGCTGGTCGAAACCGTCGCCGCGCCGGCCCCGGCACCCGCGCCTGAACCCGCGCCGGCTCCGGCTCCAACCCCGGCGCCCGAGCCGGCAAAGCCCGAATTCAATTTCATTCCGAGCGTGGTCATGGCCGAAGGCGGCGATCCGATCACCGACGGCAATGCTTGGGAGGTCTACAAGGCCAAGTCCGATGGCACGCGCGGCGAGTCCGTCACCACCCAGTACAACAGCTACGAGGCCAATCTCGAGCCGGGCGACTATATCGTCGTCGCGCGCGCCGACGAGGCTCAGGTGGAACAGAAGGTCAAGATCGAGGCCGGTCAGGTCTACAAGCCGCTCTTCACCTTGAACGCCGGCACCATGCTCATCCATCCAAAAGCCTACCAGGGTGCCGATATCAGCGATGAAGCCCATGTCGACTTCGCCTTCCCGGGCGGCAGCACCACCCACTATGGCGATACCAAGATCATCGTGCCGGCCGGTGAGCAGAAGGTGAAGGTCGAGATCGGCAGCGGCTCGGTAAGCGAGACCATCCAGCTCGCCGCCGGCCAGACCGTCGAAAAGGATATCGTCGTCGGCGTCGGCCATGCGGTCGTCAACGCCTATTACACCGCAGGCGGCGACAAGGCCGACTCGTCAGGCATCAGCATTCAGATCGTCAAGGCCAAGAAGAAGATCGACGGCTCGCGCGAAGATGTCGCCCATTCCTATGGCCCTGACAGCAAGTTCTGGCTGCCGCCGGACGACTATGTCGCGGTCACCGCGCTTGACCTCGCGACCGTCGAGCAGCCGTTCAGCGTCAAGGCTGGCGATGTCAAGGACGTCAAGGTGACGCTCGATGCCGGTGTGCTAGCCATGTCGGCGCCGGGCGCCTATTCGATCGAGGTGCTGTCATCGAAGAAGGACATCCAGGGCAACCGCAAGGCACTTGGCCTGAGCTATGGCGACACCTGGCAGCAGACCATTCCGGCCGGCGACTATGTTGTCGTCCGCCACATGTCCGGTGAAGGCCAGGACAAGGAAATGCCGGTGACTGTCAAGGCCGGCGAACGGAGCGAGGTTACGGTCCAGCCGTAATTAACGTTTTATCCCAAACGAAAAAGGGCGGCTTGAGCCGCCCTTTTTGTATCGCGTGAATGATGGCTCAGGCGGTGCCGAAAGCGCTGGCGCCATGATCGGCGCGGCCGACCAGCTGGCGGAAACCGGCGAACAGCTCACGGCCGAAGCCGAACTCGTTGCCGATGAGATCGATGTCGGCCGTGCGGCGCAGCGCAAGCTCCGGCCCCGGCACCAGCACTTCCAGTGTGCCGGCGTCGGCGTCGAGCCGGATGATGTCGCCGTCATGGATACGGGCGATGGGCCCTTCCTCGACCGCTTCCGGCGTCACATGGATCGCCGCCGGCACCTTGCCGGAAGCGCCCGACATGCGCCCGTCGGTGACCAGCGCGACGCGCTGGCCGCGATCCTGCAGGATGCCGAGCACAGTGGTCAGCTTGTGCAGTTCCGGCATGCCGTTGGCCTTCGGCCCCTGGAAGCGGATGACGGCGATGAAGTCGCCGGTGAGCGTGCCGGCCTTGAAGGCTTCGTTGAGACCTTGCTGGCTGTCGAACACTTTTGCCGGCGCCTCGATGACGCGGCGTTCCGGCTTCACGGCCGACGTCTTGATGACGGCGTGGCCGAGATTGCCGGCCAGCACTTTCAGGCCGCCGGTCGGCTGGAAGGCCTTCTTGAACGGCGCCAGCACTTTCTCATCGCCGCTCTCAAGTGGCGAGGCCTCGCGCACCACGCTGCCGTCTTCGCCGAGCCTGGCCTCGACCGCATAGGGCCGCAGACCTTCGCCCCACACCGTCTGCACATCCTCATGCAGGATGCCTTCGTCGAGCAGTTCGCGGATCAGGAAGCCAAGCCCGCCGGCGGCGTGGAAATGGTTCACGTCGGCAAGCCCGTTCGGATAGACGCGGGCGAGAAGCGGCACTGCTTCCGACAGGTCGGAAATGTCCTGCCAGGTCAGCGTGATGCCGGCGGCTGCCGCCATGGCGATCAGGTGGATGGTGTGGTTGGTCGAGCCGCCGGTGGCGTGCAGGCCGACCACGCCGTTGACGAAAGAGCGTTCGTCGATCATGCGGCCGACCGGCGTGTAGGCGTTGCCGAGCGCGGTGATCGCCAGCGCCCGCTTCGTCGCCTCACGCGTCAGCGCGTCGCGCAGCGGCGTGCCCGGATTGACGAAGGAGGCGCCGGGCGTATGCAGGCCCATGATCTCCATCAGCATCTGGTTGGAGTTGGCGGTGCCGTAGAAGGTGCAGGTGCCCGGCCCATGGTAGGATTTGGACTCGGCTTCGAGCAGTTCGGCGCGTCCGGCCTTGCCTTCGGCATAGAGCTGGCGAACCTTGGCCTTCTCGTCATTGGGCAGGCCCGTCGTCATCGGCCCGGCCGGGATGAACACCGCCGGCAGATGGCCGAAGGTGAGGGCCGCGATCACCAGTCCCGGCACGATCTTGTCGCAGACGCCGAGATAGACGGCGGCATCGAACATGTT
Organism: Mesorhizobium sp. P2_B11; assembly: GCF_056404855.1. Lineage (NCBI taxonomy): Bacteria > Pseudomonadati > Pseudomonadota > Alphaproteobacteria > Hyphomicrobiales > Phyllobacteriaceae > Mesorhizobium > Mesorhizobium sp. P2_B11. The sequence continues at coordinate 557,701 of NZ_JBFUDF010000001.1, forward strand.
GTGCGACAGGCCGACCGCGGCCGCCATGGCGATGATGTCGCGTGAAAACAGCGACAGCTCCATGCCGGGCTGTCCCTGGGTGACACCGTCACACATGGCCGGCACGCCGCCGGCGACTTGCGCGATGCCGCCAACTTCCTTCGCGGCTTCCTTGATCAGCGCCGGATATGTCTCGAACGGCTGATGCGCCGACAGCATGTCGTTGTAGGAGGTGATGATGCCGAGGTTCGGCACCTTGTCGGCGCCGAGCGCCAGCTTTTCAGACGGGCTGCAGACGGCAAAGCCATGCGCGAGGTTGCCGCAGGACAGCACCGCCCGGTTGGCGGTGCGGTTCGAGGCCTCGGCGATGCGGCCGAGATAGCGTTCGCGTCCGGCTTTCGAGCGCTGGCGGATGCGTTCCGTGATGGCTTCGATGTCGCGTCTGGCTGTCATGGCGGTCAATCCTTTCAAGCCCCGGAGAACGTCCTCCACCGTCTGCCGGGACTATGGCAGTTGAAATCAGGGCGCCCAGAACACCTCTACGGGCTTGGGCGAGGCATCGATCACGGCGCGGATAGGCTTGTGCTTTCCCGGTCCCATCGCATCCTCGAAGGCGGTAAGCTTGTCCTCGCCTTCGATATGCAGCGCGATGAAGCCGGCGGCGATGATGCGCGCCATCGAGAGCGTCAGCCGCGGCTCGCCGCCGCTCGGTGCATGCACCGGCAGCACGATTCTGCGCGAAGCAGGATCGAGCAAGGCGGGAAGATTGTCGGCATCGGGAAAGAACGACGCGGTGTGGCCGTCGCCGCCCATGCCGAGCACGACGACGTCGAGCGGCCAGGCCAGTGCCTTGAGTGCCGTGTCGTCGGACGCTGCGGCGGTCTCGATGCTTGCAGCCTCATGATACATCGGCACGAAATGCGCGGCTGCGGCCGCGTTCTGGAGCAAGTTGGCGGCAACCAGCCCGGCATTCGAGCGTGGCGAGGAGGCCGGCACGAACCGTTCGTCGACCAGGGTGACCGTCACCTTGTTCCAGGCGATCGGAATCGCCGAAAGCGCTGCAAAGAACTTCGCCGGCGTGGTGCCGCCGGAAACGGCGAGCAGGCCGCCGCCGCGCTCGTCGATGGCCTTGGTCAGCCGCGCCGCGACATTGCCGGCAAGGGCTGCCGCCAGGTCCTGGCGCCCGGCAAAGCCGTTCCAGTTATAGGCGGGCTCGCTCAATTGCTCTCGTGCCATGTCCGCCCGTCGCGTTCGATCAGCGCAATCGAGGCCGAAGGGCCCCAGGTGCCGGCCGTATAGCCTTGCGCTTCCTGCCTGGCGCTTTCCCAGGCGTTCTGGATCGGATCGATCCACTTCCATGCCGCCTCGACCTCGTCGCGGCGCATGAACAGCGTCTGGTTGCCGCGCACGACATCCATGATCAGCCGTTCGTAGGCATCGGGCGCGCGACCGTCGAACGACGTTGCGAAGCTCATGTCGAGCGGGATCTGGCGCAGCCGCATGCCGCCCGGACCCGGATCCTTGATCATGATGAACTGCTTGACACCTTCGTCGGGCTGCAGCCGGATGACCAGCTGGTTGGCGAAGATCGGTCCCGCGCTCTCGTCGAAGATCGAGAAGGGGATCGGCTTGAACTCGATGACGATTTCCGAAACCCGGCTTGCCAGCCTTTTGCCGGTCCTGAGATAGAACGGCACGCCGGCCCAGCGCCAGTTGCCGATTTCGGCCCTGATGGCAACGAAGGTTTCGGTGGTGCTGTCCTTGCCGAGTTCCTCGACATAACCCTTCACCGCGCCGCCGGCCGACGCGCCGGCACGGTACTGGCCACGCACCGTATGCTTGGGCGCCTCGTTGCCGTTGATGCGCTTCAGCGCGCGCAGCACCTTGAGCTTCTCGTCGCGCACGGCATCCGCGTCCATCGAGGACGGCGTTTCCATGGCGACCAGGCACAAGAGCTGCAGCATGTGGTTCTGCACCATGTCGCGCAGCGCGCCAGCCTTGTCGTAATAGGTGACGCGGTCTTCGAGACCGACGGTTTCGGCGACCGTGATCTGCACATGGTCGATATGCGCGGAATTCCACAGCGGCTGGTAGAGCGCATTGGCAAAGCGCAGCGCCATCAGGTTCTGCACCGTCTCCTTGCCGAGATAGTGGTCGATGCGGAAGATCTGGCTTTCGTCGAAATCGTCACCGACGGCGTCGTTGAGCGCGCGCGCGGAGGCAAGGTCGCGGCCGATCGGCTTTTCCAGCACGATGCGCGAATTCGGCGTGATCAGCTTGTGCTCTTTCAGCTTGTGCGAGATATCGCCGAACAGCGCTGGCGCCACAGCGAGATAGAAGGCGCGGATGCGGTCGCTGTCGCCGATCGCCTTCTTCAATTTGTCGAAGCCTGCGCCGGTCGTAGCGTCGGCCGGGATGTAGGACAACCGGGCAAGGAACGTCTTCAGCTCCTTGGGGTCGATATCGGCCGGCTTGACATGATCGGAAATCGCCTGGCTGGCGAAAGCCTGGAATTCGGCGTCGGTCATCTTCGAGCGCGACGTGCCGATGATGCGGGTCGGCTCGGAAAACTGATGGTCGCGCTGGCGATGGTAGAGCGACGGCAGGAGCTTGCGTTCCGACAGGTCGCCGGTGCCGCCGAAGATGATGAAGTCGAAAGGATCGACGGGGATGATCTGGCTGGTCATGGTCTGTCCGCTTTGACGCCGCTCGCTGTGACGCGGCTGATATAATCTAATCGATTTAAATTATCCAGTGCCATGGTGTCACATCAAGGACCAATCACTCCATATTGATTCGGTCCAAATGTGCCTTGACACTGGCTGCCACCCGGAGGCTTGTCGTTGTCAGAGGGTCCCGGGGAGCTTTCGCACCTGCAACATAGAGCGGGAATGTGACGAAAGCTAATGCATGTCGCTCAAAAGTGGCCCCGGTTTTGAGAGGTCGACATGCATCGAAACAAAGAGAGAAATTCACTTGCGAGGTGATCTTGGAATGAGCGGGAAAAGCATGCGTCTGGAAAACAAGGTTGCCGTCATAACCGGTGCTGCGGCGGGCTTCGGCGAAGGCATGGCCAGGCGCTTTGCCGAAGAGGGCGCCAAGGTCGTCGTCGCCGACCTCAACGCCAAGGGCGCCGAGCGTGTCGCCGCCGAGATCGGCGAGGCCGCGATCTGGACGCAGACCGACGTTTCGCAGCGCTCTGAATTCGACGAGATGGTCTACGCCGCCAAAAGCGCCTTCGGCCGCATCGACATCATGGTCAACAATGCCGGCTATACCCATCGCAATGGCGACATGCTCGACGTCGACGAGGCGACCTTCGACCTGATCACATCCGTCAACATGAAGGCGATATACCATGCCGCACTTGCCGTGGTGCCGATCATGGAGCGGCAGGGCGGCGGCGTCATCCTGACCACGGCTTCGACCGCGGGTCTCAGGCCGCGGCCGGGCCTCACCTGGTACAATGCGTCGAAAGGCTGGGCGATCACCGCCACCAAGTCGATGGCGGTCGAGCTCGCGCCGAAGAACATCCGCGTCAACTGCCTGTGCCCGGTCGCCGGTGAAACCGCCATGCTGGAGAAATTCATGGGCACCGACACGCCCGAAATCCGCGAAAAATTCCGCGCCTCGATCCCGCTCGGCCGGCTGTCGACACCGCTCGATATCGCCAACGCCGCGCTCTGGCTCGCTTCCGACGAAGCCGCCTTCATCACCGGCGTGGCGCTGGAGGTCGACGGCGGACGCTGCATCTGAGCCATTCAGGGGAAGTAGCCCTCTGTTCGCAGGCATGGCAGGCACAGCAACGTTGGGAAGACTTCGCATCGGTTCGCCGGCCGGCCAAGGAACGAACAGTTGACGTCGTCACGCCAGGCCCCAGTTTGACTTCACGATCCACCGAAAGGCATAACGGATCGTGGATGGTGTTGGCGGGTGATGAGGAACAGGCGGCAGAAAAGTCGCAACGATCTGGGCTGGCGGCTGCGGCTTTACCTCGCCAGACGTGCGCGGGCGAGAAGCAAGGCGACGTTCATTGGCATTACCGGAAGTTCCGGCAAGACGACGGCGGGAAGCCTGCTTGGACATATCCTGGCGGGCCACGGTTCGGTCTATACACAGGTTCTGGCCAACACGATGAAGCTGTTGGTCTCGACGCTATCCAGGCGAATGGGGAAGGGCGGCAAAGCCGACTACGTCGTGTTCGAGGCTGGCGCCTCCGGTCCGGACACAATCAGGCCAATGGCCGAGTTGCTTCGCCCTGACGTGGCTGTTGTCACGATGGTCCGGCTGGAGCATCGTGCCAGTTTCAAGACCCTGGAAAACGTCGCGCATGAAAAGAGCGCATTGGTCGCGGCGCTGGAGCCGGGCGGCTTCGCGATGCTCAATGCCGATGACCCACATGTGCTGGGCATGGCCTCGGTGAGCGATTGCCGGGCCGTCACATTCGGCACATCGGAGCAGGCGGATTATCGCGTCAGCGATATCGAGGCCGCCTATCCCAAGCCGTTGCGATTCTCCCTCCATTGGCGCGGCGGTGTGCTCGACATCAAGACGCCGTTCCCCGGCGCGCATTTCTGGCTGCCGACGGTCGCGGCCGCGGCAACCGCTCTGGAGCTGGGAGTGCCTCCGCAGACCGTAAAAGACAGGACTGCGACGTTCCAGCCCCTGGCGAACCGCGGTCAGGTGCTCGTCCCCGCCGGCGGCCCCCACTTCATCGTGGACGCCGCAAAGGCGCCATGGCATTCGCTGACCCTTGCTTTCGACATGGTAGCCAGGTCCACATTCGCGCGAAAACGCATCGTTCTTGGCCAGCTATCGGATTTTGCCGGCTCGAATAACAAGTATGCCCAAGCTTATAGCGGTGCGCGCGAGATCGCTGACCAGGTGATCTATGCCGGCGATCACGCCCACCGCTCAAAGGCAAACCAGGCTGATCGCGACAGCGGCCGCTTCGTCGAACTGCGCACGGCAAAGGAAGTATCGGACTATGTCGCACAAACCGCGCAGCCGGACGAGCTGATCCTGATCAAGAGCTCATCCAGCCTTCACCTCGAACGTGTCGCACTTGCCTGGACCCACAACGTCCAGTGCTGGGTTCCGGTATGCGGCAAGACCGAGGGATGCGAGCAATGCGGCCTCTATGAAGTGCCGTTTGAGCAGCACCGCGAATTTGTGGCGCAGAGAAAATCGAAGCGCCGCAAGCTGAGACTGCTGCGGCTTCTCGGTCGCTAAAGTTATGGCCCGAGCGCCAGTACCGTTTGACTCCAGAATTTGGCACGACGCATATAAGGCTGTGCTAAAAACCGGCGGGTTGTGAAACTGGAATTCCGGAAAATTCGCAAGGACCTGGGTTGGGCGCTGCGACGGCTGCAGGCGCGCTGGGTGCGAGCGCGTAGCAAGGCGACGTTCATCGGCATTACCGGCAGCTCCGGCAAATCCACATCCACCAGCCTGCTTGCACATTTACTGGGCGCCCAAGGCAAGGTGCATCTCCAGGCCCAGGCCAACACGATGCCTGCGCTTATTCGGACGCTCTACAAGCGCCTGAGGAAGGCCGGCAAAGTCGATTACGTCGTTTTCGAAGCCGGCGCTTCCGACTTCGGCTCGATCGGCGCAATGGCGCAGATGCTGAAGCCAAGCGTGGCGGTGGTCACGATGGTCCGGCTGGAGCACTTCGGTAAATTCAGGACTCTGGACGCTGTGGCGGCAGAGAAGCGGGCGCTGGTCGAGGCAATCCAACCCGATGGACTTGCGGTTCTCAATTGCGATGACCCACTGGTGCTCGGTATGGCGTCTGGCGCGAAGTGCCGAATTGCGACCTTCGGCCAATCCGTAGAGGCAGACTACCGCGTGAGTGATGTGTATGCCGCGTATCCGGAATTGCTTCGGTTCACCCTTCATTGGCGCGCTGGCAGCTTGACTGTTCAGGCGCCTTTTCCCGGCGAGCAATTCTGGCTGCCGACTGCAGCGGCCGTTGCCACCGCCTTGGAACTTGGCGTCCCGCCGGAGACAGTTGCGGCGCGAACGGCATCGTTTGAACCGTTACCCAACCGCTCCACCGTGCAAGTGGTACAAGCAGGTCCGCAATTCCTGGTCGATACGGCCAAAGCGCCCTGGCACTCGCTCAACATCGCCCTGGAGATGATTGCAAAGGCCAAGGCCACTCGGAAGCGCATCGTGCTTGGCCAGATATCCGACTACGCCGGCTCGTCGAGAAAGTACGGCACGACCTACAAGATCGCGCGCGAAATCGCCGATCAGGTCATCTACACCGGCGACAATGCGCATCGCTCGCGCGCCAGCCAGGCCGACCGTGACAGCGGCCGTTTCGTTGAGCTTCGCAGCGCCAAGGAAGTTTCGGATCATATCAAACAGACGGCAGTCCCAGGAGAACTGATCCTGCTGAAAAGTTCGTCCAACCTTCATCTGGAAAGGATCGCGCTCGCCTGGACGCACGATGTGAAATGCTGGATCCCGGTATGCGGCAAGCCAAAAAGCTGCCAAACGTGTGGCCTTTATGAAGTGCCGTTCGAGGAACACCGGGATTTCGTAGCGAAGCGCAGACTTGCTCGCAGAAGGCACCGTTTCAGATGGCTGCTCGGCGGCTGACCAGAAACTGGCAGCTTCGATGACGTCGTTATCTCACGCCCCGGTCTTGATGTAGCTCTTGTAGATCCAGCCGCGCTTGCCGTTGTAGACGATCTGGCACCATTTCTTGCAGCTCACCACCTGCACCGACGCCTTGGCGGGCACCGTACCCATGGCGGCGGCATTCTTCTGCGGGCCGGTGCGCATTGTCACCGTCCTGAGAATACGTCCGGTGCCGGCGGCAGCGGCCACCTTCTGGGGCTTGGTCTTGGCCTCGTCCGTTGCGGCGGAAGATTGCGCGTCCGGCAGTTGCGGCTTTGGCGTCGGGATCGCGGCGGTTTCGGCGCCATCGGTGTGCCCGTCCTTCGCTGCGGGGTCTGGTGCGGCAACCTTGGACAGTTGCGTGGTGGCATCGCTCTGCGCCGACGGTTCCTCATACGCTGCCGCATCTGACGGTTTGGCGGCAGCCTGCTCAGCCGCGGCCTGGTCGGACGGTGTTGCTGCGGGGTCGCTGTTCGATTGCGGCGCAGTCCAGCGCGGATCGTTGGCCGCCAGCGCCGGTATCGCGGCCGCCCCGGCAGCCACCGTCGTTGAAACCGCGTCGCCCTTGCGCGCGGCTTGCGGCGCCGCTGCCACGGCAACTGTCGTTGCGGGCGTGACCGGGGCGATCTTGGTTGTCTTGACCGGAATGGTCGGAACGTTCTGCTGTGTGCTGGCGACCGCTTGCCGGTCGTTGGCCGGCAACGCCAGCCAAAGCGCGATACCCGCCACGCCAAGCAGCGCTGCGGTGCCGACTGCGGCGATCACCAGATGCGAATTCGTGCGCACGCCCTGCCAGAAGGAGGGCCGCATGTCATAACCGAATTGCATGGCAAAGCGCCGACGTTCCGGCGCGCCGAAACTGAAGGGCTCGTTCACTCTTGCCACCTCCAAAAGGCGGGCCGGTGTTCTTTCGATCAGCGCCAGTAGTGCGGCATTCGATCGGCATCGGTCCCAACAACAAAGCGGGCAAGCCCGCAGAAATCCCCGTTCAATCGCCCAGAACCGGCATCCTTTGCCCTTGATTGTGGCATCAGTGCGCCCTTGGGAGGAATTCTGCGCCCTTGTTAAGGATTCCGCAACGTCTCGCTACGGCAACCAACATCTCAATAGAATCAGCCCGGTATCAGCCGGGCCGATATGAGATACTTTCCCTATATTCGATCCCTCAGGGCAAACCAGTTGAGCGCCAGGAACAACAATGGCGTTCTAAAGCGCCGGCCGCCGGGGAAGGCCGGGATTTTCAGGTCCTCGATCAGCTTCAGCCGGTCGCGATTGCCGGCGACGGTCTCGGCATAGAGCTTGCCGAAGAAGTTCGACAGCATGACGCCGTGGCCGGAATAGCCGCCGGCAGAGATCACATTGGGCATCACCTCGCGCACGAACGGTTTTCTCGGCACGGTGATGCCGACATAGCCACCCCAGCCATGGGTGATCTCGACATCTCGGAGCTCCGGATAGAGTTCCGCGATCTGCCGGCGGATATGGATATGGATGTCCTTCGGATCGTTGACGCCGTAGACTTCGCGCCCACCGAACAGCAGCCTTCCATCCCTGGATTTGCGGAAATAGCGCACCACGAACCGGGAATCGTCGACCGCTTCGCCGCCCGGCAGCACTTTCGAATCGACGCCCAACGGCACCGTCGCGCCGATGAAGGAGCCGATCGGCATGATGTGCGCGGCACTCACCGGCTCGAGCGTGCCGCCATAGGCATTGACGCCGATCAGGCATTTCTGCGCGGTGATCGTGCCTCTCGGCGTCGTGACTTTCACCGTGCCGCCGCTGGACGTGATGCCGGTCGACGGCGTCTGTTCGAACAGATGGGCGCCCGCCGCTGCCGCCACTTTTGCCGTGCCGATCACCAGCTTCATCGGGTGGATGTGCCCGGTGCCGGTGTCGCGGGTACCGCCGAAGTAGCGCGTGGAGCCCAGCCGCTCGGCCGTTTCCCTGGCATCCATGAAGGCGATATGCGGATAGTTGAAGCGGCTCGCCATGATCTCGGCATGCGCCTTGTAGTCGTCGACGTAGCGCTGCTTGTGCGCCACCGACAGCTGACCCGGCATATAGTCGATATCGATCTGGTTGACGGCGGCGAATTCGAGCAGATGCGCCTTGGCTTCCTCGGCAAGGTCGAACAGCGCCTTGGCGCGGGAGAAGCCGTATTCCGCCTCCAGCTCCTCGGCCCACGCGCGCTGGCCGGTGCCGAGCTGGCCGCCGTTGCGCCCGGAGGCGCCGTCGCCGAAGCGATACGCCTCGATCAGAACGACGTCCGTTCCGGCCTTGGCAAGATGGGCGGCGGCGGACAGGCCCGTGAAGCCTCCGCCGACAATGACGACATCGCATTGGCGATCACCGTCTAGCGAAGGGTATTCAGGTCGGAGGCCGGCCGTATCCTCATACCACGAGCGGCCCGGAGAAATCGGAGATTGATAGGTCATGGGAACGCCAATGAATCCAATGAACGGTGAATAGTGAATGGCTGCGAGAAGACGAGTCTTCTGCGCTCATCCATCCAAGATGAAACTACTCACCATTCACTGTTCACCATTCACGCATCGCCGCCTAAACATTCAGCAACAAGTACTCCCGCTCCCACGGGCTGATCACTTCCATGAAGGTCTCGAATTCGGCCCGCTTGATCGCCGCATAGGTGGCGGCGAAGGACTTGCCCAAAAGGGCGCAGAGTTCCTCGTCGCCTTCGAACAGGTCGACGGCCTCGAGCAGCCCGCGCGGCAGGTCGATCTCGTCTGCGTTGGCGGTGGTCAGCACCGGTGGCTCGGCCTTGATCTTGTTGGTCATGCCGATCAACCCGCAGGCAAGCGACGCCGCCAGCGCCAGATAGGGATTGGCGTCGGAAGACGGGATGCGGTTTTCGACACGCCGCGCCGCCGGGTCCGAGCGCGGCACGCGGAACGCCGTGGTGCGGTTGTCATAGCCCCATTTGTTGTTGACCGGGGCCGAGGCCGATTGCGTCAGCCGGCGGTAGGAATTGACGTAGGGCGCAAACATCACCAGCGCGTTCGGCACATGCTTCTGCATGCCGCCGATGAAATGGAAGAAGTCGTCGGTTTCCGAGCCGTCCTCGGCCGAAAAAATGTTCTGGCCGGTCTTCTTGTCGATGATCGACTGGTGGATGTGCATGGCCGAGCCCGGCTGCCCCTGGATGGGCTTGGCCATGAACGTGGCGTAGATCTCGTGCTTCAGCGCTGCCTCGCGGATGGTGCGCTTGAACATGAACACCTGGTCGGCAAGCTCGATCGGGTCGCCGTGACGCAAATTGATCTCGAGCTGGCCGGCGCCCTCTTCGTGGATCAGCGTGTCGATCTCCAGGCCCTGGCTCTCGGAGAAATGGTAGATGTCGTCGATCAGTTCGTCGAATTCGTTGACGCCGGCGATCGAATAGCCGGCGCCGCCGCCGATCGCCCGTCCCGAACGCCCGACCGGCGGGGTCAGCGGATAGTCCGGATCGGGATTCTTGCGCACCAGGTAGAATTCGATCTCGGGCGCCACCACAGGCTTCAGCCCACGCTTGTCATAGGCGGCCAGCACGCGTTTCAGCACATTGCGTGGCGTGAACTCCACCGAGCGGCCGTCCTGATGGACGAGATCGCAGATGACGGCGGCCGTCGGGTCTTCTTCCCACGGCACCACGGTCAGCGTCGACAGATCCGGCATCAGCTTCAGGTCGCCATCGTCTTCCGGATAATGGAAACCGTTGCCATCCTCGGGATAGCCGCCCGAAATCGTCGTCATGAACACCGCCGAAGGCAGCGCCAGCGAGGTGTTGGAGGTGAACTTCTTAGACGGCATMATCTTGCCGCGGGCGACGCCCGCCTGGTCGGGGGTGATGCATTCTATGTCTTCGATGCCGCGCCATTCTAGCCAGGCGCTGACTTCCTTCCAGTTCTTCACGCCGCGTTGGTTTTTCACGAAGGCAGGCGTGCGGACGCGTCCTCCGCGGCTCGACGGACGGACTTCCTTTTTTGCAGGCGGCATCATTCACCAGTTTGGGTTGCGGATTTCGCAGTATAGCCGGGGCGGGTGATGGAAGGGAAGGGGAGGCCGCCTAGATGAGAATTGCGTCAAACAAGGACGTTCGCCTTCCTGGTTGAAAATCGCTCCGCGCAGATTAGGGTCGGCCTCCCGCAGATCGAGCAGCAGAAGACACCGCATGCCCGGCAAATTGACCACCATCGGCTTCGATGCCGACGACACGCTGTGGCAGAACGAACAGTTCTTCCGCACGACCGAAAAGCGCTTTGCCGCACTGCTCGCCGACCATGGCGAGGCTGAGCACATCTCGGCGCGGCTGCTCGAGGCCGAAAAGCGCAACCTTGCCGTCTACGGCTTCGGCATCAAGGGCTTCACCTTGTCGATGATCGAAACGGCGATCGAGGTCACCGAGGGCCGTGTGCCGGCCTCGACCATCGCCGAAATCCTGGCCGCCGGCCGCGACATGCTGGGACATCCGGTCGAGGCGCTGCCGCATGCGCGCGAGACCGTGGAAAAGCTCGCCGGCGCCTTTCATCTGGTGCTGATCACCAAGGGCGATCTGTTCGATCAGGAACGCAAGCTGGAAGCCTCCGGCCTCGGCGACCTGTTCGATGCCGTCGAGATCGTCAGCGACAAGAGCGCCGCCACCTACGCCAGGATCTTTGGCCGCCACGGCAGCCCGCAGGACAGCATGATGGTTGGCAATTCGCTCAAGTCGGATGTGGTGCCAGCCATCGAGGCCGGCAGCTGGGGCGTCTATATCCCGCACGAACTGACCTGGGTGCTGGAGCATGTCGAGCCACCGGTCTCGGCACCGCGCTTTCGGCAGATTGTTGATCTGGGCGAGCTGCCGGCTTTGATCGAAAGCATCGACAGCAAAGGTTGACCGCCTTGCCTCGTTTCAGACAGTGAGGCGCGGAGTGCGGTCAGCCGCGCCCGAGGCCGATCAGCCGGTCGATCACCGGCTGCAGCCTTTCGGTGGTGATCGGCTTGGTCACCACCACGTCGATCACGCTGGACAGGCCGAGGCTTTCGGGCGTGCCGGTCTTGGTTGAAAGCAGGATCACCGAAGGCAGCGACCGGCCCGACGCGCGCCGCAAGGCGCCGATGGCCGACATCAGTGCGTCGCAGTCCTTGTTGTCGGCGCCGCCGTCGAGAACGACCGCGCCCGGACTAAGGGTGCGCAATGTCTTGGTCGCCATTTCGGGCGACTCGGAGATCGGCTTCAGCCCGGACTTCTCGACGATCTTCGACACCACAACCCGGTTGATCGGCGATTTTCCGACCACGAGCACGTGGGAGAAATCCGTTGATATCTCGGAGTTCGCATCCCTGCCTGTCGAATTCAGATGTTTGGCGGTGTCGGTCTCGCGATTCACAGGGCACATGGGCGGGGCGGGCACTCGGCGCTGCTTCAATGCAGGGTTGAAATATGAGAGCCAATTGGCGCGAGATCGCGCGCCATGTCAAGCTGAAATGGCGGAGCTGGGAAATATAGCCGGAAATATTAAGACCCAGAACTAAGGTCTGATTTCAAACTGTAGTTGAGGGCACGATCAAAAGCGAAAGTCACCCGCGCTGAAAACGCGCGAGTGACGTTGAAATCGGCCAGTGCACGACCGTGTCGGAAGATTCCGCAAGCACAAAGCTTCCGTAAGGGAAGATCATCCGTGGCTCTGCTGGGTGACGATCACCGGGATCAGCAGGTCGCCCCAATTGCCGTCGCCGCCATGATGCCGGGCCGAGCGCACCAGTTCCACCGAGACGCCCGCCTCGACGGCCTTCATCACCGATTGATTGAGCCTGTGCAGGTCGTTGGCCAGCATGCGGATGGTCGCCTGCTGGTCGACGCTCATGGTGGTGGACTGCTCTTCTGCACGTTCCTTGACGCGGCTTATCGATGCCATTTTCTTCTCCTATGTCCCTTGCCCTTTTGGGCGTTTCCTCTGTTGGTTGCTGCTATTCCGCTGCCGGTTTGAACTGGGCGTGCTCGGTCGATTCATGCATGGCGGTGGTCGAGGACTGGCCGCCGCTGATTGCCATCGACACCGCGTCGAAATAGCCGGTGCCGACCTCGCGCTGGTGTTTGGTCGCGGTGTAGCCGTGGACTTCGGCCGCGAACTCGGCTTCCTGCAGCTCGGAATAGGCCGCCATTTGCCTTGCCTTGTAGCCGCGCGCCAGTTCGAACATGCCGAAATTGAGCTGGTGGAAACCGGCAAGCGTGATGAACTGGAACTTGTAGCCCATTGCGCCGAGTTCGCGCTGGAACGTGGCGATCGTCGCGTCGTCGAGGTTTTTTTTCCAGTTGAACGACGGCGAGCAATTGTAGGCGAGCAGCTTGCCCGGGTGATGCCTGCGCACGCCCTCGGCGAACTTCTTGGCCTGCGCCAGGTCGGGCTTGGAGGTTTCGCACCAGATCAGGTCGGCATGCGGCGCATAGGCAATGGCGCGCGCGATGCACGGCTCGATGCCGTTCCTGACCTGGTAGAAGCCTTCGACCGTGCGGCCGGCGTCATAGTCGACGAAGGGCTGGTCGCGCTCGTCAATGTCGGAGGTCAAAAGCTTGGCTGCTTCCGCGTCGGTGCGCGCCACGACCAGCGTCGGCGTGCCCATCACATCGGCCGCAAGGCGCGCCGCATTGAGGTTGCGGATATGCGCAGCGGTCGGGATCAGCACCTTGCCACCGAGATGGCCGCACTTCTTTTCCGAGGCCAGCTGATCCTCATAGTGGACGCCGGCGGCGCCCGCCTCGATGAACGCCTTCATGATCTCGAAGGCGTTGAGCGGGCCGCCGAACCCGGCCTCCGCATCGGCGACGACCGGCGCGAACCAGGTATCGACCGACAGGCCGTTGCCTTCCGAGGTCTCGATCTGGTCGGCGCGCTGCAGCGTGCGGTTGATGCGCTTGACCAGTTCCGGCGCCGCATTGGCGGGATAAAGCGACTGGTCCGGATACATGGCCGACGCGGTGTTGGCGTCGGCGGCAACCTGCCAGCCTGAGAGATAGATTGCCTTCAAGCCTGCGCGCACCTGCTGCATGGCCTGGTTGCCCGACATGGCGCCGAGCGCGTTGACGAAGTCTTCCTCGTGGATGAGCTTCCACAGCCGGTTGGCGCCTATTTCGGCAAGGCTCTGGCGGATCTGGACCGAGCCGCGCAGCCGCTTCACGTCGTCCGGCGAATAAGGCCGTTCGATGCCGTCGAAGCGGCCTTCGGGCGCCGAGGGGACGAGGTTGTAAAAATCGGTCATTGGTCACTCCAGATCAATCGATGTCAGTATCTTGCAACGCCGCATCACTCATGGCTTTGCGTCGTCGGTGTGTGACATCATTTACATTGCGGCTGCGAAAGGGGCGAGGAAAACCGGGATTTTCGGGTGAAAATAAGGGAAAACCTGTGTTGTGTTTGACTGGCAGGCGCTGTAAATTTGTCACGATTGTAAAAGGGCAGTGCACTCTTCGTCGCGCGCAAACCGTGTAAAATTCCTGTCAAGGACAGAAATGGCAGACCAGAAGATCTTCGCCGGGCCGCGCATCCGCCGCATCCGCATCGCCAAGGGCCTGACCCAGACGGCGATGGCCGAGGGCCTCGGCATCTCGCCCTCCTATCTCAACCTGATCGAGCGCAACCAGCGGCCGCTGACGGTGCAGCTGATCCTGAAGCTGGCCTCGGTCTACAAGGTCGACCCGCATGAACTGCAGGGCGAGGCGCGGGGGTCGATCTCGGCTTTGAAGGAAGTGTTCGGCGACCCGCTGCTTGCCGGTGAATTGCCGGGCGACCAGGAGCTGATCGAACTCGCGGAGGCGGCGCCCAACGCGTCGGCGGCGATGATAAAACTGTTTCGTGCCTATCGCGAGCAGGCCGAGCGGCTGTCCGATCTCAACGAACTTCTGGCGCGCGAGGGCCGGGCCACCGCACTCTCCGGCGCGCGGTTGCCGATCGACGAGGTGCACGAGATTTTCGAGCGCCGGCCCAACCATTTTGCAGCACTCGAGGAAGAAGCCGAAGCTTTCACCTCCGTGCTCGACCCGGGCGACGATCTGTTCGGCGCGCTAAAAGCCTGGCTGAAGCGCGAGTACGGCATCGTCGTCAAGGTATTGCCGGTCGCCACCATGCCGAACTGGCGCCGCCGCTACGACCGTCATTCGCAGCGCCTGTTCCTGTCCGAGCGGCTGTCGCCTTTCGACCAGTTGCGCGAAGTCGCCATGGAGGCCTGCCTGATCCGCATGACGGTCGCGGTCGCCGGCGAGATCCAGGCGCTGAAGCTCGGCACCGATGAAGCCCGCCGCCTCGCCCGCTTCGAACTTGGCCGCTATGCCGCCCATGCCTTGATGATGCCCTACCAGGCTTTTCATGCCGCGGCCGTCCGGGCTCGCTACGATATCGACGTGCTGCGCTCGCGCTTCGGCGTTTCCTTCGAGCAAGCGGCCAACCGGCTGACCATGCTGCAGCGTCCGGGCGCGTCCGGCGTGCCGTTCTTCATGCTCGAGGTCGACAATGCCGGAAACCGCTTCCGCAAGGCCGGCGGCCAGGGCTTTCCGCAGAACCGTTTTGGCGGCGGTTGCCCGAAACTGCCGGTGCATGCCGCCTTTGCGCTGCCCGGCCAGATCCTGGTCGAGGCGGTCGAAATGCCTGATGGCGCCGAGTTCCTCTGCATCGCCCGCACGCTCGAAGGGCCGCAGGGCTCGTTCTCCGAGCGTCCGCGCCGCACCGCTATATTGTTGGGCTGCGATATCGGCTTTCGCGACGAGATCGTCTATGGCGCGGGGCTGCCGGCGTCGGCTAAGAGCGGGCAGGGCGCTGCCACGCCGGTCGGCCCGGCTTGCCGGCTGTGCGAACGCATCGGCTGCCTCGCCCGCGCCGAGCCGCCGGTGACCCGTCCGCTCGGCCTCGACGAGATGGTGACCGGCTTGAGCGCCTTCGATTTCCAGTGACATTCCAGGCCGGCTGTCGAAACCAAAACAGAATGTCTATGAAATAGATCACAGATAAATTTCGATATATACATAGGTATCGCAAGAATATATAAAGTAATTGGTTAATATTAATCCATAAGTTGAAAGTGCAATTGAGAGTTGTATATTGTATATGTGACGCCTCTAACATAACTAATTGCCCAATGCTGCTACTCGATACTGGTCTGCGGATTTTTTACCCCCGCAGTTGAAACCAGAGGAGATGCAGCCATGAAGTCGCCTGAAAAACCGGCCGCGCATAAGGCCGAACTCACCCCTGACAAACGCATCATCACCAGAATTCAGGCCGAGCGGCTTGCCGCGCTGGCCGAGATTGATGCCAAGGAACTCATCGGCCACAGCATTGCCGACCTTGCCGAGCGGTTGAAATGGCGTATCGATCCCGAACTGTTCTTCTTCCGGCGCATCTGCGGGCACGTCGTCAAGAAAGATCCGATCACCGGCGTCGAATACCCCGTTCCGTTCGCCACCGTCGAAGTGCAGGACACCGACTGCAACCTGGTCAGCTATTTCCCGGCCAACTGGCGCTGGGGATGGTTCTATCCTTTCCACTGTCGGCGCGAGGTCATTGCCACCGTCAAGACCGACAAATGCGGACGCTTCTGCGTCTATGTCCCGCGCTTCGATATCGACTGGATTCTTCGCTGGCGCCGTCGGCGCATCTGCTTCCCGCATATTTTCGTCAGGCCTTCGATCAAGGATCTGGTGGCCATACCGGAACTGGATCTGCCGGTGCCACCGCGGCCAGGCCCGGTGGAGAAGCTGCCGGGGCTGAAGCGCCATATCGAGACAGCGCTTGGCGCCCTGTCGAACGCCGCAAGCCTCAGTCTGGAAGCGAGCTCGCAGAGCGGGCGGGAAACACTGGCGGCCGAGCTTGAAGGCGCGCGCGCTTTCCCGACGGAAATGCAGGCGCCTCTTCCGATGGAATTCCAGAAGATGCTGAGCAGCGATGACGACATCGTCGGCAAAAAGCCGTCCGACCCCAGCGAGGCCATCCGCGCCGCGGTCGCCAAGCAACTGGGCGTGCATCATGCGGAAATCGACGGGTTTGACCTCAACCGCTACATCGGTCCGTTCCTGCGCTGCTTCGATATTTTCCTGCCGGAGTGGCAGCGCATCGTGGATGTGCCGGATATCACCTTCCGGGTCACCCAGGACACCAATGGCGACGGCATTGAGGAAGTCATCTATTCCGAAGGCTATTTCGACGTCCGCTGGAATGCCGGTGTCATTCCTCCGGTCACGCTTGTCGCTTCCAGCCGGGCGCGTATATCGCGTGTCTGCGAAACGCCCGTCGTGCCCTGCAAGGACGTGCCGGAAATCCTGTTCGCCGGTCTGATGCCGCTCAACAATGCGTCCTACTTCAATGCCGTCACCGGCTATGCAGTGCGTCCGAACCGTCCAAAACCGCCAATAGGGCCCCGCCCGCTGGCGCGGACACCGTTCCACGGCACGTTGCAGCTCTATGGCTGCGTCAATGTACCGAAAGCGCAGTTCTACCGGGTGCTCGCCAGCACCGACAATGGCGTGACCTTCAACGCCATCACCGGGCTGTCCTGGAACATCTATCCGATACCGTCGGGATCGCCGCACCTTGTTACTCCGGACGCCAATGGCTGGTATCCGGTGCTGCCCAATCCGACGGCGTTCCATCCGGACAATCTCGTGCTTGAATGGCCGACGCCGACACTGCAGAGGACACTCCTCAAGATCGAGGTTGGAGGGCCAGCGAAAAATCACCTGATGTATTCCGGTGTCGTCGCCATACAGACGGACAACACCGCCCCAACGGTGCATTTCGACATGCTGGCCTGGAAATTCGCTTCGGAACCCGACAGCGCATTCGGTCTGCCCGGGCGCAACCTGCTGGTGCCATGCCCGACCATCCGGCGCGGCGTCGTGCCGCAAGACATCGACGTGCGCATCGTCGTGTCTGTCACTGCGCATCATTTGCGCAATGCTGTCCTGACGTCGCATGGCTGCGGCAGCGGGTCCTTCTCGCTGCAGACGTCGCTGGCCGATACGTCTCATTGGCATGAAACGACCAGCGACAACTCTTGCCTCCTGTCCGGCACTTATCGCTTGGACTCGACTGCGTTCGAGGGCTCCTATGGCCTCGGCTGCAGCGCGTTCGCCCGCGCAATGAACCCTGCCGGCGCAGACAATGGGCATCTGTCTGACTGGAACTATGATCCGATCGATATCCGGGTGGATCCCGACGTGGATATCGCCGTCATCAACGGATGAAAATTGTCTCTCGCGCGGCGGTGTCTTTCCGCCGCGCGGGAATTTCTCATGGGGATCAGATGTCGAGCGAACTCATTTTCATCCTCATCAGCCTTGCCACCTGGCGGATCGCGCATTTCGTTGCCGCCGAGGACGGACCCTTTGACATCGTCGTCAAGGTCAGGGCCAAGGCCGGCGTGCTGGGGCATCTTATGGACTGTTTCTATTGCCTGAGCCTGTGGCCATCGGCGTTGTTTGCGCCGCTCGTCAGCCACGGCTGGGTTGAGTTTGTGCTGGTCTGGCTCGCCGCCTCGGGTGCCGCCTGCTTGCTTGAGCAAGCGACCGGGTCGAAGACGGCATAACAACAGGAGATGATGATGGGATGCTGTGGTCAAAATCGCCAGATGTGGCAGTCGCCGCCGCGTCGAACCCAGATATCAGGACCGCCGCAGCCGCCGGCGCTGACCGGCATTGTCGCGATCGAGTATCGCGGCGACACGTCGATCGTTGTCGCCGCGCCGGAATCGGGCTTTACCTACGTCTTTCCCAAGGCTGGAGAGCATCTCGAGGTCGATGGCCGCGACGTCGCCTGGCTTCTTTCCCAGGGCGACTTCGTCATTGCCGGCGCCTAGAGCATGATCCCATCCCGATCCCATCGGGATGGAACAGGCTCTAGGTGCCCTAAGCGGAACACCATGCTGGACCACGCCCGGCCGTCAACTTTGCGCTAGGCGAATGCGGCACGTTTCTGTCGTCCATTGTGCATCATGCCGTCCCGAGATAGCCGACAGTCGCAGCCCATGACCGATACCGCATCGTCCCCGACAGCCATTTCGCCGACCGTGTCGCCGCGCGACGAGCGCGTCGGGTTCCTGTTGGTGTTCCTGTCGGCGCTGATGTGGAGCTTTGGCGGCACCATTGCCCGCTTCATCGACACCGCTGACAGCTGGACGGTGGTGTTCTGGCRCTCGCTCTGGGCGGCCGCTTTCCTCATCGGCTTCATGGCCTGGCGCGACGGTTGGCGCGGCATGCTCAGATTGTTCCGCGACATGGGCCTGCCCGGCCTTGCCGTCGCCATCTGCTTTGCCACCGCCTCGACATGCTTCGTCGTCGCACTGGCCTACACCACCGTCGCCAACATCCTGTTGATGCAGGCCGGCGTGCCGCTGTTGGCGGCTTTGCTTGCCTGGGTGCTGTTTCGCGAACGCGTCGCCGTCGCGACCTGGGTGGCGATTGCCGCCGTCATCGCCGGCGTCGCCATCATGGTGTCGGAATCGCTCGACGGCGCGGTATCGCCGATCGGCGACGGTCTGTCGCTGCTGATCGCCGTGATGTTTTCGATTGCCACCGTCATCACCCGGCGCTTCGCCCACGTGCGGATGACCCCGGCGACCTGCCTCGGCACCGTGCTCGCGGCGGCGTTCGCCGCGTCGCAAGCCACGCAGTTCGCCGTCTCCGGCCACGACATGGCTTTCCTGTTTGCCTTCGGCGTCGTCAATCTCGGTCTTGGCCTTGCCTTCTTCGCCACCGGCGCCCGGCTGGTTCCGGCGGCCATCGCTGCCCTGCTCGGTACGTTCGAGCCGATCCTCGGCCCGATCTGGGTCTGGCTCGTCCATGGCGAGGTGCCCTCGGTGCGCACCATCATCGGCGGCGCCGTTGTGGTCGCAGCGCTGCTTGTCCATATCGGGCTTGAATTCAAGCGCCAGGCGCGGCCGGCGCGGCCAGGTGTCACCGGCCTGCCATCTCCTAATTGACGCGGCGCACACCTTATTGACGGGCGTCCCCCGCGCGGGCCATTGACAACCTCGCTGCGGCACGGGAGGCTGGGGACACGGCAACAACAAGACAGGCTTATCTTGCCAAGTGTCCCCGCCGGTCGGACCAAGACCGGATCACAGTGTCGTATCCCTGCCCGCGCCACGGCGAAAGCCTTTGACGGCGGCAGCGTGCCCCTCAGACGGGGACACAGCGCCATCATCCACCGCTCGTCGAACCGCCCGCATGCAGCCGGCAGTTGGCGCTTGTGGCTGCCCGGAAAGCTCAATACTCTGAAGCAAATGCCCAATCGCGCTGAAACTGCGACGAATTGGCGAAGGAACACTCATCAAAGGAGAACAGCATGATCCGCAAAGCGCTCTGGCTTTCGGCAACCTCGGCATTTCTGACGCTTTTCACCGTCGGCGGCCACGCTGAGGACCGCGTCGTCAACGTCTTCAACTGGTCGGATTATATCGACAGTTCGATCATCGAGGACTTCACCAAGGAAACCGGCATCAAGGTCGTCTATGACACCTTCGATTCCAACGAGATCCTCGAAACCAAGCTGCTTGCCGGCGGCAGCGGCTATGACGTCGTCGTGCCCAGCGGCAACTTCCTGGCGCGCCAGATTCAGGCCGGCGTGTTCCAGAAGCTCGACAAGTCGAAGCTGCCGAACATTTCCAACATGTGGGACACCGTTCTGGAACGGACCGCCAAATACGATCCGGGCAATGAATACTCGATCAACTACATGTGGGGCACGGTCGGCATCGGCTACAATATCAAGAAGGTGCAGGCAGCACTCGGCACCGACAAGATCGACAGCTGGGATGTGTTCTTCAATCCCGACAGCCTGGCCAAGCTGAAGGACTGCGGCGTCTACGTGCTGGATTCTCCGGCCGACATCATCCCGGCGGCGCTGAAATATCTCGGGCTCGACCCCAACAGCACCTCGCCCGACGATATCGCCAAGGCCGAGGAGACCTTGCTGAAGGTGCGGCCGTATATCCGCAAGTTCCATTCGTCCGAATACATCAACGCGCTCGCCAATGGCGACATCTGCCTGGCGGTCGGCTGGTCGGGTGACGTCTTCCAGGCGCGCAACCGCGCCGTGGAGGCCAAGCAGGGCGTCGAGATCGGCTATTCGGTGCCGAAGGAAGGCGCGCAGATGTGGTTTGACCAGATGGCGATCCCTGCCGATGCGCCGCATGTCGCCGAGGCGCTCGAATTCCTCAACTACATGATGAAGCCGGAAGTGATCGCCAAGTCGTCCAACTATGTGTTGTACGCCAATGGCAACAAGGCCTCGCAGCAGTTCGTCGACAAGGCGCTGCTGGATGATCCGGCGGTCTATCCGGATGCCGAGACCTTGAAGAAACTCTATACGGTCCAGCCTTACGACCCCAAGACCCAGCGCCTGATCACGCGCAGCTGGACCAAGATCGTCACCGGCCAGTAAGCAATGCGACATGGTCCCGGCAGTTACCTGCCGGGACCATTCTTCTCTGGGGCAAGAAGCAAAAAAACACGACGGAGTGGGACATGAAATCGCTTGGCAGCATCCGCAGGGATTTCGCGCCATGGAACGACCCGAGCGCCAAGCCATACATCCAATTCGAGAACGTCACCAAGAAGTTCGGTGACTTCACCGCCGTCAACAATCTGTCGCTGACCATCTTCGAGCGCGAGTTCTTTGCCCTGCTCGGCGCGTCCGGCTGCGGAAAGTCGACGCTGCTGCGGATGCTCGCCGGCTTCGAGGAGCCGACCGCCGGCCGCATCCTGCTCGACGGTCAGGATTTGCGCGGCATTCCGCCCTATCGTCGTCCGGTCAACATGATGTTCCAGTCCTATGCGCTGTTCCCGCATATGACGGTGGAAAAGAACATCGCCTTCGGCCTCAAGCAGGAAGGCATGCCGGCGCCGGACATCGAAAAACGCGTCGCGGAGATGCTGAAGCTGGTCAAGCTCGAGCAGTTCGCCAAGCGCAAGCCGCACCAATTGTCCGGCGGCCAGCGCCAGCGTGTCGCGCTCGCCCGCTCGGTCGCCAAGCGGCCGAAAGTGCTGCTGCTCGACGAGCCGCTCGGCGCGCTGGACAAGAAGCTGCGCGAGGAAACGCAATTCGAGCTGATGGACCTGCAGCAAAATCTCGGCCTGACCTTCGTCGTCGTCACCCACGACCAGGAAGAAGCGATGACCATGGCCGACCGCATCGCCATCATCGACAAGGGCGAGGTCATGCAAGTGGCGACGCCTGCGGAAGTCTATGAAGCCCCGACGTCGCGCTTCGTCGCCCACTTCGTCGGCAATGTGAACATGTTCGAAGGCAAGGTCGCCGAGCGGGCGGCAAACACCACGCGCATCACCGGCGCGACAGGGGCTCAGATCGTCGTCGAAAACAGCACCGATACAAAGGCCGGTTCCGACATCGTCTTCGCCATCAGGCCGGAGAAGATCAAGGTAACGTCGAAAAAGCCGGCCGACGCCGTCAACGCGCTGGAGGGCGAGGTCTACGACGTCGCCTATCTCGGCGACATGACCGTCTACCACATCAGGCTGGATGACGGGCAGATGATCAGGGCAAGCGCGCTCAACGCGGCGCGCGTCACCGAGGACCCGCTGACCTGGAACGACCGCGCCTGGGTCTCCTTCCGGCCGGACGCCGGCGTCGTGCTGACGCGGTAGGGGGCGGCCATGTCCAACATCGCCATCACCGACGCCGGCTCATCGACAGCAGCCAAACCATTGCTGACACGGCTCGGCGCCGGCTTCGTCAGCCGGCTCGTCATCATCGTTCCCTATCTCTGGCTGCTGTTCTTCTTCTTCATTCCGTTCATCATCGTCTTCAAGATTTCGCTGTCGCAGTCGGCGATCGCCATGCCGCCCTACACGCCGGTGCTGGATTTCACGGACGGCATTTCCGGCTTCTTCGCCGGTTTCCGCGAACTCAGCTTCGACAACTATGTCTGGCTGACGCAGGATGCGCTTTACTTCAAGGCCTACATCACCAGCGTCATCATCGCCGCAGTCTCGACGGTCCTGACCTTGATCGTCGGCTTCCCCATCGCCTACGGCATGGCGCGCGCGCCGGCTACCATTCGCCCGACCTTGCTGATGCTGGTGATCCTGCCGTTCTGGACCTCGTTCCTGATCCGCGTCTACGCCTGGATCGGCATCCTCAAGCCCGAAGGGTTGCTCAATCAGCTGCTGCTGTCGCTGCACATCATCGATCAGCCGCTGATCATCCTCAACACCTATACGGCGATCTTCATCGGCATCGTCTATTCCTACCTGCCATTCATGGTGCTGCCGCTCTATTCGTCGCTGGAAAAGATGGACTATACCCTGATCGAGGCAGCCAAGGATCTCGGCTGTCCGCCGACCGCCGCCTTCTGGAAGATTACCTTCCCGCTGTCGCTGCCCGGCGTCATCGCCGGCTGCCTGCTGGTGTTCATCCCGGCCGTTGGCGAGTTCGTCATTCCCGACCTGCTCGGCGGCTCGCAGACGCTGATGATCGGCAAGACCTTGTGGAACGAGTTTTTCGCCAACCGTGACTGGCCGGTGTCGTCGGCCGTCGCCGTCATCCTGCTGCTGCTCCTGATCGTGCCGATCATGTTCTTCCAGCAGGCACAGGCACGCGCCCAGGAGCAGGACAAATGAACGCCACCTGGAGCCGCTTCAACGTCACCTCGGTCGTGCTGGGCTTTGCCTTCCTCTATCTGCCGATCGTGCTGCTCGTCGTCTTCTCGTTCAACGAATCGAAGCTGGTCACCGTCTGGGGCGGCTTCTCGACCAAATGGTATGTCTCGCTGTTCCACAACCAGGGGCTGATGGATGCCACCTGGGTGACGGCGCGCGTCGGTGTCATCTCCGCCACGGTGGCGACCGTGCTCGGCACGCTGGCGGCCCTGACCTTGACCCGCTACACCCGCTTCAGGGGCCGCATCCTGTTTTCCGGCATGGTGTTCGCGCCGCTGGTCATGCCGGAAGTCATCACCGGCCTGTCGCTGCTTCTGCTTTTCGTCGCCGTCGGTCTCGACCGCGGCTTCCTCACCGTCACGCTTGCCCACATCACGCTGACCATGTGCTTCGTCGCTGTCGTCGTGCAGTCGCGCCTGGTCTCGTTCGACCGGTCGCTGGAAGAGGCCGCGATGGATCTCGGCGCAACGCCGGTGAAGACATTCTTCCAGATCACACTGCCGGTCATTCTACCGGCAATCGTCTCCGGCTGGATGCTGGCCTTCACTCTGTCGCTCGACGATCTGGTTATCGCCTCCTTCACCTCCGGCCCAGGCGCCACCACGCTGCCGATGAAGATCTACAGCCAGGTGCGTCTCGGCGTGACGCCGGAAATCAACGCCGCCTGCACCATCTTGATCGCCGTTGTTGCTGTCGGCGTCATCATCGCCTCGGTCGCCAACAAGCGGCGTGAGGTGCAGCGTCAACTCGACGAACAGGCCGCGCAGCGCGGGTGAGTGTGATTGATTGGCTCGGCTCAAGGCGTGTTGAGATTCAGGTCAGGCCGAGTCGAAAATGACTGATCCCGAGAACCGGCCTACGCCGGCCGGAGCCTTCATTGAGCGCAGACACTTATCACGGCTTCGGCCGGCGAAGGCCGGAGCGGAGCGTACCTTTTTTGTACGTGAGCACCGGAAGCGCAGGGATCAGCCATTTGCAGGCCGGCCTCACCTGAATATCAACATACCTTATTCGCCTGAAACGCCGCGGCTGATCGGCGAGATGAACGGCGTGCTCCAGGTACCGCCGACGAAGAAGGACGACTGGTTGTTGGGGCCTTGCTGACCATTGGCGGGCGCTGCCGCAGGGTCTGCCTGGGTAACACCGCCCGACAGCGCCAGCCCGCGTCCGCCATAGGACGCGATGCCGGAAAGCCAGATCTTGTATTTCGCCGAATTGGCCTCTGCCTTGTCCAGCCGCGCCACGCCCTTCGAGATGGTGGCCTTGAGCTCGGCGCCGTCGATCGGCAGCGTGCCGTTCGAGACGTCGTCGAGGGCAAAGAAGCCGCCCTGTTCGGTGTGCTTCAGAAACGCCGGCAAATTGAGCCCGCTCAGCGCGCCCGGCCCGAACGTCGCCGAGACCGAACCGTCGGCGTTCTCGAAGATCGAGTCCCAGGATTTGCCCGGCCCTTTGAGAATGACCGAGACCGTGCCGGTGCTGGCCGGCACCAGCCGTGTCATTCCGGCCGCGTTGCCGAAAGCGCCGCCGTCTATGTCGGAGGCGAGCAGCCGGATCTCGACCTGCGTGCCCTCGGGCTTGCGGTCGAAGCGCAGGCTCGACTGGACGTTGCCGCCAAAGGCCGAGGCATCGGAGATATCGAAGACGGCAAGCCCGTTCTTGACCTGCGCGGTGGCGGCGACGTCGGCAAGCTGGACCGCGCCGGCCGAGGCATGGGCCGCCGATAGCCTCAGATCGAGATTGACGCGGTCGGCAAAGCTGGTGTCGATTTCCCCAGGGCCGGTTTCGCCGGTAGGCGCCAGCGGCGTGAAGGCGGAGAACAGCGACCTGAGGTCGAGCGTATCGAAGGCCAGCGTGCCGGAAATCACCGGCAAGGCGTCGCCGAACGAGAAGTCCAGCGCCCCCATGCCCGGGTTGTTGTCGAGCGACACCGCGGTGTTTTCGAATTTGACGCGGCCGGCCGTCGCCGTGATCTTGCTCGAAATCGACACCGACCCGATCGCGGCGCCCGGCGCAATTCCGGCCTGCGACCATTCCAGCACGCGCCGCATCGACGGTGCGGCAAATTTCACCTGGCCGTCGAAATAGGCGTTTTGCGACATGCCGGCCGTGCCGTCGAACGAGAAGCTGGCCGGGGCTGCCTTGAACGAAAAGGTGACCGGCGCAGCACCGCCTGCAAACAACACCAGCGGCTTGGCCGAGGACGCCTCGACGGTGACGCTTTCGCCGCGCCAGATGCCGGTCGCCGACAAGGTCGCATTGCTGTTCATCGCCGCCCAGTTCGCCTGGCCGCTGAGGCTGGTCAGCAATTCCACGTCCTTGCCGCCGATGGAGGCAACCATGCGGCCGTCCCTGAACTCCACCGTACCGAAGGGATCGGTCGGCAGCTTGCTCAGATCAGGTTTGGACGGATCCGCACTGACCACGCCGCGGGCCGTGTCGATCGAGCGCGTGATGCGGCCTCCCGTGGGTACGGCGGGCAGGAACATGCCGTTCGCGGTGCGCTGAACGCGGATCGTCGGCCGCACCAGCCGCGCCGTCGAAAACACCACATCGCCCTGCAGCGCCGCCATGGCCGAGAGGTCGACCTCGACCCGTTCGGCCTCGATCACCGGCGGCGCGTCGGTCTCGGTCCATTGCGACAGCGTGACGTCGCTCAGTATGGCACGGAACGTCGGCCACACCTCGATGCGCGGCGAACCCTCTATGGTGACCCTGAAACCGCTCCACGCGCTCATCTCCCAGGCGATGCGGTCGCGCACGATCCGGGTCGAGGCAATCAGCGGCAGAGCGGCGACGACCAGCGCGATGACGAGCACGGCAACGCCGATCGCCCATATTCCGCGCCGGATCAGAGGTGATGGCATATAGCCCCGTATGCTTTCATTCCGACCAAAAATCGCCTGACGGGTGTAACCCCTGGTCGTCACTACGACTTAGCGCTGACGCATTTCAAGTCTTTATGGCCCGGCGATGGCAATTGCGCACACCTGGCCGAGCTTAGCTGAACAAAATCTTGCTCTGCTGCATGGCGATAGGCATAAGCGATGCAGCTTCAGCTTGCTACGAGGCGCGGCGTTTTTGGGACAGCGGCACCTGCAAAGCTGGGGCTAATGCATGTCGCCGGGAAGTGTGCAGCGGTTCCGGCATAACGACACGCATAGAGACAAAAGCATATCAGTCTTGCGACGCGACGGGCTTCAAGGAGGATCGATCATGGCTGCCGAAGCACCGCTGTGGACCCCGACGCAAGACCGGATCGATGCGGCGCCGCTGACCGCCTTTATGAAGGCCGCGGCGACGAAAGCCGGCACATCGTTCGCCTCCTATACCGAACTTCACCGCTGGTCGGTCGAGGATCGCGAAGGCTTCTGGAGCCTGGTCTGGGATTTTTGCGGCATCGTTGGCGACAAGGGTGAGACGGTGCTCGTCGACGGCGACAGGATGCCCGGCGCATCGTTCTTCCCCGATGCGACCCTGAACTTCGCCGAGAACCTCTTGAAAAAGACCGGTTCTGCTGACGCAATCGTCTTTCGCGGCGAGGACAAGATCGAGCGGCGGCTGTCTTGGACCGAACTGCACCAGCTGACCTCGCGCCTTCAGCAGCTTTTCCTGTCGCTCAAGGTGAAAAAGGGCGACCGCATCGCCGCGATGGTGCCCAACATGCCCGAAACCGTTGCCGCCATGCTGGCCGCCGCCTCGATCGGTGCGGTCTGGTCATCCTGTTCCCCCGATTTCGGCGAACAGGGCGTGCTCGACCGTTTCGGCCAGATCGAACCCGTCGTCTTCATCGCGCCGGACGGCTACTGGTACAATGGCAAGGCGATCGAAGTCGCCGACAAGATTGCCGCCGTTGCCACCAAGCTCGAAACCGTCCGCAAGGTTCTGGTCGTCGATTATCTCGGCTCCTCAAGGGATGTCGCTGCTGTCATCGACAAGGCCGAGGCGCTGGAAGAGGCGCTGTCGCCTTTCGCCACCAAACCCGTCACCTTCGAGCGACTGCCGTTTGCGCATCCGCTCTACATCCTGTTTTCGTCAGGCACCACCGGCATTCCCAAATGCATCGTGCACTCGGCCGGCGGCACGCTGATCCAGCATGTCAAGGAACACCGGCTGCATGCCGGGTTGGTCGAGGGCGACCGCTTCTTCTACTTCACCACCTGCGGCTGGATGATGTGGAACTGGCTGGTGTCGGGCCTGGCGTCAGGGGCGACGCTGCTGCTCTATGACGGCTCGCCCTTCTATCCCGACGGCAACGTGCTGTTTAGTTTCGCCGATGCCGAGAAGATGACCTTCTTCGGCACTTCGGCCAAGTTCATCGATTCCGTGCGCAAGGCCGGCCTCAAGCCGATCCGCACGCACGATCTATCGAGTGTGCGGGCGATCTCCTCCACAGGCTCGCCGCTTTCGCCGGAGGACTTTCGCTTCGTCTATGACGGCATCAAGCAGGATGTGCACCTGGCCTCAGTCTCCGGCGGCACCGACATCGTCTCCTGCTTCGTGCTCGGCGTGCCGACGCAAGCCGTGTGGACCGGCGAGATCCAGGGACCTGGCCTCGGCCTTGCCGTCGATGTCTGGGACGATGACGGCAAGCCCATCCGGCAGGAGAAAGGCGAACTGGTCTGCACGAAAGCGTTTCCGTCGATGCCGATCGGCTTCTGGAACGATCCCGAGGGAAAAAAATACCAGGCGGCCTATTTCGAGCGCTTCGACAATGTCTGGTGCCATGGCGACTTCGCCGAATGGACTGAACATGGCGGCATGATCATCCACGGCCGCTCCGACGCGACGCTCAATCCGGGCGGCGTGCGCATCGGCACGGCGGAGATCTACAACCAGGTGGAACAGATGCCGGAAATCCTGGAAGCGTTGTGCATCGGCCAGGATTTCGACAATGACGTGCGCGTGGTGCTGTTCGTGCGGCTGGCCGCCGGCGTCACGCTGGACGAGGATCTGGAAAAGCGCATCCGGGCGAAGATCCGCACCGGCGCCAGCCCGCGCCACGTGCCGGCAAAGATTGTCGCAGTCACCGACATTCCGCGCACCAAATCGGGCAAGATCACCGAGCTCGCGGTGCGCGACGTCGTGCACGGCCGCGCCATCAAGAACAAGGAGGCGCTGGCCAACCCCGAGGCGCTGGAGCTGTTCAGGAACCTGCCGCAACTGGCGGAGTAGACGCGTCCTCCCTGCATCCTAGGGTCTGCGCCGCGTCGCTGCGCTCCTTGCTTCGCCCTTGGAAAATCGCGAAGGTTAGTCGCTAAGCAAAGCGACCGCAGTGCCCCAACGACCCCGCTATGGTTAACGAAATATCTCCGCCGAATTTACCTAGATTTCACGAGTGGTACACATTCGTAAACTTTCCGGCTGGCCGGTAAGGAGTTGTTAAGGCCCGGCGTCGATAGTCGCACGTAACTTGAGGGAGAAATCCCGTTCCTCGTCCCCTGAGGATCAGATTCGCTCAAGCCCCCGTTGTGACAGCAAATCCCTTTAAGGCGTCCCGTTGGACGCCTTTTCTTTGTGCCGGTTCAGGATGGGCTATTCCGCCAGCACGCGCGTCGACGGGAAGGCGACCTCGACCAGCGTGCCTTCGCCCGGCGTCGAGGTGATGGTGAAGCGAGCGCGGTTGGCCTCCACCATCGCCTTGGTCAGCGGCAGGCCGAGACCGGTGCCGTCGCCGCGTCCGCGCTTCAGCGCGTTGATCTGCTTGAATGGTTTCAGCGCCTGCTCGATCTCGGCATGGCTCATGCCGATGCCGGTGTCGCGCACGCGCATGACGACATCGCCGGAGGTCTCATAGGCCGTCGACACGATCACCTGGCCGCCGGCCTGCGTGTAGCGGATGGCGTTGGACAGGATGTTGAGCGCGATCTGGCGCACGCTTCTGAGGTCGGCGACTACTTCCGGCAGCCGTGAGGCAAAGCTGGAGCGGATGATGACGCGTTCGCGATTGGCCTGTGGCTGCATCATCGCCACCGTCTCGCCCAGCGTGTCGTTGAGCGACACCGCCTCGTAATCCATCTCCTGCTGGCCGGCCTCGATCTTCGAGATGTCGAGCAGGTCGTTGACGAGATCGAGCACGTGGTTGCCCGAGCGGTTGATGTCCCTGAGATAATCGCGGTAGCGGTCATTGGCCACTGGGCCAAACTTCTCGTCCACCATCAGCTCGGAAAAGCCGATAATGGCGTTGAGCGGCGTGCGGATCTCGTGGCTGATGCGGGCGAGAAAATCGGTCTTCTGCGAGGAGGCACGCTCGGCCACAGCGCGCGCCTGGGTCAGATCCTCCTCGGCGCGCTTCCATTGCGTGATGTCGCGCACCACGGCGCAGAAGCCGCTGTCGTTGGGCAGCCGGCCAATGGTCATGAACAGTGGGATGAAGCGCCCCTGCGCCTCCCGCCCGATCACCTCGCGGCCATCGTTCATGACGCTCGCCACGCCGGGTTCGGACAGGCCGTTGAGATAGTCGCGCGCAGCGCGCTGGCTTTCGATGGCAAACAGCGAAGCGAACGGCTTGCCGGTCACTTCGTCGCTGTCGAAGCCGAACAGCGCTTCGGCCGGCCGGCTTATCGAGCGGATGTCACCGTCGCGGCCAATCAGCACCACGCCATCGGTCGCGGTGTCGATGATGGTGCGCATTTCGGCAATGCGCGATTTGAGTTCGGGCACGTCGGGCTGCGTCTGCTCTTCGGCCGCGACATGCGCCGCCATAGCCGCGTCGTCGTCGCCGGTGCGCCGCACCACCAGCATCAGCGCCTTGCCGGCGCGCCACGGCACCGAACGCAAAATGGCCTCGATCGGAAATTCCTGGCCTTCCCGCGTCTTCAGCCGCAGAGCGTGGTCGCTTTCATCGACCGCCTCGGAATAGGGATCGGCAAACAGCGCGCCAAGGCCGCCGGCATCGCTCAAATCCTCGAGCGTGTCATAACCGGTGAGGCCGAGGAATTCGTCGTTGGCGTAGTGAAGCTCGTCACCCGAATGGATGAGCAGCGGCACCGGCAGCTTGCCGAGGATCGACGTATCCGGCGCCTTGTGTTCATCTCCGGCCGAAAATGCCGAAGGCACGAACCCCTCAAGTTTGAGCGGCGGCACTTTCAGGCGCGGCGGTTCTGCCGGCGCGGTGTCCGCATCGCCGGCCCTGTCCCCGTCTTGCGCGGCCGACGCGGTCGCCTGGTCGGCGGGCGCCCAGTCCTCACTGTCCTCGGCGTCGCGGAAATCGGCCGCAGTCATGCTGTCGTCTTCACCGGCATCGGCCGGCGCCTCGGCAACAGCCGGCTGCGGCTCCGCGGTCTCGACGATCTCTTGTGCGCTGGTCTCATCCGGTTCGGAAGCCGGCGCCGGCTCGCTGTCGGAAGACGTCGCTTCGGTGCTGTCTCCGCTGACGGAGCCTGGTTCGGGATCGACATAGTCGAGCAGCGAGCGCGAGACTATCGGCGCCTTCGTCTCGCTTGCCTGGCTGTCCGCAGTGACGTCGCCTGGCTGCACGCCGTCAAGCCGCGCCAGATCCTTTTCGTCCTCGGCATCGCTTTCCGGCGGTTCGGCCTCAGCGGCTTCGCTGTCGGCTGCGGCTGCCGATGGGTCAGCCGCAGCAACCGGCACGGCCTCGTCCGCAGTGGAGGCTTCGGCGGGTTGCTGGGCTGGCGTTTCAGCCTGGTCCGCCGCGGCGTGATCTGCCTTGGCCTGATCTGGCGTTATCTGACGTGCGGCCGGCTCGGCCGGCTTGAGGTCCTTCGGCTGGTCGAAATTGACGGTGCCCAGCCGCTCTCCGATTGGCGCGGTCGTTTCAGCCTTGTCCGGCGTCACCTGATCCGGCTTGGCAGGTTCGACCGGCTTGATGGTCTCCTGCGGTGGATTGTCCTTCTTCAGCCGCTCGCCGATTTCACGGAAAGCGCTGCGTTCCAGCGTCGACAGGCCCCTCTCACTTGGCTGCTTGTCGTTGGCAGGCTGCCTATGCTCGGCCAGGCGGATGACCTTGTCGGCGAAACGCCGTTCCTGCTTCGGCACGATGGTCAGCGCCGGCACTTCGCCCGCGAACGGATCGGCCGCCTTGGGAGCTTCCGCCACAGTCTCTTCCGGGGCTGGCTCGGCTTCTGCTGGCGGCACGCCATTGGGGATCAGCGCCATGCCGATCGCTTCCGGATCGACCACCGCATCGCTGGCGCGGGCGACACCGAAGCCGCGGAACCCTTCGAAGGCGCGGCTGCGGCCATAGACGGGCAGTGCCGCCAGATCGACCGGTATCTTCAGGTCGGAGCCGGCCACCGGCCACAGCACCGAGCGGCCCGACCAGGTGTCGCGCCGTTCGAGCAGGCCGGCGATCTCGCCCGAGGCATCGAGGCCGAAAATTGTCGCAACATCCTTGAAGCGGCGGCCGATCACGTCGGCTGCGGGCTTGCCGACGATGTCGGCGAACTCCGGCGAGAGCGCGCTGAACTTGCCCTCGGCATCGGTGCGCCAGACGAAACGCAGCGGCGCCGCCGAGCGGTCGATCTCGCGGGCGGCGGATGGCGCAGCCGGCGAGGTTACGTCGGAGGGCAGGGTGGGTGAGGTGGCAACAGTACTGTCCGGCATCGCATTCTCAGCCGTGACAACCGATTCCGACCCGGCTTGTGCCGGGCGGTCCGGCTCGCTCGCCTGCGGCTCTTCGCCGGCATGGAAGTACCAATGATCATGTTGCGCCGGCGCACTGTCGTTGGCTGCCTGCTCGCGGCCGGTCGTCTGCTCGCGATCGTCTGCTTTTGTATCGGCTGACGCCGAAGCATCATGGTCGCCCGCAGCCGAAACAGCTTCGGCGACGTCCGGCGCGACCGCGAGCTGTGCGCCCTGATCGCCGCTTGCTGCAGGTTGGTCAGCCACCGCATCCGCCGTTACAGCTGCCGCGTCCTCTGCGGCGGCTTGCGTCGGGCCCGCGTCTTGCTCCGCTGCAACAGGTTCGGCATCCAGCTCACCGACAGGATTTTCCTCCCCGAGCTGATCCTCGTCGATGACCACCAGCAGATGCCTGGACTCGGTCAGACGGGCAAAGCCCGCCGGATAGGATGTCGTGCCGCCGGGGACCAGCCGCTTGACGATGCGGTCGTCCTGGCTCGCCACATCGGCGACGAGCGCCGCCAGCGTCTCGGACCGGATGGCGAGCGCGGCAAAACCGTCCGAAGCCGCCTCGACAGTGCCGGCGGCGTCGATAAAGGCGATGAAATGGCCGTCTTCGTTAAAGCCGCTGATGGCGCGGGCCGCAATGTCGGCAGCACTGCGCGAGCCGGTCTGCGCTGCCGGCACCGCCAGCATGATAGCGCTTTCGCCGTCCGGCATGGTCACCGCGCTGGCCAGAAAACCGACGGCGCGGCTGGTCATTCCGGTCGCCAGCCGCACCGTGATGGCGCGGTCGCTGCCGATCCTGGGGAATCCGGCCGTCGCCATGATCTGCCGCCTGGCGATCAGCGGCAGCTGCGCCGAGGCGCCGATGATGGCTTCGATATCGGCATAGCCGAACACCGCCGCGCCCGGCCCGTTGGCCCAGATCACCTGTTCGAGGTCAGCCGATAGGATCGCGATCGCGTCGCCGGCGGCAAAGCGCTGGCGGACCGCATCGAGCACGGCGACATCGAGGAAAGAGTAGTTCTCGGAAGGCATGCGCTTGGCGGACCCTTTCGGTGAAACCTCTTGGCGAACCTACAAGGCGGGCAATTTGCAGTTAACGCTTTGTTAATAAAAGCCCGCGCGGCGAAGGTCCACAAGCCATGGCGGAAAGCAGATGGAATCTCTGGCCATTTGGTTAACGGCCCGCCGGGGAAAGCCCGGGGTAACGTCGCGGAAGAAATTTATGGTGCACTGCAACAAAGATATTGCATCGCACAAAAAAACCGCTATATTGCCATCATACATGAACGAGACGGCTTTTTGTCAAAGCCGCTACCCCCGAAAGGATGGAAAATGACCAAGGCCAAGACCGCTGAGACCATCGAAAACGTTGAATTCCCGAGCTTCGACGCCTCCAAGGCGACCGACCAGATCCGCGCTTTCGCCGAAAAGGGCGTTGAGCAGTCGAAGGAAGCCTACACCAAGCTAAAGACCGGCGCCGAAGAGACCCAGAAAGTTCTGGAATCGACCTTCGAGACCGCCAAGACCGTTTCCAGCGACCTGTCGCTCAAGACCATCGCCGCTCTGCGCGCCAATGCCGAGGCCGGCTTCTCGCATCTCGAAGCCCTGATCGGCGCCAAGTCGCTGTCGGAAGTCGTCGAGCTGCAGACCGCCTTCCTGCGCAAGCGCGTCGAGTCGACCGTCGAGCAGGCCAAGGAATTCCAGGCCGTTGCCTCGAAGGCTGCCGAAGACGTCTCCAAGCCGGTCAAGACCGCTTTCGAGAAGGCCCTGAAGGACATCAAGGCCGCCTAATAATTACGCACAACCCTACGATGCATCAAAACGTCGCATTTCGTCAGACAAATAGATGTGCGATAGAGTTGTGTAAGTGAATACCCGGTGAGTGGAACCTCCTCCCTCTGCTCCCCGGGGTGACCAGCCAGCACCTCCTCCCGCTGGCTCGTAACAGGAAAAGGCCGGCACCTCCTCCCGCCGGCCTTTTCTTTTGCCTGAAGAAAACCGGCCGATGAAAATCGGCGCCTGTCCGCAGAACCAGCTTTGCCTCATCAAAGGCCTTGAATTAGACTCTGATAGACCGTATTGGACGCATCGCCGAACGACAGAGCGGATCTCGGAGAATGAATTTTTCACCACGATCTGGCTCAGGCGAACGTGCCGTTGTAGCTCAGATGGTTAGAGCGCCGGATTGTGGATCCGGAGGTCGCTGGTTCGATCCCAGCCAACGGTACCATCGTCATTCTCCATAAAGCATTGAATTTGTTATAGAATTTTGAATTGCGAGTAGGCGATCTTGCGAATGATTCCTGTTTTGTGTTACCTATTGTGTTACCTATTGTGATACAAATGGTGGTCTTAGAGACGTGGGAAGACGGCGCGAAGAGCATGATCCTGACCGCTTCCTGCAACTGAGGGGCGATCATTTCCACTACTACCGGCGGGTGCCCAGAGAGGTCAGGGACCTGGACGAGCGTGGCGTGTTCGTGCGTCGCGCCCTCGACACTACTGACCGCATAAAGGCCCGCACCGCCCGAGATCTCCACGAGGCTGCTGACAATGCTTTGTGGGCTTCGCTGATGCTGGGTGAAAATCCAAAGGCGGCGCGTGTCCGATACCGCCAAGCCATCAAGCGAGCCGAGTCGCTGGGATTCGTCTATCGGCCACTCGCCGAGATCCTGGTCGCCGAGCCGCTCGATACGATCCTGCAGCGGGTCGAGAGCACAATAGTGGAGCCTGCCAAATCACCATTTGTCGACGCCGTCGGCGGCGCGGTCGCCCGCCCTGACGATAAGATATCGGAAGCGCTGAAGCTGTATTTCAACGAGATTGCTCGCGACGAAATCCGCACCAAAAGCCCTGACCAAAAGAAGCGCTGGAAGGCAAAGCGCGAAATGAGCGTCGATGTCTTCATTGGTCTGATCGCCGATAAGCCGATGAGCGAGATCTCGCGCGACGACGCGCGAGCGGTGCACAAATATTGGCTGGACCGAGTTGCACCCGAAAAAGGGCGAGCGGACCGTTCGGCATCGACAGGCAACCGAAACATGGGCAACCTTCGAACCCTCTACGCCGACTACTTTCGCCATCTCGGTTTCCCCGAACAGAAAAACCCATTCGCCGATCTGTCATTCACGGATAGGTCGAAGCGCAGTCGGCCGCCGTTCCCGACCGACTGGATTCGCGACAAGATATTTGCGCCTGGCGCGCTTGCAGCACTCAATGAGGAGGCGCGGGGAATCG
The DNA here is from genome assembly GCF_056404855.1 of Mesorhizobium sp. P2_B11. NCBI lineage: Bacteria > Pseudomonadati > Pseudomonadota > Alphaproteobacteria > Hyphomicrobiales > Phyllobacteriaceae > Mesorhizobium > Mesorhizobium sp. P2_B11. The sequence continues at coordinate 592,784 of NZ_JBFUDF010000001.1, forward strand.
TGCTTGCCTTCGCTGAGACGGGAGCCCGACCGAGTGAACTCGCGAACCTGCATGCCGGTGTCATCCATGTTGATCATGAGGTGCCGCACATTTCAGTCGAGCCGCGCGACGATCCCGATGATCCGCGAGAGATCAAGACCGCCTCGTCGGTGCGCAAGGTGCCGTTGGTCGGCGTGGCGCTTGAGGTGTTCAAGAAGCATCCTAAGGGCTTCCCACGGTACAAGGATCGCGAGGCGTCGCTGTCAGCCCTGCTCAACAAGCACTTCAAGAGCTACAATTTGTTCCCAACCAACAATCACACCGTCTATTCACTTCGCCATTCATTCGAAGACCGCATGAAGAACGGTAGGCTGGACGAGGAGCTTCGGCGCATGCTCATGGGCCACACGATCGACCGTCCGAAATACGGCGAGGGCGGCGACATGAAGATGTGGCAAGAGGAACTTATGAAGATCGTGTTGCCGTTCGATCCTGGGATCGTCTGACACGCTGGCGCACTGTGGCGAGACGTTCCTCCTTCGCTCGATGATCCTGCAGGGCGCGTTCCAAATGATCGTAAAGCGGGAGCCATGTCTCACCATGGTCGCCTCGCGCCACGATGATCTCGGCGACGCGATCGAGCGCTCGCTCAATCCGCTGTGCTGTGACTGGTCGAGGCGTGGGCGAGTATCGCCTCACGGCTTCGCCTTTCTGCAAGGCCCTGAATGCAACATGCCTTATGCGTAGGCGAACTTTCCTGGTGCAGTGAAGGCCCGCGTTCGGCTCCGGCTGTAATCTGCGGCTGCGACCTGAAAATGGGATACACTCTCTGCCCGTCGGGGGTTGGTAGCGGGAGACCGCTACATCACAAGACCCACTATTGAGGGCGCGTTCTTTTGTTATCGTCGGGCTGCAGCCTGATTGCCGGCAACACGCCACGTGCACTGTTTGGCGTACCCTATCTCTACTTGGCCGATCACTACCCGGAATGCGCATGCCTTGAGCTTACGAGCCATTTTCTGCGCATCGGTTCCTAAGGCACAGCGCAAAGTTTATCACCTGCCGCCGGGCAGTCGGTCAGAAAGGCGTCGCCGACTTACTACAGCGATGGCTCGTTGAGATGCGACAAAATTTGACCAGACCGCACTGGATCGATCCTGTCTGCCTCTGCGAGCGCCCAACGTTGCCATGCTTCCAGTGTCGAGGCGTCGATATCGGCCGAACCATCATCGATCGCGCGGCGGACGCGCTCAACAAGTGCGCGAATGTCTTCAGCCTGACGCAGCAACTCCCCGCTAGTCCGCAGGTTTTGCAGGCGCTTTTGGTTGAGTTGGACTAACCATTCCTGGCGCTGCTTCTCCTTTTCAATCCGCTCCCGCTCTGCACGCTCCTCGGCTTCGCGGAGGCTAAGGCGGAACTTTCTCTCTCCCGCCACGATGATGGCAGCCGCAATCTCAGCGATCTTTGACTCAAGCTTGACGTCACCGTCATCCTGCCAAGAGACCGTATTCCTGCGGTCGAACCTTGGATCGATCCGCAGGGCAAGCGGGGTTGATGCCGGCAGGTCCGGAGCCGGTCGCAGGTACCCCTGCTGACGTACGGTGCGGTGGCTCCCGACTATTCCAATGTCCAAACCAAGATAGGTGTCGCCAATGCCTGCTCGCGCATGGATTTCTCCATCGCGCTCGTAGGCATCACTGTCATAGCCGCGCTTGCTGAGCGCCAAGAACAGCGCATTGAAGATTTTCAGCCGCCGCTTGTCTAGCGGATTGTCGAACTTGGGTTCGTCAAAGGTCCACTCGCGCCCTGCATTTTTGTCGCGGCGACGCTGCTCCTGCTTGAGCATTTGAACGAGCCCTTTGTGGGGCCTGTCCAACGTCTGAGGGACAGAAACTTTTCCAATTGCCTTCAACTCTTGCGCGTGGAGTTCGTCGAGGTCTTCTGGAACCAGAGCGGATTCAAATGGCCCACTGGATGCGAGAGGGGCTGCAATCGGCAGCACTTTCCGAAAGCGATGGTCGACACTTGCTCGGCCCATTTCACCGGGGCGCCGGGGTGGCGCCTTGGGTAGTGCTGGCACCCTCTTTCCGGCACGGATTTTGTTCCAATAGCCTTGAGGCGGCGACGCTACCCCGCATCGCGTCAGCAGCTTCTTTAGGCCGACGTCGGACAGTCCGAGATTCGCCGCCAAGTCCCGCATCGGGGCAGACCAAGCGAACGCAATCAGATCGTCGGGCAACACAAGAATGTCTTTCTGCCACACGTCGGCTTACCTCCATTTGTTCAGCCAGGCTGCTTTTGGCACGCCTTCGCAGTGTCGATATGACAGGCCGGCCATTGCCAACTAAAGTCAAATCTGGCAGCTCCAACGCCCCTCGATCGTGCCGGGAATGCGCGTACATCATCAAGGCTGCTGCAGATCGGCTGCAGCTGAAGCAGCGCTCTCGGTGAGCATCAGTGGGACGCTCTAGCCGCTCGACCCGCGCGCAGCAGGCCCGGCTCTTCATTGCGCAGGGGGTGGCCGCGGCGAAGAAAGCTGGCGGCGGCATCTCGCGCTCAGGGCGCATTGTACAGGCAACCCGGTCCGCTTTGGTCACGGTCAGCGCGCCAGTATCCTGGCCCACCGGCTCATTGCCGCGCGGTCACGTGGGGCCGTCATCAAGGCTCGCGTTGTGTGCCATTCCGTGCGTGCCGCCCACTTGCCTCTCGCCTCGGCTACCTGTGGCGCGAGAAAGTCACCCGGGTCCGGCAGAAGGTGCGGCTTGTTTGAGCCGGGACGGAGAATGCCGACGGCGCGGCCTTCGCCGCGCGCGCTAAGGACGATCGTCACCATTTCCGCTTCATCGTCTCGCCGGACGACGCCATTGGAATGGCGGACTTGAAATCGTGTGCCCCCAATCTGGTCGCGCAAATGGAAAAGGATTTCGGCACGCGGCTCGACTGGTCGCTGTCTGCGTTAAAGAGACCGCCACACCGTGCATGCGTTATGACATGACAACCTATGTGGACAAGCGATCTGGCAAAGTAAGCTCGAACCGGGAATTGGGGCGTTGGTTCGAGAATGTCCGAGGATGTCCGGATTCAGCCGACTGATCGCTTGAGTAGTTAGTGGGCCACGTCCAAAAACCGCACATTTCTCCGAAATGCTGAAGACTGATTTTTGGAGAGCGCATGTCCGGATAATGTCCGGATAAGGCTTAACGTTGTCTTCTGTACGCGGTCGATGGTCCTGATCCGAGCTTCACCAATAAGCCCCGTCTTACGAGCTCGTCGAGATCTCGCCGCGCCTGGCGATCAGTTATCTCGGAGGCGAAATTGGCACGATAGTCCTTAAGGGTCAGGCTCTCGCCAGCCGACACTGCCTCGAGAAGACGTGTTTGACGAAGATTGAAGGAACTACCCGACCTCGTGTGAGCCGAGAAGATCGTGAGAGTGACTCCAGTGTCTGTGTCGCGCCACTGCGGAACGGGCGCGCCAAGCCGTTTGGCTGCCTTGACGATGAGTTCGGTTCCGCGACCGATGCGCTCCATCAATCCTCGCAGATAGAAAACCTGTGCCAGGTCGGGATTGACCAAGATCGAACTGTGCTCTCTTCCCAAATCCTTCGGCTTGAGACCTTGAGGCAAGCTCCCGCTGTTCCAGATTTCGATCCGATCAGCGTAGATTGATACCCTCAAACCGCCGGAGTAAGCGGAGTAATCCCGATGGACAAACGCGTTGACCAGACCTTCGCGCAGAGCGTCCGGGTCATAGGCGGGACGGTCGATCCGACGAGCCTCTCCGTGTGGGAACTCGGAACGCGTCGCATTGCTGGCACTCACAACGTTGATGACGTCCGTGCACACCCGCACGAGAGGACCTTCGAACCAACGATTGTCGTCATAGTTGGCATCGGATTTGTCGCCCGAGAATGCAACCAATTGTACCCTGCACTGGGGGTGCCGGCGCACCGGCGTGCGGCTAAAAAGAACATCACCCGCGTTCGTCACTCCGTCCATCGCGAGGACGGAAAGATCTTTCAGCACGAGACGGTCATCATTCTGATCGCTGAATGAAAAGCGCCTGTTTCGCTCGGCCTCACGAACCGTGGAGCGAATCTCTTCCCGATCGAGCTCCCCTTCCGTCATAAGTGGAGATAGCTGTCGCTCCCACCGATCGGTCTCGGAACCGTTGCGAAGAAGCGACCGCAGTTGGGAGATATTCGCGGCTTTTGTGGTCGCATTGGTGCGTAACCATACACCGCCATGGAAAACGTAGGGTCCGTCCAAGCCTTGCGGGACGTCAACCAGAACGATCCTGACATCGTCGATGGTGATCACCTCTACCTTCAGGAAAGGAGTAGGAGAAATGTTCTGCTTGAGAAAGATCTCCAAATCCTGTGCTTGGCGGTTCAGATCGGCACCAAGATCGACCGGTCGACCGTTGTCGTCGATGCCCAGATACAGCTGTCCGCCCTTGGAGTTGAGGAAGCTGCAGACAACACGAGCCGCGGACTCGTCCACGACACCGGATTTGAACTCGGTGGTTTCGTTCTCGCCAGCAGCTATCCTGTCACGGTGCGCGTCGCTGCTCATTTCGCCGCTGCCTTCTCGGATTTCAACTGCTCAACGAAGCGCTGCATCTCAGTGTAGCGACCGAATTGGGTCTCCAGATATCTGTGCACATCCTGTTCCGACTTGTACTTCTGCACCCAGTTGCCGCGACGGGCAGGGATCGGCAGTTCTTCTCGCGTTGCCGTTTCGTACATGTCGATCAGACGGAGGTCATCAATGATCTCTGCACCTTTCTTGAGCTTCAAGTCCTTCCGCCCGGCCGTGCCAGAAAAGCCCAGGTCCATCAGCAAGCGGCGTGCGTGAACCACCTGCTCATGAGCCAGCATCAATCTCGGCTTGTCGAGTTCGATTGCCTTGTTCAGTTCCAAATGTGTGATGGCCGGGCCGCCTGCGCCGTCCGTACCCGACCCATAACGCGGCGTGATTAGCCCGAAGAATATGTCGCACGCTTCGACTGCTTTGATACAGCTTTCATATGTGCTGGCGTTCAGAATGACAGGAAGCGTCCCCAAGTGTGAGTTCCATGGCTCATAGCCAAGTCCGTTCAGCACAGAGGCGACCTGCTCGAGCAACGGTTCCTTCCCGTATACGCTCGAGGAGATTAACACGGTAAGCTTCTGCGTCTTTTTTGCGGTCTTTCTCACCATTGCACCACCACCAGTGGTGGCTCAAGCCGTCAGAGTCAAGAACCGCGGAACATGGCATCGTCATTGCCCCTAGGCGGGGGCGATGGCGCCTACGGATGCCGCCTCATTTCACTTCCGGAACTCTGTCCGCTCTGGGGTTGCGTGCGGGGGCAGCCCGTGATGCTCTACGCCCCCACGACGCTCAATGCGAGCGCGACGACCAGTTCATGCCCTCTACCTCGCAGCGCGCACCCATCCCGCGCGGCGCTCGTTCGTCGGCCCAGATCGGTCGTCCAGCGATAATTCCGACCCCTGCAAACGTACACCATACGCACACTGCGGTGGGCCATGCTACCAGTTGTCAGATCGTCGTGCCAATCGCATGCCGGGTCCGCCACCGTTCTCCGGAATGAATTCCACTCCGGCACCTTCGAAAGTTTCGCGTATTCGATCGAGAGTCGGTTGTTTTAGCGCGTCACCTCTTTCCAGGCGCACAATCGTCTGTGTGGAACACCTGCTTCCCTAGCGAGATCCAGAACACCCCAATCCAGTGCGGCACGGGCCATCCGGCACGGTAGCGGGAGAGCGCCACTTGCAGTGTTTTATACGGTGTTGGGCGGGATGGACCTGTCTTGGTGCTGCAAAGACCGGTGGGGAAGGGCAAAGTCTGACCCGAAGCCGACGAACGTTTACCACAACGCGAACGGCAGCTTCGCGCCTCACTTTACAGGAGCGTGACTCGAAGAATGATCTTCGTCAACGCTAGATGTCGTGAATGTTTCGGCGAACGTACAGAAGTATTTCCTTGCCTATTTTTATGATTGTTGCGCTTTGCAAATTGTTATGCGCACCAGCGTCCCCTAAATTGCGCCGGGCTTGTTCGGGGCAGCTGAAGAGATCGAAATCAAACCATGATGCAGATCTCAGGCTCCTAGTGTGATTCCAGCAGAGCAAAACTCTAGCATTGAGTGTATCATGGCAACAGAAAGAAGGGGAGGTAAGAATGAAATCTCGTTATCTATTCCCGGTGCTATTCCTGATCGCTGCCTTGTGTCTTGGGCAGGAAAAGGCTTTTGCTTGGGGCGACGAAGGGCACCAGATCGTCTGCAGCATCGCCTACAAGGAACTCACGCCGTCAGCACGACAAAAAGTTGATAGCCTAATTGCTCAAGACAGCGAGTTCCGAGCATTTCCCCAAGCGTGCACTTGGATGGATCACCCGAGGAAACGAAAAGTCGAGCACTATGTAAACATTCCCCGCAACGCGACCCAGATTATGCCCGCCGATTTATGTCCAGGTGCTGACAAATGCGTGGTTACAGCGATCCTCAACGATATGAGGGACTTGGCTCTCACAACGCGGGATGCTGATCAACTGTCCTTGATAAAGAGCCTCGGCCACTGGGTTGGCGACATCCATCAACCTCTGCATGTTTCCTTCGAAGATGATCACGGTGCGGGTTTCATAAATGGCACTTCTCCTTGCAACACGGACCTTCACGGCGTGTGGGACACCTGCATCATTGAGCAGACGCTCGGAGAAGATCCCGAAACTGCTGCGATAGAGATCAGGTCCGAAATCGACTCGACCGAAAGAGCAGCTTGGACAAAAGGCGACATCGACGAGAAGGCGGTCTTGGGATGGGCGAATACCTCGCTGGAGATATCACTGGCGCCAGGCACTGAGTATTGTGTGAAGGTCGGCAACGAATGCCGCTACACCTCCGATCAGGTGTCCTTTGATGGACACTCAAAAAAGACGGTGACCACCGACGAAGCTTACATCGAGCGCCAGGCGCCTTTGGTCAAGAAGCAACTTCAGATGGCCGGTGTGCGCCTCGGCTACATCATCAACCGGATTTTCTCTACCACCGAAGACGTCGCGGCACTTAACGCGTCAAGTTTCTCTCTTGAGCGGGTGCTGCTGGCTCGTGGAACGTTGCCGGTTGCTCCCCCGATCAACAACATCGAAGCGCTTCAGCCGATTGCGGAAGCAGACACCGCGAACAACGCATCCCTCCAATCGAAGGTTGATGAACTGACGACGCGGGTCCGTGTCCTGGAACTGGCACTCGCGGGTAGCCAAACTAGGCAGTGATGTCTCGAAAGCGTCTTTCGTTAACGCGCGACGGGCCGTTCGCGAGAAACGCCCTCGTCATCGATACCAGTGACCGCCTGAATCATCGCGCGGCATGCCGTCGAAAGTTCGGGCATCAGCGGCGGCATGGTCCGGCGATATCAAGCCGAATTGCCGGGCTGCCGGCAATCTGCGTAGACTTTGCTTATGCTGAGAATCGGCTCTGAATTGCAGTTGAGCGCATCCGACCTGGTTGGCTACTTGAACTGCGGCCACCTGACTGCGCTTGACCTCCAGGTGGCGGACGGGGCGCTTGCGAAGCCGAAGATCTGGGATCCGCTGCTCGAGATCCTGCAGCAGCGCGGCGCCGCGCACGAGGCGGCCTATGTCGATCACCTGCGGGCGTCCGGCTTTACGGTCGCGGTCATCGACGGCAAGGGCATTGATGACAGCTCAGTTGCCGCCACGATCGCGGCGATGCGCGCCGGCGCGCAGATCGTCGTGCAGGCCGCGCTGCGCGCGCCGCCCTTCACGGGCCGGGCCGATATCCTCCGGCGCGTCCAGACGCCAAGCGAACTCGGCGTCTGGTCCTATGAAGTCGTCGACACCAAGCTCGCCCGCGAAACCAAGGGCGGGACGGTGCTGCAGCTCTGCCTCTATTCTGACCTCGTCGGGCAGGTGCAGGGCCTCGTGCCAGAATACGCCTACGTTGTCGCGCCCCTTACCGGCTTCGAGCCGGAGGCGTTTCGGGTCAGCGACTATGCCGCCTACTACCGCAATGTCCGCGATCGCTTCGTCGCGTCCTTGAACGGAAACGGCGGCACCTATCCGGAGCCGGTCGCTCATTGCGATATCTGCCGCTGGCGCGGCCGATGCGACGACCAGCGCCACCAGGACGATCACCTCTCCCTTGTGGCCGGGATCACGGCCGTGCAGCGCGGCGAGCTCGCCGGCCACGACGTCGCCACCATGACTGCGCTGGCCGAGCTCCCCCTTCCGCTGCAGTGGAAGCCGGAGCGCGGCGCCGCCTCGTCCTACGATCGCATCCGGGAGCAGGCCCGGATCCAGGTCGCAGGGCGCGCGGCCGGGCAGGTGCTCCATGAAGTGCTGCCGATAGAATCGGGCTTTGGCCTGTGTCGCCTGCCGGTGCCGGATGACGGCGACATTGTCTTCGATCTCGAAGGCGATCCCTTCGTCGGCGATGGCGGCCTCGAATATCTCTTCGGCTATGCCTTCAAGGACGCAGGGGGCGCGCTCACCTACGTCGCCGACTGGTGTCTCACCCAGGCCGATGAAAAGGCGGCCTTTGAACGCTTCGTCGATTTCGTGATCGAGCGGCGAGCGCACCATCCCGGCATGCACATTTATCATTACGCGGCCTATGAGGTGGGCGCGCTCAAACGCCTGATGGGGCGCTACGCCACGCGCGAGGAAGAGATCGACACGCTGCTGCGCGGGCAGGTCCTGGTCGATCTCTACGCGGTGGTCCGCCACGCCATCCGCGCCAGCGTCGAGAGCTATTCCATCAAGAAGCTGGAGCCGCTCTACGAGTTCGTACGCGCGGTGTCGCTGCCCGATGCCAATTATTCCTTGAGTCGGGTCCAGGCCCGCCTGGAGCTCGGGGATGCCGACGGCATCAATCCGGATGATCGGGCCGTCGTGGCGGGCTACAACCACGATGATTGTGTCTCGACGGAGCGTCTTCGGGACTGGCTGGAGAGCCTGCGGACTCGCGCGGTAGCCTCAGGCGAGGAGATTCCCCGCCCGGCTCCGCCTGGAGTGGGCGCTTCGCCGGATATTACAGCCTGGCAGGCGCGGATCGATGCAGTCGTGACCGTGCTGACCGATGGCATTCCGGTGGGCTCCGCGGAGCGCAGCGCCGAGCAACAGGCGCTCTACGTGCTGGCGAACGTGCTCGACTGGCATCGCCGGGAAGAGAAGGCGACCTGGTGGGAATATTTCCGGCTGGCGGCGCTGTCCGCGGACGAGCTGGAGGACGAGCGGGAAGGCATCGCCGGCCTCGAGTTCGTGGATACCGTCGGCGGAACCGCCAAGGCCCCTATCCACCGCTATCGATTTCCCCCGCAGGACGCGGAGTTTCGCGGCGGGGAGGATTTGCGCAGCGTCGGTGGCGAGCGGTTCGGCAAGGTCGAGGGCGTCGACCTGGAACATCGCTTCATCGACATCAAGAAGCGGGGCGACACTGCCGGTCTTCACCCCGAAGCGATCTTCGCCCATACCTACATCGACACGGCTGTCCTGGCCGAGTCCCTGGTCCGGATCGGCGAGTATGTGGCCGATCATGGCATCGGTGGTCCCGGTGCCTACAAGGCGGCGCGCGATTTGCTGCTGCGGCGGCCGCCCGATGCCGGCGGCGCGGCGCTGCGCCAGCCGGGCGAGAGCCCGGTCGATGCGGCCTGCCGCCTGGTCCCGGCCTTGCAGGGCGTGCTCGCCATCCAGGGACCGCCTGGCGCGGGCAAGACCCATACCGGCGCCTACGCGATCCTTGCGCTGGTCAGGGCCGGCCTTCGCGTCGGGGTGACCGCCAACAGCCACAAGGTCATTCGCAACCTGCTCGCGAAGGCCGCCGAGGAAGAAGCGAAGGAAGACTCCCACCTGCAGTGCCTGCACAAGGTCACGGATGCGGAAGACAATGTCCCGCACCTCACCTTCACCACCAAGAACCCCGAGGCCCTCGGCGCCTTTGCAAGCGGCTACCACGTCCTCGGCGGCACGGGGTTCCTGTGGGCCCGGCCCGATGCGGCTGGCCTCGTCGACGTGCTGTTCGTGGATGAGGCCGCGCAGATGTCGCTCGCCAACGTGCTTGCCATATCGCCGGCCGCAGCCAGCCTTGTCCTGCTTGGCGATCCGCAGCAGCTTGAGCAGCCGATGCAGGGCTCGCACCCCGAGGGTACGGAGGTCTCGGCCCTCGACCACCTTCTCGGCGGACGGCAGACCATCGCCGACGACGAGGGCCTGTTCCTGGACCAGACCTGGCGCCTCCACCCCGACATCTGCCGTTTCACCTCCGAGCTATTCTACGAAAGCCGACTCCTTCCCCGTCCCGGTCTCGAGAACCAGGCCATCCTGATGGCCGGCCCCCTTGGCGGGAGCGGCCTGCGCTATGTCGGGGTGCAGCACAGCGGCAACCAGAACTCCAGCCCGGAGGAGGCCGACCGTATCCGCAGTATTGTGCTGGGGATTCTTGCTTCGGGCGCGCGTTGGCGCGATCGCGAGGGCAACGAGGCGTTGCTCACCCTGGAAGACATCCTGGTTATCGCGCCCTACAACGCGCAGGTCTTTGAAATCCAGGCGCGCCTCCCCAGCGCGAGGGTAGGGACGGTTGACAAGTTCCAGGGGCAGGAGGCGCCCATCGTGATCTATTCCATCACGACCTCCAGCCATGCCGACGCCCCGCGTGGCATGGAGTTCCTCTACAGCGCGAACCGCCTCAACGTGGCCACCTCCCGCGCCAAGGCACTGTGCATTCTCGTGGCCAATCCGGACGTGTTCGAGCCGGAATGCCGGACGCCGCGCCAGATGCAGCTCGCCAACGGCTTCTGCCGCTACCTGGAAATGGCCGATGTGGTCGATCCATAGCCGTCCCGCAGGCGCGCAGCCATGGCCGTTGAACGGCAGAGACGAGGAAGAGTGTCCGTGCGCGCGACGCCGCACATGTCAAGGCGGCCGGGATGGCGATCATGGCCGGACGCTCCAGGCGCACCCTGCCATCGTCGTGACGGATAGAATGGAGGCGCGCCGGCGCGCTAGGCCGTCGTGATTCCCATGCCCCAGCTACGCACAGGCCAGGAACCTTCTCTTGCCTCCTCCACGGTGAAATAAAATTCCTTGAACCGCCGGGCTTCGATGCGTGGCAGAATGTCCGAAAACTGCGCCCTGGTGACTTGGAGGGAGAGGCTCAGCGACGGCAGGTGATCGGCCGGGAAGAGCTTGCCCGCGTCAGGGAACTCCGTCTTCATGGGCGTGGGCGCCATTATCATGACGACGGCCGGCCACCGGAACGCCGCGTCCGGCATGATGAGCAAGGCGGGGATGACGAAATAGGTGAACTCGACCGACTGGCGGGGCGGGCCTGGCTGGACCACCTGGCCGAAGTTGACGCTGGCCGGGCCTACGATCTCGGCGCGCCACTCGCCCGCCACGACCGGCGGCAACCTGAGACGACGGCCCTTCTTGCGGACGGTCATGCGGCAGGCGTGGCGCCAGGAAGCGTGGCAATATCGATGTCCGCTGCCTCCAGCCTGCGCCTGGCTGCCGCGACGACCTCGGCGCCAAACTGCGGCGCGTGCCGCAGGACGATGGCTTCGCCGGTCAGCTCCGGCATGTTCCGCTCCAGCAGCATGTCAAAGCCGTCGGTGCTCTTGGCGCTCATGGCCCAGTCTTGAAGGGTCTGGACCACTCCCGCCCTTGCGACTTTCTGCCTTGTGCGCGCGAGCCGGGTCGTCTTTCCCCGCTCTTCGGACAGGACATGCTCGAAGGCATGTATCGTCTGCCAGAAATCATGCTCCACGGTCCCCGGCTTCTCCTTGGGCAGGACCGAAACCAGCTTGCGGAAAGCCGCGTCGGCGACGCCCAGCTCACCCTTGTCCCGGGCGTTCCTGATCCACGATCTCAGCTTTTCCGGATCGTTGCAGTTCTCGATCAGTCCCAGGATCTTCGCGATGTCGCTCATGCTGTTCTCCATCTAACCCCTGACTCGCAGGCCTTCTTCCCACCGACGCAGTCATTTCCATCGCGTTCCCGAATGAACTCACTCCATCGGCGCAAACAGCGCTCGCGCCAGGCTATTGGCTTTGACTCGTTCAGCCTTGCGAGCGTTATGCCATTGCCGGTCTGGAATTGCGCCTCCGTGAGAAATGACTTGCGGCATATTCGTCACCAACCTCGACTTCCCACAATTTCACGTGTCGGCGCCCGCCGGAGCCAGCCAGTCCAAAGTCGCCCGGCCTCATGAAAGCTCTATTTCGTCGATGTCGGAAATTCGTACTCGAGCGCTTCGGCCTTATCGATGCCGGTGAGAGTAATTTCACCGCGGATCTTGGCTGCTAGCTGTTCAAGCGGCTTGAAGATGAAACGCACTCTCAAGCATCCATCGCCCGCTTCCAGCCCTGCTACAACAGCGAGGAAAAAATCCGGATCGTTCTGCGCCGCTTCGACTTCGCTTGCCGTCAAGGTCACGTCGACGGGAAATGCTGCGCCGGAACTCATCTTGATTTCGTAGCACTGGCGCAACTCGTCGATGGCATCGACCCCAATTCCTCGCCGATCCCGAACGTCCTGGATTTGCCCCAGGTTCAAGCGAAGCGCGCGCTTGACGGCCTCAAGCGCCAACTGTTCCCGATCGCTGGTGGGGGGAAGAACCGAACGACTGGGTTGACGGTTCTGCCCGGGCTCTCCTTTCGGGCTAGGATCGAAGGTCCGCCCGGCCTGACCTTTCGCGCGAGACTTGACGAAGACCACGCCGTTGTTGCTGGCGCCGGCGTTGACGATGGCTCCCAGCGTCGGCTCAAGCGTCTCGATTTCCCGGAGCTGACGAACCTGAACAACCGGTTGCGGCTTGCCCGAGGATTTACCTGGCCCGGGTTTGGGCGGCTTCGGTCCACCCTCGCTCCGGTCGTTTGCCTGGGCCTGCAAATTCGTCAAGCGGCCTACCGTGCTTGCTGCCTCAGGCTTGGTCGAAGGAAGGACAATGTGGTTGGCCTGCTCGCCTGTGCTTGACCGGCGCCAGACGGATGTCCATGCCCAGGCGAGCTTCTGTCGATCACCCGCGAAAAGTGAAGCTATTGCCTGGCCGCCGGCTTCCGATGCTTCTGCGTCTTGCAAACTGCGCACTATGAAGGTGAGCGGCTCGCGCATCATATGAGCGCGAGCTGGAATTCGGATGGCGGTCTGGCCCTCCAGCTGTACTGCGATCTCCAAGGCGGGATCAATTATGAATCGCGCGCGAATGAGTTCGCTCCAATTGCAACCAATCGACTCATGGAGGCCGATGTCGTTGCGGACGAGCTCGTCGTCGAGGAGCGCAACGGCTTCGGCAAAGATCTTCCTTTTGGTTTCTCCTTCTGCAAGCCCTGCGGCGCTCCATGAGTGGGGTGAGAAATCCTCCAATCGAAGATGAGTGATGCCCAGGACCGGAAACAAGGAACGCAGGTCCGAGAAGCTGGTAAAGCCGGGCCGCCAAACACTGAGGCCAGGAATGTTCGCGCCCGCAATTGCCTCGCCGTCCAGAACATACATCGGGCGCGAAGTGGACCATGCTTCCCCCGTCCAGAGTGGGAGGCGACGCAATGTCGTCTGCAATTGGGGAGAAGCCTCTTTCATCACGTTCGCAAGCGCTCGAAAGGTCATCAGCATCACGCCCCGGTCGGACGAAGATGGCGAGCGAATTCTCGTCAACGCGCGCAGCACGCCGACGCAATCGTTCGCGATTGGGGTCGGTATGTTAAGGGCGGCCCAAAGCGGCTCGAGCCCGCTGACGTGGGGTGCGAAGACGCGATAATTCCCGAAAATTGGGGGGCCGCGGAGCACTGCTTCTGGCGAATGCCACCCTGCGGCCGCGAGCAAGAGCCCGCTGCGTCCCGGCGAGGCCCGGAAGGCATTTCGGAGGCGCTGAGGCGTCATCGCCCGGCCCGCCTTGATATCGGCGGCATTCGTCTGGAGGTCGGCCGCCAGAAGCTGATAGACGGTATGGACCTGCTCGATGACCTCGGGGGTAACAGCCTGGTCTCGCAGCCATTGCAGTCTCGCGATCAGATCGTCACCCGAAGGCCCGGGGCGGATGCCCAGCGCTTTGAGAAGATCAATCCTCAGCGCCTTCTGGTCGATCTTTACCAGGTAAGCGTTCCTATCCGCGCCGTAGGTCAGGCGATTGGCGTCTGTCGGCAACGCCAGCTCGCTGGGAGCCCTGAGCGCGCCGTTGCCGTTGGGCAGCCAAGCCGTAGATGCAAGACGGGCGAGCCATGTGGATTGCACCTCTCGCGCATCCGTCCAGTAGCCATTGTAGCCGATGACCGCTTTCGCCGTTTGGTAGTCGGCGTACCGCCGCTCCCAGCCGCGATTGAGCACGTTCAGAAGCGCCATGGCCCGCTTCCGCTTTGCCTTTGCGGGACCGGACTGGATGTCTTTGACCACCGCTTCCAGGTCAGGCGACCATCGGTCATCAAGGAGATGGTGATCGCCATATTTCCCGCCCTTGATCGCCCTGAGCTGCGCCTCCGGTCGATCAACGCCGGCGGCCGGGCTCGCCGGGCGCGTGTCGCGAGACCACTTCACCAACTCGTTGGGAGGCACGACGAGCCGAGGATCGCGAGAAACGCCGAGGGCGACCAAAAATCTCTGTGCACCCGCCTCGCTCCGTCCGCGGTCGTGCTTCAGAAGCTTCGCATAGTCGGGATCGACCCAGATCAAGCCGGGAGTTCGCGCGGCAGCCTTGGCGAAACTATCAGTCTCCCGATCGATGGGTGCGGGAAGATAGGCATCGTAGGGACGGGCCCAGCCGCTGACGGGACGTGGGGATCGGCTCTGATAGACAATTGTGCGCAACTCGACGTTTGCCCCAATTTTGGCGCCCATGTCTCGTTGCTCGTCGCGGGTAAGGTGAGCCCAGGCATGCCGGAGAGCGAGGAGATCGTCGTCCGCAAGCCGCACCGGGGCCTCAGTGGGCTCCTCGGAACGTGCGAGCAGCCGAAGGGCCTCGATCGGCTGGTCGCATGAATCACGCAGGGTTTTCATTTCTGAAAGCTTTGCCGTCACCTTGGCGGCTTCGAGGGTCTCCGCCAGATATGCCCTATGTAGCGGCAGAGCGAGCCCGAGCCGCCTTGCAAGACTGTGCGGGTTGTCGTTGCGGACAAGCACCCGCGGACCATTCCTTGCGGGACAGGCTACTGTCTTCC
Source organism: Mesorhizobium sp. P2_B11 (assembly GCF_056404855.1). Classification (NCBI taxonomy): domain Bacteria; kingdom Pseudomonadati; phylum Pseudomonadota; class Alphaproteobacteria; order Hyphomicrobiales; family Phyllobacteriaceae; genus Mesorhizobium; species Mesorhizobium sp. P2_B11. The sequence continues at coordinate 607,932 of NZ_JBFUDF010000001.1, forward strand.
CATTGGCCAGGAGAAGAGCGTCCTTTTTTGAGAACTCGACCCAAAGCCCGTGCTTAATTGCCAGTGCAGCCATCGCCACGAACCAGATCGGTTCACGGCCCTCGACCTGATGAACATGATCGAACAATTCGAGAGCGTGGGCTGGGCCTAAGGATCGGGATTGTCCCAGTTCGTTCAATAATTGCCGCCAGCGCGCGAATTGGTCTCGGCATGTCGGCAACATCGCCGAATGGCCTTTCGCGAGGATCTCCAGGTCGGACGGTGATATCAGCGGCTCAACATCCTCGCTTTCATAGACGATCTGGGAAAGCGCAACGAGGCCGGTGCCTGCCGGAAGGCGAAGCTCTGCGATCAGCCGGGCATGGCACGTACCGGTAATGGCTTCGGCGAACTGCTTTCGGACCCAATCGCCGGCCTCGATCCCTTCCGATTTAAGCGGGACATGCGACCACGCGTTGGAAGGATCGCGCTCGAATGCTTCGAGAGCGACAGCACCCAGGAATTGGCCGAGATCGGCGAGGCGCTCCTTATTCCAGGTGGTCGGAAGGATAGCTGAGCGCGCGCCGTCCGGATCGAATTGCGCGTTCAGGCTGATCGGAGCGTTGATGCTGATCGGGAGCGGCACACGGTCGTGGAGCGCCCCCGCCTTGCTCGGGTCCGAGCAAATGCAAACGCCCAGAGGGGTGATCCTGCCCGTGGCCTTGTTCAGGCGCGCCGAATCCGGGCCAACGGCCTGTTCTGTCCAATATCGCTGGAACTTTGTTCCAGAGGACTCCGGCGGAGAGAGGATTTCCAGCACATCGTGTGAGACGGGGCGAAGTTCAGTCCCGACGCGCAGTTTGGTTTCCCGCACCGGTCCCGCCTTGATTAAATAGGTTCGGCTTTGGCCAGGCGTATCAAGATCGGCAAATGATAGCGAACGGATATTCCGCAGGAAGATCAGGCTTTCCACCCCAAGGGAATCCACCGCCTCCTCGAGTTCGGAGTCCTGTATCTCCGGATACAGCGGGACAACCAACATCGTGTCCCGTGAGTCCGGCTGGTACAGGCCAGCAATTGGCGGGGAGGGATCAGCCCACCTAGGGGCGTCGTCGAGCATGGTGAAATGAAAGGGCGCGCAGTGCATCTCCAGCGGCCCACCGAGGGCTTTGAGGGTTTTCTGCCCGATCCCGAACCGGCCCGAGGCCTGGTCGTCGTCAGCTTTTGTTGACAGCCACGGCAACACCATTGCGCCCACGTGCGCGAGCGAAACCGGCTTTCCATTGTGGATCAGCAGAAGTTCGCGGCGAGGTTGGCGGCGCACGACGATCCGCAGTTCGGAAGCACCCAGGTCATCCGCATTCTGGAGGGACTCCGACAGCCCCTGGAAAAGCCTCGGACTGAGCATGCTGGCGCCGATTTCTGCGCCCCGCTGACTTGCGCGGAATATCGCCGGCTGTTGCCTGATGATATCGGCAAAGGCCTGCAATGCTCCTTCGGCCCACGGCAGGCTCGGATGCTCTGGAACCCAAGCGGTATCGGGCCAGGATTCGCACAATCTTTGAGCCGCGAGGCGGCCTTCTTCCTGTTCGAAAGTCCCCGGCGCTTGTAACTGGGTGTCCATGGGCTGATCCTAGCTTATGTGAACGCAGCGTTGCAAAATTCTGTCTGGCGTAGGTTCGGCTGGTCACAGGCAGGAGCAATAGTTATCACGAGGGTCAGGCCCCGCGTATTTTGAAAGCTTCCGTAGGGCGATGCTATACAGATTTTTATGTCGGATCTTGCAGCCCACGGGCCCACAGGCTCCACGGCGCGGATGCTCGCCATTGATCAGGGAAAATACGGAGGACTGAGGCGTAGGGCGCAAGACCTAATCGATTTCTTCCAGGCAAACTCGCCGCTGTACTGGCCAATCCTACCGTGGCCGATCGGCGGCGGGACTGTCGAGAGAACCTGAACTGCGCGCGATCGAGGCCGGCCGGCTTCCGTCGTGACGCAAATCATGCGGACCGCCGCGGACGGGGACAGTCGGTCCCGCGTCCCGTCCTGCGGCCGGCGCTATGCTGACGCTCCTACGGCTGTCCCGTTCACCGCCCGCGACGGGGGCGAATTTCCTCCGTCCTGCGCGCGACAACATCCCCTGTTGCGGACGCGCGCAGGACTGCGGTTTATACGCCGTTCTTCCTTGGAGCGCCGACAGTTGCCGGCGCGGAGATTAGCCAGTCAGCACGCGTCGTATGGTAAGACGAATGAGGATGGCGCTATCACCACTAAGCGCTCCCGTTGGTTTCGCTTTCCTCGTCGATGATGCGCACGGGGAGATAGGCGTTCGTCTCCAGCCACTCGCGCAATACAATCTCTATGAGGTCGGATCGGCCCACTTTCATCTCGGCAGCCAGGTCGTTGAGTGCATCCTCAGTCGCCGGCTCCAGGGAAACGCCCGCAACATTCCTGAGCATCAAAGCCGCGCGACGAAGGATGATCTGCAGATCCGGCCGCGACATGTCCGCTATGCGATCAGCGCAGCTTTCAAGCTCCTCGGCAAAGGATATGCGGGTCATGGTCTTTTATCGCGCCGTTCTCTGCGCGCTTTTGCTTTTTCCAGCTCAGCGGCGATGTAGGCGGTGGCGTGTTCGGTTGCTCGCCTCGTGTTCTCACGCCGCCGTTCCAACTCCTCTGGCGAGTAGTGGACGCGGAGGGAAGTTGCAGAGCCTGTATCGGCTGTCGACACCGGTGCCCAATCCTCCGCACCGGCGGAAGGCTTTTGAGCTAGCCGCATTTTTGCCAGCGCCAGCACAAATCCAAGGGGAGAACGTCGCATCATGTCAGGATTGCGGAAACCGTATGGAAGCGCAAGGCTCGCACCCTAGGGACAGGCTTGTCGTTCTCAAAACGGATAGAGGCCGCCGCCATCTTGGGTGCAGATTGGATGCGTGGGCTCATGAGGTTGGTGACGGCCCACACGGGTCGGCGAAGGAACCGTTGGACGAGCCGCTCCGCCGAATACAACACGCCTTGCCCAAATCGCGTTGGCGCGCCATCATGCATGGCGAGGCCAGGGGTAAACGGCGCCGAGGTGATTCCGTGCGCTGAAAACGATCCAGTACGGCTGCATCTGGGCCCGGCGATAAGCCCCGGCCTAGGAGGGTGGCGGTACACGATGGCAATGAGCGCGGCGGCGAGCCAGAAACCTAGCGTGGCGGACAAGGGGAGGCCCGGCGTCCATCATTTCCGCGTTAGCACCGGCTTGAAGGATTTGATCGGGCGGGACTTGATCACCGACGACTTCGTCGCGGTGTTCGAACTCGTGAAGAACGCCTTCGATGCCCGCGCCAAGAAGGTCGTCGTTGTGTTCGAGAAGGATGCAATCGTCATCTCTGACGATGGCAAGGGGATGCGACGCGAGGATATACTTGGCAAGTGGCTGTTCGTTGCCTACTCGGCGAAACGCGATGGCACCGAGGATGTCGACTATCGTAATCGTATTGGCGAGGCGCGCAGAGTCTACGCAGGTGCGAAGGGAGTTGGGCGGTTCTCGTGCGACAGCCTTGGCGAGACACTGCTCCTTTATAGTCGCGCGCGCGGCCGCAGGGTCCAGACGCTCGACGTGGACTGGCGCAAATACGAAAAGAATCCCAAGCAAGAGTTCGCAAAGGTCGGCGTGACACTGGGCCAGGGCAGCGCATTCCCGCCCGGTTCACACCATTCGCCGCGTGGGACCGGTACAAGCCTGGTCATCCGTCGGCTCCGGTCTGAATGGGATCGTGAGAAGCTTCTCGACCTTCGCCGCGCGTTGAGCAAGCTGATCAACCCGTTCTCGACCAAGGGCGACAAGTTCAAGATCGAGATCGTTGCGGAGGCCGAGGCCGAGGCAGATGCCGCGATCAATGCGCTCAATGCCGGGCGCGACCCGGAGGACCCGGCTGGGTTCGCTGTCAACGGGATCATTGAAAATTCGATCCTCAAGGCACTCGCCGAGCGGACCACCGTCATCCGCGTGAAATCGATCGGGGATGGCAGCAGGCTCGAGACCGAGCTCGAGGATCGTGGCGAGCTTGTATACCGGATTCGAGAGGCCAACCCGTACGGGCGCCTGAAGGACGCCGGCTTCTCTGCGGACGTGTATTACCTCAACCGCAGTGCCAAGGTCACCTTCTCGCGGCGCATGGGTGTCCGCTCGATCGACTTTGGCTCGATCTTTGCCTTCCGCAACGGTTTTCGGGTGTTCCCGATCGGAAACGAGGATGATGATTTTTTCGGCCTCAACAAGCGCAAGCAGCAGGGCCAGCGGCGCTTTCTTGGCACTCGCGAGCTCGTCGGCCGCGTGGACGTCCTCGGCGTGCCGGGGTTTGACGAGGCGACCAGCCGCGCGGGTGGCTTCATCCACACCAAGGGTGTCGAGCAGCTTGTCGAGGCGGTGGTCGACAAGTGCATCAAGCGGCTAGAGCGCTACGTCGTGGATATCTCCTGGAAGGACGACTTCGACAAGGACGAGGCAAGCACGTCGAGGATGCGGCTCGACAGCAGCAGCGCCAAGATTGCCCAGCTTGTCTCGCGACTGGCCGCAACCGAGGGCGTGGAGGTCGTCACCTACAACCCGGACCTCGTGCGCATCGTCGACGAACGGTCCGACAGTTTCATGGATTCCTTCCGCGCGCTCGAATTGCTCGCGGAGAAGACTGGCAACAAGAAGCTCCTGTCGTCGGTGGATCAAGCGCGCGCCCGTATCGAAGCCCTGCAGGCTGCCGAGGCTGAGGCCCGAGAGGCCGAGCAACGCGCCGAGGCCCGCGCCTTGCGAGCCGAGCGCGATGCCGCGACAGCGAAGACCGAGCTGGTGGCTGTCGAGGGCATGCTTGACGACGAGCGCGGGAGAAACCGCTTCCTGATCTCGGCTTCGGCATTGGACAAGGACACTATCCTCAATCTTCACCACCAGATTGGCATCCATGCTGCCGCGATCCAGGACAGCATCAAGCTGATGTCGGGCAAGCTTCGGCGCGCCACCGAGATCAAGAAGGAAGAAATTTTGGGGTTCCTCGAGAAGGTGTCCTTCCGCAACAGCCAGATCCTCACCGCGGCACGCTTCGCCAGCCGAGGCGGCTACAAGGAACAGGCAACGTCGAGAAAGGAGGACATCGTCCAGTTCATCCATGACTATACCGAGGCGATCGCGAATTCCTGGGCACCGTCTGGCTTGACCGCCACGGTCACCGGCACGGAGAAAAGCTTCGAACGGCAGTTCAAGCCTATCGAGGTCGGCATTATCGTCGACAATCTGGTCTCGAACGCCGGCAAGGCAGAGGCATCGACGCTCCTGCTCGCTCTTTCGGTCGAGAAACGTGATGGCAAGCAGTTGCTTGTCATAGATGCTGCAGATGACGGGACGGGCTGGCCCAGGACTATCAAGCCCCTAGACTCGGTCTTCGAGATGGGCGTAACGACTGGGAAAAACGGATCCGGACTTGGATTGCATCATGTCCAGCAAGTGGTCGGGACGATGGGGGGGACGATCGAGGCCATGCCTGAGCCCTATGACGAAGATCACCCCGGGGCTCACATTCGCATCAGGCTGCCGGCATGAGGCTGGATTTTAGACTGCTCGTGATCGATGACCAGCCGGGTGAAATATCTGACGCCATCGAGATGCTCCGCATGGACCTAGCGGACAAGGGCTTCCGGCTGCAAGTGGAGATCGCTCCTGATATCTCGGTCAGGGGCATCGATGCCTATTGCCAGGCAGGGGGGAGAAACTTCGATCTTGCGATCGTCGATTATCGTCTAGGCGAAGAAGATATAGACGGCGCGCTAGCCGCAAGTACGGTGCGCCGTCGCCTAAAGTACACTGACATCATCTTCTATTCGACAAGCCCCAGGAATGAGCTCGCGGCGAAGATGGCCGAATATCACGTGGACGGCGTCTTCATCGCTTCTCGCGGGAATGACCTAGACACCGTCCTGTGTGGAATCGCGGACACGATCGTTGGCAAGGCCGTCGACCTGAACCACATGCGCGGGATTGCCATAGCGGAGGTGGCGGAAATGGATCTCCTCATGGAGGACATCCTTGCCAAGGCGTTTGCTTCGAAAAACGCCGCGTTTGTTGCCAAAGGTCGCGAACGCATTGAAAGCCTGTGGGACAACGAGCAAGGAAACCTGGGTAGGCTTGAGAAGCGGGTCAAAGCCAGCGATGTCATTGGCATTCTAACCGACAACTCAATCTTCACATCAACCTACAAGTGGCAGGCTATCGCGAAGCTAGGGGATTTGACACTCGGCAAAAATAGCGGCCCGTGCCAGGTCTTTGCGAACTACGAGACCGAGATCATTGGAAAGCGCAATCTCCTCGCACATGCGCGGGCCATGATGGACGATGGCATGACTGCATCACTTCAAGCCATTCGCCTCGGCAAGCCGGCAATAGAGATCGACGAGGCGTGGATGACGACCTTTCGAAGCCAGCTGACTGCGCAACGGGATGCACTCAAGGCCATCTGCGAGGCAATAAATGCAAAGTGCCCCGCTTAGGAACCGAGGAGGTTGGCGAGGCATTTGCCAATCTGCTCGGCCAGCAGAGGCGGAACCGCATTAGCGACCTGCGTGAACCGGGGAATCTCCGTCCGGCGCGCCAAGCCCCCCGTGGTGTATTTTCCCTTGAACTGGAACCAGTCCGGGAAGGATTGTAGCCGCGCATTCTCGCGAACGGTCAAGGTCCTTGGCTCCCGGTAGTGCAGCAGGTCCTCCGGCATGCTGGTGATGGTTGGCGCCGGCGCCAGCGGATCAAGCACGCGGACTGCGATTTTCTTGAGTCCATGCTTTCGCCGCAGGTCGGGGGATATGACTTGGTTGAGCCGACCCTCCTCACTGCTACAGCGAATGATGTCCGCAAAGCGCGCACGGATTTCTGGCGCATGCCGTGCCAGGCGGGTGTCTCCCGGCGCCTTGCCATGGCCATCCTGCATTGCGCGCTGGAAGGCCGACAGCGGGCCGCCATAGGCAATCGCCGAATAACCCGCCGAGTCAGGGCAATCGATCGTGCCTACCCGCTCGACCTCCAGGTCGGATAGCGCGTCGCGCGCCGTCGTCCCCAGCGCCAGCCCTCGCGCGGCGAGGAACCGGCGGGACTGGCCACGTAGCATGCCGAAAAAGGAGCCCATGCCATCCGCCGACGCCAGGTCGCGCCGCACGCCGACAAGGAAGAACCGGGGCCGAGCCTGTGGCACGCCGAAGTCGCTTGCCATGAGGATCGTGTCGGTTGTCTCGTAGCTCTCGGCGAGGTGTTCCTTGAGCTCGGCGGCGAAATTCCTGCCGGCACCCGGCATCCCGCTCCCGAAATCCGACGTGAAACCACGGACGTTCTCGATGAGCACTGCCTTGGGCTGGAGATCCCGGACTAGGGAGAGGTAGTCCTCGAACAACCGGTTCCGCGGGTCGTCGGCCTGCCGCCGTCCAGCGTGGGAAAAGCCCTGGCAAGGCGGGCCGCCGGCGAGAAGGTCGACGTTTCCCCGCACCTTGTCCAGGAATTGCGTACATTCCTTCCTGAAGGCCGAGATGTCCCATGCTTTCTCGGCCACCCCATCGGGCCATTGCATGCCAACCGGCGTGGCGCCGGAAAGGAAATTGGCCTGGTAGGTCGCGAAGGCAAGCGGATCCTTCTCGATCGCGACCAGGCATTCCCAGCCAGCGCGCTCCAGGCCAAGGCTCAGCCCCCCGCAACCCGCAAAAACGTCGATGAACGTCAACGCCGCGCGAGGCGCGGGATCCACGAAGGGAAGTGCGGACCTAGTGGCCATTGGCCGTGCCATCCCCTATCCTGGGTTGCAGGCGCGGATGGCGCGGGCAAGCTCCAGCGCCTTGGCCGATGCCTTGCGGCCGGAATCGAGCTCGCACTCCCATGCCACGAACACATGCCACCCGAGCGCTCGCAACTCGTCGATGACTCGGGTATCCCGGGCTATGTTCCGGTCGAACTTCTGGAGCCAAAAGTCCGTGTTCGACTTGGGGGTCGTGGCGACCTTGCAAGCCTCGTGGCGGTGCCAGAAACACCCATGGACGAAGACGGCGGCCTTGTATCGCGGCAGGACCAAGTCTGGTTTCCCGGGTAGCTTGCGATTGTCGAGCCGGAAGCGAAGGCCAAGGGCGTGCAGCGCCTTGCGCAACGATATTTCCGGCGAGGTGTCCCGCGACCTGATGCGCGACATCCGGGTCGATCGCTCGGCAGGTGTGAGGAAGTCGGCCATCCACGCCCTCAGCCGTTCCCGTCGCGCTGGACCAGCTCGAAGAACGGCAGCCCTCGTATGATCTCGCCGGGCACGTCGAAGGACTTGTAGAGGCACTGGTGGTTCTGGAGGGATTTCACCCGCTCGGCAAGGTCAGCCAGCGAACCTGTCAGCCCGAGGGCGGAAAGCTCGCCTGGCGTGACGTTCGGCACCTTGTGGACAAACCATGTCAGCAGCGGCTCGCGGTAATCGGTCGCATTCACCTTGAAGTGCCGCAGGTATTGCGAGGCGAGGATGATGCCGGTACCGAACTCGCGACCCTGGAGGAGGAGCTTCCGCAACACGTCGAACTCATAGCGCATGATACTGTCTGCCTCGTCGACGAGCATATAGGAATCTATGGCACGGAGCTGCGGATCGGTGCCGAGGAAGGGGCGCTTCGGCGTTCGGAGCATGTTTTCGTAGAACAGGTTGAGCATGACCGCGACGAGCATGTTCTTGCTGCGGTCGTCCTGGCCGAGCGCATCAAGCGATATCACCACGACGCCGTTGAGAAAGTCGTTGAAGGGGATCGTCTCGCGCGTATTTGGCGCGAATACCTCCATGTCTACGAGGTCGTCGATGATCGCCATGATCGAGTCCGACTTGCCGTCCAGCATCTCCCCGTAGATGGCGTGAACGTCGTAGAGCGTTGGCGGCTGTCCGGGCAGCGCCGAGTCATAAGCGGCCCGAACCGCCTTTTTGAGCTTGTCGCGCTGGACCGGGCCGATTCCCGAGTAGATCTTGTCGAGCACGTCCGCAAAGAAACGATAGCGATGCAGCCAAGGCGCAGTCGTCTCTTCCATCGTGCTCGTGTCGAAGAGATTGATTGGCAGGCGTTCCGGCCGGACTACGCGCGCACCGGTGGCAGCCACGAACTCTGGACTGCTATAGTCTCGCTTGTAGTCGAAGATCAGAAAGCGCGGCCGGATGCCGCGGTTTGCCTCCGTCGCCGCCGATATCTGCAAGATCAGCGACTTCAGGAGTTGTGTCTTCCCGGTCCCGAGATCGCCGACCACCCCCATGTTGAGATGGTTCAGCCGGGTATCCGAGATGTTCAGCTCGATGTCGCGCGGCTGGAATCCGTCGACCGTCCGGCCGACCTCCACTGCGATGCCCCTCGCATCCCCGGCTGGCGCAGGCTCGGACGGTGGCCTGATCTCCGTGGTGTCAGTGACAGGCTCGTCGCCGGCGCTAGGCGGGACCTGCCTGGCCGCTGGTGACGACGCCGGCGGGGCATCGCGCGCGACTGCCTGCCCGACCTTGGCGGCTCCCAGGGGAATGGGATCGTCAGGCGAAGGCAAGAGGTCCCATTCGCCGACCTTTGCCCTGACACTGTCATAGAAGGCAGCCGGGTCGCCGGCGACCATGCGGCCGCCGTCCTCCAGGCCGATCGTGATCGTCTCGTCGAACCCATCGCCATCGCGGTCTCGCGCGCTGCTGCGCGGGTTGTCATCGATCACCACGAGCCTGCCGCGCTGGTCGACCGTGACGGGGCAGTCCTCCGCGAGAATGGCTGCGGCAATCCGCTCGTGGAACATCGACCACAGCTCCTGGTCCACGACGTCGGGATGCTGGCTGTAGACGCGCATCCCAAAGCCAACGACCGAGAGGAGCAGGTGCTGGAACGCCAGTGACCACGCACGCGGTTGCCCCTCATGCGGCAGCATCGATGACAATAGCCGCGACATGGTCTTGGCCTGGTCGAGTGCATCGGCGACCTCGGCTGCAGGGAAGCTGGATCCGGGGCGGCACTTTACCTCGACCGGGGTCAGGTGGATGCGAACCTTGTCACCGGAAAGGCGGACGCCGATGACAAGCAAGTCCGGGCGCGCAAGACTCGTCTCCCTCCCCTTCCGCAATGTCCGTGCGATGTCCGAGATGTAGCCGCGAAACGGATCGACCGGCACGATGATCGCGATTTGGGCATCGTCGCCGGTACCGCCAATGACGGGCAGGAGGCTTTCGACCTCGCTCGCGGCGCGGAAGCGGTCTTGCAGCAGGCGGACCGCGAGAAAGAGACCCAGGTCGCCGGTCGCCCCTGAATCATCGCCCGCCAGCCCCCGGATGGTCGGGATGCCACGGCGCGCGACCTCAAGGAGCACGTCCTGGACCTTGCCAGGCGGCATGTCCCCACATCCGGGCAGCCGGGACAAGGCCTTCGCAAGCGCCTCGCGGTCGGCGTCCTTCACGCGCGACAGCAGGTAGTATCCGTTCGTGTCGCCCGCCCGGTGTGAATAGGACGGCAGGTCATAGTCCCAGAGGTAGCTTCCCTCAAGCCATCCACCAAGGAAGCATGCCGGGTCGATGGCCGAGGAAGACACTGCGACGAAGTCGGTCTTGCGGGTCTCGAGCATGTCGTGGATGGCGTTCACGTTGGGCGCAAAGCTCAGCCCAGTCCGTTCCTGGCCCAGGCTTTCCATCGCGGCGACGCAAGCAGCGACCTTGTCAGCGAGCGGATCGCCGGACATGCCAGGTTGCTGCCCCTGGCGGGATTCACTGATGAAGGCACCGCGCAACTGGCGGCGGATACGATGGCGGATCAGCGCGGCGTGGCCGAGCGGCGTGCGGTTCTGGACCTTTGTCGTACCGGGCTCGGACATATCGAGCTGGGCRATGATCCCGAGGTCGGGCACGACGTCGGGCGGCTGGCCATCGAACCATCGGACCTTGTTCCCGGTGTCCTCGGAGAGGTTGGCGATACGGGCGTCGTCGGGCCGGGAGGCCAAGTCGCGATCATCGAAGATGTTGACCAGGCGAGGACCGACGGATTGGCGCACCGGACGTCCCTCGTCCTGCTGGTACCGGGCGCCACACCATCCGATAAGGCCCTCGTTGCAGGCATCCGTGGTGCCGCCGGCGCTAGTCACGGCGATTCCTATCACTGGCTTGGCAGCCAGGAGATCCGACACGTCATCAAGCGCGCGGCCCACCTGGGCAGCACTGAAGCCAACCGAGATGCCGCCCACCGAGATGCCAAACCCGTCGCCGAACGGCGCCATCTGGGACCGCTTGGGAAGGCCGCGTAGTTGCTGGCCATTCCAGAGGACCGACCAATAGTCGGTGCCGTTCTCGACCGCTACGAAGTCGACATGGTCGATCCCGCTGGGGGAACGCAAGGCCATCGAGAGGATGTCGGGGACGCAGTCGGGGTCCAGCACGCTTGCAGCCGGGCAAGGCTTCTCCGCCTCGTCGGCCTCGACCAGCACCTGTTGTGCGATGGCCTGCCACGCAATCCTCACGGGGTGGAGCGGCGACAGCAAGATGGCATCCGGGACGCGCGACAAGGTGCGACCGTCTTGCTGGAGCGACGTGATCGCCACGACGTCCACCCAGCATGCGACATCTGGCTCGGCCGCCAGCCAGGACTGGTAGGCGCCCAGGTATTGCTCCACGAGCCTGCTGAAGTCGGTGTCCGTGTCCAGCCATTTCCCGAGCTGGGCAGATTCGACGAGCCCTGTTTCGTCATCCCCGCCTCGGATCCGCGCGGCGATCGCCACCCGTGCCTCGACAAACCCCGCGGGAGGTTGGAAATCCGATGGCGCCGGCCGGGGGTCCTTGAGGAAGCGGCCGCCCGAGAAGATCGGCCCCGCTGGCTCGGTCCAGCTGGGCTGGACCCAGGACTCGACATAGTCGTCGGCGATGACGATAGGCATGTACGACCTGGCGGCAAGCTCGGCCGAAAGCATCCAGTCCTGGAGGCTCGAGCAACGCGCATTGCGATTGAGCTGCACGATGGCACGCGCCTCGGAAGGCTGGATCGTGCGCCGGTTGGCACGGATCAGCCGCTCGAACTCGCTGCGACAACCTTGTTGCTGGATCTCCTCGATCGACAGGGACACGCGGCAGGTCTCCCGCGAGACCCTCCCGTCGGCCAGCTGCCGGTCGAATCGAAGATCGACCTGATAGTTGCCGTCGACCTCTACTTCGACTTGGAACTGCCGTGGCTTGACCGTGCGGACCGGGAGCACCTTTGCCGCGTCTCCGCGCTCGGCAGCATCATCGGGGTTGCCGGCGGCCGAATCCTCGAGCTCCACGCCTGGCGAGGCGAACACGAGCAACTCGTATCGCCCAGCGCCCGGGAGCAGCAAGCCCGCCTCGAACTCCGGCCCGCCGCGCCCCTTGCGTCGCTTCGGGGGCGTGAGCTTGCGGGCGAGGCGGCATGTCACGAAGATCCCGGGAGCCCAGGTTGCCAAGGAAACGATCTTGATCGCGCCAGGCTTGAAATGCTCCGCCGACGCGACATAGCGGATCGGGGTCCGGTGGACCGGCGGGGCAGCGTCGAGGAATGCCTTGCCGCTGTCAGCGCGAACCTGGCCGATTTGCTTGCCAGCCGTCCCCCCTGGCGTTCGCTCGATCGTGACGACCGCATCCGACGCGGCGGGACCGACGGTCTCGAACTCAAGGGCTACCTCGGACTCGACAAGCACCGGCATGCCCTTGCCGGGCGGGATGATCCCGTTCGAGCAGATCATGTTGATGTCGCCGGTCGCCGTGGCGTCCTCGGCCAGCAGCTCTGACCATTTCTCTACAGTCAACGCGGTCCACCAGTCCGGTGCCGGGCCCACCTCAAGGCCGCCCGCCGGTGCGTAATATGCGGCGGCGGCGCGCTCGAACGCTGTCGGACGGTCGCAGGCGGCCTTGAGATGGGCAAGGAACTCGCCGAGGATTGCCGCGTCATCGTCGCTCGCACCTTCTTGTGCGCGCGCTATTCCCGCGTTGAAGCCGTCGCCAAGGGCATCAGCGATCTTGTCGAGGGTTGCCAACTGCTCCTTGGACGAAAAGCTGCCGTCCCGCATCGGTGGCACGCCCACGGCAAGGCTGACGCGCGAAGCCGGTGATAGCCCGTCGCCAATGGGGGTGGCCGAGAAAAGGCGCGATACGACCCGCCAGGCGGCGGCGCGCTGGGTGCGGTCGTTGTCGACCTCGTCGCCAGCCCCCGCGGCATGCTCGACTACCGCGCGGGCGCTATCGCGATCCAGCTCTGGCACGCCCGCTTGCGCGATGCCGATGCCGACTAGCTCCTGGAGGAACTCGTCCGACCACCAGTCCTCGAAGGGGACGTTTCCGGAGTTGTTCGAGGCCAGCATCCCGAACTCGTCGGTCGTACTCGAGACCGACTTGTTGCTATGCTGCCCGGGCGGGACGAGCGCGATATAGGTGGGCTTGGACGGCGAATTCCGCAGGTTGAGGAGGTGCGTCTCGTCGCAGCGCCCGGCAGACCCAACCGCCGGATTTGCCTGGTCCGGCGCCAGTGACGGGACCTGCAGGAGGATCGGCACGGGTAGGCCGCCGTCGCGCATCCCGTACACAAGCAAGTCGAACGCCTGGCCCAGGATCTCGAGCGGCGGTCCGTGGAAGATAAACCGGACCTCGGCGCCAGCGTCGACCGCTGCGCGGTTGATCCTGCCGCGGATGATATCCGCCAGTGCCATGGCAAGGCGGTTCATGCGTCTTGCTCCACGAATGGGGGCACGAGCAGCATCCCGCTCTCGGCGTCGGGGCTGTCGAGCACGAGGCCCAGCATGCGAAGCTGGTGGCCCAGGTCGTTGAACGCGATGTCGCGGTGGTTGATGGAAATGCCATACTCGCCAAGGTGCTGTGCAAGCCGCCGGACCGAGCGCGGCCCTGATGTTCCTGCGAGCGAGCAATGCACAAGCGTCAGGACGGCGACCGGCCCAAGCCCGACGATCCAGGGGCTTGACTTGCTGGAGCTCTTCTTCCGGAGGACATAGCCCTGGTCGTAGCCCCGCAGGATCTCGCTCGCGGCTTGGCGCTGTCCGAGGACGTGCCGTGCGAACTCCATGATGTTCGAGCCGATGCCCTTCCGGCAAAGGATCGCCCGGTTCTCCCGCTCTTGGATTTCCGCCACGATGTCGGCGATACCAAGGCCGGCTAGCCCGCCTGCGGCGCTCCGCGCAGCATCGCAAAGAGCCAGCAACTGCTCGGCCGATCCCAGGCCGCCCGCGACATCGCCGCTGACCTCCTGGATACCCCAGAGGATCGCGTTCATGCCAACGCGAGCCTGAAGGAACGACGATGCCCGGTCCTTGATGGTTGGCAGGGCACGGTCGCCATAGGAGAGATACGAAAATGCACTCGGGAACATGGCCACGCGCGCCTCTCCGACCGTGCGCGGCCCGTTCCCGGCGGCCGATGCACGAAGGCACGACCAAGCGCGATCATGAAGCTCGCACAACCACACGACATGGGACACGGCACCGATGCGGAGGACTGCCTCGAGGAGGCTGGTCCATTGCCGGCGCGTCATTGCGCCTTTCGCCCGCAGCACTGCAACGAGGTCCGTGGCAAATTGCCGTGCCGGATAGGACAGTCCGTCGCGATCGGCGGCGGCCAGTGCGGCGCTTTCCTCGGGCGCTACCGCGCGCCATGTCGAGCCGGACGTCCAGGCGGCAATCTCCTGCTGGAGGAATCGCGCAAACACATCATCGTCCGCGTCGACCGACAGCGCCGCGAACAGCTCGCTCCAGATTGCCTGGGCGTCTTCGGGGCTTGCGGCGCCGAGCCACACCATCCGGCGAACAAGCGTACCTGCAGACCAGGGATTGCCCGCGTTGCGGGCGGAACCCGAGAATACCGTTGCCTGGGGGACAAGGGGTGTCACCTGCAGGAACCGCTTCGACGACTGGTTCGGCAACTTAGGGCTCTCGAGCGCCGAGTGCAGCATCGTGTGGAAGGAGTCTGCATCGAGCGCCGCGCCCGCGCGCTCCCTGCGATTGTTCCGGAACTTCTGGATGTCCTTGTCGAGGTCTCGGCCAGCTTGCGGCACCGCACCCTCGGACAACCCGGGGAAGCCGACGACGCGGTACAGGGACGAGAGGATGACTTCCGAGCTAGCATATTCGGGTGCTGGCGTCATCGCCAGCGCCGAGGAGGAATAGGCGCGATGCGACGTCTTCCATGGCTCGTCGCGGAACTTGGCAAGCGTCATCGGCCTGCCCCCTCCCGGTGGGAGGCGAAGCCGAGCCGCCGTTCCTCGATCACGACGCCACCGGTGCCGATGCGGATGCGCGCCCGGTCGAGAATCTCGCGGTCACGGACGATCGAGCCAGACAGCCGAGCCCGCGCCGTGTCGAGCAAGGCGAGCACGGTCCGCGGCAGCGACGCAATCGACATGCCGCGTTCAAGCTCCTTGACCGCCTTGAACAGGTCGTAGGTCAGGGCGATCGGCTGTGATGACCTGCCCGCGCCGACCTTCAGGAAGGAGATCGGATTGCGTGGCCGGTCCACAGGGTCCTCGTCCAGCGGCTTCACTGGGCGTGCGGGCACGACGAGCACCGCACGCTGCATCGGCGGGGGAAGTGGCTGGCCGAACGTCGTCGTGAGGGAAATCTCAAAATCCTGGTTGGTGTTGAGCAGTCGCTCCACCTCCCGGGCCACGTCGTAGAGGTCGTTCCCACCCACGTCCTCGATAACCGCCTGGAAGTCGGCGAGGATGCCTGCGTCGAGGACTGACGACGTCCGCGCCCCTAGGGTGCGCCTGACCATGCGGCATGCAAAGTCCCGGCAGATCCGTTGCACCCGGCTCGCCGCCTGCGGGCGCTTCTTGCGGATCGCGCTGTTGGACAGGACGGCGTCCAGCGCGGCAATGCGGTCCAGCAGCTCCAGCTCGACCTTCGACATTACCTGGGACTTCCTCACGTAATCCAGCCCTTCGCTGACGGACCGGCTGAACCGCACGTCGATATCGCGCAGCCACCATGTCGTTCGCTGGGTTGCCTGGACCTCAGTGTCGGGGTCCGTCAGGGCAGGATCCATGAGTTCCACCATGCCCTCCAGCGACACGCCGATCATTGCCGGAAGGTATTGGATGCGCCGTGACATTAGGAACCAGTGCAGGCCCATCGCCGTGTTGTCGTCCTCGAGGCCCAGCTCCTTGATGTCCCGCAGGAGCGATGGACCAGCCTCGCGGTCCCAGCGATGAAATAGCGCGTGCTGGTACTGGGCTGCGACCAGGTGGAACAAGGCGGACGAGGTATCCTTCGATGGCTTGCCCTTCCGCCGGGGAAGGTCGTCCAGCTGCACGAGCCGTGCGGCCCAGCTACACGGCGCGAGGCCGTCATTCCGGGATGATGCCTGGTGCCCGGCCAGAAGGTATGACGCGAGCGAGAAGAGATCGCGGAAGCTCCATCGCTTGCCGCTCGCGACCTCGTACCACCGGAGCATCTTCAGTAGGGCGGAAAGCTCGCGGTCGCGAGACAGCTGCTCCCGGCTCGAGCAAAAAGGGCAGGACGGGCCAGCTTCGCAACTGCCATGGGGCCTCCATCTCCGCTCGTCCAGCGCGACCTGCAGCAAGGCACTGGCCGGTGCCGGGCCACCCGCGACAGGACTGACGAGCAGGGACTCGGCATCCATCGGCCAGACCGCCACGGCGGGGTACGACGGCAAGGGCCAGCACGGCGGGGCGTCCGGGAACAAGCCCACCGCTCGCGACACGGCCTCCAGCAAGTCACGCACAGAATCCGCTCCCGCGTCGATGGCCTCGATCAAGGCATCGTCGAGGACACCACGGTTGACGCAACACAGGTACACGCCGTCCG
Source organism: Mesorhizobium sp. P2_B11 (assembly GCF_056404855.1). Taxonomy (NCBI): domain Bacteria; kingdom Pseudomonadati; phylum Pseudomonadota; class Alphaproteobacteria; order Hyphomicrobiales; family Phyllobacteriaceae; genus Mesorhizobium; species Mesorhizobium sp. P2_B11. The sequence goes on from NZ_JBFUDF010000001.1 coordinate 624,727, forward strand.
TATCGTCCGACAGCGTCGCCTCCAATTCGGCGAGCAGCATTTGCGCTGCCGTGCGTGTTTCCCGGCCTGTCACGACCGACGCATCTTGCACGACGATCAGGTTTCCGCGGCCGTCGAGGCCAGGCAAGTCGCCGAGCTTGAAGTCGACTACCCTTGGAACGATACCATCCGGAGGGGAGAAGGCGAGCCGCAAGGCGTCGACCAGCCTCGACCCGGCGCCAAGCGACGCATCGAGCCAACCGATGGTCGACTCTATGGCCTCGGTCTTGCCATTGCCCGGGCCGCCGACGAGCAACAGGACCCGCGGTATGCCGGGCTCTTTCCTGCCAAAGGCTCCTGTCCACGCCTCGAGGCGATGCAGGAGGTTCGTCTCGAATATGATGACGCCAGGCCGGCCACTGTCGTCGTCAAACAGGCGCCGCACGCCGCCTGCGCGATGGCCAGCCCAGTCGACCAGCTTTGCAGGGAACTCTCCCCTTCCTCCCCCGTCCGTCATGCCGCCCCCTGGCTACGCTGTTGCCGCAAGTGGCAGCCTTGTGCTCGCGCTCTCGAACGCCAGCCTGCGCCCGGTTATTTCCCCAAGCAGCGCGCTCAACCCAATGCCGAGGGCGCGGGCGAGGTAGGGCGGTACTGCATTGCCCACCTGCGTGTAGCGCGGGCATTCCTTGGTCCTCCGGTCCCCACCCGTAGTGAATTTGCCGGTGAAACGGAACCAGTCGGGAAATGACTGTAGGCGGGCACATTCGCGAACGGTGAGGATTCGCGGCTCGGAGTAATGCAGGATGTCGTCGGGCAGCGTCGTGATGGTCGGCGCAGCGTCACCGGCAGCCATTGGGTAGATACGGTGCTTCTTCAGCCCGTAGGTCTTGCGGCTGGCGTCATCCATGCGGACGCCCTTCCGGCATTCCGAGATGATCCTTGCAAATCGATCGCGGACGTCATCGCGGTGCCGCGCAAGGCGCATGCTGTTCATCTTTCGTGGCGCATCCTTGTGCATCAGCTCTTGAAAGCGGGTACGCGGTGCGAGATAGGCCCCCTCGCTGAAGTGGCGCGGGGATTCCGGGTCGTCGCACGGCAAGATGCTCGTCCGCGCTAGCTCAAGGTCAGATATGGCCTCCTCCGCGGTCACGGGCGCCGTGAGTCCAAGCTCCGCGAGTTGGGCCGCACCGGCCGCCTCGAGCAAGTCGAAGGCTCGCTGGACGCCGCCTTCAACCCAGCGCAGGAGATCCTTGCGGATGCCAATTGCAATGAGCCGGTTGCGTCGCTGAGGTACCCCGAAGCGCGAGGCGTCGACCAATTCGCCCTCGACTACATAGCCAGCGCCGTCGAGGCTCTCGACAAGGCGCTCGAAGAACGACTGCCGCCCAGGTTCCTCGGCGTGATGGACAAGGTCAACGACATTTCGCCGGCTATGGATGACCTTCATGCCGGGTACATTTTCCAGCACCAAGACCTGCGGCCTGATAGCGCGCACGACTTCCACATATTTCTCGAACAGGAGGTTGCGAGGATCCTCCTCCTGACGGCGGCCCGCAAAACTAAATCCCTGGCAAGGCGGCCCGCCTGCAAGGACGTCGATCGTACCGCGCAACGCGACGAGCTCGCTTTTGTGAAGGGTGAGCAGTTCCTCGATGTCCCAGGCCTTCTGCTCGAGCCAGGCAGGCCAGGCGAAGTCGCCGGCTTTGCCGAGCCCCGAAAGAAAATTCGCCGAGAACGTACCAAATGCCATTGGATCGCGCTCGATTGCGAAGCGCCCGGACAATCCTGCCAGCGACAGTCCCAGTGAAAAGCCGCCGCAACCGGAGAATAAATCGGCAAAACTAAACTGGCTCATTCCCGGCAATATCCCCGTCCGCCTTCATGCATTTGCACACGCTATACGGCCTCGCGAGTATTGTCTTCCTCGATCGGCAGCGACTTCCCAGGCAAACGAATCGCAGGGTAAAGCCAGTCAGCGCTTGAGCACAACCGTGCCGCCGGCAGAATACACTTTCCGCCTAAGATTAGGAAGGCTGTTCTTGGATTGTTCCAAGGGGCGCCCCAGGGAACAGCCAGCCGACGGATGCATCACGCCGCGCGCTTGCCCTCCCCTTCAGGCTCGCAGCAGTTCAATCAGATGCGGCGACGGCATGGCGTAGAGATACTTGCGGGAAGGAAAGCCGTAGGCCTTGGAAAGCTCGGTTCAGCAGATGGTGGGTGCGCGTCAAACACCCTTCAGATATTGCTTCGCGAGTGCCAGGACCTCATGCATTCCCATTGGTTTCGTGCTCCATTGCGAGCTTTTGCTATCGTGGTTGAAGGGGTTTCCATAATCGAAGGCTCCGAATATCAGGGCCCCGTCCTCGTCAGCGGTAATTAGGTTGTATGGCGCTGTTCCGTTCCCGTTAGTGCCGATCCGGACATAGGCGGCCCCGTGGATTGAAGCGCACTCAACTAGCCGCTTGACCAAGGGCGGATAGTACGTCGCCGGGTTCTTGGGGCTGACCGTCATCAGGGTGGCGTCGGGTTCAAGAGCCAATTCTTCCCTCCTCGTCCTTTCGATTCATCATACAGGAGGGCCAGCTCCTTTGCGAGCCAAGGCTATAACTGCTCGCGATGAACAATGCGGTGGCAGTTTGCGCAAAGGCACTTAAGGTCCGCAAGACGGGTGCGCATGGCGGCCGTCATCTTGGATACGGCGACCGTATCGTGGTGCACTTCGATGCACGCGTCTCCGAGTGGCCCGAGGCTTTGAGATGGAACTAGGCCGCAACGCTCGCAAAAGAGGTGGCCATGTTGCTCAACAAAGCGTCGCTTCTTCATCCGCGATAGGCCTGGCGCTCTTTCGCGGCGCAAGTGCTGGACGCGACCGGGCGAGCCCTCCGCCCACGATCGTTCGTCGTCTTGATCGGGCTGGGACAGCGTTAAGTTCTCATCCTTCGCGACAATTGGGTAGCCGGCGCTTTCTATGGTCGCGAAGCAGGGTTCTCCCCAGCCTGCCGAGAAGTCTGTTGGGGTGGCTGGACGGCCAATAATCTTGCTCAATGCAATGCCGAAGACTGCCTTGGGCGGAACTCGTTCGCCCGAAGGCAGCAGAAGGTCATAGTCCCTGGAGCCGTGGAAGTTGTGCTCGGCGCCAGCCATGTAGTCGTCGATTGCTTCATCGATCATCCACGCCTCGACGCGCCGCTGGATTACAGCAGGCAGTCGTGGGGTCTGGTTAGCGGGCAGGCTATCGAGAAGCCTCTGTAGCTGGGCCGTTGACGAACCGGGGACACCAATGCGTACTCGCTTGGTACTGTTGCCGTGGCCGGTCGCTGCCAGCGGGCGCCCCATCGCCGCCGCCCGCTGGCCTATCAGTGTCACCACCTCGTCAACGGGAAGGGCAGCCTGCGAGTCATCCAGCAACCGCCTTTGAGTTTCTGGCCAATCCTGGGCGACCCGGCTATCAAGCCACACCCCAGAGATTCTGGCACCGCCATCCCTAAGCCGTTCGAGGATTGTTCGAAGGGCTTGTCGATAGTCCGGGTTTCTTAGGTTCGGCTTCCCGAACGCGCCGCCGCGGCTATGAACAATGATGCCGCCGGCTTCGATTTCTACCTTTGCGTTGAGTGAGTTGCCATCGGCGGTGGAAATAGTTGTGAGCATGGCACACGTTTGGTTCAGAGAACTGGGAAATGCAATACGTTGACTACTTCTGACGGTTGTCTGTGAAGGCCCAACCCCCGACACATCTCTTGGGGCGATGCGTCGGAGCAGGGAGGGAGCAGACGTAACGGGACCTTGGATCTCAACGAGGTTTGCATCGAACCGACTGGAAGTAGTAATCGTCGCGGTGCTTGGCTTGGTGGCAGCTGCCCTTGGGATGCGCCAAGTCGCATTGCCTGCCGCCAAGAATTCGATAGCGGTCCCGCTTGAGATCGGGGGATCGGGCCATTCCTGGTCAGCTGTTTCGGGTAGTGACCAACCTCGTCCTGGCCGGTTGGGACCTAGGTTCAAATCCTTGGCCAAAAAGCACGAGCATTCACGGCGCGGACGACAATGTAGGTGACCGAACAGTCGCCTTTATGGTGTTTCCTTCTGTCTGTTCATGCCATGCCCATCGCGCCCTCGAATGGATTGGGTCTGACCGAAGACCGCCTTCGCTACGCTCAGTCTCGATCGTCATCCCGCAACGACGGCGCTGCGTTTTCTTCCCCTGTCCGCTGCGCGTCCATTCCTCGCGATCCAAGAAAGCCTCGCGTCGTCGTCTTCCACTGCGTTTCAGCCCCTTCGGGATGCGGACCGATCGTCTCCGGTCTCACGACCACCATCGAGGCCGCGATGGGCGCGGCCCGAGAAAAACAGAAGGAACCACACCACAATGGCTACGATCGGCACATTCTCGCGCACCGCGAACGGCTTCTCCGGCTCGGTCAAGACCCTCAACCTCAACGTCAAGACGGTGACGTTCTCTCCGGCCGATGGCGAAAATGAAAAGGGTCCCGACTTCCGGATCTTCGCCGGCGCCACCGAGTTCGGGGCGGCATGGAAGAAGACTTCGCGCGACGGCCGCGACTACCACTCCGTCAAGCTCGACGATCCCAGCTTCCCCGCTCCGATCTACGCGAGCCTGGTCGAGACCGACACCGAGGGCGACTTCTCGCTCATCTGGTCCCGCCGCGCCGCCGAGTGATCCGGTCTAAAACGAGGCCCTGCTGCAAGGCGGGGCTTCGTCATGTTCAGGTCCGACACAGCCTGGCACGTCCGCCAGGTGCAGCGCGCTAGGCTTTGGCGGGTGCCTTGCGCGTCTTCTTCAGCGGCGACTTGATGGCTGCAGCAGCCGTCGTCGCTGCTGCCGCACGAGCAACCCGTTTTGGTTTTTCTGAGGCGGCAGGAGTAGGCGCAGCCGCTTTGCGTCCGAGGCCAGATGACTTCGCAAGGGCCGAACGCGTGGCAGCATAGTTCGACGCTACCATCGGATAGTCGGATGGCAGGTTCCACTTCTGCCGGTATTCGTCGGGGCTGAGATTGTAGTGGACGCCGATATGGCGCTTCAGCGACTTGAACTTCTTCCCGTCTTCCAGGCAGATGATGAAGTCCGGCGTCACCGACTTCTTGATCGATACTGCCGGTTCCTGCTTGACCACAGGTTGCGTCGCCGGTGTGCCGATCCCTTTCAGCGCGGAATGGATATCGCCGATCAGCTTCGGCAACTCGCTAACCGGCACTGGATTGTTCGACACATAGGCGGCGACAATGTCGGCCGCTATCGACACGGTATCCAGTTGGTCGTCTTGCCCGGGAGCAGTGGTCATACAGTTTTCCTCTTATTGTATCAGATGGATCTGACGAATTTGATTTCCCTGCCCGCCAACGAGCAAATAGTGCGTTTCTTTGTAAAATCCAAATTTCTTGGCCAACATTATAAGAGTAAGCTTCAGTTTCATCGTACTATTCGACTGCGGATACCCTTGTCGGTTCGTTAGGAAGCGAGGAGCTTCCCCTCGCTTCCCCGCCAGTGCCGCCTGCGCAGGGCAGGGCCGCAGGCTCGCAAAGCGGCCGACTGCAGCAACGGCCATCAATTTCCATTCGCTCCGCTCGACCGTGCAACCCGGCTCCGCTCGCCGGCATTGGCCCCCATCACTCCCGCGCGCTCACGCGCCCCCGGAAGGCATGCCGGGGGACATGCCTTCGGCATTGACGGAAAAGGAGTGAACGCAATGAACATGACAACCATCATCAACAGCAAGAGCAACAGCCAGCAGCAGCCGGCTTCCAGCGGCTTCCGCGTCGACGTCACGCGCGGCGAGCGGATCGGGCGCGTTTCCTCGGAATGGTTTTCGCGACCCGATGACGAGCGCTATCTCAGCCTCACCGAACTTTATGATGCGGTGCAGCAGCGCGCGGACCGCGCCACCGCCCGAATCGTCGAGAGCCGTGCGGTTCGCGTCGAAACTACCCGCGACAATGCAGAGCGGCTTTCGCTCATCATCCCCGGACAGGAGCAACCGATTGCGCCCACGCATTGGAGCTTCGGCCAGCTTTGCAGCCTTGTCAGTGCACCGGCGACCTACATGCGCCAGCTTCCTGCGCCTCTAGCGGGCATCAATTTGCAGCATGGCCTTTTGAGCCATCGGGCAGAGTTGATGAAGACCCTGGAAACAGAGGACGGACGCATTGAGCTTCGCGCCGTCACTGGTCCGGACTATGGCCGCATCTGGGATCACGAGCTTGTCGCCGCCGTCATGAATATAGCTGGCAACGGAACCGGCGACACCATGTGGAAGGTGCCTGGCGTTCTTGATTGGGCGACGATGACCCACAATCCCTTCGTGGACATCACAAAGGACACCACCACGCTTTACGCGAGCGACCGCGACGTGTTCCTGTTTCTGGTGGATGACACACATCCGATCGAAGCCGGACGGCTTCCGAATGGCGAACCAGATTTGTATTTTCGCGGCTTCTATAGCTGGAATTCGGAAGTCGGCAGCGAGACCTTGGGCATTGCGAGTTTCTATCTCCGCGCCGTTTGCATGAACCGGAATCTTTGGGGCGTCGAAGGCTTCGAGGAAATCAGCATCCGGCATTCGAAGTTTGCGGCACTTCGTTTTGCTCATGAGGCAGCGCCTGCCTTGACGAGCTTTGCGAACTCAAGCCCCGCGCCGTTCATCGCTGGCATCAAGGCCGCGCGCGAGAAGGTCGTCGCCCGCAGCGACGAGGACCGCGAAAGCTTCCTACGCAAGCGCGGTTTTTCCAAGGGCGAAACAGGCAAGATCATCGAGGCAGTTTTGCAGGAGGAAGGCCGCCCGCCCGAAAGCATCTTCGATTTCGTGCAGGGCATGACCGCACACGCGCGCAGCAAGGCGCATCAGGATAGCCGCCTGGAGCTCGAAGGCAGGGCGAAGGCCTTGTTGGAACGAGCGGCATGATCAAACGAATGGCCGCGCAGCGAACGTCTCGCCGCGCGGCCTATCAGGTCCGCAGTATTAACGAGACCGTCATAGCATAAGAATATCTTGCGACCAGGTGATCGGGGTCGGCGCATGCCGCCGTCTTTGAACATGGCGGCCGCTCGCCAGGCTCCGCCCGGCTCGCGATGCAACTGCTGTCATGTTCGCGACTTGTGCACTTCGGGTCTGGTGCGCCATGCTCGCCAATCAGTTCACCGTGTTTTTTTTCTGATCAACTCGCATGGGTCCACATTTAGCGCCTTTGCGATCCTACCAAGAACGCTAACGCTTGCCGAAACCCGGGCGCGCTCGATCGACCCGACGTAGCGCATGCTCAGTCCAGAGCGGGCGGCCAGTTCCTCCTGCGTCACGTTCTGGTCATGGCGCAGACGACGCATGTTGACCGCCATGATCTCCTTGAGATCCATGGTGGATTAGGGATCAGAAAGGGAACTATCGTTCTAGGAATGATCGTTCCTATTCGTTATGATCAGAACTCGACCTGGATAATAGTTCCCTCGGGATCGCCGCCAAAACATTAGCGATTCGATACGATGCTTAAGCCGCTGCTCGATCCCGATGTCGCCGATGTCGCGCCGAATGCCCCGACCCTGACCGGCTATGATGAGGAGCGGCTGCTCACCTACATTCGCCTGCTTGACGCGGCGGCTGAAGATGCGGACTGGCGCGAGGTGGCCAGAATCATCCTCCACATAGATCCTGACCAGGAACCGGAGCGGGCATTCCGGTCGTGGGAGACGCATCTTGCCCGCGCCCGCTGGATGACGACGAAAGGCTACCGACATCTTCTGGCCGGCGGTGCGCCACACTGAGAGTCCCAGGCCATGGTTTGCTGAATCAGCACAGCGGTTTGCCGACTCTCCAACTACCCGATTTGCGTATCGGCAAGGATGCTCATTCCGAAGCCCGCACCCGATGCGGGCACATCGGGAGAGGACTTGGGCATTGCAAGGCGATTGGACCGATCCGGCAGCCTATGCGCACATGCAAGGCTACGAAGCTGCAGAGTTCGCTGCCGAGTATCTGATCAGGAACGACGACTTTATCGCCGAGTGCGGCCTGCTTTCGTCACATCTCCCGGGTTCCCTAGAGCCTGTTGGTCTGCCCGACTTCATCGCTCGTTGGGGCGCGCGATTTCACAGTCACCGGTGACGACCTTCCGTTAGCTGAAAACATCGTCTGGACCGAACAGGCCTCGCCGCGTGTGCTGCGAGCCACGCAAATCCGATCGTCAGTCAGCCCTTCGCATCAGACTGTTCAACTTTCCAGTCTCAGCAGCGCCACCGTTTGGAAAGCCGACGGGCTTCATATTCTTTGGCCGGCATCGACCGGAACAAATAGCCTCGTCACTGACATCGGCAGCGGCGCGACAGAGTTCAACGCCATTCTCCTGCCACTCGACGCGGCATTCGAGACACGGCTCGACGCCGCGCGCCAGTTCTGGAGGACGCTGAACGGCCGGCCGCCCGGTCCTGGCTACGGCGCGGTGCCGCAGCAGACGAAGGCGAAACACATTCTCAATCTGCGCGCTCACGACGCTCGCCGCGCAGGTGCCACCTACCGCGAGATTGCTCAGGTGCTGTTGTTACGAGAGTCGATCGCGCCGCGTGACTGGCGCGATCATCATCTGAGGCACAAGGTTCGGGCGATCCTGCGAAGGTCAGACCGTCTTGTGGCCGGCGGCTACCGCGACCTGCCCTTCTATCCACACAGCCGCAGCCGAAAGTCCGGTCGCTGAACTCCTTATTCGCAGGGGTAGCAAAAACACATCATTCGCAGGGGTAACAAAAACACATCCCCTGATGTTTGCCCTCCCTCGTCCTTTCTCAATTCGACCATCGTCCGTTTCGCGCGTCCCGGCAGGCCAGGACGACAGCAAAACGAACGGAGATCGAACGATGTCGAMGGGTCCCGCGGACGCGCCCCAAAAATACCTGCGAACGAAGGAGGCCGCACCAATCGTCGGCCTTTGCGCTCGCACGTTGGAAAAGCACCGGACGTACGGCACCGGACCAAAATACCGAAAGGTCGGTGGTCGCGTCCTCTATGACATCGACGATCTGCACGCCTGGATCGAACTTGGTGCGCGCACGTCCACCAGCGATGCCAACGCGACCTTTGTTCCGCCTGCCAAGCCTCATTCCGCCCGGGCGCCGGCCTATGTCGGCCGGCGCGATCGCGTCTCCTGATACTGCGGGGCAAAGAAAATGCAGCTTCGCTCGACCGATCAGGGGCAGCTTGATCTGTTCCGCGCGCGCCCCGGTGTGATCACGCCACGCGATGCGCAAGACCTGATGTCGTGGCCGTTTTTCTCGCTCGCCAAATCCCGTCGCGTGACACCGATCGACTTTCGCATGGGCGAGGTTTCGATCCGCGTCGAGGCGACGATCGAACATGGCATGGCGACGATCTGGGACGCCGACATCCTGATCTGGGCAGCCAGCCAGATTGTCGATGCACGTGACAAAGGCCTTGGCACGTCGCGTCTGATGGCGGCGACGCCCTACGAGATCCTTGCGTTCATCGAGCGCGGCGACTCCGCTCGCTCTTACGACAGGCTGAAAGCCGCGCTTGACCGCCTGCAATCGACAACCGTTGCCACTTCTATCCGCCAGTCGTCCGAGCGGCGGCGGCATCGATTCTCCTGGATCAACGAATGGAAGGAGCGAATGGACGTCAGCGGGCGACCACTCGGCATCGAGCTCATCCTGCCGGACTGGTTCTATGCCGGCGTCATCGACGATGCCCTTGTTCTCACGATCGACCGCCAATATTTCGGGCTAACGGGCGGCCTGGAGCGCTGGCTTTACCGTCTCGTCCGCAAGCACGGCGGCCGCCAGACCTATGGTTGGAGCTTTGATCTCGGCCATCTCCACGTGAAATCCGGCAGCCTGTCGCCCTTCAAGCGCTTCACCTTCGACCTACGCGAGATCGTGCGTCGCCAGCCACTACCGGGCTACCAGCTAGCACTCTCCGTCGATCCCGACGGTCGGTCACGCCTGAACTTCCAACTCGACCCCGTCGATCCATTCGCGAGCGCCAGCGCAACGCCTGGCCGCACAATCAAGGCTGTGAAATGACTGTGGACAGGCCCGTGCTATCAGGAACCGCAGCTCCCGTGCCATCGGGAACCGGGTTCCCGTGCTATCAGGAACCGGAATCGGGCTTAAGCCATTGCAGCGATTGCCGAACCCGCTCCTCTAACGTTTCTAACTGCGAATCCTTCGGATTCTTTCTAACGGAAAGCGCCGATCGGCGAGGCTTTGGACAACAATCAGGCCCTGATGTTTCAGGTATGCCGAGCACCATCGACGTCCACCGTTCCTATCCAAGCAGAGCTGTTTTCTCTGCCCTTTGCTTCGCCAGTCCGGCTGATCGCCTCGTGTTGCGGAGGTCGACATGAGCGAGCTCACCGCGGTCGAACTGTTGTGGCTGAAGAAGCGGAACGAGAACTACATCCGCTTCGGCAAGGTTTCTTCGAACAGGAACATCGATCGCTGTCGTCGTGCCGTCACCTTCACGCCTGGGAGCATCTTCGCTTTCGTCCGGTGGACGGCCAACGACTTCGGCACGATCACGTCCCGCATCGATATTCTGCGCGCCGTCGCGGCCGGTCGGCACTGCTCCACCGTCGCCTATGTGCGTCCCGGCGCTGAGATCCTGCTCACGGCTACCGGATGGCCCAATGTCGAAAAAGTGCTGAAGATAATCGACGCCATCGAGGCGATCGGCATCGATCCTGTCGATGTGTCGCCGGATTATTGGCGGCATGCCCACAGTAGGTTTGCCGGGCGCGAGACACCGAGGCCTTACACTCGCCAGCGCCATGACGCTTGGCTCCTGCGCCACAGGATTGAGCCATGAGCAGGCGCCTTGCGATCATCGCCGGCATGCTTGGCGGCGCAGTTCTCGCCGTTGCTCCAGCACGGATCAACCATCGCCCGAGCTTCATCTGGAACGCATCTGCAAGCGTCCCCATCGGGCTGTATCATGTCGTGCCGGCCAGCAGGATCGACGTCACCGACATCGCCGTCGTCATGCCGCCCCAACCGCTCGCCAGCTTCCTGGCTGAGCGTCAATATCTGCCGAAAGGCGTGCCGCTTCTGAAGCGCGTGTTGGCACTCAAAGGCACGACAGTCTGCCGACAGGGCACCGCTATCATCACCCATGGCGCGACCGTTGGACTTGCGCGCGAGCGCGATAGTCGCGGCCGACGGTTGCCCGTCTGGCAGGGCTGCCGCGTGATCGCCGGCAGCGAAGTCTTTCTCATGAATCGAGACGTGCCCGACAGTTTTGACGGCCGCTATTTCGGGCCGCTGCCGCTCACTTCGGTCATTGGCCGCGCGGTTCCTGTCTGGGTAATCGACCGCAGCTTTCCAACGCCGAATATTCCCAAAGATTCCGTTCTCGGCGAGCCTTGAAGGTTCGCGCCACTCTTCATCAAACGCTCATGAAAGGAGCAACCCAATGGCCCAGATCGGTACCTTCACCCGCAACGACGATGGCTTCCACGGCAACGTCTCAACGCTGACACTCGACGCGAAGCTTGCCATCCTGCCCGCCGAGAAATCGGATGCTGAAAACGCGCCAGACCATCGCGTCTTCTGCGAAAGCATGGAGATCGGCGCGGCGTGGGATCGCACTGGAGAGAAGGCCGGCGCCTATCTCTCCGTCTCCATCGACGATCCGTCCTTCACGCAGGCGATCCGTGCCAATCTGTTCCAGTCCGATGTCGAGAAGAACGTCTGGGCCCTGCACTGGAGCCGGCTGCCGAAGCGTGACGAGCGAGGCTGATCGGATGCCCCGACTGCGCGGCAGAGAACCGTTCACGTCAAACCCTTTGATCGATCGGGCGCCGGTCAAACCCTTCGACCCGATCGCCTGTCAGGCGGCCACCGCGCGCAGCGAAGGTCAAGGGCGGCCGGACGCTTGCCCGTCGTGCAGGAGGTTCATGAGCCCGGGCTTTTCGGCAAGCAAGTCCGGCCGGCGAAGCCTTGCCCTTGACGGGAGCGAGCACGGTGGCAGGCTGCAGGCGCGTCGGGATCGTGGTTCATGTGCTTTTATCAACCGAGGCATTGCAGCACTGTCTGCAAGCGTCATACTCGCCCTTCCAACAGCCATTGTCTGTGCAGAGCCATCCGCGCATGGTGAGCGCCCGGCGCACGGCGGCAGCGTCATCTCGTCTTCTGATCCCTGGTCGGCATATATCCGGGAGGCTGTCAAACGCTTTGCCATTTCCGAGCGGCTGCTGCGCGCTGTCATGCATGTCGAGAGCGTTGGTGATGTTCATGCGATGTCGAGCAAGGGCGCAATGGGCCTGATGCAGATCATGCCGGCGACATGGGAGGAACTGCGCATCAAGTATCGCTTTGGCGATGATCCTTATCAGCCGCGCGACAACATTCTTGCAGGTGCAGCGTATCTCCGCGAAATGCTCGACCGCTTCGGACGCAACGGCTTCCTCGCGGCTTACAATGCTGGTCCTGGGCGCTACGAAGAGCACCTTTCAACCGGCCGGCCGCTGCCGCGTGAGACGATCGACTACGTCAGGAAACTGGCGCCTCTGGTCAATGGTTCGGTTCCCATTCCGATGAGCGCGCGTCAAGGAGCGGGCAGGGCGAACGCACTCGAAGCGGCGATTTTCGCGCACGTCGTGAACACACGGAATAGCTCGGCGCCGCAGGGTGAGCGCGAGACTAATGTTCCTGTAGAGACCGTCTTCACGGCGATCCGTTCACCCAGCGTGCGAGCACCGGTGGACAAAGCGGCCATCGATCTTACGGCGCTCGTACCGCAACCAAGCGGTTCTCGCAGTGAAGGTGCATCAGATCCGAACCCCGCTATTCATAGCCCGTTTGTGCAGGGTTCCTCCGCGACACCCCAATGATCACAGACTCCCTGGTCAATCGCACTCCGTGCTGGTCCGTCGCTGAAATTGCGGCGGGAGGATTGGCTGTGAGAGAGGACGGAGAGGGATGGCAGGATAAAGGGCCGCGATGTGCGGCTCGGTCGGTCGATTGTTTTTCTTATGGTTTTTGTCTCGCTTTGCGATGTTCTCACGCAATCTGCGATGCGCGCGACCGGCATTTTTTCAATCATTCCAGTAAAAACCGCACCTCGTGGGTTCATTCGCCATGAATAGGGACGATGATTTTCGTGTGCGCCCTGGCCGTATCCGCTCCCGCGCCGGCCAACGCGCTCGCCCGTTCATATTCCAGGCGCTGGCATCGGCACAGCGGGCGGGCGGTCATATCTCGCGCAAAGGCCAGTTGGTCTCGCGACGCGCCTCGACGTTCGGTCGCGGCAGATCGGCAAGCATCCGCACAAATCGCCTCATTACCGGCCGCTCACGCGGTGCCGTCGTAAAGGCACGCGTCGTTCGCCAGTTTAATGGATCGACGCCGCTCGTCGCCCATCTCAAATATCTCCGCCGCGAGGGTGTGACGCGTGACGGTGAGAAAGCAAAGATGATTGGGCCGGACGCGGACGAGGCCGATCATCATGCCTTCTCCGATCGATGCGAGGACGACCGGCATCATTTCCGTTTCATCGTCTCACCCGATGACGCCCACGAGTTGGGTGACCTCAAAGGCTTCGCTCGTAACCTAATGGTCGATATGGAGCGCGATCTCGGCACGAAACTCGACTGGATTGGCGTCGACCACTGGAACACTGAACATCCGCATATCCACATCCTTGTTCGCGGCGTCGTCGACGATGGCGAGAACCTCGTCATTTCACGCGACTACATCCGCCAGGGGATGCGCGATCGGGCAAGCGATATCCTTACCCAGATGCTAGGGCCTCGGACCGATCACGACATCCGCCGAACAGTCGAACAACAGATCGACACCGAGCGCTGGACACAGCTTGACCGACAGCTTGCTCGCGATGCCGATCGTCATGGCATCATTGATCTTGCGCCGCATTCCGACCGCCAACCGGACGAGTTTCTGACACTCAAGGTCGGCCGGCTCCGTAAGCTTGGAGGCCTAGGCCTCGCCAGCGAGATGCGCCCCGGCCAATGGATCATGGCGGATGAGGCCGAACCCACGTTGCGCGCGCTCGGTGAACGCGACGACATCATCAAGCGCTTGCACCGCAGTCTCGCTGGCCATGGCATCGAAAGACCAGCGGCTGGTTATGTCCTAGCGGCCGAAGAAATCGATACGCTTGTCATAGGGCGACTGTTGGAGCGCGGCCTGGACGACGAGTTGCGTGGCTCGGCCTACGCGATCGTCGACGGCATCGACGGACGCGCGCATCACATCCGCTTTCATGATCTCGCTGCCACCGGCGATTCCACATCAGGGTCCATCGTCGAGCTACGCCGCTACGAAGATGCGAACGGGCGCGGACGCACCGCGCTTGCCGTCCGCTCCGACCTCTCGATCCAAGAACAGGTCCGCGCCTTTGGCGCGACCTGGCTCGACCGGCAACTCGTCGCCAGCGAGCCTGCCGAACTCGGCGAGGGGGGATTCGGCGCGGAGGTCAAGCAGGCACTTAAGGGTCGCACCGATTATCTGAGAGAGCAGGGTCTCGCCCGGCGCGAGGGTCAGCGTGTCATTCTTGCCCGCAACCTAATCGATACGTTGCGCAGCGGGGAGATCGACGCTCTCGGCACGAAACTCACGGCCGAGACAGGTCTTCAGTTCATAAGGACCGGCGACCGTGATCCAATAGCTGGCATCTATCGACGGCGACTCTCGCTCGCCTCCGGGCGCTTTGCGATGATCGACGACGGCCTTGGCTTCAGTCTCGTGCCGTGGTCACAGTCAATTGAACGCCATCTCGGCAGGCATGTTTCTGGTGTGGCGCAAGGCGCCCGCGGTATTGAGTGGAATGCCGGACGAAAAAGATCACTCGGGATTTGATCGTGCACTTGGCGAGGTCGTTCGGACTGGATTGCGCCGCAACTTGGCCTTTCGGGCCAACGGTTCCTTAATCCCCAAAGCGGCCGTTCATTGTTTTGGGCACCGTGGCAGTCATCACAGCCGCAAATGACAGATCCGATAGTTGACCGATGTCTGTTCAATCCCAACAGCGCGCGCAAAGAAACCAAATCGAACATATACCTCATGCCCGCGATGTGACTGAAACGCGGGACTTCCCTTGCTAAGATCAGTGAAATTCCCAGCCGCTCCCTATAAGTCGGCCTGGTCGTTTCTTTCAACCATCCCGGCACGCAGCCGTCGCAATAGAAGGCTTAATAATATTTTACTTATGTGCGATGATTGCCTCGCGGATACCGGCAATGTTGTCGGCTTCGGAGGGGCGCTTATGCCGGCTTGGCTTATCAATCGATTTCCCGTGCTGCTATTTTCCCTTGCTCTTACGGAGTTATTCATCATCGCTCCCAGTCAGTTGCGAGACCAGTTGGCGAGCCAGGGTCCGTCACCAGTTATTCTGCTGGTTATGTTAGTGACCTTCAATTGCTTACTCGCTCTGGCTCACCTCTCCTTCCTAGCGGCTCGAGGTCAGTTTCAGCCAATAACCGACAGTGTCGCCGTCTCCCTGCCGTTGATCGCGGCTTGTCTGTCCCTCGTCCGCGTTTCGCCTGATGCCTGGATACCTAGCCTCGTTGCCGCCATCACAGGAACGCTCATCATAGAGATCGCCAGCCGTAGGCTGGTGCCGCACGCAGGACTAGCCTTAGTCTGGCTGATGGGGACCGTCGGTGCCCTTTACTTGGGCGCGCTCATCCTGACGATTACCTTTCCAGTGTCTTTTCCTCGGGTCATCGGCTCGGTGTGTATCGTCTTCTTTGGACTGGGCGCGTTGACGGTCGGGATCGCCGGCCTGTTGCTGATCCCACTACGTGCCCGCAACATAGTTCTGGGCATATTCATGCTGTGYCTGGTATTCGATCCGATACAACACGCTGCGCGCAGAATCCCTCCCGGCGAAGGCACTTCCGAGTTCTTCAGGGAGAGGTTCTCCGCGTGGATCCTGAGCAGAGCAGATCTTAACGCCTACAAGGATGCGAAGCGCCCCTATCCAGTGATCATCACTTCTGCCGCCGGGGGAGGCATCACTGCCGCGGCGCACGCCTACGCAGTGCTGGAAACCTTACAAAAGCTGTGTCCGAATTTCTCGCAACACGTGCTCGCTAGCGTCGGCGTGTCCGGTGGCAGCCTGGGAGATGCTTTATTCGCGAGCACCGTATCGGACGCTGCTCAGAGAACGGATGTAGTTGCCTGTCAACGGATCGACGGCCAGATCAATCTGGACCCCGTTCTTGCCGACCACCTCGCTCCGGTGTTGGCAGCCTTCCTTTTTGCAGATGTTCCCAACGCTCTGCTGCCGGCATCTCCGGTCCCAACCGACCGTGCGATCGCGCTTGAGAAATCCATAGAGCAGTCTGGCACGGGCACCGATTCGTATTTCGCGAGGCCCATTGAAGATTCTTGGCAGCCAACAGGTGCCACCCCCGCTCAGATCTTTGTCGCGACACAGGTCCAGACTGGCGAACGATACATACTCACGCCGCTCTCGGCCGAATACGGCGAATACCACCCCGGCACGGACGCTACCGTGAGCATGAGTACTGCGATCGGCATTAGTGCAAGATTTCCCTGGCTGACGCCGACAGCAAGGATACCTTTCGCTAGCGACGTGCTTCTGGCCGATGGTGGCTACTTCGAGAATTCGGGCGCTGATACTGCTACCGAACTTGCAGGCGTTGTTCGGGGCTTGGAAACGCCAATGCCTTGCGGAGGAGACCTGCCGGCCGATTGCAACGTTCTCTACTTCCCCGATAAATCAGGCCAACGTTGCCAACTTCGTGTTGACACTTATTTCGATCAGGACGTCGAGTGGGGCTGCGACGTTCACATCCATATCAGCTACGTCGCCATCGCCGATTTCACCGAACGATGGGGTACGCCATTTACCACACCTGACCCCCCACAGTCCTTCTGGTTGGATCCGCTGACCACCATGCTCAACACTCGGACGGCCCGAGGTCAGTTGGCTCTGGGCAACGCAATCGGCTCTTTCTGCCTCAGCGATTGCGTCGAGGGAAACGAACTTGACTCGGGCATGCACACCAACCTAATCGCGACCAGCGCGCTGGACTTGCCGCTTGGATGGACGCTATCCCGCGCCAGTCTAAATAAAATCCTCGAAACGACCATTGCCGTGGACCGGTGCGCGGAGCTCCGGCACCAGCTGGACCCAACTTACGAGGTGCCAAACTTCCCCAGTTTCAAACAAGAGGACCCAGCCGCCATCCTCGATGCCAACGCTTGCGGATTGGCGACGGTGGCGGGCCTATTCAACCTGACTGATCCGGCCTTCCGGTCCTACTACGGCATTCAGGGGGTACCGTACCTCTAGTTAGATTGGCCAGGGGAGTTTTGGTGCGTAATTGAAAGTCAGCTTCTGGAAATACCAACGCCAGCGGCTGAATTTCCGTATCCGCAAATGTCTGCACGGCAGCTTTGCGCCGCATTTCGAACGGTGATATCCGCCTCGCGATTTCCCGAGACCGAACGTGATTGCACGGCCTGTATTGGCCGCCACTTGCCCGTGTGGAGACGGGTAGACGCGATATCACCGGTGGGCTAGTGGGGCTACGAACCGGTTCCAGAAATAATCGGCGGCCTGATCCGGCGTCATTCGCTTTGTGCTTGAGGAAGGCCTTGGTCCCGAGCGCGGCGACATCAAACTTTTCACCATCGAAGTCGATCTGACCGCCGAGCTTCGGGTCGAGCAGGAATTTCTCGTGAGTGCTTGCCCTGAGTGAGAGCGGTCCTGCCTCGACCTTGAAGATTGACTGACCCTTCCAGTAGACATTCAGGGATTTGCCGCGAAGCCCAATCACAAGTTCGCGGTCTTCGAGGACATCACGCCACCAACCCTTCTCTGCTGCTTCCTCCAGTTGCAAACGAAGCGGTCAGGCAATGACCTGTCGAAATTCTTGATCGTGATTTCGGTCATGTCACCTCGCTGGAAAATCACCGGTGCTTCTCCAAAGGTCCAACCGCTTTGCAAGAGCGGGATATTCCTTGCGGAGCACTTCTACCCATCTCGTTAACGACCGATCGCACCAGACAAGTCTTTGCACGTCGGGCTACGACCCGCTGACCTGGCGGGCCTTTTGTCCTTGCATACCTGGAAATCCGACATTTCCTGCTCGCTCCCGATCGATCAGCCAGATGAGATGTGCAGTGCCGGCAACCAGAATACTGTGGGGCCAAATCCTGACGGTCCTCTTGATTGTGCTCGCGACCACCTGGTGCGCGACGCAATGGACGGCGTGGCAGCTGGGTTTCCAGGCGCAGCTCGGTTCGCCCTGGTTCGAACTCGCCGACCAGCCCGTCTACCCACCACCTGCATTTTTCTGGTGGTGGTTTTTCTTCGATGCCTATGCACCGGAAGTGTTCATCGAGGGTGCGTTGATCGCCGCCAGCGGCAGCTTCATCGCGATCGCCGTGGCCATCGGCATGTCGGTGTGGCGTGCGCGCGAGGCGAAGAACGCCGCCACATATGGCTCGGCGCGCTGGGCGACGCCAAGAGAGATCGAGGGCGAGGGTATGATTGGTCCCGATGGCGTGGTGCTTGGCAAACTCGACCGCGACTATCTACGCCATGACGGTCCTGAACATGTCTTGTGCTTTGCGCCTACGCGGAGCGGCAAGGGTGTTGGTCTCGTCGTGCCGTCGCTGCTTACCTGGCCGGGTTCGGCGATTGTCCACGACATCAAGGGTGAAAACTGGGAACTTACGGCAGGATGGCGAGGGCGCTTCGGTCGTGTGCTGCTCTTCGACCCGACCAATGCGGGCTCGGCGGCCTACAATCCTCTGCTAGAGGTGCGACGGGGCGATTGGGAGGTCCGCGACGTCCAGAACGTTGCCGATGTGCTCGTCGATCCCGAAGGGTCGCTGGAGCGCAGAAATCATTGGGAAAAGACCAGCCACGCGCTTTTGGTCGGCGCTATCCTGCATGTCCTCTATGCAGAACAGGACAAGACGCTTGCCGGCGTCGCCAACTTCCTCTCCGATCCGCAACGGCCGATCGAGACGACACTGCGCACCATGATGCTGACGCGGCACCTGGGTGAGCCCGGTCCACATCCGGTCGTGGCGTCGGCGGCGCGCGAACTGCTCAACAAGTCGGAGAACGAACGATCAGGCGTGCTGTCGACCGCCATGAGTTTTCTGGGGCTCTACCGCGATCCCGTCGTGGCGAAGGTAACGTCTCGTTGCGATTGGCGGATCGCCGACCTTGTCGAGGGCGAGCAGCCGACGACACTCTATCTGGTCGTACCCCCATCGGACATCAGCCGCACCAAGCCGCTGATCCGCCTTGTGCTAAATCAGATCGGCCGCAGGCTGACGGAAGACCTTCATGCGAAGGATCGGCGGCAGCGCCTGCTGATGATGCTCGACGAATTTCCAGCTCTCGGCCGACTTGATTTCTTCGAGTCAGCACTGGCCTTCATGGCGGGCTACGGCATCAAGTCCTTCCTGATTGCCCAGTCGCTCAACCAGATCGAAAAGGCCTATGGGCCCAACAATTCCATCCTCGACAATTGCCATGTGCGGGTCAGCTTCGCCACCAATGACGAGCGGACTGCCAAGCGCGTCTCGGACTCGCTGGGAACAGGAACCGAGATGCGGGCAATGAAGAACTATGCCGGGCACAGGTTGTCACCCTGGCTTGGACATCTCATGGTGTCGCGGCAGGAGACGGCTCGTGCCCTGATGACGCCGGGAGAAATCATGCAGCTTCCGCCGACCGATGCCATCGTCATGGTGTCCGGCCTGTTTCCGATCCGGGCCAAGAAGGCTCGGTATTTCGCCGATCCGCGCCTTGCCGAGCGTGTTCTGCCGCCACCGGAGCCTGCAACGACTGCAGGAACATCGCGGCCCGACGACTGGACCGGCGCAACGGTCCTCCCCAAGCCCGAAGGCAATCCTCTGCAACCGAAGCTATTCGCAGCTTCGCAGGACGACGATCCTACCAATGGCGGCATCCGCCGCCAGCCCGAACTCCCAGACCACGAGGACATCGCGCCAGAACGAACGGCACAGCGCGAAAGCGAGTTCGACCTCGACCAGGATGAACCCGACGATGACGCTGTGCGTCGACGCGCAGTCGATCAGGTCATGCGCCGCGCCGCACGGCAGGCAGCCCTCGATCCCAATGATGGCATCGAGCTTTGAACCCATGAAGACCGCGAAGAAAAGAAGGCTCTCTGCCTATCTCGATCCGGACGTGATGAACGCGCTCGCCGACTACTCCGCGCGGCGCGATGTCTCGCTGTCCTTGATAGCCGAGGCCGCCATTGCCTCCTTCCTGTCACCGGATGCCGAAGAGCGGAAGGAGGCGGCAGTCACCAGGCGCCTCGACCAGATCGATCGGCGTGTGCAACGCGTTGAACGGGATGTCGGCATCGCCATCGAGACACTAGCGTTGTTCGTTCGCTTTTGGCTCAACTCGACGCCGGCCCTTCCCGAATCCGCACAGGCCGAAGCCCGTGCGAAGGGATTGCAGCGCTACGACGGTTTTGTCGACGCGCTGGGCCGCAGGTTGAGCAAAGGCCCCAAGCTCAGGCAGGAAATCGCCGAGGACGTTCCGCCAGCGTCCCCGGCCGACTCGGATGACTTGCCAACGAATAGGACCTGACCCGCGGGATCGCCGCACCGCATTTCGCAAGTCTCTGCACGTCGCATTGCGATCGCTCTTTTTGCTTGTTGCAAGGCTTGCACTCCTGCCTCTTCTACTCATCCCCGACGCGGCACGAACCGATCAGCCGCGAAGAAGTGGGGGCAGATCGTGGCTATCAATTATCACCCAGGCAGCGCAACGGTGTCGCGCGGCGCGCGCATGCTGCGCACCGCGCTTGGCCCTGCCATCGCAGGCTTCCTCGAAGATCCGGCAATCGTCGAGGTTATGCTCAATCCGGATGGCCGGCTCTGGGTCGACCGGCTGAAGGAAGGTCTCTCTGCGACCGACCAGGTTATGGGCCCGGCCGACGGCGAACGCATTGTCCGGCTGGTTGCGCATCATGTCGGCGCCGAAGTGCATTCCGGCAGCCCGCGTGTATCGGCCGAACTGCCAGAAACGGGCGAGCGCTTCGAGGGCCTGTTGCCGCCTGTTGTGGCAGCACCGACCTTCGCCATCAGGAAGCCAGCGGTCGCAGTGTTCACGCTTGAAGATTACGTCGCCGCCGGTGTCATGACGGATGCCCAGGCCGACGTGCTGCGGCTCGCCGTCCAAAGGCGGAAAAACGTCCTCGTCGCCGGCGGCACATCGACCGGCAAGACCACGCTGGTCAATGCGCTGCTGGTGGAGGTGGCCAAGACCGCCGACCGCATCGTGTTGATCGAGGACACGCGAGAACTCCAGTGTGCCGCACCGAACCTTGTGGCTCTGCGTACCAAGGATGGTGTCGCCTCGCTGTCGGATCTGGTGAAGTCATCGCTGCGGCTGCGCCCGGACCGTGTCCCGATCGGCGAAGTCCGTGGCGCCGAAGCGCTGGACCTGTTGAAAGCCTGGGGCACCGGACACCCAGGCGGCATCGGTACCATTCACGCCAGTTCCGCCGTTGGCGCCCTGCGTCGCCTCGAACAACTCGTTCAGGAGGCCGTGGTCACGGTCCCGCGCATGCTCATCGCCGAGACGATCGACCTTGTCGCCGTACTCGCGGGCCGCGGTTCGGCTCGCCGTCTTGCCGAGATTGCGCTCGTCGACGGGCTCGACCCTGCCACCGGCGACTACCGCATGCTCGAGGCCAGGATCGAGACCGACCAACCGTGAATCCCAATCCCCGAGGAGCCCAGAATGATTCCGCTTCGCATCACTTCATCGTCTACCTTCAAGTTTTACACCGTTCGCCAACTGGCGGCGTCGACTGCTGCGGCTGCGTTGATGATGATCGCGCCTGCTCACGCTGCAGGTTCCTCCATGCCATGGGAGGAACCGCTCCAGCAGATCCTCGAATCGGTCGAGGGACCGGTCGCCAAGATCGTGGCGGTGATCATCATCATAGTCACGGGATTATCGCTTGCCTTCGGTGACACGTCGGGCGGATTCCGCCGGCTGATCCAGATCGTGTTCGGACTGTCGATCGCCTTTGCGGCCAGCTCGTTCTTCCTGTCCTTCTTCTCGTTCGGCGGCGGGGCGCTGATCTGATGGATGAGGATATCAGCGGCTTCTTCGCGCCGGTGCATCGCGCGCTCACCGAACCGATCCTGCTTGGTGGCGCGCCGCGCGCGGTCGCCATTGCCAATGGCACGCTTGCCGGCGCGGTCGGGCTCGGTCTGCGCTTGTGGATTGCTGGTCTGGTCCTCTGGGCGATCGGACATTTCGCGGCCGTCTGGGCCGCCAAGCGCGACGCACAGTTCGTCGACGTGGTTCGCCGTCACCTGCGCTACCCCGCCCACCTGGGCTGCTGAGAGGTTTCTAGATGATGAACCTTGCCGAATATCGCAAGAAGGGTGCCAGCCTCGCCGACTATCTGCCCTGGGCAGCCTTGGTCGCGCCAGGCGTGGTGCTCAACAAGGACGGCTCTTTCCAGAGAACAGCTCGTTTCCGCGGGCCCGATCTGGATTCCGCCACCCCGGCGGAATTGGTCGGCACTACCCAGCGGTTGAACAGCGCGCTCCGCCGTCTCGGCTCCAGCTGGGCGATCTTCGTCGAAGCGCAGCGCAATTCAGCGACCACCTATCCCGACGGCGCATTCCCCGACAGCGCCTCAGCCCTGCTCGAGATCGAGCGGCGTGAACAATTCGAAGGGGCCGGCCAAGGGCCGCGCCCCTGGAGCGACCACAGGTCCGACGGAGAGCTGTTTGAGAGCAGCTATTTCATGACCTTCGTCTGGTTGCCGCCCGCCGAGGAAGCCTCGCGGATGGAGAACTGGCTCTACGAGGGCCGGGCCACCAACGGCGTTGATCCACGGGAGCTGTTGAAGGGCTTCGTGGATCGTACGGACCGCGTGTTGAACCTGGTCCAAGGTTTTGTCCCCGAGGCCATATGGCTCGAAAATGACGAGACGCTGACCTACCTGCATTCCTGCATTTCCACCGCGCGCCATCGCGTTCGAGTGCCAGAAATACCCATGCATCTCGATGCGCTTCTCGTGGACCAGCCGCTCGCCGGTGGGCTGCAGCCGAGGCTCGGCGATGCTCATCTGCGCACGCTCACCGTCATCGGTTTTCCGAGTGCGACTTTTCCTGGGATCCTCGACGATCTCAACCGGCTTGCCTTCCCCTACCGCTGGTCGACGCGGGCGATCATGCTCGACAAGACTGATGCGACCAGGCTGATGACGAAGATCCGCCGCCAGTGGTTTGCCAAACGCAAATCCGTAGCCGCGATCCTGAAGGAGGTGATGACCAATGAGGCATCAATCCTCGTCGACACGGACGCCGCCAACAAGGCGGCCGATGCGGACGCGGCCCTCCAGGACCTCGGCTCCGATCAGATCGGTGAAGCCTACGTCACCGCCACTGTAACTGTCTGGGACGCCGATCCCTCGATCGCCGACGAGAAGCTTCGATTGGTTGAGAAGGTCATCCAGGGCAAAGACTTCACCTGCATCGCCGAAGGCGTCAACGCCGTCGAAGCATGGCTCGGCAGTGTCCCAGGCCACGTCTATGCGAACGTCCGGCAGCCGCCGCTATCGACTTTGAATCTCGCCCACATGATACCGCTTTCGGCGGTCTGGGCCGGTCCGGCAGAGGACGAGCATCTCCGTGCACCACCGCTTTTCTTTGCCAGAACCGAGGGCTCGACGCCGTTCCGGTTCAGTCTGCATGTCGGCGATGTCGGGCACACGCTCGTCATCGGGCCGACCGGCGCCGGCAAATCGGTCCTGCTGGCGCTCATGGCACTCCAGTTCCGGCGCTACGAGAACAACCAGGTTTTTGCCTTCGACTTCGGCGGCTCAATCCGCGCGGCAATGCTCGCCATGCAGGGCGACTGGCACAATCTCGGCGGCAACGCGTCGACGGGGAAGGGAGCGGATGATCCCCTCGCTCTGTTGACCCTGGCGGATCTGTCGGACGACATCGAGCCCAACGCCGTTTCGCTGCAGCCGCTTGGCCGCATCCATCTTGTGCCGGAACGCGCCTGGGCGGCCGACTGGCTGGTCGACATCCTTCTGCGCGAGGGCGTTCCTGTTACGCCGGAGGTGAAGGAGCTGCTCTGGTCGGCGCTGACGTCGCTGGCCACCGCGCCGGTCCAGGAGCGGACGCTGACCGGCCTGACGGTGTTGCTGCAGTCCTCGCCTTTGAAACAGGCGTTGCGGCCCTATTGTATCGGCGGTCCGTATGGCCGGCTGCTCGACGCCGAGCACGAACGCCTGGGTGATACTTCCGTCCAGGCCTTCGAGACCGAAGGGCTGATCGGCACGGGTGCGGCGCCCGCCGTGCTCGCTTATCTTTTTCACCGCATTGAGCAGCGAATGGATGGCCGACCGACGCTGCTCATCGTCGACGAGGGTTGGCTGGCACTGGACGACGGCGGCTTCGCTGACCAACTGCGCGAATGGCTAAAGACCCTTCGCAAGAAGAACGCCTCCGTTGTCTTTGCCACGCAGTCGCTATCCGACATCGACGGCAGCAGGATCGCGCCGGCCATCGTCGAGAGTTGCCCGACGCGGCTGTTCCTGCCGAACGAGCGCGCCATCGAGCCGCAGATCACCCAGATCTACCGGCGGTTCGGCCTCAACGATCGCCAGATCGAGATCGTCGCCCGGGCGACGCCGAAGCGCGATTATTACTGCCAGTCGCGCCGCGGCAACCGGCTGTTCGAACTCGGTCTAGGTCCGATCGCACTGGCACTCTGCGCCGTATCGTCCAAGTCCGATCAGGCGGCCATCGACCGGATCACCACAGAGGCCGGTCGGGAAAATTTCCTCGAGGCCTGGCTTTCTGATCGCGGCCTTCGATGGGCGGCCGACCTCATTGCTCATCTCACCAACGTTATCGACCAATCCGAAGAGGAGGTTTTGTCATGAATTCCGCTTACGGGAGTCTTCGTCTTCGTCACATGGCGGCAGCCAGCTTTGTCGCCGTGACGGTCGCGATGTCGTCGTCGCCTGCTTCGGCGTTCATCGTTTTTGATCCGACCAACTACAGCCAGAACCTGCTCCAGGCGGCTCGCGCCCTGGAGCAGATCCAGAACCAGATCACCTCGCTTCAGAATGAAGCGCAGATGCTGATCAACCAGGCGAAGAATCTGACCTCGCTGCCGACCTCGCTGCTTGGCCAAATCGAAGGCAATTTCTCGCAGATGAAGACCCTGCTCGGCGAGGCCGACAGGCTCGCCTACAGCGTCCAGGACATCGAGAGCCAGTTCACTTCGACTTACGAGAATTTTGGGTCGGACCTTTCCAGTCAGCAGCTTGTCGATGGTGCACGTGAGCGCTGGCAGACATCGGTGTCGGCCTTCGAGCATTCGCTGAAAGCCGGCGCCGGCGCCGTCGACAATATCGAGGGGACGAAGGAACAGACGAGCGCGCTGGTCGATGCCAGTCAATCGGCTGTCGGTGTGCTGCAGGCAACGCAAGCCGGCAACCAGCTTCTCGCCGTGCAGGCAAAGCAGGTCGCGGACCTCACAGCGATACTCGCCGCTCAAGGCAGGGCCGCTGCGCTTGAAGAAGCCAGGAAGGCGGCAGCACAGGAGCAGGCACAAGAACAGTTCAGCCGCTTCATGACGGGCAGCAGCTACAGCCC
The DNA here is from genome assembly GCF_056404855.1 of Mesorhizobium sp. P2_B11. Taxonomy (NCBI): domain Bacteria; kingdom Pseudomonadati; phylum Pseudomonadota; class Alphaproteobacteria; order Hyphomicrobiales; family Phyllobacteriaceae; genus Mesorhizobium; species Mesorhizobium sp. P2_B11. Next base: position 650,348 of record NZ_JBFUDF010000001.1, read on the forward strand.
GTCGTCGGTGCGCATGTTCCACGACTGAGGCCTTGTTCCCATGGATCTCAAGATCGCCGCCCGGATGACAGCCGTTCTCGCCCTTGTCGCTGCCATGACCGCCGCGTTCATGGTGTTGCGCGGCGACGGCTCGCAGGACGCGTCCCCCCCGCGCTCCGCACATCCGGGCGGCGAGCCGGCAAACCTCGAACTCGCTCGATGCCGAGACATCGGCATGGCCGCGATCGCCGACGAGGCTTGCAGAAAGGTGTGGGCGGACAGCCGTCGGCGCTTCCTGCGCCCATCCCGTCCGGCAACACCATACGCGGCTCCATCGATCGAGAAGGACCAGAGCCGGCTCCAGCCATCCATGCCGCCAAGGCAGCAACTCCAGCCGGAAACGGTCGCCCCATGAACGATACCGGTGTCATTGACCGTTTCCTCGAGACTTTTACCCGCTACATCGATTCCGGCTTCGGATTGCTCGGCGGCGAGGTCGCCTTTCTCACCTCAACGCTGATCGTCATCGACATCACGATCGCTGGCCTGTTCTGGGCTTGGGGCGCGGATGAGGATGTGCTGCACCGGCTGGTGAAGAAGACGCTCTACATCGGCTTCTTCGCCTTCATCATCGGCAACTTCAATCGTCTCGCCGGCATCGTGTTCGAGAGTTTTTCCGGTCTCGGCCTGAAGGCCGGAGGATCGGCACTTTCAGGCTCAGCATTGCTGCAGCCGGGCCGTGTCGCGCAGGTGGGCATCGACGCCGGCAATCCGATCCTTGAAGCCGCCAGCCAGCTGATGGGCTACGTCTCGTTCTTCGAGAATTTTGTCCAGATCGCGGTTTTGATGATCGCCTGGGCGATCGTGCTGATCGCCTTCTTCATTCTCGCCGTTCAGATCTTTGTCACGTTGATCGAGTTCAAGCTGACAACGCTTGCCGGCTTCGTGCTGATCCCCTTCGCGCTGTTCAACCGGACCGCCTTTCTCGCCGAGAAAGTGCTCGGCAATATCGTTGCTTCGGGCGTCAAGATTCTTGTTCTTGCCGTGATCGTCGGTATCGGCTCGGGTCTCTTCGACGAGTTCACGCAAGGGTTCGGCGCCGAACAACCGACAATCACCGATGCGCTTTCACTTGTCCTCGGCGCCCTGTCATTGATGGGGCTGTCGATCTTCGGCCCCGGCATCGCGACGGGCCTCGTCTCTGGTGCACCACAACTCGGCGCGGGTGCAGCCGTTGGCACCAGCCTTGGCGCGATCGGCCTTGGCGCTGCCGGCGCCATGGGCGCTCGCGCTGGATTGAGCGGCGCGGCGAGTGCTGCCGGGACAGGCGGACGTATGTCGGCAGCCGCGGCGCGCGGCGGTGCGCATCTTGCTGGAAGCACCGCGACGGCATGGGGACTTGCCGCAGCCACGTCCGGGCAGGGTGGCGCAAGTTCAATCGCCGCCGGCATGGCGGGTGTCGCCAAGGCGGGTGCTGGCGCTGCCGTTCAGCCGGTGAAGCAGGCAATGTCGCGTGCAGCCTCAGCCCTGTCCGATAGCCATCAAGCCGGCCGGTCGGCCGCGTGGAGCGCGACGGGTGGAGAGCAGCCATCAGGAGCAACTGCGCCAGGACGTGCGTCGAGCGCGGGATCCAATGCTGGATCGCCGCCGGCTTGGGCCAGTCGCATGAAGCGCGGCCAGGCCATGAGTCATGGCGCGAGCATGGCGGCGCATTCCGTTCGCTCTGGCGACCATGGCGGCGGCTCGATGAATGTTTCCCTCAATCAGGATGACCGCCGATGAACCTCTTCAGACGAGTTTCCGTCCGTTACGGACAATCGCCTCAATTGGAGACGCCGTACCAACGTGCCGCGCAAATCTGGGATGACCGCATAGGCTCGGCCCGGGTCCAGGCAAAGAACTGGCGGCTGATGGCCTTCGGCTCGCTCGCACTGGCCGGCAGTTTCGCTTTCGCTTTGGTCTGGCAGTCGACGCGCGGCTCTGTGGTTCCCTGGGTGGTGCAAGTCGACAAGTTTGGTGAGGCGCAAGTGGTCGCTTCAGCTGTGGCCGACTACCGGCCGACCGATCCGCAGATTGCATGGCATCTTGCCCGTTTCATCGAACAGGTGAGAAGCATTCCTGCCGATCCCGTCATCGTTCGCCAGAACTGGTTGGGCGCTTACGACTACACCACTGACCGAGGCGCCAACTCTCTGAACGACTATGCCCGCCTGAACGACCCGTTCGCCAAGGTCGGCAAGATACAGATCGCGATCGAGGTCTCCAGCGTCATCCGTGCTTCGCCGGAATCGTTCCGTGTCGCATGGACCGAGCGCCGCTACGAGAACGGCAGCCTGGCCGGCACCGAGCGCTGGACCGCCATCCTCACCATCGTAATTCAGCAACCCCGCGACGCCGACCGGCTGAAAACCAATCCGCTCGGCGTCTACGTCAACGCCATCGATTGGTCGAAGGAGCTTTCATGATTTGCGCGCCACGAACCGGCAAGTCGAACAGACAGACTGTGCACACCATCAAAAAGGCGCGGGTACTTGCCCTGGCACTGCTGTCGGCGACAGCGCTCGCCGGCTGTGCCTCGAAAAAATACATTCCGCCGCAGATCGACTACGACGATGCGGTGCCTGCCATGCAGAAGTTCGACCCACCTGGTTCGGTGAAGGTCGTGGAACTGCCGAAACCGCTTCCGCTGCCTGGCCAGCTGAAGCCGGTCGATATGACGAAGGCGAAATCGGAGCCAACCGATCCGAAACAGCGTATCAGCCAGGCCAATGAGGCCGCGCGGATGCAGCCTGTCCGCGACGGCTTTATCAACGCGATCCAGCTTTATCCCTGGAGCGAAGGCGCGCTCTACCAGATCTATGCCGCTCCCGGTCAGGTCACCGACATCGCGTTGCAGCCTGGCGAGCAGCTCGTCGGCACCGGCCCGGTAGCCGCCGGCGACACGGTGCGCTGGATTATTGGTGATACTGAGAGCGGGGCAGGGGAGCGGCTTCAGGTCCACATCCTCGTCAAGCCGACGAGGCCCGATCTCCAGACCAACCTCGTCATCAACAGCGATCGCCGCACCTATCACGTCGAGCTGCGTTCGACCGAAAAGACCTATATGGCCTCGGTGTCCTGGCAGTATCCGCAGGATCAGCTGATCGCGCTGCGGCGCCAGAACGCACGGGCGTCCGCAGCCCAGCCGGTCGCTTCCGGCGTCGACATCCAGAAGCTGAACTTCCGTTATCGCATCGAGGGCGATGCGGCCCCCTGGAAGCCGCTGCGTGCGTTCGACGACGGTGCAAAGGTCTATGTCGAGTTCCCGTCCGGTATCGGTCAGGGAGAGATGCCACCGCTGTTCGTCATCGGCCCTTCGGGTGGCTCGGAACTGGTCAACTACCGCGCCCGACAAAACTACTATGTCGTCGACCGCCTCTTTGCCGCTGCCGAACTGAGGCTCGGCGACAAGACGAGCGAGAAGCGTGTCCGGATCGTGCGCACTGACGGGAAACGTCCCCAGCGCGGTTTGGGATTGTTCCGATGAACGAAGCTGCCAATGCCCCGAACCAGGACATCAGGGCCGAACTGCGCCTGCGGCCAGAACCGACCAGGGTAACGCGGCTTTCTCGCAAGGTCCTTGTCGGACTGGGAGGCGTTGCCAGTATTGCTATCCTTGGGACGTTGATCTGGGCGCTCGACACCAGAAGGCGCGGTAGTGATCAAACCTCCGAACTCTTCACCACCGAAAACGGCTCGACGGCGGATGGGCTGCAGACGCTGCCGAAGGACTATGCCGGCATCCCCCAGCTTGGTCCCGCACTGCCTGGCGATCTCGGCCGTCCGATCCTGCGTGCTCAGGGGCGCGGTGCGCCCGCCCAAGTGCCGAACATGGCGGCATCGCACGTCGATCCGGACGAACAACGCCGCATGGCCGAAATCGAGGCGGCGCGGGTGGCGAAACTGTTCACGGACAGCAACGCGGGAGCGAATCCCGCGCGGCAGGATGCCGGCGCAGGACAGACAGTTGCGGACGCTTTGTCCAGCCTGACACCTCCAACCGAGCAGCCGCCGCTCGACCCAGGCTCCGCCCAAAACATGCAGGACCGCAAGCTGGCTTTCGTCAATGCGGAGCCGGATCGCCGTACCGTCAGTCCCGACCGTCTCGCCAAAAAGGCCTCGCCCTATGTCGTGCAGGCCGGCACGGTCATTCCTGCGGCCCTTATCACTGGCATCCGTTCCGATCTTCCGGGCCAGGTTACTGCCCAGGTTGCGGAAAATGTCTACGACAGCCCGACAGGTTCGTTCCTGCTGATTCCGCAGGGCGCAAAACTGATCGGCCAATATGATAACCAGGTTGCCTTCGGCCAGTCGCGCGTGCTGCTGGTCTGGAACCGGCTCATCATGCCGGACGGCACCTCGATTGTGCTGCAGCGCCAGCAGGGCGCGGATGCTGAAGGGTTTTCCGGTCTGGAAGATCAGGTCGATCATCACTGGGGTCAGCTGTTCCGGGCCGCGGCGCTTTCGACATTGTTGGGTGTCGGCAGCAGCCTCGGTTCCAGCGGCGAGGAGAGCGATATCGCCAAGGCGATCCGCGAAAGCACGCAGAACTCAATGAGCAATGTCGGCCAGCAGATCGTGGGTCGCCAACTCGATGTGCAGCCGACGCTCACGGTCCGGCCTGGTTTCCCGGTTCGCGTGATCGTCAATCGCGACCTTGTGCTGACGCCGTACCAAACAGCGAGGGACCCGTCATGATCAAGCTGAAACTCTCCACCATTCCGGATGATCGACCGGTCAAGGTAACGATCGGGTTGCCGGCCGCCGTGCATAGCGATCTTGTCGCCTATGCCGAAGCCCTCGGCCGGGAGACCGGCCAGACGGTCGTCGATCCGGCAAAGCTGATCGCACCGATGCTGGCACGATTCATGGCGACGGACCGCGCCTTTAACCGATCTCGCGCCGGCGGGAAGGGAGGCTGAACCGTCTCTGTCGGGCGCTTCGAAGAGCGTTCTGTGCCCGCAGGAACGCATCAATCAACAAGTTCGCACCGGCTTTGAATTGTCCGGGCACCAAGGCCTTCCGCTGAATGTTAACCGGGGGAAGAATTGGGTCTTGAATGTCAGAAAAAGATAACTTATTTTCTGACATATGAAAATGAGAGTTTTGTCAGTACCAGATCGCATTATGAGGCGAGCCCGTGCGGGCGGGCGTGGCAGCGTCTTTACGCCAAGCGATTTTCTCAGCCTTGCCAGCCGTGCTGCGGTCGATCAGGCGCTGTCGCGCCTGGTCGGGGCCGGCAAACTGCGCCGGCTGGCTCACGGTCTTTACGACTTCCCCAAGATGCACGCAAAACTTGGCCTGTTGTCGCCAGCTCCGGACGACGTGGCAGGTGCATTGGCACGTGAGACCGGATCGTTGGTACAGATCTCAGGAGCCCGGGCCGCCAATTCCCTCGGCCTGTCCACCCAGGTTCCGGCAAGAAGCACCTATCTGACCGACGGACCGTCGAGGCGCGTCGTATTTGGAAAGAGAATTGTCGACTTGCGTCACGCCTCGCCGAAGCATCTGATCGCGCCTGGCAGCCCGGCGGGTACCGTCGTCCAGGCCTTGCGACACGTTGGCGTGGTGCGCGCCACCGATGTTGTCCAAGTGGCTGCCCGCAGGCTGTCCGCGAGCGACAAGAGGATGCTGGCCCACAGCGCCTTCCGGGCTCCCGCATGGATGAGGCCAGCTCTGGTGCAGATCGCCAGCGATGCTGCCGGAACGGTCGATGGATAAGGTCGCAGTCTCAAGCCGCTCCGATCGTTCAGCGTTGTTTGGCCAGATCGGAGCGGCGCTTGGCGTTGCCAACACCATAGTCGAGAAAAATTTCTGGGTTTGCTGGACGTTGAAACGTCTGTTCGAGCTGCAGAAGGACGGAGCACCGTCCTTCGTGTTCAAAGGCGGCACGTCGCTGTCGAAGGCGTTTGGCGCCATCCGCCGCTTCTCAGAGGGCGCATATCCTGCGCCAAAGTGGCGGGCTTCTGGGATGTTGTCATTGGCGATACCGCGGTCGAGGGGTGTTTATGCCCGTTCCGTTCACTGCTATCGGTTCAATAGAACCGATAGCTCCTGTTCACATAAAACGGCTGTGACACTCGGTCGTGGAGAATGGCTGCCATCGCCGTGATCTTCAACTCAGAAGGCCGGCAGCAGCGCCACAAGCATTCCGCCTCGCGGTCCAAGGCCACCTCCCGGAAGCGCAGTCGGAATGCGCCTGAGGTCCTCAGCGGGGAAACATGTCGGTATCATTGCATGGTCGCGTGAAGCCAACCTGCACTCGTCGAATACGGCGAGCCGACTACGCTCTTTGTTAGGGGCGACGTGTCCGATATGGAGTGAGGATTGGCACTTAATCCTCCATAAATATGCGTATCAATTCCTCCATATCGCGCTTGTGTCGTTCTAAATCTGCTTCCTTCGCTGTCGGGAGCGGCATGGCGGCCATTGTCTCGGCATAGCGAGCGAGCAGGGCGGGCTTCAAGCCGTATTCCTCGGCGATCTCAGCTATGGCGGTCCCCCGCTCCTGGCCAGCAGCCAAAGCAACGCGGAGATCGGTAAGGGCATCACTCATCTTAGACATAGATGGTGTCATGGGGCTGTTTCCTGCTGAACGCATCCGCGAACTGGAGGCCAAACCCGCCGCCGTCGGGTAGGAACGTCGCGACTTCGAACCGACGACGGTCGTGGCGCATTGGTTCGACATAACCAACATCCACAGTATCGCTCTGCTAGTCACAGACCGCAAGCAGCGTGTGGAGCTTGCCAACACGCTTCCTGTAGGTCCCGCTTTCAAAGCTGGCAGCTATTCGCCATCGTCATCATCCGAGGAGGTGGCGTTCTGCTCGAAATAGGCCGGACACCGTTCGATGAACGCGTTGCTGCTGCGCCGCAATCGGAGCACTCACGCCAGAATGTCCGCGGCCTACCCATGCCCCCGTCCCGCTCTATCCATCGGAGCCCGAAGCGCTAGTGGTTGGCGCAGCGGCAGTCCGGGGACAACTTGGCCAGCCCGTCGATTGTGGCTAGCTTGCCTTGGAACTGTCGGTAATAAACGTATGGGATTTCTGGGGATTGGAGAACAATGCTGGAAGCAATTATCGGCGCAGCCACCGTCGCAGTAGGTATTCTAACTATTGTTCAATTGGCACTATCGAATAGAGCAGAAAAGCGACACAGAGAAGCAGAACTTCAGGCAACTCGCCTCCAAGCGGAAGAAGATAAGGCCGCGGAGGCTCGCCAGCGGGATGCTGACATGGCACTATGGGGTGGGAGTGTCATCGATTTGATGGCTGAACTTGAAGTGGCCTGTTATCCCCTTGCTGAAGAAACAGCGATTAGGCCCAGCACATTTGAACATCTAGGCAGTCGCGCAAGCGCGCTGGTTGATCGAGGACGTTTATTCTTTCCCAACGTGCAAAGCGGGAATGGCTCAGGCGACGACGAAGGTACGCGTGTAGAAATACTCGATCACGTCCTACGTGCTTGCTACATCGGGCAACATCTTGCGGTCCATGGAAACGTCGCCCCCAAACTTATGCGTCAGCATATTTGGCAATCTCGCAGGCGGTTCGTGATGCTATTGCAGACGGAAATGCGCCAATCGTTGCGGAAGGTGGGTAAAGAGAGTGAAGGGGTCAAAATACCTTTGGACCCAGAGAGTTGGACCAAGCCGACCAGGGCATTGCGACTGCCCGAGAAGGCAGAAGCGAAATTGCTGGAGCAGGTCAGAGCCCGAGGCGGCACGGTGAAGGCAAGACGTAGGTAAAACAGCCATGCATAGCGATTGTGGAGAACGGGCGATCCCGAGGATGGGGGCGAACAGACGGAGCGGGTGCGCGAGGCCGCTGAATTCCACCATCTGCATGCTGGTCTTACAGTCAGCATGATTTCGACGAAGCGAGAGGATTTCGTTTGCTGCGGCAAAGAAGATCGCCTTGGCGCAGTGGTTGCGGGCAACTCAGAAAAATTTGACTACATGCCGGTCCAAGATAGTGGCGACGACGATGAGCACATCGTCGGTGTAGTCCACCTCGCTGGATATTACGAGACACCTGCACCTGAGATATTGGTCAGCGAGGCATACGAACCGTTGGCGGAGAGTCACCTAATCGGAGCTGACGCCAGCATCTTGTCATTCGTGCGGGAAGCTGATGCGCGGCCATTTCGATTGCTAGTCTCCGAAAGAGGCATTGTCGGATTGGTCAGCCTCTCTGATCTGCAAAACCTTCCAGTGCGGGCAGCCTTCTTCGGTCTGGTGACAGGCCTGGAAATGGCAATGACAGATACGATCCGGCTCTACGACCCAGACGGGAGCAAATGGCGCACGTGCATTTCGGGCCCTAGGCAGATTTCGCTGAATAGTCGGATCGATGCTGCGCAAAAAATTAGCGGGATCGTCAATGAACTTCTGTTCACTGAATTCTGCGACAAGAGCGACATTCTTAGAAAGCTGGTCTTCGCAGGTGATCCTCGACGAAATGAGTTTAAAGAGAAGCTCAAGGCAATTGAAAAGTTGCGCAACGATCTGGCTCACGCAAATCACTACGCTGACACGAATGAAAAGGCCGCCGACGTGTGCAGGGTCGTACGGGACATCCTACTTATGCATGAGGTGGTACGATCCGGGATGGCAAAAAAGGGCAACAGAGTAGCATGAGAATATTCGAGACGACACTAACCGGGGCGAACGTCAAACAGGAGCCTGGTCGTCACCATATTTACATCACCTCCTTCCGTGATCAGTTGCCGAAGGACGTGTTTGGTGGCCCAAGTCAGCACGACAAGCCGCGTCGCCTTATGCACTTGGAGTTCGGGGCACTCCGAACTGACACGTTTGTCCCCAGCTATCAGAATGGCAAGCCGCGTACGTTCTTCCAAGACAGGTGGTTCGTCGGCGAGTTCTTTTCCCGGACCCACGCGCAACCTTTGGAAACGGTGCTCTTCGAGCAAATCAGCCCGTACCACTACCGTCTCGCGTTGCGGAAATTGAACGGCACCGTAGTGACTGCCTAGCAAGGTGGAGAAACGCTTGCGGATTTGCCCTATAAGTTCAGTTCTGAGAAAAAGGAGCGGGCATGCATTTCTGGTCGTTTGGACCGTTCGAGGTTGATCTAAGTCAGGACAGGTCGCACTTTTGGGCTCAGGTGCGCGAGGAAGAGGAATGGGAGAGTCTCGGCCACAATCGTCTTTGCCATGCCATCGGTTGCTATGTGTTTCTGCTGCGGTACGGCGACAAGTACCGTCCATTTTACGTGGGCAAAACCAATGCGAAATCGGGGTTCTACAGCGAGATTTTCGCGCCGCATAAGCTGGATCACTATCAGAATATTATCAGCGAGCACCCCCGTCACACGCCCTTGATGCTTTTATTTCCGCTCAGAACGCCAACTTGGACGTTAAGCCGAGCGTACGTGACTAACCGCCCACTGATTGAATGGATGGAACGCATTTTGATTGGTATGGCGCTGGCCAAGAACCCAGACCTGTACAACCGACGAGACACCAAAAATCTGAAGAATTGTATCGTCGATGGCGTTTTTGGGAAGTTCTCAAAAAGCCAGCGCTACGAAGCCGCTTTGGTTGCTCGGCAAACCCTAACCGACCTTAATGACTGGGACTGATGGCCACGTATGTGCAACCTCTACAACATCACCACGTCGCAAGAAGCCGTTCGCCAATGGACCCGGACTTTGCGGGACATCTTGGGCAACCTTGAGCCGTCCATTGACATCTATCCCAACCGCCCTGGACCGGTGGTCCGTAATGCGCTGGACGGGCAGCGGGAGCTTGCCAGCCTACTGTGGGGCATGCCAACTGAGCCCGATCAGGTCAAAGGCAAAGCCGACTCCGGTAGGCAGAACATACGGAAGACAAATTACTCCTACTGGCAGCAATATTTAGGCGTAGAGCATCGCTGTGTGGTGCCAGTGACGAGCTTCGCGGAGCCCAGCCCGGTTGACGTGAAGGACCCTGAGACAGGCGTTAAGAAGAACTATTGGTTTGCCATCAACGAGGACTGCCCCCTCTTCTTCTTCGCCGGTCTCTGGACGCCCTGGCAGGGAGTGCGCAAGCTCAAGGACGGCCCCGGCGACCACGAGGTCTATGGGTTCCTGACAACCGAGCCCAACGCCCTCATCAAGCCTATCCACCAGAAGGCCATGCCGGTCATCTTGAGGACGCAAGAGGAGACGGAGATGTGGCTTACAGCGCCGTGGTCTGAGGCTAAACGGCTACAGCGAACGGCCCCGGATGACGCCTTGGTGATTGTCGAGAAGCCGGCTACGCAGATCAAAGTTCCGCCACAGACACCGGCACAAGGCTCACTGCTTTAGGACAGGGCGGCTTTCGATGTCCTGCCGTAGCGCTTCGGAGCATGATGGGGGAGAGCGGACCTACCAATGGCGCTTGACTGTGCTGAGATGGTCGGATGTATCGGGTGAACACGTCTGCAGCGAAGCATGGAGTTGGCGATGGAACGGGTAGTTCGGCCACCTCTGACGGCTTTGTCGACACTCCGGCAGGAGCTAACCGCAGGAGAGCGGATAGTCCTGGACGTGTTTCATAGCAAGTTGCCTGCCGAATGGGAGATCTATGTCCAGCCGCACCTGAATGGCCTTCGCCCTGACTTCGTCCTTCTCAATCCAAATGCAGGGATTGCCGTCTTCGAGGTGAAGGACTGGGACCTCACGGCGATGCGGTACCACGTCAAAGGTTCCGAGAAAGGCCGCCCGGAGCTTTGGGCGTCGCGAGATAGGATCGATTTCTGTATCCAGTCCCAAAACCCCGTGACGAAGGTACACCTCTATAAAAAGGAGATATTTGACCTCTATTGCCCGCGCCTCCAGTCCGGTAACGGCTGGGCAGCAGTGACCGCCGGAGTGATCTTCCCGTTCGCGCCGGCGAATGCCGTTAAGGCCCTACTCGGGCCGTTTCTGCCGAACGATCCGGACAAGAAGTACGAAGCCTACCAACCGATATCGGGAGCGGAAGACGTTGCCTCCGGGAACCTGGCAGTCATCTTTCCGGAATGCGGACGCAAGGGTTCCATCGTAATGTCTGCTGACCGAGCAGACGACCTACGAGGCTGGCTCGTCGAACCGGACTTCGCAGTCGAGCAGCGCATGCCTCTCGTCTTGGATCCCAACCAGCGCGCTCTCGCCGAAACGAGAACGGAAACCGGCTATCGACGCATCAAGGGTGCGGCCGGCTCGGGAAAATCCCTGGTACTGGCCGCGCGAGCAGCGAGGCTCGCGAACGAAGATAAGACCGTCCTGGTGGCCACGTACAACATCACGCTTTGGCACTACCTGCGCGATATGATCGTGAGGGGACTGACGTCGCCGAAGAAGTTCGAGAACATCACCTTCACGCACTTTCACTTATGGTGCAAACATGCCTGTTACCAGGCTGGCCTCGACGGCCGTTACGACCAACTTGTCGCGTCGGCGACAACCAAGGAGGCTAAGAAGTCAGCCCTGGAGTTTGAGATCGCGAAGCTCGCGGACGAAGCACTCTCCAGTCCGGACGTGACGAGGTATGATGCTATACTCGTCGACGAGGGACAGGATTACAGGCCGTTGTGGTGGAACGTCCTCCGAAAGGCTTGCAAGCCTCACGGTGAGGTCGTCCTCGCTGCTGACGCAACGCAGGATATATACGGGACAGCGGGAGCTTGGACCGATGACGTCATGAAGGGCGCTGGGTTCCAAGGGGGGCGATGGGCCCAGCTCGGCGTGAGCTACCGGATGCCTCCTGACGCCATTCAATTCGCTAGGACGTTCGCAGAGAGTTTCCTACCGAGAGGTTTGGTTGACCTTCCGAGTCCCGAACAGGGTGCCCTGGACTTCTATCCGTGCCGGCTGCGATGGGTCCAGTGCGGACTTCCTGATGCAGGGAGGGTGGCTGCCAACGAGGTTGTCGCGCTGATGCGCCATGCCGGGATCGCCTCTGGATTGGCGAACGCGGACATTACCGTTCTGGCAGCCGATATGAGCACCGGATCGGCGATCATTAAGGAACTGGAAATTCGCAACATTAAGACTTTGGACACATTCGGAGATGATCACCGGCGCAAGAAGATGGGCTTCTATATGGGGGATGCCCGCGTGAAGGCTACGACCCTCCATAGCTACAAAGGGTGGGAGACCCGCCTCCTCTTAGTCTACATCTCGAACGCGGCGCATCTGCAAAGTCTGGCGTTAATCTACGCCGGAATTACGCGACTAAAGCGACACACCGAAGGCAGCTGGTTGACGGTCGTGTGCTCGGCTCCCGAATTGCGGGAGTTCGGAAGCACCCTTCCCGATTTCGTCGACTTGGGTACGCAAAAGGTCGCCGCCATTGTGTAGCTGACTTTGCCTCTTTCGCCTCCGCAGACGCGACGGCCCAGAAGGGTCGAAAGAAGTCTCCTCAGTCCTCATCACGCCAGACAACCCGCCGCACAGTCCTGATCTCGGCTAGCCGCGTGACCCGAATGCCCTGCCGTTCCCGCGCCGGTGGGTTCTGTGTCTCCGCATGCATATACTCGTTCTTGCCGCACCGTTTGCAGCTCATTTTGCTCCCGACCAGCTCGGCCTCGATGTTCCCGAAGATTTGCTTCAGGTCACTCGGCAGGTACCCACCGCTTGACGTTACAGAGCCCGCAGCGAACCAGCACGAGCTGCCCAATCTCATGAGCATTGCCGAGTTTCCATTCGCCGCCGCGCTTTCGTCTTCCGCCAGTGTCAGGCATGACCCAGGATAGGAACGTATTCCTCCTCCGGTCAATTCGCACTTGACATTTATGTTCTCTTTTTGTTCACTGCGGATATCCAAGCATTTGGAGTAATCGCCATGGACCGCATCGTGACGCTCGACAGCCGCCAAGGGGCTGCTCTTCAAGTCGTCGCCGACAAGTTCGTTACCGTCCACAAGGGCGACGTGATGAAGGCACTCAAGGAAATGATCGTCCTCAACGGTCGCCTTCAGCAACAACTTGACACGCGCTCGGGACCGCGCCCCGCAAGGAGGAACGAGGGTGAGCATTTTGCATTTGGACGCTGAGGCCAAAGCCGAACTGCATTTGGAAGCGGTGAAGCTGATCGCTCGATACGAGAGCCCGCTTGAGACCGTGAAAGCGCTCATGGTCTACAATTGTGAACTTGAGACCAAGATACTCGCCATAGCTCACCGGCATCCGGGGGTGGCGACCGTCAGCTATGACGATACCCCGGTTATGTTGGGGTGATGGCGGACGTGAGCCACGAAATCAGGCTTTCAAGCCCAGAACACGTCACAGCGCCCGGTATCCAGCATCATTGGTGCGAGCGTCCTGGCTGCGGCAAAGATGCCGGATGGGGTTTCGCGAAGCCAAAGCAGGCGCCGCATTGGTTCTGTTTCGAGCATCGTGGCGATGGTGAGAAATGCCTGTAAGGTAGAGCAATGCCAGCCGAGCAAGAGCAAGTAGATCCTCCCGCCATGGACTGGGAACTTGCCGCTGATCAGGCCATAGCCGCCAACGGTGGAGACCCCCGAGAGGCCGTAAAGGCGCTCCTCGCCGCCAACGCCTCACTGGAGCGTGAGGTAGCCTTATGGGCCCCTGCGGTGAGCTATGGGTTCAGCCGAGGGTGGCATAGACGGAAGCGCAGCGGGACCGACTAACGGCTAACGAAAGGCATTCCATGTCAGACAACATTCTTCCGCAGCAGAAGGCACCGAAGCTGATCGTGGTCACCGCCTTCGACCGCGATGACACCGGCGACCTCCAACCTGTCTATGGGCCAGCCGAGGAGCAGACTGAGGACCGGGCGATAAGGACCGCGAAGGGCTTGGCGGGGAAACATGCCGGGGTCATTGCGTGGTCACGTGAGGCCAACCCGGCACTCGGCGAATACGGGGAACCGACAACGCTCTTTGTGGGCGGGGACGTCCCTGACATGGAGTGACGTGGCATCGCTGGCAGATACTCAATCAGCCCCCTCATGAGCTGTGCGGAGCTTCCCCTCCTCAATTGCAGCAGCTCGGAACGCTTTGCGAACCTCCTGAGGTGTCGCTTGGTCAGCCAGGCAGGCCATGCAGACGCGCACCGCGAGGTTCCACTTGGGGCCACGCTTGGTCCACTGAAGGAGAAGTTCGGAGGCCGCCTCGACGTTGCTGACGTTGTGGGTCATGCCGGCGCGTTCGCCGCTTACAGGGACCGGAGGGTTGAACCAATGGAGAGCCATTAGGGAGTTCTAATGTGGGGTCGGAATATTTGGAACAAATTTCTGAGCGGGTGATCGGATCACTGGCACGCGCAACTTTCAGGTGCCGATCCCGGATGCCCTCCAAACCGTGTCGCTCAGACGTACAGTAAACAGTCGTTCAGGCTTGCCGCGGCATCCATTTTCCCAGTCACGCCGATCTCAAGTCAGCGCGATCGCCAAACAACTTCTCCGAATGTCCGGCAGTCGCCGCTAAGTAGGAGCCTCTTAAATGGGGAAAGCGGTGTGTGTCGAGCACCATAGCAATGGCGATCACTACATTTACCCAAAGAGGTTGCGGTAGGCCCGAGTTTACGTGGAGATTGATTGAGCGCTACTGTCTATTTTTCGTTGGGGGATGACATGCGCTTAATTCTCTTATCAATCTTTTGCCTTGCGGCCTGTATCGCGAACGCCGCGACCATAATTTCATGCTCATCGCTTTCAGCTATCGATGGAGACTCGATACGCTGCGACGGCATCGACATGCGGCTTCTCGGCAATGGCATACCTTTCAGGACCGGCATTGACGCACCAGAGATTGGCAAAGCGAAGTGTGACGCCGAGCGCACAATTGCAAACGAGGCCAAAGAGCGCCTTGCGGAATTGCTGCAGACACGTGGGCTTAAGATTGAGGACTCGGGCGCGCGAGACCACTTCCAGCGCCCCCTTGTTAGGCTACGCCTTAAAGACGGGAGAGAGGCGGGTCAGGTGCTTCTGGACGAAGGATATGCTGTGGTCTGGACGCCACGTCAAAAACGCGCTGGCGATCCATGGTGCCAGAGATGATGCTGAAGATGGGGCTTCGCGCCAACTCCGACTGTTCCCACCGTTAACCGTTGACAGGAAGTCTGCCTGACCTTCAAACCGCTCAGGTCCCTGGATTGGCAGCGTCGGAAAGCGTTTGCTAGCGCAGCAGACTTGCTTTCGGCATTGTTGCCATGAAAGATCGTCGACGGGGGATACAAATGTTCGACATCGCTGCTCAGTTGTTTATTGGGATTACTGTTGCTGTGTTGGCCTATGTGCAGTGGCGCGTTTCTCTCCGAGAAGAGAGGCAGCACCGCAAAACGGAGGCAGAAGCACGACGGCTGCAGGTTGAGGCTGAAGAGCTTTATCAAAAGCGGCAAGACGAAGCTGGAAGAATACAAGAGGCCCGGCAAAGGGACGCCAACATGGCGAAATGGGGCGGAACGGTCATTGATTTGATGGCCGAACTTGAAACCGCCTGTAATCCTTTGGCTAGCGAAGTTGTCCACAAGCGCATCGAATTTGATCAACTCGGAACTAGAGCAAGCGCTTTGGTGGACCGGGGACGCCTTTTCTTCCCAAACGTGAAGGGCAGTTGGCAACAGGTTGATGACGAGGGATTTAGAGTGGAAATCCTCGACCAAGTGCTACGGGCCTGCTATGTCGCCCGCTTTATGGCAGCACGTGATGGAACCGACAGTCCTTTGCTTATGCGCCATCACATTTGGCAGGCTCGTCGACGGTTCGTAAGTCTCCTTCAATCCGAAATGCGCCATTCCCTAAGGGAAGTAAACCAAGCAAGCATGGGCGTTAGCGTGCCTGTCGACCCACGCCAATGGGAAAAGCCGACTAGGCCACTGAGACTACCGGACCAAGCCTAGTTTCGTGTGGGATAGCTAAGCGATTAGACCCCTTCGTAGCTCTGGACTGTTTGAATTTCCTCTTACGAATGGTGGGAGACCCCGATGTGACAAATGCTGCTGGTATCTCCTGGCATCCAATTGGTTCTTTACCAATAGTCAGAAATCGAGTTCATGCTGGTCGACTGGCGAGGATGACTGGTATCTCAGCGTCGAGTTAGAGCCTGGGCTCGTGGGGGCGGCGACCGCTAATAAGAACATGAAACTCGACACAAAATCTCGCAAGGGGGCGAAACTTGGCAGTTACATTTGAAGCCTTGAATAGGCTGCGCGAGAAAGTGAGAGAGTCGCACCATGATTTCAGAGTGGGAACGGAAATCTTTCCCAATCTTGACGTGGAACGAGTTGCCCGCGATCTCTCTCTAGAGGAAATAGGCAGGCGAAGAGGCAAGGAGAACCAGCCTTCCAAATCGTCCAAAGCTCTGGATGACATCGAACACACGATCATCGAGAAGATAGAGTCGGAGAAGAAAACCGCCCACCACACCCTTGAAGATACCCTTCAGCTCTATGTTGGGCGCCTCGCCAACCTAAATTTCGAGGAACAATTCGGGCTCATAAGGCAGACGAATGCCGCGAGTGTTTCTAATTTCAAAGGTGCAATAGCAGTTGGCGTTGATAAGCTGCACGGGCTGAGAGAGGCACTGCACGAGGCCAAGAAAGAGCATAACTGGTTCAAGGAAAAACACAGTCTCGTCCGAGCTGCGCGAGTTCCCGAGGGAACCGCCCACTTCCTGAGAATTTCACTACTCCTGTTCCTTTTCGTCATCGAAACCGGCGGTAACGCGAGCTTCCTCGCCAAGGGTAATGCCCAAGGGTATTTCGGGGGGTTGATAGAGGCCGGACTTTTCTCTTTTGTGAATATCGGGGTTGCATTGCTCGTGGCAATTTATTGCGCTCGCCTGGTTACTCACAGGTTGTGGGTTGTAAAATTCTGGGGTGCCGTCTCGATAGTTGCCTACATCGCCATGGCATTCGCAATTAACCTCCTTCTCGCGCACTACCGAGAGGTAAGTGGAACCTGGATAGAGGGTGCCGGCGTTGTTGCTTATCAGCACATGCGCCAGGACCCTCTAGGGTTGAATGACGTCAGCTCATGGCTCCTGTTTTGTGTTGGCTTCATTTTCTCCCTGATCGCATTCATCGATGGGTGTTTCGTGCGCGACCCGTACCCCGGCTACGCGGGCGTCGAAAAGCGCCTTCGTGATCGCCGTGATGATTACATTCTCCAAAAGGAAGAACTCATCGGGGAGCTTAAGAAGGTTCGCGACGAGCACAACGAAGGGATTGAGGATGTCATCAAAGATCTTGCGGGCCGGAGAAGGGAGTATCTAACTATCATGGAGAGCAGGGCCAGGCTCTTAGCGCTGTTCGAGCAGCACCAGGATCATCTCGAACGGGCATGCAACCAACTCCTATCAAAATATCGCGAGGCCAACATTCAGGAGCGGAAGGAGCCGGCGCCGAAACATTTCTCGTCTCTGTATAGGCTTGAACGAATAAAGCCCCGTGTTGCCCTCAACGAAGAATGGTCTGACAAGGAACTATCAGCCTCAGTGCGACAGGCTCAGGAGGAACTCTCAGGACAGATCAAGGCTATTGGGCTCGAATGTGAGAGGGGCATCGAAAGATACCAGGAACTCGATACTCTCTTTCCGGATCGCGTAAATGGCCAAGCGATATAAGAGGAGCCGCAAGAGCAACGGTGGAGCTATCGCAATTGGATCGGCCCTGCTGCTCCTTTCGCTATTAATGATATCGGGCTTCGTATGGTTGTGGCTGAGATCCGGAACACCTGAACTTGACTCGAAAAGCTGCCCAGTTGAAGGACCCAAAAACGCTACCGTCGTTTTGATAGACACGACGGATCCGATCACAGCGACAACGATGACTGACCTCAGGAACGAACTTGGAAAGGCCGTCAGGGAGATTGAACCTGGCGGCTACCTCCGCATCGCAACCCTGACTGCCACTCCGGGAGATGTCGAGACAAAGTTCGACGCCTGCAACCCTGGTGACGCATCATCTGTCGACCAGTGGACACACAATCGCCGGCAACAGCAGGACAAATGGGAGAAGACATTCCACAGGCCTCTTGAGGAGCTTTTGAGCACTATTGGAAAGGACACCGGGGCAGATCAATCCCCTGTCATGGCGGCTATCCAGGCCGTAAAACTCACCATATTTGATAGTGGTTTATCTATGCATGCGACCAAGACCCTGATCATTGCGTCAGACATGATAGAGAATACCAATTCTTACTCTCAATACAAGTCTGGCGCTGACTACAGGAGCTTTGAAGATAGTGCTGCCAACCTTCAGTACGGAACCTCGTTGGAAGGTATATCTGTTATTATTCTCTACGTACGTCGGGCTAATAAACATTTTTCCACCGACGAACATGAACAATTCTGGGGGAAGTGGGTCAGGCTCCATCACGGAGATATGGACAAGCTTGTGCCGCTAGAGGGGCTCAATTGATGGCCATTAAAACCCGACTCTCGGTATCCCGAGCCGCGAACTTGGCACTGGTCGTCTTCGGATTGTTCACTGTCGGAGGTTGCGTCTTTATCGCAGCGGCGAAGCTCTCAGGACTGGACCTGCGGGTCTCAATATCTGTGCCTATAGCTCTAATGCTCGCATATCTCGCCGTTTCCATAGCTGTCGGAAGGCTGCGGCTCCATGACGAGCAAACGGGTGACAATCTTTATTACATGGGCTTTCTCTTCACGCTCTCGAGCCTTGGAGTGGCGCTTTACCAATTCGGCTCGAACGGATCGACCGACGAGGTTGTGAAGAACTTCGGTGTCGCGATCACCTCCACCATCATGGGTATAGCTCTGCGAATATTCTACAACCAGACGCGGCGCGATCCCATCGATATTGAGCGCTCCGCTCGCCATGAACTGGCCGATATGACCAGACGTGTGCGCGTGGAACTGGAAAGCGTGGCCCGCGAATTTGCAGACTTCCGTAGGGTAAGCAATCAAATGCTGGAGGAAGGGTTCGGAGAAATTGCAGCGCAGGCACATCGGAACGGAGAGCACGTTAGGGATACGTTCGAAAAGATGGCCATGGCAGCCATTAAGCCCGTGCAAGATGTATCGGGAAAGTTAAGCAGCGCCATGGCAGAGAACTTCAGCAAAATTGAAGAGCAGTTCTCGGAGATTGCCAAGAAAGTCGAGGCGGCCTCGGGCTTATTGGAGAGCGCGAATTCGACGATGGCAGGGTCAGTTTCCAGACTGGGTGGTCAAGCGGACACTGTCGCATTGAAGCTCGAAAAGGTCATCGTGCCAGACGAAGTGTTAAAGAACGAACTTGCGCCCATGGTCAAACTCTTGGGAAACGCTGTCGCCAAATACGCAATCAAGACAGAGACGGCATCTCAAGAACAGCAAGCCCGCATGTCGGCGATCACGGATGCCTTGCAGCTGGTCGCGGAGAAATCTGCAAGCTCGGCTGCGGCGGCTGAAAGTATTGCAGAGTCGATGGGCGGCCAGAAGCGTCTTGCAGAAATGCTCGTCAGTCTTGTGCAGAAACAGGGCCAAGACATGAATGAACTGATGGGAAAGCTGGTCTCAAAGCAGGTAGAGGCGACGCCTGTCGAGCCACCGCTGAGATCAACGCCCGAGACTGCGCTCCCAGAAATAGCGTCGGTTGTCGCGACCAATGATGGGTTTGAACCGCTGGCAATTCCTTCCGATCCTGACAACGGCGAGGCGCCGGCGAGGAAGGGCTGGTTATTCCGGTGAGTGCCGCGAGTGAAACCTCGATTACGGCGGAACGGAAGGGCTATGGTCGAGGTCTTATCCTTGGTCTAACGATGGCCGAGACGATGCTTTTGCTCGTTTTCTGTCTTCTCCTTGCGGCAGGAGCAATTATCGAGAAGGAGCGGAAGAGTAGCGAGATCGCTCAACAGGCACAGAAATCTGCCGAGGAGGAAAACGAAAAGCTCAAACAGACGGTCTCGTCCTTCAGAACGGGCACCGGCCATTGGGTTTCCGATGACGAGTGGAAGGAACTGATCCCAGCGCAAAAGGCAGCCGACGCTATCGTAGCGTCAGGCCTTACGTTGGATGAAGCTGTCAAACTCGCCCCTACCATCGCCATTCTTCAAGACAGCGGTGTTACCGACGAGACAATCCGCGAGTTGGTTCCCGCGATCAGAGAACTGGCCGCCAAGGGACTGTCGGGAAAAGAGGTAATAGAATTGTTAGAGAAGGCCAGAACGGCCAAGCCCCATGAGTGGCCTCCGATCATCAGCCTCAGTGAGCTTGGGGGCTACAATTTTGATCCGGGTAGTGCGGATCTCTCTGAAAATTTTCGGACCAAACTGCGCGAAAAATCAACCGAGATAGCAGCCACCGCAAAGAAGTACGAGGTAGATATCATCGAGGTTGTCGGACACACCGACGAACAGACGATGAGCGGGGACTCCTCAAACATGGACAGAGGCCTTCGATCAGTGCTCGAACGTAAGGAGCCTGTTGGATTTCTTCATCCTGCGGACAATGCGGGCTTGGGTTTGGCCCGCGCTATCTCTGTTGCCAAGTTCCTAGAGGCTAGACCCGAGCTAAAAGGCTTCACCATTCTTCCGATGTCGGGGGGGCAGCTTATACTCCCCGGTGATAAACTTACGGACGGCAACCAATCGGGAGATGTCAAAGCAAGACGCCGCATTGAGATCAGAGTGAGAAAGAGCAACCGGACGTAGTGAGAAGCGCACGCTGGCAGGCATGGCCAGCTTAGCATTGCGTTCTAGGGTAGGGAGAAACGGTAGGTTCGTAAGAAAGAAGGGGGGCGGACGTACATGAGCGAGCAACATCCCAAATTTGGAAGATCGAGAAGACCAAAGCGCGACACTACGCGATCGGTCTTTTGGAAAGTCCCGGCGGCACTCCTGGCGCTCATGGCACTGCCGTTGGCAGTCTCAGGGTTTCTCGGAGCAAATTGGGGATCTCCCTTATCCGATCTGCCAGTCGTGCGCTCTGCATCAGCAGGGGATCCCATAGCCGGCGTAGCCTCGGTCATCGACGGCGACACGATAGACGTTCATGGTCAGCGCATCCGCTTCAATGGCATTGATGCACCCGAAACCACACAGCAATGCGACGACGCAAAGGGCGTTCGCTACCAGTGCGGTGCCCGAGCTGCGGCTGCGCTAGACGAGTTCCTTTCTGCCTCGCGACCGATCCGATGTGAGTTCGTCAGTTGGGATAGGTATGGCCGCTATGTTGGCGACTGTGTTCGTGCAGACGGAGTCGGCGTGGCCGGCTGGCTGGTGGAGAATGGCCACGCGCTCGATTGGCCAAGATACAGCAGAGGCGCCTATGCGGCCCAGGAGGCGGCCGCCAAGGCTGCCAAGCGCGGAATTTGGTCAGGGACGTTTGAGCCCCCTTGGGACTGGCGTGCGGACCATCGGCAGGCCGAACGTGTACCTGCCCAGCACCTCAACCTGCTAAGTCCACATGCTCTTGCGCAGAGTTGGTCCTGTCAGCCTCGCCGAACCTGTTCGCAGATAGCGTCATGTGATGAAGCAAATTGGTATCTGAACAACTGCTCTTGGGGTGGGAAGCTAGATCGTGACAGCGATGGAATACCCTGTGAGGGCCTATGTTGACGTTTGGACCAACTGAGTTGCCCGGACAAGCATGACTGCTGTCCTCCTTGGGACTGATGGCCGGCAGAGTGGCCCCATAGTACCGTTGGACGGTCATAGATCAGAGCCAGAAGGTTCGATGAGTTTGTCAGCCCGAAGTGGTTGCGCTTGGTAGCTTGTGCGTTCTCGACTTCAGGCGCGATATGTCCACCCCCGTTGGGTCTCTGTAGAACATGTTGTAGAGGCCTACCTCGAAGAGAAGAAAGGACGCGTGGCGGCGCACGAGCGGTTCATTTGAACCGATGGCCCCTGCCTTCGAAAACTGTAACTATTTGACTTTATTGGCGCACCCGACAGGATTCGAACCTGTGACCTCTGCCTTCGGAGGACATCGACCTGTCTTTCGATCGTGCGGACCTCGGGTATACGGGCGAGCGCGACCCCGAGCAAAAAGGCCTCAGCCGAAAAGCGGCCAAGAAACTCATCGAGGCGCTCGGTGTTGACGTCGAACGGCATATCGCCGAAACGCTCCTGCCGGCTCTTCACAAGGACATTGCTGCGCACCTTGGCGAGCCCATGACCGAAAATGGTCCCTGGAAATCGACGCCGACGAGCCGCAGACCGTCAACTTCTATTATCCGACCGTAATGCCCGACCTTGAGTACGCCGAGATGGCTTACATCACACCCAGGGTGAAACTCGAATTCGGCGCCCGGGGAGACCCATGGCCTACGGAGCAGCGGACCATTCATCCATATGCGGCCGACGAATACCCAGGCTTCTTCGAGGATCCGGACTGCACCGTGACCGTGCTCTCTGCGCGACGCACATTCTGGGAGAAAGCCACGGCGCTGCACGCAGAGGCACACCGAGCAGCTGAAACGCCGACGCCGCAATATTTTTCACGGCACTACTATGATATCGCGATGCTTCTCGAAACAGACGATGGGAAAGCTGCCGCAACCGACTTTGATCTCCTCGAACAGGTGTCGAGGCACAAGGCGGTGTTCTTCTCCTCAAGTTGGGCAAGCTACGACACGGCCCGGCCCGGAACATTGAAGCTGATGCCTTCGGAAGCCAGGCAGAGAGATTTGCGTGCAGATTATCGTGAAATGGCACCAATAATCATGAAACACGCACGGTCGGCGAACAGCGGCCTCCTGCGCGTCTAAGTCAGATCAAGAAGCTGCGCGATATCGATTTCGCAAAAACGCGACAAAGTCGAACAGCGCCGGATTGGGATATTCAGGGCGCCATCTTGCGAAGTAACGTATCCAAACGGGGTGGCCTTGGTTGCAAACTTTGGCGAACGCGATCCCATTGGCCGATGGCTTGTTGTCAGGAACAACCGCAATCCCCATGCCTTCACGGACCAGACCGAGCAAGGTTTCCCGGCTCACGTCGTTATGGACAATCGACAGTTGTCCGCCGGCAATCCCCGGGGTTGCAAAACCGATCACATCCGCCGGCTGTGTGTTCGTCACGACAGCGTGTCCCCGAAGTTCCATCCACTCAACTGCGGCGCGACCCGCGAGCGGATGATCGGCCGCTACTGCCACATAGAGGCTACTTCCCCAAAGCTGCAGGCCGGGGCCGGAGTTGTGCCGGATTTGACCTGGCGCGATTGCGAGGTCGATCGCTCTCTCATTCAGCGCCGACGCAAGCTCCGCACGCCGCGTCTCCACGAAACGAACGGCGACACCCGTCCTGCTGTGAAGAAAGTCCCTGACGGCGTCGAGAAGTTCGCCGTTGTGGAGCGAGGTATCGAAGCCAATCGATAGGCTTCCTGATTCGCCCTTCCCTGCTGCCGAAACCATTGCAAGCGTGCGATCGAGGTCGTCAAGCGATCGGCCAAGATTGCGCAGGAAGCGCGCTCCCGTCGGCGTCGGTCTGGCACCAGACGGATGGCGCTC
Source organism: Mesorhizobium sp. P2_B11 (assembly GCF_056404855.1). Lineage (NCBI taxonomy): Bacteria > Pseudomonadati > Pseudomonadota > Alphaproteobacteria > Hyphomicrobiales > Phyllobacteriaceae > Mesorhizobium > Mesorhizobium sp. P2_B11. The sequence continues at coordinate 673,752 of NZ_JBFUDF010000001.1, forward strand.
GAACAAATTGGCGCCGAGCGCAAGTTCAAGGTCGCGGATGCGCCGGCTCAATGCCGAGTAGTGAATTCCAACCCGGCGGGATGCGCCAAGGAAGCTGCCCTCTTCGGCGACGACGAGGGCGCAATGCAGCGTGGTGAGGTGAAAGTAACGTCCCATGACCTCAGCGCTCCGGCGTTGGCGACCGCGGCACGAACCTATGGCACCGGCGACTCGCGAAGTCTGGCCAGCGTTCGTCCGTCGAAGCTCGCTGTGACGGCCAGCGTCTCCTCGCCCTCGATGAACACTGGGCGCCCGAGGGGCACGACACGAAAATGCAGCAGCACCAGCCGAAGAAGCCAGATCGGGTTCATCTCGATGATGATGGTGTCGATGTTGCGCTCGAGACCCCACTCCACGATCCCCAATAGAAGGGCATTAGCGACCGGGCTCAATATCCGACCGTGCTCACGACGACCGGCCTCCACACAGTAGCGCGTCCACTCCCAGATGTTCGGGCCAACGGGTTGCTCACCCTCGCAGAGTTGCGGGTGAACATCGGACAGAAGGTGGGGTCGGGTCGACGGCAACATGCGCTGATAGCCCACAACATGGCCGCCCTCGGTAATGAGCATGTGGACTGCGTGGGCGTCGTCGAAACGGTCAATTTCCCGGCCGTCTTTCCGCCATAAGGCTGACCATCCCTTCTCGTCGACGAAGACCTTATGGCGAAGCCGGAAGGCTTCATCCATTTCCACGCTGTACGTCTCGACGTTTTCGGATGTAACGATATGAAGCATCGGTCGTCCTCAAAGGATTGAAGTGGACTGACTTTTGCGCAGTTCATCCGCATACCGGCATCACGCGATCCCGTGAGATCGCTCAGTCTATCAGGCCGAGCCTGAAGGCCTCGGCCACGGCGTGGACGGTGCTTGTTACGCCCAGTCTTTCGCGCGCAGCGCGCAAATGAGTGTCAGCGGTGTTGCTGCTGATGGTCAGGCGCTCGGCAATCCCGTCCACCGTCAGGCCTTGTGCAGCCCAGCGCAAAACATCCCGCTGCCTGCCCGATAGATGAACGTGTTGACGAGGCTGTTCACCATCTGTGAGCACGATGGCCTGGCCCACAGCGCAAGCTGCTATCAGCTGGAAAACGTGGCCATCTACAGGCTCAACTTCGAGGTGCTCGCCAGCGACGGAAAAGCCCATCACCTTTCCTTCAAGCGTTCGCAAAGAAATGGTCAGGCCTTCTCGCAAGCGAAACTCTGTTGCTTCGGCCATGACCCTGCTGCCAATCCCGCCCCCTTTGGAAAGCTCGCGGGCGTCCCGCCACAGGAAAGGTGGGCTGTCGCGACAGACAAGTCGGATGGTCGGATCATGGTAGAGATAGCCGCTCGAAAAATAGCGTGACGACCACTCCTTCGGCCAGGTCGCGAGGAGCACATGTGACAGTTGTTCGCGCCGCGACGAGCCTGGCGGGGGTATCTGGCCGGCAAGCAAGCTCGTCGCTCCAAACCGGCATGCATAGGCGAGGAAACAGGTGCTGATGTCATCCGTGGATCTGCTCTGCCCGATGCGCTTCAGGACGTCGTAAGTGTCGTCAAGTCGACGCCGCCAGTTGCGGGTGTTTCCACCGGCCTGGATATTCGCGGTCCGCCTCAATTCATGGGCCATCGCATCCTACACTCCGGCAGGTTAATCCCGGATCATTGCTGCCGAACGCGATCTGCTGGAGTTGGCGGCGGGTCGTGGAGTGCGAACCCGGCATACGGCCTGAGCGCTGTCGAGCGCCTAGTTCGCGCCAACTTTCGTCCCACCAAGGTGTACGAAAGGAATACCGAAATCATTCGCCTTTATTCACCTAGGATCGACACTACGCAGCGACGCTTGCGAGCGCGTATCTGATCGAAGTCGGCAAAGAACACTCTGCTAAAGTCACCAAGCACGAGCGCGCCTTTGTCGATCGCGATTGTCGCGGATCTGCCTAAGAGCACAGACCTTAGGTGCGCATCGACATTTAGGCTCCACCACGCCTTCTCGCCACGCTCTTGAGCCCACTCGATGTGTTTCGGGCCGGGGTGCCGATATTGCGTTTCACTCGTCGCAGTTGGCACGATCTTCTCGAGAGCAGTAACCAGGTCCCGCATGAGAAACTCCGTCCCGAAGTAGTCGGTGTCGTGGGACGATTCCTGGACGAGCACGCTGCACGTCGTATGGGGGGACATTATCAAGGCGATGCCGTTGAGCACGCTGGATGCATTCACCGCGGTCTGAATTGACTCGGTAATGTCGGCGAAAGTCGGACGAGCTTCGCTCTCAATCTCGATCGTATGGGTTGATGCAGTCATTGGTTCTCTTTCGCTATTGTTTATTCTGACCATCGCCGTTGACGCTCCGACCAGCCTGTCTGTACCGCGCTGAGCATCGATGAGATCGCGTGCCGCCAGTCGGTCGCGCGGATGATGGCGCTGGTAGCACCGGTTCCGGCCGCCCCGTCGGCAATCACCATGAATACGTCGTTGGGATTGCCGATGCCCCCGGCGTGCATGACGGATACCGCAGGGTTTATCAGGCGGACCTTTTCATTGATCGTTCGGATCCAAGGTCTAGCTACTCCGCCGGGATGCCCGATGAGCGAGGGGGGCTCATACAGTACTACGGAGGGCCCATGAGGGACGATCCTCGGAAGGTCAGCGTCGCTTGCCGCGCACACAATCGAAAGCAGGCCACCGGCCCGCGCGCGGGCGATGGCAGTCGCGACTTTCGATGGCTGGAGCGGATGTTGGGCGTGGTTGATCATCGTCCCGTCCGCTCCCGCGTCGATGAGGGCCTCAGCAATGACACGCCCCATGCCAGGTCCGGGAGCATCCGGGTCCATGTGCTGTGCAAACACCAGCAGGCCAGCGAATCGAACCTTGATCGCTTCGATCTCGGTCGCTGGCACCGTGACGATGGTTTGAACACAATGAAGAGCCGCAAGCTCTTCAGCGATCGCACACAGATTGTGCAGGTCACGGCGCCGCAAAATGTTCTTTGGGCCGATTTCGAAAAACGGGGGTGTGATAATTTTCATGAGAGTCGAGGCGCTGATCTGAGCGTATCGACGGCTGAGGTTGCCTCTCTTTCGAATTCCTCAAGTATCTTTGAGTAGGTTTTGTTATTTTCAGGATCAAATTCAATCGTTGTCGACGGAGGGACCATAAGACTGGTGATGGCACCCCAAGTACGGCTTGGTTCTACACCCCGACGAGCAAGAACCGCTGCCCCTAGGCAAGCCGCATCTGCAACTGGACTCGATTGGATATCTCGACCTAGCGTGTCGGCGAAAATGCGGATCCATGTCGGGCTCTTTGTCGCCCCTCCCACTACGGTGGGCCTGAACTGTTGGCCAACCGTCCTTTCATAGCGCCGGATAAGGAGAACTGCCTCGAAAACAACGCCCTCCATCACGGATCGGACGAGATCACCCGGCCCGTGCGAGAGTTGCAGCCCCCTAAACGCTGCCTGTGACGCTCCAAGTGGATCGTGAGGGTTCGTTCCGTTGAAGTAGGGAAAGAAGCGGGCGCTCCGCGCGCCGGGTGATACGGAAGCCGCCAACCTGTTCAAATCATCGAACGAAAGCGAGCCCGTCCCACTCAGGACATGTCGGATCCATTCCAGCGACACGCCGCCGTTGAACACTTCCCCGAAATGGCCCCAAAGATCGTGCACAAGGTGGCGGCCGTTGCCAAAGCCATCGGCGGCCGAGGCATAGGGTTTGTCGCTGGTCGCCAGAACCACCCAGGCCGTACCTGTTGACACCAGCATGCTCGCGGCATCCAAGATTCCGGCGCCCAAAGCGGCACAATACTGATCGTGGCCCCCGGCTATGACTCTCGTCATAGGGTCGAGACCGAGAGACATGGCAGAACTCGGAGTTAGTGGGCCTATTGGTGTGCCCGGCTCAACGATGGCGGGCAGCCGGGCAGCGTCGATACCGAGAGCCTCCAGAATCCGCGGCTCCCACGTTTTGGTCACCACGTTTGTTAGCTGCGAGATGCCTGCGACATTCGTGTCGATTACCGGAGCACCTGACAGCCACATGTTCACGAACGATGCGGTTTCGAGAAAATAGCGAGCCCGAGAAAAGTCCTGAGGGCAGCGAGCACGATATGCGGCAATTTGTACCGCCGTGTTGTTGGGAGCGATTGGCCAACCGGTGAGGTGGAAGACCTCGTCTTCGCCAATAAGATTGCGAAGAACCTCGGCCTCGGCGACAGCACCCCGGTCGAGCCAGGAGATGGCAGGTGCCAAGGGGCGGCCTTCCTGTGACACAGGAACCATCGTTCCGCCCTGAGAAGAAACTGAAACGCTCACGATATCGCGTGCGTCAATGTCAGCAGAGGCTTGGCGGACCACCAGGGCGATTGCATCCAGCCACTCCTTAGCATCTTGCTCAACGCGCCCATTCGCGGACGTCGAGAGGCCGTAGGCACTGTGGCCGCGCCCGACAATGTGTCCGTCTTTGCTGACGACAAGCGCCTTCGCTCCACTGGTGCCCACATCCAGGCCAAGAAAGTATGATTTCGACATGACCCTATTCCCAGGTGGTGGACGGCGTTCACTCGGTCAATACGTGGCGACTTGTGTGGCCGGCCAGAAAGACCCTCAGCCAAGCTGCCGCTTTTCCCAGCGCGCTAAGACAAGGACATATCGACGTGGACTATCTCGAGATCGGGTGGAAATGCGGCGATCGACGAATGGTTCGGCGGCGCGTCCGTAACGACAAGGTCGATATCTTCAAGACCCGCTATGCGAGCGAGCAGAACGCGATCGAGTTTCGACATGTCGATAGCAAGCAGAACTCGGTCAGCCTGCTTGATCGCCGCTTTCTTCAGCGCCACTTCGAGGGGATCATAGTCAGTGATCCCCTTCACGGGGTGAACGCCGGCCGCCCCCATAACATAGGTATCCACGTTAAAATTATTGAGATCCTGACTTGTCTCGGGTGACAACGTCAACATTTCTCCCGAACGCAATTTCCCCCCAAGAACAAAGACTGTTGTCTCAGGTTCTTCCGCAAGTTCCAGGGCAACCAGAAGGCTGGGTGTTAGAACAGTGAGTTTGAGCCCTCGTCCACGAACTGCTCGAGCGGACGCCAACGCAGTACTGCCGCCGTCGAAATAAACCGTCTCATGTCGTGATAGACGGGTAGCGACTACCTGTCCGATATGAGCTTTGCCAGTCGACGCCGCATGGATGCGCGAGGCGAACGAGGGCTCCTTCGCCTTATCGACAAGCGAGATCGCCCCGCCTCCGGCAACGCGTCTCAGCACGCCTTGCTCTTCAAGGGCCTCCAGGTCTCGCCGTATCGTCATTTCGGACACGTCGAATCTCTGAGATAAATTCACAAGATTCAACTCTCCATCTGCCATTATGAGATCCTTTATCATGATTCGGCGGGCGTTTAGCTTCATATCTGTGATCCTATCGCACTTTTTGTGAATTTGCAACACGATTTCGTTTGACTCGAACATCGATCGAGTACAGTTTGCCGCCTAGCTTCCGACAATCGATCTGTCGCTCAGCGGCGGGCTCCATGCCCATTTACCCTGAGCATCAGTGATCGTCGGGCTGCTCGCATTGCTACATCAACCCGCCCCGGACTTGCATCCGATAGAGCGGGAAAAAGAGGGAGAGGAACTATGGACATGTTTCACAGCGTGCCAAACCGACTGAACTTGATGCAACGCCAACTGTTGGCTGGAGCCGCAGCCAGCTTTGCTATGGGGCTGAGCGCGGGGGGAGGCCTCGCCCAAGAGATGGTGCTGACTAGCGTCAATCAGAATATCCACGTGGACGGATGGAAGGCGCACAGCGATCCCGGCGCGACCACGAAATGGTCTGTCGAGAAGAAGGCGCTTCATGGCGGCAAGCAGGAGGGCGTCGATGTCGTAGTCGTCGACAATGGCAAACTGAGTTTCACCGTTGTTCCGACGCGCGGCATGAGCTTGCTTCGGGCCCAGATGGGCGATGTGCGCCTAGGCTGGGATTCTCCGGTCACCGAAGTGGTAAATCCCCAATACATCAATTTGCAGTCCCGTGGCGGAGTCGGCTGGCTTGATGGCTTCAATGAGTGGTTGCCGCGAGCCGGCATCGAATGGGCGGGGCATCCGGGCGACGATAACGGCAAGGCGCTGACCCTCCACGGCAAGATCGAAAACATTCCCGCATCCGAGGTTTCGGTGGAAGTCGTTGAAGGCGAAAGCCCCGCCATTCATGTCAGGGGCACTGTCCGCGAGGTCTCGGCGTTCGGGGCAAATTTTGAACTGAGAACAGACATCTCGACCAAACTGGGCTCCAACGTCATCACCGTGTCGGACGTCGTCACCAACCTTGGTTCCGCGCCCCAGGAATTCCAGATCATCTATCATGCCAACTATGGCGAACCGCTGCTGGGCAATGGATCGCGGTTCGTCGCCGCAGCCAAAGAGGTCCGCCCCATCGATCCGCGCGCGGCCGAAGGACTGGAACACTACACAACCTATGGGCCGCCCGAGCCGGGTTTCGCCGAGCAGGTTTACGGCATTGCCCCTTATGGAGACGAAAACGGCAAGACCTCCATCATGCTGGTCAACGCGGCCGCTGACAAAGCGGCAATGATGACCTTTGCGATCAGTGAGCTGCCCTACATATCGTTGTGGAAAAATACCGGGGCCGCTGGGGAGGCCTATGTGACGGGTCTTGAACCGGCCACCGGTTTCCCGGCCAACCGCAACATCGAGCGTAAAGCCGGTCGCGTTCCGGTGCTGAACTCCGGGGCGTCGCGCAGGTTTACGATCGACTTCGCCATTCTGGGAGACGCCGCTGGTGTGCACGCGGCAGAAGCGGAGATCGCAGCAATCCTTGACGGCCAGCCGACCGCACTCAATCCCGAGACGATCAAGCCGCACCCCTGATCGCTCGGCGATGCAAACATAGCTTCTTCCAAGGTTGCGAAAATTGATCGCTGTTTTGCCGCGGTCAACGGGAAGGAAGCAAGCATTCTAGAACGTCCAAAAACAGGGAGGAATTATTGATGACCACGTTCAAACGTTTGACGACAGCGGTAGCAGGCGCCGCATTGATGCTGACACTGGCGTCCCCTTTGGCGGCGCAAGGGGCCAAAGCGAAGCCTGAGGGTGGCTATACAGTGGGATTCGTCACCGCCAGCATTGGCCTGCCCTTCTACGCTTCGATGAAATGCTGGGCGGAGAAAGCAGCAAAGGAGCAAGGCATCAACCTCATCTGGCAAGGCTCGCAATCGTCCTCACCTCGTGACGAGATGCAGGTCCTTGAGGCCGTCGTCGCCCAAAAGCCGGATGGGATCGTGCTGGTTCCGTGGGATTCGACGATCTTCATTGCGCCCACCAAGGAGATCATGGACGCAGGTACTCCCGTTATTACCGTCGACGGCAGCCTCGTAGAGCCAGTGGATATTCAGAATATCCGCACGAACAACCGCGACGCTGGCATTCAGGTTGCAAAGGACCTGGCAGCAATGGTTGGCAAGGGCTCTGTCCTTATCCTAACCGATACTCCAGGAAATGCAGTGCAAAACGAGCGCTGGAAAGGCTTCAAAGAGGTCATCGACAAGGACTTCAAGGACATCACCGTGCTCGACGTCCAGTACATCAGCGGCGATGCCGCTAAAGCCGCGTCGACCACGAGTTCGGCGATCGTTGCTCATCCCGATCTCGCCGCAGTCTACACCACCGATAGCACCGGCGCGCAAGGCGCCGTTTACGCCCTGAACGCTGCGCAAATGCGCGGAAAGATTCGTGTCGTCGCGTATGACGCAACGCCCCATCAGGTCGAACTGCTCAAGGCTGGTGAATTCGATGCACTCGTAGCGCAGAGCGCCTCAAGGCTGTCGAACCAGATGATCGAGTCAATGGTCAAAGTGTTGACGGAGGGACGTGAAGCGGCAAGCCTGCCCTATCAGGTCTTTGCACCCGTCAAATTTCTCACGCGCGACAACGTCGATGATCCCGACAGCAAGGGGTACATCTACTCGGGCACTTGCGAGTAGTGCAACGACGTGCCTGCCTCCAAGGCTACTCTTTGGAGGCAGGCATAAGTTGATCGCGCAACGGGAATTGGAGGCGGACCTTATGGGTGCCGTATTGAAGGTTTGCGACGTCAGCAAGCATTATGGCCAGATCGTCGCACTCGAGGGCGTCAGCCTGGAGCTTCATGCCGGTGAAATCGTCGCCTTGCTCGGGGACAATGGTGCGGGCAAGTCCACGCTGATGAACATCATGTGCGGCGCATCTTCGGCGTCGAGTGGAGAAATCCAGGTAAACGACCGGCCGATCCACTCGCTCCGTCATGCCCAGGAACTGGGTGTTGGGATGGTCTATCAGGACTTGGCGCTCGCGCCGCATCTGGCGGTTGCGGAAAACATGTTTCTCGGTCGTGAGAAGTTGCTTCCTGGCCTTCTTGGCTTACTCGGGTGGCTTGACCGGCGGGAAATGAACCGCGCATCCAAGGCCGAAATCGCCCGTCTTGGGATCTCGACACTCCAAGACGTGCGCATGCCGGTGAGCGGGTTATCAGGCGGCCAGCGTCAGGTGGCTGCGATCGCGCGCGCGCTGATGTGGACGAAGGTTGCTATCCTCCTTGATGAGCCAACTGCGGCCCTTGGCCCAAAGCAGGTGGATCTGGTTCTCGATTCCATACGGGCTATCGCGGCTCAGGGACTTGCCGTCTGCATCATCGCGCATGACATCCCGCATATCCTCAAAGTTGCCGAAAGGCTGATCATTCTGCGTCGTGGTCGCGTGGCAAGGACGCTCCCCGCAGCGGGACAATCGGTGAAGGACGTTGTCGCCCTGATGGTGGGCGACGATACGGAGTGAATGACCTTGGTCGTGCTATGCCAATCATCCTCTCCGAGACATTTCATAAGCTGGACAGTGGAACAAATGTATAAAAAGCCAATATTGGGCGGCAATGCCATCTGGGTTCTTCTTCTAAATATCGTATTGATCGCGGTATTCTATTTCTTGTCCAGGAACGGCGCGTTCTTGCACCCCGCGAACGTCGTCAGCGTCCTGATTACATTTTCTCAGGTGCTACTCCTCGTCTTTGCCCAGACCATTTTGCTCGCCGCAGCCCAGATCGACCTCTCGCAGGGCGCCAACGTTGTGCTGTCCTCGGTGCTGGCCGGCGTCGTTCTGACCGCCGTCGCCGGTGCGGTCGATCCCGGCGCGTCGGTGACGTTGCCAATCATATTCGTAGTCGCGGTGGTGACTGGCGGCCTCGTCGGCCTGATGAATGGGATCCTGGTCGGATGGGTGCGGATCAACTCGTTGGTGGCGACGCTCGGGGTGCTCGGCGTGGTGCTCGGCATCGCGCTGGTCATCACGAACGGTACTAATCTTTCCGGCGTTCCGCGTTCGATCCAGCCCAGCTTTGGTAGCAAAAATGTATTCGGTTTTCCGGTACCCACGCTAGTGGCCGCCCTGGTCGTCGGTCTGATCTGGCTACAGTTTGCGCGCGGCCGCTTCGGCACCTACAGCATCGCCATAGGGTCCTCCGAACGCGCGGCGAAACGCAACGGCGTTCCAATCGTTCGGCATCTGATCGCCCTCTACATCGTCGCGGGAGCGCTGTGCGGCCTAGCAGGTGCTTTCGATTTGGCCCGATTTACAACCACCGATATCGGCGGCCATTCGAATGACGCGCTGGCCTCGATCTCAGGCGCTGTGATCGGTGGCACCAGCCTGTTTGGCGGTCAGGCCTTCCTGCTTGGATCAATTCTCGGCGCCATGCTCGCGCTCATTCTCCAATCCGGCCTTGTGATCCTCAACTTCCAGCCTTTCTACCAGACGATAGCAATTGGCATCATTCTGATCATCGCCGTCGCGATTGATCGTCTCAAGCAAAATGGCGAGCGCTAGGAAGCGACCGACCCCTACACACAACTATTCCTACCGTAATATTTGTGGCCGCCCCGCTAGTCGTTCGGCCCAATAGCAGACAAGAAGGAAAATTCATGAGCCAGGTCACTGACGACATCATTCGCCTATACGTCGAAAGCGACGCGCTCACTCTCGCTGATCACGTGCGCAGGGGCGATGTGACAGGCGGCGAACTAATCGAAACTGCGATTGGACTGATTGAGAAAATCGACCCGCAGATCAATTCCGTCGTTATCCCGACATTCGATTACGCGCGCCAATCGAGCACGAAGGAAGGGCCATTTGCCGGCGTCCCGTTCCTTCTAAAAAATGTCGGGTCGACCTGCGCAGGCATACCGCTCGATCTTGGACTCGCCTGTCTTAGGGATCAGGTTTGGGATGCCGACACCGAGATGGTTCGGCGAATCCGCCAGTCTGGCCTCGCCATTGTCGGCCGCACGAACCTGCCCGAGTGTGGCTGGTCAGTCGGCACGGAGAACCGACTTTACGGCGCGACGCGCAACCCCTGGGATATTTCAAAAACGCCTGGGGGCTCGAGCGGCGGCGCGGCGGCGGCCGTTGCTGCCCGGCTGGTGCCAATTGCAGAAGCATCGGATGGCGCAGGCTCCATCCGCGTGCCAGCCTCATGCTGCGGTGTCGTCGGTCTCAAGACGTCTCGCGGGCGTATCACTTATGGGCCGCAAGCGGTCGATACCTGGTTCGGCAGCATCTCGACGCTGTGCAATACGCGCACGGTTCGTGACACCGCCGCTTTCCTAGATGCGACCGCAGGCACCATGACAGGCGACTTGTACAACCCGGCCAAGCAGAGCCAGAGCTGGCTATCGCTGCTCGACGAAAAGCCGCGCCGGCTACGCATCGGCTACACGCTTCACAATCCTTGGGGAGAAGCCGTCTCTGCTGAGGTAAGGCAGTCCGTCGAGCAGAGCCTGGCGCTGTTCGAAACGCTCGGACACGATATTGAAAGATACGATATTGCGGAGGATCTCGAAGCCGCCTGGTGGCGCTACAACGACATCGTTGCGGTGGAATATGCTGGGGAGTTTGCGCAGTATGGCCGGCTAGTCGGGCGCCCTCTGACCGAAGCGGATCTCTGTCCGATCAATTGGTCTATGATCGAACATGCCAGCACGCTTTCGGCGACCGATTATTCGGCAAGCATCGCGGCGAACCGCAAGACCAGCCAGAAACTGGCGATCGAATTGTCGCAATTCGACGTCTACGTGACGCCAACCCTTACCCATCTCCCTCGGCCGGTCAACTACTGGTCGATGGAGGAAGCCGACCGAGAGACCTATCTGAACCGTTGGTCCGACGCAGCCTATATGTTTGCATTCAACGTCTCTGGCCATCCTGCAATCTCGGTGCCGGGCACGCCGAGTGGCAGCGGGCTGCCCATTGGTACGCACCTCGTGGGTCAACATGGGGACGAGGCGACTATCCTGCAGCTTGCCCGCCAGATGGAAGAGGCCGCACCATGGATCGATCGGATCCCAGCGGTCTGCGCCGGTCGGGAGAACGTCATCTCATAGTGTTCATCGAAGCGGAGGCCAATTAGCCATAGCACTGCGCGAGTGGCAGGGTGGGCGCAGTTTGCGCAGTACTCGCCAACCGCCTCCGATCGAACGTCCGGCCGCATGGCGAACTAGCTGGCCTTTGCGCGACGTATGTCCGCCAGACGGTTGTTGGTGCGTGTCGTTTATCGAACGCCTCCGAGAGGCGCCGATCACGCTGCTTGCTACAAATTCTTTGCGGATGCTCTGTCAACGTCTGCCAGCGAGACGCAGCATCAGCAAAGGGTCAGACCCATGTATGCTCGGCCAGATCGGCCAAGCGAGCGACGATCAGATCGGGTTTGAAGGAGAAGCGAGGAAGGTCGGCAGACGAAGTCACGCCCGTAAGTACAAGCACGGATCGCAAACCTGCCTCGAGCCCGGCGAGAACGTCTGTATCCATTCGATCGCCGACCAACACAGTTTGCTCTGCGCTGACGCCCAGTTTGTCGAGGGCACATCGGGTCATGAAGGAATTTGGCTTGCCAATGAAGTATGGCTTCATGCTGGTCGCCTCTGCAATCAAGGCGGCAACGGACCCGCATGCAGGGTGAAGTCCTCTCTCGGTAGGTGCAGTTGCGTCAGAATTGGTCGCGATGAACCGGGCGCCTGCAGAAATGAGGTGTGAGCCTGTGGCAATCTCCTCATAGTGATAGGAGGTAGCGTCCCCAAGAACGACATAGTCAGGCGAGAATGCCGTGATTCGACACCCGGCCGCTTGGAGCGCGGAGGTCAATCCATGATCACCGATGACATAAGCCGAGGCGTTGGGAATCTGTGTGCTGACAAACCGCGCAGTTGCCAGCGCGGAGGTGTAAATGTGTCGGGGTTCCAGGGGAAAACCCATTCCGCGTAGGCGATGCGCGTGATCCTCCGGTGTGTACTTGGAATTGTTGGTAAAAACCTGAAATGCTCGTGAGTCTTCGACCAAGGCCCGGATGAAGTCGACAGACCCTTCGATAGGTGATCCCCCACGCACGAGAACGCCATCCATGTCGATTAGGTGCGCGATTTCCATCGCTGTCTCCAAGGTTTGATTGAGTGGGAACAAAAGCGGCGCCGCGGTTGCGGAGGCATAAGATGCAAAGGCAGTGCGCCTTGAAAAGCCATTCAGTTCTGCCGTCTTACAAATAGGATGCTCTGGCGTACAAAAAGGCGAGCCAGCCCTCGCTGCTGAGCGGGGCGCCGATCGCAATGTCGCCTCGGCTTTCACTACCTTGAACCGGGAACTGCGCGAACGCCTCTGGAGGCGCGTCCAGGACTACGCCGGGCCGGCGCCAAAGGGCCGGCGACGCGGTGGGTCAAGCCAGGGCTTGTGGGCCGGTGGCCTGAGTAGTCAGACGCTTCAGCGCCGCCTTTACTATCGCGCTCTGATTGGAGAGATAGCCAACTCGGGCGTAGGCCGCCTTCAGCCCACCAAGCCGCCGGCGAAAGAATTTGCTCGTCGGTATAGGATCGGAATCGATGACATCCACCGACAGGTGGCCGTCCTGATCCATCGACCTTCGTAGGTGATCCAGAAGCTGTTCATCGGTGATGCGGCTGCCATCTTCGTTGCAGCGGATGGTTGATCGTTTCACGCCCCCTGTCATGGCGCTCACGCTGGCTCCGCAATGAAGCTTCGCGGCGGGATGTCGTGTTCGCTTCGCTAAAACCTGCCAGATGAAACGCTCAAGGAGCGCGCGACCGCTATCCGGCAGAAGGTCTTTTGGGGACCGACACGCCGCCGCCCTTGCAGGCGGCACGGAACGGCTCGGCGCTGTCCTGCGGAATGTATCCCAGGTGGTCCGCACCGCTATTGTCGACCATCTTCAGCTTGTGTCGGGTGCCGAAGGAGATCGTATGATCGACACGCGGCGCAGTGAGCGATGCTTCGACCAGCCGCACGCAGTCGGCGGTGGAACGGTATGATCACATCATGCGCCAGTCGGAGCAATTATCGCCATACGAACTGGTTGGAAATATATTAGGTTTCAACGGCTTGGTAGCGTCAAGGGCCGGTCCTGGAACGACTCGATTTTGATATTCCGACGTCCTGATTCCGGCTATACTTGTAACGAATTGTGTGGGAGGGGCATTTAAATGATCGATGCTGATGTATTTGACTTCGTCGAGCGGTGCCGAAAGCACTCCTTGGCCAAGACGCTTCTCGGCGACCTTCTTGAAACAGTGAGGAATCTCGGCTTTGAGCACCTTATCCTCAGCGGGGTTCCTCTCGGGGGGCAGAAGCTGAGGCCAATGGTTGAATTGAACGGTTGGCCCGAGGGTTGGTTTGAACGTTATGTCGAAGCCGAGCATGCTGCTGTTGACGGCGTTTGCATCTATTCGGCAAAAACCTTGAAGCCATTCCTGTGGGCCGACGTTCCGGCAAAGTGGTCTGAGACGGAAGGCTCACGACGCGTTGCGGGTGAAGCAGCCGAGTTCGGCATTTGCAGCGGTTTTGCCGTGCCGATGCTAAGCGTCCACCATTGGCAGTCAGTATTGTCGTTTGCTTCTTCGCATAAGACCTGCATGCTCTCGCAGCGACAGCAGGTCCAGTTGGTGACGATGGCGGTCTATGCCGGCATGTCTATCCAGGCTTTGTCGAACAGCGAAGACGGCGATGAAGGTCCGTTGACCGATCGGGAAAAGGAAGTGCTTTTGTGGGCGGCGGCCGGCAAAACATCGTCAGAAACCTCCCAAATCCTCGGTCTGAGCGAGCGCACGGTCAAATGGCACTCCACCCGGGCTCGGGAGGCGTTCGGCGTCGCCACGACCACCCAGGCCGTCGTCGAGGCTGTCCGCCGGCGTTTGATTCACCCATAGTTGTGTCAACTGTCCGATCGGACAGGTGACGTATTTTAGCTCGACTGCAACTATTCCCCCCAAGAACGATCGGGGGGATCGCGCAGTGATCACTGCTCATATCGTCAACGCGCACAACAAGCATCTTTACGAAACCGAATTCGACGAGTTCTTGCGTCGGCGGCACGACTTTTTCGTGCACCAGAAACGGTGGCGCCCCGCGAGCCCAGACGGTCGCGAAATGGACCAGTTCGATACTGACGCGGCCACTTACCTACTTGGTATCGAAGATGGCCGCGTGGTCACCTCGGCCCGATTGATACCGACAAGCGAGCCGCACATGGTTTCGGAGGTATTCTCTCATATGTGCGAGAAGTCCGGCGTTCCAAGGCGTCCCGACTGGGCCGAATGGACGCGCACTTTCGTCGTCCCCGACAAACGCGCAACCGGACTGCGGGGTACGTTGACCCAATTGTGCTGCGCGGTGATGGAATACGCCCTGGACGAGGGTCTGAGCGCCGTCGGCGGCGTTCAGGAAACCTACTTCATGCCCCACCACGGTGCGCTCAAGTGGCGGGCCGAGCCGTTGGGTATGGCGAGGGAAGAAAACGGTGAATGGTACATCGTTGCCTACATCGAAGTGAATGCGGCGGCTCTGGCAAGCGTTCGCAGGATACTGGGCATCGGTCATTCACTGCTGGTCCGTCGCGGGATTCAGCGGCCTTTCATCGAAAGCAGCAGCAAACTGCAGAACGTGCCTGCATAGCAAGCAATCGGAACCAGGAGGAGAGCATGAGGCCACGTGTCATCTTCATCGCCGCAAATATAATCATTGGGCTTTCGTCTGGGACGCAGGCACAGCAGGTCACGGCCTCCGGATGCGCGGAAGCCGGCGTTGAAGCGGGGTGCGTCATGATAAAAGCCGACGACAAGCTCTACAACATCACGCACGCCAGCCCCAAGCCGGTAGCAGGAACCTACGGCACCGTAACCGGGACCGCATCGGGCGACGCAGATACCTGCCAGCAGGGCGTTCTCCTCAAGGCTGCCGAATGGAAAAGTGATCCCGATAAGGCCTGCGCCAACACACAATAGTCGAGTTGGGTCTACGCAAGGCCGGATGGCGCAGAGATGAGGCTATTCGAAACGCGAAGACATGAATTGCCGGCAATTTCTGACAATCGGAGGAACCGTTGAATATCGCCGGCATCCAGCCTCGTGTCATCAGGTGGCGCAAGCCAATAGATGCCGACATCAAGACACTCAACCTGGATCTTCCCCACGCCGATGGATCCAAGGCCTTTGCTTCCCACCAAAGGCAGCTAAGTATTCTGGCGGAGATAGGCGTTCCAATCGCCGAGGGGGCCGAAACAGCCAAGGAGTACGCAATTGACCTATTAAGGGTGGCCGCTGAGGTGGAGCACGCCCTTATGGTGCAGTATCTTTATACAGCCAATTCGATCGTCGCCGGCAGCAGCGGAGAGGAGAACTACCAGCGGAAAATCTTGAACATCGCCATCCAGGAAATGGGCCATTTCGCAACGGTGCAGAACCTTCTGGTACTGCTAGGCGGGCCCGACGCCGTGTACGTTCAGCGCGATGTCTATCGCGCGAACAGCGACAAAAATCCGATCCCGTTCATACTGGAACCACTCACCCGCACGGTCCTAGCCAAATATGTTGCTGCAGAAATGCCAGCGGAGCCGCCTGCTCAGCTTGCAGATCAAGTGAAAAAGCTTGTAGCGCTCGCCAAGCAGGACTCCGGTATCGAGCCACATCGCGTTGGCGCGATCTATACGGTGCTCGAATGGTTGTTCATGGATGAAAAAGACGCCGTCCGCTTTCTCAATCTTGTAGCCCTTGCGCCCGAACTGGGCAAATACCCACACCTGACGGATGCCGACCTTTCAACGCCCGCCGATATTGCTGCTTACCAGGCCGACAAGGAGGAATGGGATGGTGCCGCGGATTGGCCGTCCCTGCTTATCGAGCCGGCGCGCAGCAGGCAGGAGGCGGTCGCAGCCATCAGGCTTATTGCGGAACAGGGGGAAGGGTTTGAAGGAAACGAGGACTCGCATTTTCACGAGTTCATCGAAATGTTCGATGCGTTTGAGGCCGGAAAGGTGAGAACGAAGAGCATAGCAACCTCGCCCGACCTGGGCACGGGTCATGGCGCAGAGCGACCTACCTTGATCACGTCATCATTCACCAAGCTTTGGGGTCAGGTTTTTAGCCTGCAGTACACACTGATCGTGCTGACCATTCAGCACGCCATCAGAACTCCGCGCGGAACGTCGCAGGACCCTGGCTTGCGAAAGGAAATCGCTGACCTCGCAATGCGCGGCATGCGCAAGATTGTCGAGGCTGTATCGGCTATACTGGCCAACCTTCCACTTGAGGACGGGGGCGCACAGGTTGCCGGCCCGCCGTTTGACCTGGACCCCGCAGACCTGATTGTGGCGGATCCGGCCGGTCTGCCCGCACGCCAAATCGATCTGCTCGACAAACTCGAACCGCTCTATATCGAGATTCAGAACAGTGCGGAGTTCGGAAAAGATCCCGACTACCGCATCGAGGTCGCCAATCTCCGAAACATGGACAAGCTGCGTCGGCAGCTGTTCGAAAATCAACCCATTCCGACTGCTTGAATCCTAAATTGGGAGAGGACCAACGGATGCCCCGGTACAAGATCTTTCCTGCGATCGGTATTGCCCGGCTGGGCGAGGACCAGGATTTTTTCCTGGGGCCAGAGATCCCCGGCGGCGGGCCGGCAGAGGCTGCAACCGGCGCCCCTGTGACAAGATTCAAGAATGCCGGAAAGACGAGACTGCGCAAACAGGGTGCGCGGTTTCACCTGTTCGAATCGGAGGACGGGGTTACCTGGACGCCGGCAAATCTGCCTCCGTCAGCGACGGTGGAGTGGTCCGTGACCCTTGAGAATAAAAAGTCAGCAATTGTTCGACCGCCCAACCCGCCGATCAAGTCCACGCGGCCCGCTCTCGACGCAGCAGCAGCGGGAATGCGCATCAAGGGAGGCACGAAGTCCGTCGCGGGCGCCAGTGCGATCGGTCCGACACTGGATGGGATGTTCAAGACAACCGCCAACGGTTCCGCATTTGAAGTCCCGGTCGAGCTTGGCAGTCTTCGCACTGACGCCAACGGCATGCTCATTGTGCTTGGGGGGAATGGAATATCGGGCGCACCGCCTGGCACCCCGATCGGAGGCAGCTACTATCGAAATCCCAAATGGTATGACGATGTTTCTGACGGACCGGTTACGGCGAAAATCAGCATGGGTGCCGGCGACGCTCCCGTATATGCCGAGGGCGGCGCTTGGGTCGTCGTGGCGCCTCCGGACTACGCTCCGGGCATTGGCGGGATCGTCACGCTCTATGATGTCATCCGGCAAGTCGGGATCGACCAGCTGGGACTGGCGCCTCCGGCTGCGGTCCCATCATTTGATCTCGACATCCTGCCGTTGATCCAGCGAGCACGCCGTTATCGATGGGTGCAGGATGAAGCGACGTGGCAAGACCCGTCGTTTGAAGATCCGAAGCTGCGAAGCAGGTCCATCTCGGATCAGCCACTACGTGCCACGGTGCAAGCGCTGATCCTGAAAGCAGAGAAACTGCTTGAAGGTCATACCGATCCGGCAGGGCCAAAGTTTGAAATCAGGCAAGCGCAGAAATCGAATCTCGCGGCGTGGGTAGCAGGGAATTTTGACGATACGCCAACCTCACATGGTCCAACGCCAACCGCGAACGGATTGACAAGAGCCGCTCTCGAGGGGGCGGTCGGACAAGGTTTCTGCCCAGGCATCGAAGCCGGAATCATAGTCCTCGATACCACGCTGTACACTTCCCCCTTTGACTTCCGCATCGACCAATCGACGGTGGCAGCCGGCGATCTTACGGCCCTGATGGCCCAGCCCTGGCAAGCGGATTTTCTCAAATGCAATACCAACTGGTGGCCAAGCCAGAGGCCAGATACCGCGTTCCAGGATCACGATAATTACAAAAACTGGGTCCGCGGGGCCAGTAAGCACAGTTTGTTGGTAGAGCGATTTCCCCGGCTAGGCTTCATAGTGCAGGACGGTGCAAACGAGGTGTTTCTGGAAGCCGAAAGAGATCCCGCGATGCCAAATACGCCATGAACAGAGGCGGCCGTATCGTGATCGTCGGGGCCGGACCGGCAGGATGCGCTTGTGCGCTTGCCCTGGGTCGCCTCGGATATGCCGTGACACTGCTGAACAGCGAGCGTCCAGCAGTGTGGCGGGCAGGGGAGGTGTGCGGGCCGAAGCTTGTTCAATATATCTCCAGCACGTTCGGCATCGCCCTGCCTTCAGAGGCTTCATACCCGCTGTCCCATTTCCATTCGTGCTGGGGGACGCCGGAGCTGGCAGGACATTCGTACAAGTTCTGGTCGGCTGGACCAGCTATTGTTCTGATCCGGTCCGCGTTTGAGCGCGCCCTGCTTGATGCCGCGAAATCGATCGGCGTGGACGTGCTGGAGGGCTACAGAGCATCTGCTTGTGGATGGGACGGGCATCGGTGGCATCTAAGCGGAGTATGCGGGGACGAGGAATTCGAGCTTGATGCCGATTTCGTTGTCGAGGCGGTCGGACCAAGAACCAAGTCGATTGTCTACACAGACGTTGCACGGCTCTTTTTCGATGACCAGGTCTGTCTTTCCTTCGAGGCGGATTGTGCCGGTCTCGAGGACGAGGGAGCAATCGTGGAATCCTGTGCCGCAGGATGGTGGTATGCCTGCCGGATCAGTTCCGATCGCCAGATTGTCTGCCTGTTCACGGATGCCAGCCTTGTGTCTGGCCTCCGCCGTGACCAGTTCGTGCGTGAGCAACTTTCGTTGACCAGATTTATCAAGGCCCGAGCGCAATGGGATTGTGCTGCTGTCTTGAGGGTTTCCAGCGCAAGAACGTCCGCGCGCACCTTGCTGTGGCGAGGTCGGTGGATTCCCGTGGGGGACGCCGCACTATCGCTGGACCCGGTATCCGGGACCGGAATCGAGCGCGCGGTTGCCGATGGGGTGGCTGCCGCGACAGCCATTTCCGCATCTGCGGACCATGGCACAGACACGCCGTTGCGGGCGTATGCCAGGCAGCGCGCAGCGACATTCCAGAAAGCGCTTCTGAAAAGGCGAGCGATTTATCAGATGGAACGGCGCTGGAAGGGTCATCCATTCTGGACGACACGCTTATCAGGCGTTTCATCCAACAGGATCTGAACAGGATCATACCAAATGTCCGCGACGATCTGCTACGATAGTGCTCTCTTCTGGATACAAAGTAGATCATTCAAAACAATGACAGACCAACATGTCGAGCTTTTCGTGAAGTTTAATCCGCTCGCGGACACCGAGGTCGTCCACAGCTGGTTTGAACAGCATGGGCTTGCGGTCGCTCCAATGAAGGTTGGCGCGTTGCTGACAGGATCGAGATCGAAAATCGAAAAAGCGTTCTCCGTCTCCCTAAATGAAATCGCGCCTGCAGCTACCCTGCCGCTGCCGGCGGAACTGCGCAGCCACGTCGAAAGCGTCACACTCTTTGAGCCGCGTTCCTATCATAGCTGAGAGATATGGAGAGCACGATGACCCGTTTTGGCCTCCCGATCGAAACCGTATCTGACAACCCAATCCCGGGAATGGTGATGGGTTATGTGTCTGTGCGAGGAAAAGCATCGGTATTTGAGGAGGATAACAAAAAACTCAAAACCACGTCCCAGGCCTATCGCGCTACCAAGGGCGATCGCGATACCGTGCGCCGCGAACTTGAGAAGAGCGGCTTTTCAATCGTTGCTGAAAGCCTGCTCGGGTTTTCGGTTGCCGCTCCTGGCGGCGCTTACGAAACGATTACCGGCGCTAAGCTTCATGCAAAGGAGCGGTTCGTCTATTCCGCCGGCGGCTACAGCCAGTACGTCACGCATCTTGATATTGTCGGTGACAAGCAGCCAATGGCCCTCGGCGTTGGGATGGTCAAGTCGAAGAGCCTCAAGATCGATGGCATCGTCCTTGAAAAACCGCGCATCTATCATGCCGTTTTCCCTTCTCCAGTTCCTCCAACCTCGCCCAAGTACCACCTGCGTGTTCCAGGCGACGTCGCTCTCACGTTGAACGCGATCGCCTCACACAACAAGGGCTTCAAAGGCAAGGATGTTCTGGTCGCGATGCCGGACTCAGGATGGTATCGCCACCCCTTCTTTACGGCCAACGGCTACCAGATCAGAACGCCCGTGGCGGTCGTGGAAGGAACAAATCGCAGCAAGGACCCTCAGGGTCACGGCACTGGCGAGTCCGCTAACGTCTTTGCCCTGGCACCGGAATGCGAGCTTCAGCCGATACGGGCAAGCAACAACAACGGGGACCTGGTAGGTGCCGTAGCAGGATTCCTGAAGGCTAAGGAAATAGGCGCGAAGATCATAACCTGCTCGTGGGGAGGGGACGGGACGTATCCGCCGGCTGGCCTCCCCGACGAGGCCGACATGGCGCTGGCAGCCGAAATTCAAGACGCCATAGAGCATAATACCCTGGTCGTTTTCTCGGCCGGCAACGGCCAATTTTCGGTGGAGCCTCAGGTGAAAGGGGTCCTGGCCGCTGGTGGCGTCAACATGGACAAGAACGGCAACTTGCGAGCCTCTGACTATGCAAGTGGCTACCAGAGCACCTGGTTTGACCAACATATCGTTCCCACAGTGTGTGGTTTGGTGGGCATGCAGCCGCGGGCCCAGTATCTGATGTTGCCCGTACCGCCTGGCTGCGCGATCGATCTTGACGAAGCCGCGCCTAACGATGACGATCCTTCTACCGACGGAACCCTGGCCGATGACGGGTGGGCACTGTTTTCTGGCACATCGGCGGCGGCTCCTCAACTGGCTGGGGCCGCAGCCGTACTGTTGGGCGCAAAGCCTGCGCTGGTGCCCGCTCAAGTAATTGAAGCGCTAACAGAGACCGCGGTCGATGTGGTCGTCGGGCGTAGTTTTCCACAGCGCTTCAACAGCCCGGCAGGGCCGGGCATCGATTTGGCAACGGGAGCAGGGCTGGTGAATTTGGATGCTGCCTTGCAGTACGCGCTCTCAAAATTCTAGCGAAGCTGGATCGCGCAAAACGCATCGCTCGATATCGTTGAGCGCGAGGCAGTTCCGCCATTTGCCATGCCTTCGCCCGTCTTGATTCATTTTTGAACGAACCATTCTGCCAGCGGCAAGTCACGAGAGGGAGAAGTCATGGGGGTGACGATACTTCGGACGTCGGGTGGCAAGCTCGACAGGACAAATGAGAAGGCGCTGAATGCGCTCATCGAGCGGATCGGCAAGGGCTCGCCCAAGGTGCTGGTGCATCTGCATGGTGGCCTTGTTGATCAGGCCTCGGCAGAGAATATGGCTGGCCGGCTCTCGGGCACGGGCGATGCCGCCTACAATGCGCCGGCTGACTGGGAGCAGGTCTATGTCGTCTGGCGGACCGGCACCTTCGAGACGCTTGCCCGGAAGTGGAAGGACCTTGCGACAAACGATCGCCTCTACAAAGCGATCCTTAAGCGGCTGCTCAGCTTCGTGAGCGGCAAGGTTCGTGTCAACACCATTGCTGGACGGTCATTGGCGCAGGAGCGCGTGCTGACCCCGGCGAACATTCAGGCTCGACTGGCATCCGGCAGCGACGATCCGTTCGGTGATGTCGACGCCCTCTATATCGCGCCAACGGGTAGCAGGTCCGCAATCGCAGTGGCTGATGAGGCTGACATGGAGAGCGAGCTGAAGTTGGAGTTGCAACTCGACACGGACATCGAGGAGGTGGCGAGCGGCATTGAAGAAAGCCTTGCTGCCGGTCATCCCAAGGTCTCTCGAAAAGGTTCGTCGGGAGACGCTGCGCTGGGCAAGGAATCGTTCGACCGGCTCGACACGAAGATCCAGAAGGAACTGAAGGCGCAGGCGTCCACGCTTTCCTCCACACGAGGTGTCATCTCCGGCGAGATCGTCCGCAAGATCATCACACATGGCGTGAAAATCGGTATGCGCTCGATCAATCGGTATCGCGAGGGCCACGATCACGGTCTGCACGCCACCATCGTTGAGGAAATCGCACGGGAGTTGTACGCCGGCGTCATCGGATCGGCGATCTGGGGCATGATGAGGGACAACGCTTCCGAGCACTTCGAGCCCACAGGCCTCGGCAGCCGCCTTTTTGCCGCTATCGCGGACAATCCGCAGGCCAAGCTGCTTATCGTCGCGCACAGTGCAGGATCGATCTTCGCAAGCGATCTGCTGCTATGGGCGGACAAGCACAAACCTGATCTCAAGACCGACCTGGTGTTCCTGGCTCCCGCCGTCCGGACCCTGAAGTTTGCTGCCGCTCTGGGGGCGTCAGAGGCGCGCATCCGTCGATTTCGCATGTTCGCAATGCAGGACGCGGTCGAGCGCCGAGACGCCCTGTTGGGGAGGGGGCTCGGGTTCATATATCCGTCATCTCTGCTGTATCTTGTCTCAGGCCTGTTTGAGCAAGGCGCATCAGGCGAGATGTCCGATGCGCCGCTGCTCGGGATGCAGCGCTTCCAGGATCCCGGTTCGAGCTGGCTCAATGATGCTAGCGAGGGTCCTCCGCTCCAGCGCGTGAGAGCCTTCCTGGCCGCCGGACCGGATCGCATGGTCTTCTCCAAGGTTACTGGAGGAGATGGCCTCAACTGCGACGCCGTCTCGCACGGGGCATTCGATGACGAGATCGCTACGCTAAAGAGCGTGGCGACGTTTTTCGCCTGAGGTCCCCGATGGCGGCCTGGGCTTTCATCGTCGGGATCAATGATTATCCAACCGATTCGGGAATGGAGAAGCTGCACGGTGCGGTTGCGGACGCCGGGGAGTTCGCTGAATGGGCACTTCACCCTGATGGGGGCAATGTCCAGGCGAACGATCTCTATTTCTGGACATGTCCATCGCCGACAACCGCTCACCTCCAGCGGCTTCATCAATTCATGCTCACGCCGAAAAAATGGCCTATGGTAGCGCCAGATTTCGGGCGACCTCCCACCGCGTCGGAAATCAACATGGCGATCGGGCTCGTCGCGACCGCCGCCCTTGCGGCTGGCGCGTCCCGGCTCTACGTCTTCCTCGCTGGGCACGGTCTCCAGACCCGGCCGGAGTCCTATCTGGAGGACCCCCAGACCTGTTTTGTCGGTGGCAACTATCACCCGACGACGCGGACCGCGGGCTTGGTACCTTGCGACGACATGATGCGGATGCTTAAGGCGCAGGGCCCGCCCGAACTGGTTCTGTTCCTTGACGCATGCCGTAGTGATGGATCGATCAAGGTGTCGCGTCCCGCAGGCCTCTGGGACCGCATCGCCGACCCCGGCCATCACCAGCGTTGCGGAATAGCGCGCAGTGCCCAGCCTCAGGCCGTCGCCTATGAGGTTCCGCACGACGCGCCTAGCCGCGGCGCATTCTCGAAGTTGCTCGTCAACGGTCTGCGTGAGCACCGCAAGGGAGGCCGGCTGACCTTTCGTGATCTCGATGATTATGTGTCGGGAGGCATAGTCGATCTCGTGAGACCGGCCTCCCAGTATCCAGACTTCAACGAACAGCCACGGCCCTGGCAACTTGTGCTCGCCTCCGGCCCCGCCATCGGCGCGGGTTCCAATCTGGTCGTTACTTTCTCGCAGGCGACGTTCGGTGTTGGAATCATGCTGGTTGGCGGGCCAGCCAATATCCGTATGCCCCTGACTGGAACGCTGCAGCCGCAGTCGATACCGCTTGTGCCAGGTGTCTATGCGCTGGAAACCGCTGCTGGCCAGGAGCTCAAGGCCTTCCCCCATGTTGGTCCGGGAGATACCCATGTCAGCATCTGAAGCGGCAAACACAGCCAGCAGGCGAGGCAGTGGGCGCCTCGTGGTGACCGCACCGCTGGGCGCTGAGATATCGGTAACCGACGGCGGCTTCTCCAGAGTTGCGAGCGGCGTGACATTGCTCGACCAGGCGTTTTCCGAGGGTGTCTACACTGTTCGATGGGCCGCGGGCGAGCGCGGCCGGCAGTGGATCGTTCGGCTTCGGGAGAGTGCGACATTGCGGATCCCCGAAGACGTCGGCTCCGGTGCAAGCGACGGTCCGCCTGAAGACGGCCGGCTCCAGGAGATTGCCAACGCCATCGCGGCACAGCCAACCCTGACGCGCGGCGCCGAGATCCTTGTCGYCGTGCTGGCTACTGACGACCAGACTAAGACGGATCTTGGCCAGAATATCGAACTGCGCGATCCAAACGGCAGAAGGATCAGCCGTGACCAGAAGCGCATCTACAATGGTGTGGCGGCCAGCTGGACGATTGTTGGGCATTCCGTTGCGCCCGGTCCGTTTGTTCTGCGCTATGAGACTTTCGAGCGCAAGATTGTCGAGCAGACTGTTTATGCAATTGAGCGCCGAAGGACAGTTGTGCTGCTGTCCTATGCACAAACCTCGGTCATTGCCCAGGAGAAGGGTGATGCGCGAATACGCAAGCGGCGCGGCATAGATCCTGCACGCACGACCATGGTGTCGCTGGCGGCAGGCACCGCACGTAACCGTCTAGCGGAAGCGACCGCCACGGCGGAGACACTGCTGCACAAGCTGCGCACGCGGACCGCGCCGCTTGATCCTTCAGTTGCCGCGATGATTATCGATGACGACGATCCCTATCTGCATCTGTATGCAGCTGCTGCCGTGATCGCCATATCCGGGAGCGTGATCGAGCGTCTTACCACCGTGCTTTCGGATGCGCCCGGCAAACTGACGGCGGGCATCAACGAGGCCACAACCTTGCACCACAAGCTCTCAAAGTACAAGGACTGGCCGGACGTGCGCTGCCTGGGCTGGAGGCTGGCAGCCGATCAGCCCGGAGCATTGCCGTCCGCGCCGGGGCTGCTGGTGGCGCCCATGCTGGAGATTGCCTGGCGCTGGGCGTCCGGCCATAGCGTGGGTGATCCGGCAATGGCCGTCGATCCGTTGATCGCCGCGACTGCCGCCAGGGCCAATCCGGGAGCAATTCCATGGCTTGTTGCCGGCACCGCGCCTGCCAGGACCGGCGCGGGGTCTGCGACGGATTCGGTAAGCGGGATCCAAATCGACCTGGCCCGGCTCGTTGATGGACTGAATAACATACTCAGCCGGTCTCCCGAGGTTGCGAAAGGCTTCGGTTCAAGGGAGCCGATTCGCAGGTTCGATGTGTCGAATATCGAGCCCGCAGCCGGGTTTGTCATTGAGGCCATACTGCGTTCCGGCGTGGCGGAGCGGTGGCTAAAGCCGGATAGCGCGCTGGTCCGGCAGCTCGCATCGTCGCTAGCCACTCCACTCTCTTCGTTAGCACCATCGGTCAGGGCCGCAGCGCTTAAGGTGATGGATCTCGTCGAGAGCGGCAGCATGACGAGCGCTCTCGACGACGACCCCCATAAGGGCCGGTTTGGCGGAAGCGCCGACTACAAAGGCATCACCCTGTCGCTGAAGTCTTTTGAGGAATCCGTCAGCCAGGAGATCCTGGCACTCCGTCTCATGGTGGCCAGCCACAACGCCGGCCAGCCACTGCTTGGGCCGGTGACCTTCTATCTCCATCCAACCTTCACGCCGAGCTCCGAGATTGTACGCGTGATCGACGGCCAAGCGACCTTCTCCTGCTACGCCTGGGGCGCGTTTACGATCGGTGTTGAGACTAGCGATGGCCTGCGCGTTGAACTGGATCTTGCAGAAGACAAACGTCTGCCGGGCTGGTTCCGGGGGCGGTGACCGACTGCATCGCAAACACGGAAGCGGCCAGGGAACCGATATGCGGGGACGGCGTCGGAGCCATCCTGAAGCTTGAACCATCTGGGGTAGGAACACCCGACAAAAGCCGGCCAGTCTGTATCCTAACCTCGGCAGAAATGGAGGCCGCGAACGAGGGCATGTGATCTGCTGCGAAAATGGTCGTGACGTTGCATTTTTGACGAGATGCTGTCGGCCGAGCCGACGAGCGCGCCATCGATACAAGATCGCGGGGTAAGAATCGCGTGTATAAGAACGCATATATTGAGTTATTTAGAAGTTGTGACGTAAATTTGTTGACTCCAAAAGCTGACAGGCAGAAACTCTTCTTGCATCTAATGGAGGAGAAAATGTCAGGAGAAAAGACTGCCACCGGTGAGGATGTCATCGTTCACGTTCCCCCCGGGACCGCCAAGAATGTGAAGATTGTCGAAACGGACCCTTCCGGCCGCGGCCAAGATATCACGATCCAGGTAAGCCGAGAACGAAAGGTCGTGGTTTCCAAGGCAATAGGCGTCATCGTTAAGTAGGCAAGGAGCAGACGGCTCAAACGTCGTCTGCTTCTTTGGCAAGGCACTTTGAAATGGACAGCAACGTCTCGCTCAGTTTCCCTCTTTCAGTGGACTCTTTTCGAAAATCCTTGGTTTTGTCCAACGGCGAGGAACAGATAAAATTCGAAGGGATTCCACCCGGTATAGGATTTTCAATAATAAGGGATATTAACGATCAGGTTTCGCCTCCGGATCTGGCGGCAAGGTATAATGTTGATATCGATATTGTTCGAGAGTTTCTGCTGACCCTTTCCCGAGAGAAGCTCGTCACTGCGGAGAAATTACCCTTTTTCAAGGGCAGCCAAATTTCCGCTGTTCTGTCCTCTTGCTACAAGCAATGGAATGACACGCTCTTCTCTCATCGGCTTTGGACCTCGCTTGCTGATGGCACCGCTAGATCTGGCGTCGTGGATGGCTGGCTGATTGAATCCTATCATTTCATTCGCGGCGCAAACGCCCGCCTGTCATATGCTGTATCGCTATGCCAAGATCAGCGTATAAAATCGATTTTCGCCCACCACTATTCGGAAGAGTACGATCATTACAAATTCTTTGCGGAGAGCCTTTCAAGAAGAAAGATAGATCCTCTGCACATTGATGAATTGGGGCCATTGCCGTCTACTCTAGCCGTCTTGAATATGGCCCGGCGTGCCGCGCGGATCGATCCCCTGGCTTACGCCGCCTGCTCGGGCCTTCTTGAGTCCACGGGGAGTGATTCAGGCAGAGCGAGAGAGTTCTACGGGTTGGTTGAGAAAAATTACGACCTTGATCAAAGCGGATTTGTGGAGCCGATGGTGCGGCACATTGATCTCGATGAGGAGTTCGAGCATGGCGATGTAATGGCCGACGTCTTTAACCCGATAGAATATATTGAGGAAGAAAGAGCAAACACGATATTGCAAACGGTTAGCCTGTTTCGCGAGACGCTCTCTATGTGGTTCGACGAGATTGAAAGGTATTACTATATGTCACCGTACCGGGCAGGCATAAGATACCGGTTTGTTCAAACAAATTCACCGAGAGACCGGTATGTTTATTCGCCATCCTGACGTCGCGCTCACAATGATCGAAGACAGCTGCCTTGTTGAGGATGCGGAAGTCCGTCTCCGTTTTTCGGGGGATAGCGCCATGCTGTGCGCGGCTGTTTTCGACGCTATTGAAAAGGTCGGAAGCGTTGAGGAAATTGCTTCTCAATCGGGATATTCGATTGCGAGCGTGAAAAGTGTGTTGGACATGCTTTCGTCGGAAGATTTTGTCCTGAATGCGTCTTTCGGAGAGATGACCGACGCGCGCAGCGCAATCGAAAGAGTTCGGAGCGCTGGCCGGTTCTGGAACAAGCACGTTATGTGCCAGCGGTTCCCGCTTTCTCTGTTTGGAGGCCATGCTACCCGAGATCAAGTGCTGGGTTGGGGAATCGAATTTTATATATTTGTGCGTGCTGCACGCGAGTATATGGCCAGAGGTGCAAGTCGAATTGACGGTCCGACGGCATCCCTGGGCGGCCTGTGGAGCCACTTCGCGGAGGAAGCGTTCCACGACGAGATATTTCGCCGTGGGTTAATCCGATGCGGCCTTTCGGAAGGCAATATCAACAATCGTGTTCCGCTGCCATCGACGATGGGCCTGCTCAATCACCTTTGGGAGGCAGCAGAGGGCGGGGAGCTACAGTACGCAAGCGTTTTTGCGCTTATGCAGCCATTGTCCGAGCCGGCCACGAGCGAGAGCATTGTGGATAAATACAGGTTCCTAAAGAAGTCTTATCCATTTGCCTCGCCGTTATTTGAGGCATGTCAGACTCATGACGGTATTGATGTTGATCTTGGACATTCACAACTGTCGATAGAGCCATTGATGCGAGACAGGGGTATGTTGTCGGCTCATGAGATGGAAAGTATATTTAAGTCGATAAGACGCACCTCTGATTGTTTCGACATGTTTTTTAGGGGCATCCAATCGTATTATGGCAACGAATTAAGTGTGAGCTACCGGCAGGTTCCGAAAGTTGGTGGGGCGATCTTGGCATCGGGCGAGCGCGTTCACTGAGACTTTTCTTAGCCGGAGGGGGACGGCCGCGATGGTAGAAACCGACAATGATACTCTGGTTGATCATCCGACCTGGTTTGGCCAAATCCGCAGTTTCTTCACCCCGGACGATATCGATCACATGCTCAAGAAAAGCATCGATCTCGGAACCTATAATGGTGTCGTGACCAATGCGGTATCTATCTATTCACAGACACAGTCGGGCGCCATGCCGCTCGACGGTTCAAAATGGAGCAAGAACCGCGTCCAGACTTTTCTGAACTGGATTACCGACAACTATCCTCTTGGCACACCCCTTGTGCAAAGCGCCGGGCAGGTGAATGCGTTCGCCATGGCAGGGCCGCCGGCACGCGTACGCACCGAGGTTTCGGCTTTGAGCACAAAAGGACTCGGAAAGCTCAAGGATGCCTTCAGAGGTATCATGGCGCGTGACCCGTCCGACGCCCAGAGCTACTTTGCCCTTGCAGGCGTCCATTGGTTTCCAGCGATCGACCAGAACCCGCTCTTCCACTGCCTGCACCATGAGAACCGTTTTCTGGCGTGGCATCGTATCCACCTCAGGCTTTTTGAAGATGCGCTTCGATCGGTGCCAGGCTGCAGCGACGTGACGTTGCCCTATTGGGACATCACGACCAAACCTCCCGCATTCCTCTATGAGGAGCCGTTCGCGCAATATCGCCTACAGGGCCAGATCGAGCATGGGTACGATCCGCTCACGACAAGTCACTATCCTGCTGCCGATATTGTGACCAACATGAAGGGTTACAACATCTCCTTTCAGGTCGCCAACTCGCTGAAGCAAACATCCTGGGAAGCCTTCAACAGGACTTTCTGGCCAGCTCACGACAACGGTCACGTGGCGTGTGGGACAACGATGGAAAACCAGGACATCTCCTCGTTCGACCCCAGCTTCTGGTTCTATCATTGCAATCTCGATCGGATCTGGCTGCAATGGCAAAAAGAGCATCAAGCAACCACGCTCGCGGGATTTAAGTCGACCTGCCTCGAACCGACGGCATGGCTCGACGTGCCCGCCCTGGGCGTGCTGCCTCCCTTTGAAGCTCACGTTTCCGATGCGATCGCGATGGCAGATATCGACTACGCTCCGCCAGCCAAGGGGGTGCCGACCATGACCTTCGAGAACACGGGTGGCAACGTAGCCGCCGTGAAGTCGTTCCGGATCGACGGCGCTGCACCGCTATCCATCAGGGTCAAGGACATCAATCGCGCTGCGATACCCGGTACTTTCGTCGTCCATCTTCTCGCCGATGGGAAGGAGGTTGCGCGCCAGGCGTTCTTCCAGCCGACCAATCCGGGCATGTGCCAGAATTGCAGCCAGAACGCCAAGGTGGCGGTCGATTTTCGCGTCGCTCCGGCAAAGGTTCTTGACCGGCGACTTTCCATCGAAATCCATGTCCCTGGGCAACGGGCAATCGGAACGAGATTTCCTCTCTCCAAAGTCGGTCAGCCTACCATTAATGTCCGCTATCTTGTCGAGCCAGAGGACCTCGCCGCTGCTCCTGATGCGTCGAAACCGAGGACGCCGGGCCGCGGGAAGCGAAGCCCACATCGCGAGGACTAGGCACGAACGGGCGCCGCGGATGCAGCTTTTGGGTTAATTGTTCTTGCGCTGCTGTGGTTGGGTGGAAGTAAGGGGTCTGATCAGCGCCGCATAACTGGGATGAAGCTGGGTCTGAAACTTGACGGACGAGTATCTCGACGGGGTCCGTCCCTAAGAACTCGATTTTGACGTTGCGTCCTAAGACCGTGCCTGCTACTTTAAGTGGTTCACAAATTCTCGTTGACGAACGTTGTGTCATCTTACCGATAGATGGAGAGAAAGCATGGCAGAGAAAGAAGACGAGAGCGCCGCGACAATCCGAGAAATAACCTCTGATGATTCAATAAAGTCGGCGTTCGATGCCACAAGTGCTGACGTTTATGTCAAGACAGGAAAGACGGGCGGCAAGAGGTTCTTGGTGACGGTGAACACCGGCGCGGCGCGGCCAACCCTGATAGCACTTCATCTTTAACTGCTCGCGCATAATCCATCATTCCCTTTGTGTCGACTTGATCGCATGAGATCAGGGCCGAAATCATTGAGGTTGAGATGCACGGAGTTCCGGGCCTGCCCCGCCTAAATGGTGTGTTTAGAGCAACTAACGAAAATGTAGTCATTCAAAGTCGTGGAATAGAGCACGAGGTCCGTGGGGACGGCGTGCCGCCCTCGGTCATTGCTAGGATTCTTGGTCGGCTAAACGGCGACATTAGTATTGTCGACGTGGCCAGACTTGAGCCGTCGCTGGCGGTGGATGACGTATTCTCACTGATCGAATCATTGGACAAAGCCGGCGTAATCGATGACGCTGCAAGGGCAGAGTGCCATTCAGCACTAGATGTAGTCCTTGATTTGGAGGATATGGTCGAGGAGCTTTGCGGAAAGACAATCTACCAAAATCCTTTCTGGCGGACTTGTCTTGCTGTCGAGGGTCCAGGTGACCTGCCGCAGCGCGTTGCTATCGGAATGGTTATTGAGAATTGGCATTTCTTGTTTCGTGAGAGTTACTTTGACGCACCCGTTCTTTCCTACGTTCCTCAGACTGAGGTTCGCCTTGTCATGAATAAGTTTTTTGGTGAGGAGTATGGGCATGATGAGATTTTACTGCGATCGCTGAACTCCGTAGGTCTGACCCGCGAAGACATGCGCGGAGCAATTCCTCTGCCAGAGACGATGGCGCTCTGTAATTCCTTGGCCTACTGGGCGCACAATGACCCACTATTTTTCTTCACAACCCTCGGTTTGTTAGAAGGCCAAGGTCTTAAGAAAGATAGTTTTATCGAAGCATGCGAACGCGCGGAGTTTTCTCATGAGTTCATCGAGCCTTTGAGGGTCCACTCGAATATCAACACCGGCGCTGGCCACGGGAATCTAACGCGAGAGTTGTTTCGGCATGTACCTGCACTGGATTCCGCTACCGTAGCGCGTCTTCGTGCTCAGACGCCGCTGTTGGTTGATCTGTATGATGGATTCTACACGGGCGTCTGGCGCCACTACACAAGCGACGCTCCACTCCTTCGACGCGTTTCGGATCTCTAAGGGAGATGAATCATGGAGGAAAGTGCCGAATTCACCTGCCCGAGGTTTCGCGAGGGCGTGACCGTCGATCTGCAACCTGAAAATGCAGTAGTAACTTTAGGGACGCGGCATTGCCGCTTCGAATTCCCTGGAGAAGCCCGGGTGGCTATAGCACGCATGTTTGGCGACCTTCAGAATGGCGGCTTAAGAGTTCAGGAATTGCCTAACCGGCTCCCTGAAATTGTCGATGAAGCAGGCGACTTAATTGAGACCTTCAATAGCTTACGCTTTCTGCGGGAAGCGGATAGCGGTGCCGCCGAGGTTGTCAGCGGGGCGCAGCTTTATCGCGAGCTCCGTCGAATAGCAGATCGAGTTGCGCAGAGTGCAGCTAGCTCAACGTTTTATCGCGCCCTGGTTGACGGGGCAGCTACAACCCGACACCTGATTGGATATGGGCTGGAATACTATTGGCTTGTTCGATCTGCGCCCGGACTCATCGCGCCAGCTGTGGCGTCAGCTCATTCGATGGCGGAACGTCGCCTTTTGGAGAATTTTCTTTCCTCCGAGATCGGCCATGACAAGTTCATCGGGGCTGCTTTGGAAGCTGTAGGGATTACAGTGGAAGGAATGGATCAGCATCAGCCACTGCCAGCGACATTCTCGCTTGGTGCCTCGCTCGGCGTCTATGCGAGACAGCACCCCATGAGCTTTAAGGCCTGTCTATTCTTGCTCGAAGAGGCACGCCCGGAATTCGTAGACGCTTTTGATCGGCGGTGTGAGACCCTATCCCTACCTTCGGAGTTTTTTCTGCCCTTTAGGGAACACGCTGATCTCAATGCTGATTTCGATCACGGTGATATCTCCAGGGACCTCCTGACGCTTGAAGGCGCGATAAGCTTCGAGACGTGCGAAGTCGTGAAGGCTCATGTAGCGCTGATGATCGAAACGATTATTCAGTTGGAGGAGCAAATCATGAATTACTATGGCAAGGTGGATTCGCCCATGCCACGTATATTTGTTTGATCGAAATATGGAGCCTTGGACCCTAAGTCGTTACCATCGGCCGCGCTTGTGCGTCGATCGGATTGATCGCGAACCGGGCGGATTTGTAGTCGCGCTTACTGCTGGAAATGAAGTGTACAGGCTTGCTTGCGACAGCGTCGATGTTGCGAAGCGTCTCCAAAATGAATTGTCAGAACTGCGTAGCGCAGACGCAGTCCTGTGGCAGGCAGTATGCAGCGGCAAGACCACCTCGCACTGGCGCGTTCTGTGCTCGTTCTTAGATGCCCGATCTTTAATTACTGACAGTGTCGCCCACAATGAAGAATTGCAGGCCAAACAGGCAGTATCAGTTATTAATCGAGTAAAAGAGGCTGCGGCGAGCGTTCTCGCGAATGTGACATTGGAACAGCGCGATCGAGTTCAAGCAAATGCGGCTTCGTGTTTAAGAACAATCTCATCAAGCAGGGCTGGCGTTGGGGTTGTGGAGCCGGACTTTTTTGCTGCAGCTAAGCATGAGAACTTCTTTTGCGGGCTACTTGAAGTTGAGCTTTCCTATATGCGCAGATCTGCACCAGCGGCGTTGTGCGCAACAGCATTGATGTTAGCGGAAATCGCTGGCGAACAACTCCACGATCTGGAGACTTTCAACGACCGCCTTGAGGAGGAAATGGGAGGACTCTATAGCGAGCACGACTTGGATGCTCATCTGACCTTGATTGTCCATTGTTTGACGCAGAGTGCTGGCGATGATGCAATGCGTTTTCCGATTCCGGCTCTTCCTGAAATTGGTGTGGTTAGTGGGCTTGAGTTTATGCGCCGAGCAGAACTCTTGACAAGAGACGCGCTGGCTTCATGGGGGCCAAACGACTATCTATCTGGAATTACGCCGCTGCAAGACATCAGGTCACCGCTGGTGACGGGCTGTTACATCGAGGAATATCACGTAACCCGACGGTTTGTCGAAATCATAGCGCCAATGCTCCGAAAGCGATTGTCAAGTCCGCTTCGGGCACTGATGTTTAGATATTATTCTGAAGAACTCGGGCACGAAGAATTCGAACAAGCGACTTGCGAATCCTTGGGAGTTACCGGGGCAATCCTTGATAGGGCGATTCCGCTGCCATTGCACTTTGCATTTGTCGACGCCTTGACGGAGGCCTCTGATCGAGATCCCATCGCATTTTTTTCGGTAGTCATGGTCACAGAAGGAATGATCGGGGACGCGTCAACAGTGTCAGATAGGCTCGCAGAGGTTGGCCGGGATCATTCAACGTTTCGTAGGGTGTCCCAACGACATGACGACCTCAACGAAGATCTCCATCATTCAAGCATTGCCCGGAACGTTTTTCAAAACATAGAGGTCGTGGCGGATATAAAGCAAAAACGGGCTTACGAATGGCTATTGTTTCTACTTGAGCTCAACCACAGGGCGTGGAACGGGGTGGCAAAGTTTTACGGACCGCAGAAGTCGCTTCTGATGCATGGTTTTCTGGGTGCCACTTGGACTCCTGTTTCGTAGATGCCTGATCGTGAGGATTTGAGTCATTCCGACCCGACCAACGGTCCGTTCGATCGAGCAGTATCGCTGTATCGACAATCGGTTAATCCCGTTTGGCTGGATGTGCTTTCCGAGATTGGGATTCTGCGTCAGTTCGTGGCGGGAGATGGAGCCTATGTTATCGACGAGCATGAGAATCGTTTCTTGGATCTTGTGGCAGGTTTCGGAGCCGCCGCTTTAGGGCATGGGCACCCTCAGCTCATCGCCGCGTTGGCCAAAGCGATTCAGAATACAGCCCCGGGTATCGTCCCTTGGGGCATATCGAGTGAGACCGGCTACCTTGCCGCGAAACTGTGCGGGCTTGCGGGCTCGCAACTGACAAAGACCTACTTCGCGTCGGGAGGTGCTGAGGCAATCGACGCTGCACTGAAGTTCGCCGCTGCAGCCACTGGCAGGAATCGATTTCTTGTTTTTGATGGAGGATTTCACGGGCTGACTGCCGCTTGTACCGGTTTGTCTGGTGGAATTTGGTCTGAGCCATTTCCGCAAATCTGGCCGACATTTACTCGCATACCTGCGCAGAACGCGGGATTATTGAAGGCGGCGATAGCCAATGGTCCGCCGGCGGCTGTCATACTTGAGATCGTCCAAGGAACCGGCGGTACACCGCCGTGGGATGCGACATCGCTTGCCGAACTCGCCCACACGGCTAGGGCGTCAGGTACACTAATCATCGTTGATGAGGTTATGACTGGTCTCGGGCGGACGGGCGACTGGTTTGCCTTCTCGACAGGAGGAGGTGATTTCCTGCCTGACATGGTGGTGGTTTCAAAAACCCTGACAGGGGGCCTCATTCCAATGTCTGCGGTCTTGATGCGCGAGGAAATCTTTCAGAAAGTGTTCACCGACCGTGTTCGCGCAAAGATTCATGGATCAACCTTGTCTGGCGGCCGAGTTGCCATGGCGTGTGGGTTGGCAGTGCTCGAGGTCATCGACCAAAGCGATCTCATAGCCAACGTGCGAGCAAGAAGTGAGCAGATCGCCGAAGGGGTCCGCATCCTCAACTCGAGGGGTCTTGGGGCCGGAATTGTTGGCCGCGGTCTCCTCTTAGGAATCAACGCGAGCACCGGTGATCAGGCAGCCCGCGCCGAGACTGCTAGCGCGACCTGTCTTGGCCTGTTGGACCGGGGCGTCCTTACGAGCATCGCGGCGCACGACCCAGGCTTAGTCCGGCTGACGCCTCCATTCGTTTTGACGGAGGACGATGTTTCCTTGTTTCTGGACGCCCTTGAAGACACATTTTGTGAATTGAGTTCGACTTCTTGAGTTGCATAGAAATGCGGAAAAGAGGGTCTGTTCTTTGTGTAAATAACCAATCACGAAAGAAGAAGCTGCCCCATGCGCCGCCCGCCAACAGACGCAAGATGATATGGCGAGTCGGAAAGTAACCAAGAGCAGGTTCTGCGAAAGTGTATACCAGCGTATTGCCCTAAACCAGACCGTAGCGCCCCACGCACCTGCCCCTCCGAAACTTTGATCCGAGAATGTTGAAGATGCCATTTAATACGGCATGGAGAGTGTCCTCTGGACTGGCCGGTTAGTTTGTCATCCTGTCCAGCAAAGTGTTCGGCCCCGAGGCATGCGCATTGGCAGGCCGTTATTGGGCGTTCGGATTTTTCGGGCGAGAAAGGTCAGGCTGAGAGCGAGGGCAGCGGGCTTCCGGCGGGATAAATGATGAAGTCGGCATGGCGACTTGCCCGTGGGGTCGATCCCATTGCCTGGAGGCCGGCGTCGAGTTCTTTGAGGTGGGCGTGACTCAACTGCAGGAGGTGCTCGCCCGGCTGGAACAACGCGCCAAGCCCGAACCACTTTCCTGGCCGGTCAGTCATTTCAACATGCGCCCCCAGAATGAACGAAACAGGATGGACTTCCGCGAAGGAAGTCAGTGTTGAGATGCTTTTCGTGTACGCGTCCCAGTTACTGATCACCAGCAGACCTGGATAGAGGGTATCACCCGTCAAAAGGATGTGCGTATTGCGGTCGTACAGGGCAATGTGCGTGTCATGATGGCCCGGTATCTGCATGACGTCGATGACGCGATCACCGAGGTCGAAAGCTGCTGTTCCGGTTGGCGTGGCATCGACACCAAAAGCCTCGATCAGCGGTTCAAAGCCGGGCTTGATCACAACTACGTGTGGCATGCCGGCAAACTGTCCGTCTCCGGCCAAATGGTCTTGATGGCCATGCGAGTGGGCGACTAGAAGCGGCACGGGCTGCCGGCCCTGGGCCGCAGCATGCTTGCTCAAGAGCGAGGTAACCATCGATGCGAGCGGGAAGACAGTAGGCGATTCACTTGCACCGGTGTCGAGCAGAAGCGCACGCGAACGACCAATCAATAGATACATGAATGGCGCCTCAAACGATGGACCGGGCAAATCAGATGTGCCTGGCTCCGAGCATTTACTCTGGCGCATGATGAACGTATCCGCATTCACCCCATGCACCTGGATGGGTGGATCATCGCAGAGCGCGCAGTCGGGCGCCCCGTGAATCCAAATGACATTCAAATTGCAGTCCATCTTTGCTCTTCGTCTCAGTTCTAATTCTTCACGCAACACGCGCCGGAGCGAACTTGTCGATGAAAGCGATCGAGGGTGCAAAAAGAAATGCGCCCCCGGTAGGTGTCACCCACTGGGTCGGAGCATCGAATATGGTACCATTCTCGTCGCCAACAGGCGATTGCMCAAAGAACACAGCCGATTTCGAGCCATACAAGCCGCTGTCCTCCAGAACATCTTGCCCTACGAGGAGGTCGAAGCCGCCGGCTTGAGGGGCGTCCCGGTTGTTCATCCAGCGTCGATTGAGCGTGCTGAATTGATGTTCGATGGAGCGTTGGTAAGACAGGAAGAGTAAACCGCGCTCCTTCTGGTTCTCGACTGCTTCGGGGCGTTCGCGATTGTAGAGCGGGCCGAATGGAATGCCTCTCCTCAACATTTGAAATCCGAGAGTCTGAGACGCGTCACCGAGGTCCGTTCCAAGATCTCGCGAGTTGACTTTGCGAATATGGGACCAAACCGGGCAGCGTCGCCCGCGCAGGATGTCTGGATCGGCCGGACATCCTACGACCGCGGTTCCATCTGAGAGGACGATCGAAGATACTTCCGTACCGAAGGCAAAGTAGTTGATCTCGTTGGGTCCTTCGGCCTTGCCCGGATCTTGCTCGTGCCGCATGAGCGCAGCACCCGATTGGAACCGCCCCACGAGCCGCGCGCGCAGATCCTCTGGGGAGATCGGTTGTCCTCTAGCCTCACTGAGTTTCCGCGCCATTGCAGCTGTGTCGCGTTCGAACGCCTCAACGTCCTGCAATAAGCGCCGGAAAACGAGGAACGAGCCATTCGTGAATTCGGGGGCCAACCCTGGATCGTCACCAGGGTAGTTGGGCTGGCCAGTGAGGAACTGACCTGGCCACACAAGCGGCTGGCCGGGCTTGCCGAAATCGATGCCGTTGCGGGAGGGCACCCCGTAGCGCGTGGTGATCGGCCGCTCCAGTCCGTCCTTACGAACATAGCCGCGAACACCTGCTTGAGAGACGCCGTCGCGGAAACCGAAGTGTTCGATGCTCCCAGGAAGCTGCGCCGCATTCTCACGATAGTTAGGAGCGGCGCCGAGCTGTGAGGCGACCTGTTTTATGATCGGCTCGGCCGCTTCCGCTACATCTTGATCATGAGCGAATATGAGCAAGAGGTCGACCGGCTTGGATTGTGAGCCCACCACCCAGTTGTTCCGATTTGCCGGATTTGGTGTGCCATCGGGAAGTGCCGCAGCTGTAGGATCGCCGGTTATGCTTGCCTTCATCCCCGTGTCGAACGCCTGATCTAACGCGCGCACGTTGCCTGCGCCGATCACTTCAGTGCCCCGTGGTCCAAGTGCAAGATTGAGCCAGAGGTCGCCACGTTGTGGCCGCCCCGCTCCAGCGATGAAAGCTTGCTTGCGCTCATCCCGATGATCGAGAGCTGTCGTGAGCGTCGTCAGCCGTGGCCGTAGCGCCGCGAGCGCGCCTTGCAGGGCCTCCTTATCCTCGCACGAGAATGCTACGAAGCACTGTTCGTTTCTGTTGAAACCCGGCAGAATATTTCCTTGGATATCGCCTGCGTCTAGAGAGGGTTCTGGATTGCTAGCCATCCATTGCCTCGCTGAGACGGCTCAGTCTCCGTAGAGGCCTTGGCCCAGGGGCAGTTGCCGGTCCCGCCATTGCTGCGGCGCCTCCCCCGTCGGTCAGCTCAGGGAATGCGTCCCTTGGATTCGCACCGGCGCAGCTCGTCCCTTGGGCAGGGTGCCGCAGATTGATTTGTTCTGTTGGAACCGCGGTATCAGGGCGGCAGCAGTGGAAAGTGCAGCGCTCCAAAGGGGGGGCAGGATGTCCCAGATTGGCGGTCCTTGCATACAATACCATCTGGATATGTTCAGCCACTTGGCCGCCATGAGTAAGGGCCTTTCCAAGGATTTGTACCTTTTCAAGGCCGAAGGTAGCGCCGGGTGGCGGTTCAAGCACTGCCATCAAGCCCCGCCCGCCAACACCTCGCACTATCTTAAACCAGTCGGGCAGTGGTTTGTCGTCTTCGTCAGTAATGACGCCCGGTGCGATGCGATCGAGATAAAGTGCTACCGGATTAGCGAGGGTAATCGATTGTGGCGAGGCGCCTGCCACCGCAGGTAGGGCTGTTAGGTTCACCCCAAGTCCGATGTTGGGGTCGCTGCTTCGATTCGGGTCCCCGAAATCGGATCCGCAGGCGAGGCGCCTTGCGTCTGTGACACGGTTGCCCTTGGTGTCGCTTCGCGGGATCGTTGCCCGCGCCGCGAGATCGATTTCGGCACCGAGCGTGTTTGCAACGTGCGTTAGGTGCATCACACCCTTTGAGGTGTTCCACTCGTTGTAGGGATTGTACGTTCCTTTCGGAAGTATTTCATCGCCAAAGACGATGTCTTGTTCGAGCTTCAGGTCGTCCGGTTTCACCTGTGGCGAAACGTGGTACTGGTAGAGTTCCACTACGCGACCGAAATCTTGCTGCGCCAATTCGATCCAGTATTCTGGTGCCTCGGCTGTAAATACTATGCGCTCTATCGGCCCGGCCGGAGACGACCTATAAGCGAACCATTCGCAGTATTCGTCCTGCTGCCGAAAGGGCATTGGAACTGGCTGGCCGTTGGGTGAACGATCGACGGAAGCGAGCTGGTCCGCTGCCTCCCACCGGGCTGTTGTGTTGGTTGGTTGTTGCCGCTTGATCGAGAGAGGGAAGGCGTTCCACGTCACTGGTAATTCGGCGCTTGTCGCCGGGTTGGAAACCTCAGAGAAGAACAGCGCGTTGCCGGTCGGCGCGTGCGCGATTTCAGTGTCGAAACTTTTCTTAATGCGGGCATGCCAGGCGTCTAGGAAACCTGCTCGCGTCGGGCGGCCTGCGAGATCGTCCTGGTTGGCGGGGGGGGCGTACTTGAACACGTCAGACGTTCCTCACTACACAGAAGTAGCCTCTGTTCGCAATCTTGTGCATCTCGCGAGTTTTACCTCAGAGAA
Source organism: Mesorhizobium sp. P2_B11 (assembly GCF_056404855.1). Taxonomy (NCBI): domain Bacteria; kingdom Pseudomonadati; phylum Pseudomonadota; class Alphaproteobacteria; order Hyphomicrobiales; family Phyllobacteriaceae; genus Mesorhizobium; species Mesorhizobium sp. P2_B11. Next base: position 713,516 of record NZ_JBFUDF010000001.1, read on the forward strand.
AAACCACAACATACTATGCTTGACGCTGCGTAAAGTTGCAATCACGATATCGCATCGGTGCAGGTGGATCTGTTGTTTCTGATCGAATTTCTTACAATTTGCGGGAGGGTTTGATTTGGTCTTGCGATCGCAATCGCGCCGATCCAAGTCTGCCAGACATTCCACAGCGACATTGGGCGGGCCACGCCCACTGAGCTCCAGTTGCCCACTACGCCTCTGTCGCCTTGCGATTAGCGTACCCGCAGAAAACCGCCAATGCGGCGTCTTTCGGCAGGACTCGCCCCCGGGTCTAATCGCAGTTCGCTGCATTGAAGCGAAACAAGCCATCCAATCGATCGACAACAGTGCTCTGCTGCGCGGCCACTGCCTGAGGAGCCAACGGCATCGCTCAAAGGCACCGTTCGAATATTGGAAGACGCAGACTTCATCGCCGAACCGCTGTACCGGCGCATCTTAGCCTACGGGGAAAACGAAGCTCACTCCGTCGCTGGCAAAGGGCGATGTGGTGATCCTCGACAATCTTGCTGCCCACAAGAGCCCTGCCGCCGAGAGGCCATACGAGCCAAAGGTGCATGGCTACTCTTCCTGCCGCATTGCAGCCCAGACTCCAACCCGATTGAAATGACCTTCGCCAAGGTCAAGGCGCACCTGTGCATAAAGGCAATCAAGAACATCGACGCCCTGTGGCAAGCCATTGGCGATATTTATGCAGAATTACTGCGCTTCCGCAGGATATAGACTCCAACGCTCATCTCCAGAGCTTATAGTCGAGGCTATTTGCTTGCCAGCGAGATAGGTCGCATGGCTGCTGCGCGAGCAAACGCCAAGAACCCGTCAGCTAATAATAGAAAGAATAGCATGGACCCATCAGTGCTGTTTTCCAAGTGAACATATCCTTGCGGTGGGGCTGCCACCGGCGTGCATTGATACTGGGTCAGGCTCGCATATCGCGGGATCGTATGTGATCGCGTGTGCCGGTAAATATTCGGCCCTGGCAACTGACTCTGCCCTGATTCGTGCTGTCGCCAAAAGAGGCGTGGCTATCAAGAATAAGAATTTCTGGTATGAAATACTTCGGCACTGGAGGGCGCGATGGGCGAGAATATCACGCGAAAGGATACCTTGGACGGCGTAGCGGCGGATGAACAGGGCACCGGCATTTACTGGTTCGTCGATCCCAGCGGGGTTTATGAGCAGATTTTCGTGCCGTCTATCACGCAAGAGCGGTTCGACGAACTGGCCAAAGACTTCGCCAATCCCGGCAAGCAAAAGCTCGATGCCTATCGCTGGGTCCCCGATCGCTTGGCGGACGCGGGTATGCTAGCAATGCAATCTTGCAGCGGAAGTTGTCTGGGCAACGTCGACTGCATCGACAACGCGTGCCGGTGCATCAAGGGTCAATGCCGCAGGAAGTGATGGTGAAGACCGCAAATGCCCCTCCTGCACTGCCGCCACGTTGGCCGCGAGCGGGCGTCATGGACTGGTTGCTCGGGATAGGACTCGTCCTCTACATACTGGCGGGAAGTGCGTGTGCGGCCTTTCTGCTCTACAGGGCCTACACAGCGGGTTCGTTTGGGAGTGTTCAACCAGCGCCGGCGCCTGCTGCAGCCATCGGCCTCGATGACTTTGCCAAGTTGGCCATCGCCGCCCTGATCGGGGTCATCGGAACGGGCCTGACCGGCCTCGCGTCCGTCTACGGAGCAACGCGACAATCTAGCGCGGCCAGCCAAATAGCGGAGTTCAACGCCGCCATCAATCGGCACTTGGCGGACCTCAACGCGGCCACGAACATCGCGCTGACAGAGATGAAAGGCGAAATCGACAAGTCTTTGGCTCAGGTCAAGTCTGCATCAGAAGAGTCGCTCGCTCGGCTCAAGGTCGCACTTGATGCAAGCCAGATCGCATATCGCCAGCTTTTCGGAAGCGCCACGGTGTACTTTCACACGCTGCGGACAATCGCGCTTAGTGAGTGGGACGACGAGAGCTTGAAGACCGCGCAGTCGGCAATGGTCGCCGCGACACCTCATTCCCTCCATGTCGATGCGAAGATGCGTGATCTATGGTTCGACCTCTGGCAGCGTGGCCAAGATATTTCACGCGCTGCCGCCGATCATGCAGAGATCTCCGAAAGGCCGGATTTGGTCAGGCGACTGTTTGACGAGGAGGTTAAGACCCGCTCTGGCAAGCTCGATTTTCGAGAGCTCCACTTGCGAATGGAGGCGGCGGCGAGGGTCGCGATAGAGGACAGCGGCGAGCCGCTCGCATCCACCAACGATTCCGGAAGGCTGTAGCACGTCGACTAGGCGGACGTTTGACACAGCGTGGCGGAAAGAAGCAGCATAGCTGATAGAGTCGACATCACATGACGATGTCACTATATAGCGGCGGCTTCGATCGCGTACCTATAGTTGGGTGCCATGAAGCGGCAGGAAATGTGCTACTCGTTGTGATACCTATTGTGATACAAATCGGCTATCGTCATCAGGAAAAATATAGTAAAAACAATGGTATAGAGCTGCAAGCGATCCCAGCCAACGGTACCATCGGGCGTATCCTTTAAGCCATTGATTTTTATATAGAATTTCACATATCTGGCCGTGTATCTCGCATCATTCTACTCGTCTGTGTGTTACCTATTGTGATACTTATCGGATGGGTTCGGCCTCTTCGTGAATTTTATCTGCCTTGATGGCACCCATCACACGTAGCTCAAGCCTTCTGGTTTCGAAAGACCTTGCAACGATGGGTGCGATAATCGGCGGCAACGACGTGTAATTGGGCGGGTCGTGAGCGGAAGCAGACGCTCATTTCGCAACAAGCTACCGGCGCCGCATGCCAATAGCGGACGTCGAACTCCCAATGTCCGATGTAGTGAGCTGACCCCGATATTCACGTTGAGTGAATCACGAGATAGGCACCTGCCCAGCGATCAGGTCGGGCTTGACGTCAGTGGCTCCGGAAATCGCCTCGCGCGCGATTTTCTTTGCACAGCAGTGAAAAGCCCGCTGCCGTGCGAGAGGCATGGAGAGTCATGGCCTTAGTTGCACCCCGGTGACACTTCCTGGCGTGTTCGTTGGCAGCGTCACGGGTGCCGATGGGGATGTTCGTCGGGAAAGGCCTGACGATGAAAACCGGGCAGACGCATGTCCAACGTTACCTGGAGCTGCTGATGAAACTCACGGAGAGCGGCAAGATCGACCCGTCGTTTCTTATCATGCATCGCATCGGCCAAAGAAGGGCCGGAGGCCTACAAGACGTTCCGCGACAAGAAGGACGGCTGCATCAAAGTGTCATCAAGCCTTAACCAACAAGGCTCCTCCAGCATAGGCATATCAGGCGACATCTTCGTCGAGAGGCCGCGCCTCCACTCGCACCTTGATCAGGGCTTTCTGTTCAAGAGATGAACCGAATGACCTCCTCGGCGTTGAGTCGCGCGTTGCGTGATCAGCCGGGGCACTTTCATGAGCAAGGGCGAGCTTTCAACCTACCGGGCCAAGCGGGATTTTTCGCAGACAAATGAGCCCAGCGGAGAGACGTCGATCTCGAGTTCGGACCGGCTTCGGTTTGTGATCCAGAAACACGATGCCACCCGTCTGCACTACGACCTGCGCCTGGAGCTCGGAGGTGTCTTCAAATCGTGGGCCGTGACGAAAGGTCCATCACTGAATCCCCAGGACAAGCGCCTGGCGGTCGAGGTCGAAGACCATCCGCTGGACTATGGCGACTTCGAAGGCACGATCCCCAAGGGCCAGTATGGCGGCGGCACCGTGCAGCTTTGGGATCGCGGCTATTGGGAGCCGGAAGGCGCACTGTCGCCGGAACAGGCTCTGGAAAAAGGCGATCTGAAGTTCACGCTCGACGGCAAGCGCCTGCACGGTAGTTTCGTCCTGGTGCGGATGAAACATGACCGCGATGGCGGGAAGCGAATCAACTGGCTTTTGATCAAACACCGCGACAAATACGCGACAGATGGCAATGGCGACGCGGTGCTGGCGCAGGACCGATCTGTCGCCTCAGGGCGAAGCATGGATAAGATCGCCGCGGGCAAGGGCGCCGGACCCAAGCCCTTCATGCTGCAAGGCACCTCGGTGGCCGATGCAGATGCCGTGTGGGACAGCAATCGCGGTCATGCTGCCGACGAGCGTTCCGCCAAAGCTTCAAAACCGTCTCAACCTCCAAAGCGAGCCGTTCGGGCATCGGCAGTGACGATGCCCGAATTCATCGCGCCACAACTTTGCGCGACGCTCTCCCGGCCGCCGGCCAGCTCGAACTGGGTCCACGAAATCAAATTCGATGGCTATCGCGTCCAGATGCGTGTCGAAGATGGCGCTGCCACGCTGAGGACGCGGAAGGGCCTGGACTGGACGGAGAAATTCGGCGCTATCGCGAACGAGGCTGCAAGCCTTCCCAACGTCATCGTCGACGGCGAGATCGTGGCGCTTGGCGAAAACGGGGCACCCGATTTTGCCGCGATGCAAGCTGCGCTCTCGGAGCGCCGGACAAAGGATCTGATTTTCTTCGCTTTTGATCTGCTCTTCGCAAACGGCGTTGATCTGCGAAAACTGCCTCTCACTGAGCGCAAGGAGCGGCTCAGGGAGATGCTCGGCGAGGTCGACCGCGGCGACGAAAATCTCATCCGCTATGTCGAGCATTTCACCAACGGCGGCGACGCAGTGCTGCAGTCAGCCTGCCGGCTTGCGCTTGAAGGCATTATCTCGAAAAAGGCTGATGCAACCTATGTCTCGGGAAGGACCGACACCTGGGCAAAATCGAAATGCCGCGCCGGACACGAGGTGGTCATAGGTGGCTGGTCGACTACCAATGGCAAGTTCCGGTCCTTGCTGGTCGGTGTCAACCGCGGCGAGCATTTCGCCTATATCGGCCGTGTCGGGACCGGCTACAGCGAGGCGAAGGTCAAGCAGCTGCTGCCAAGGCTAAAGGAGATGAAGGCTGCGAAGTCGCCATTCACCGGCGATGGCGCACCGAAAAAAGATGCGGCCGTGTTCTGGGCCAAGCCGGAGCTGGTTGCGGAAATCGAGTTCGCCGGCTGGACCGGTGGCGGCAATGTCAGGCAGGCAGTCTTCAAGGGCCTGCGCGAAGACAAGCCAGCGAAAGAAGTTGAGGCCGAGCGCCCAGCCGATCCCCAGGAGACTCAGATTGCCGACCCCGCCAAGGTGACTGGCAAAACGGGAAAAAGCCCGGTCGTCATGGGCGTCATCATTTCCAAGCCGGACAAGCCGCTCTGGCCGACTGCGGGCGACGGCAAGGCTGTCACCAAGCTCGATCTTGCAGAATACTTCGAGGCGGTTGGCCCTTGGATAATCAAACACCTCAAAGGGCGCCCCTGTTCGCTTGTGCGAGCCCCGGATGGCTACGCGGGCGAGCAGTTCTTCCAGCGGCATGCGATGCCGGGCACATCCAATCTGCTGGAACTGGTGAAAGTCTTTGGCGACCACAAGCCATATCTGCAGATCGACCGCGTTGAGGGCCTGGCAGCGATCGCCCAAATAGGCGGCCTTGAGCTGCACCCCTGGAACTGCCAGCCTGGTCATCCTGAAGTGCCCGGCCGGCTCGTCTTCGATCTGGATCCTGGTCCGGAAGTCTCCTTTGCCGCGGTGGTCGCGGCGGCCAAGGAAATGCGCGATCGCCTCGAAGATCTGGGCCTGGTGAGTTTTTGCAAGACGACGGGCGGCAAAGGCTTGCATGTCGTCACACCTTTGGCCGGCCAGCGTAGCAAGACGACATGGCCCGAGGCCAAAGCTTTCGCCAAGGCTGTCTGCGTGCAGATGGCGGCGGAACGCCCCGATCTCTACCTCGTCAACATGGCCAAGAAGCTGCGGACGTCACGCATCTTTCTCGACTACCTCCGAAACGATCGCATGGCGACGGCCGTTGCGCCGCTGTCGCCGCGGGCAAGGGAAGGCGCGACCGTCTCCATGCCGCTGACATGGGGGCAGGTGAAGGCGGACCTCGATCCGAAGAAATACACGGTCCGAACCGTGCCCGGCCTCCTGAAAAAGACCGTCGCCTGGACCGACTATGACGATGGCGAACGGTCGATCGCCATCGCCATCAAGCGGCTGGGTTCAGCAAAGCTGGCCGCATGACATCGAAGCTTGTGAAACCGTCCTTTGGCCTTCCGTTGGACACTGAACCCATGGAGGCAAAGTCGGCGGACGCGCTGCCTGATGGCAGCAGCCAATGGCAGTACGAACCCAAATGGGACGGGTTTCGCTGCCTGGCGTTCAAAGCCGGCGACGAGGTGGAATTAAGGGCGAAATCCGGCAAGCCACTTGGCCGATACTTTCCTGAGGTAGTTGCGATGTTGCGCGACCTGAATGCGCAAGCATTTGTGGTCGATGGTGAGATCACAATCGAAGTCGACGGCTCCCTTTCGTTTGACGCACTGCAGATGCGGCTGCACCCAGCGGAAAGCAGGATTCGGAAACTGTCGGCCGAGACACCGGCCAAATTAATCCTCTTCGACATGCTGGCGAGTGTCGATGCCAGCTTGATGGATCAACCGCTGTCGGCACGACGCGCGGCGCTGGAAGCCTTAATCAGGGCAGAACCGGAAAGCGGACTTGAGCTGTCGCGCTGTACTAAGAGTTTGGCGGCTGCAATGAAGTGGCTCAGCGAATCCGGTCAGGGTTCAACGGATGGCGTTGTCGCCAAGCTTCTCAACGACGAATATCGGCCCGGCGAGCGCGCCATGGTCAAGGTCAAGCGGCTGCGCACCGCCGATTGTGTGGTCGGCGGGTTCCGCTATCTGGCCAATTCGCGCGAGGTCGGCTCCTTGCTGCTTGGCCTCTACAACGACCAAGGCAAACTCGACCACGTGGGATTTACATCGACGATCGCCCGGGAAGATCGTTCAAAGCTGACACGGGAACTCGAAGCGCTGCGATCACCTCCGGGATTTACCGGCAAAGCCCCTGGCGGCCCGAGCCGGTGGAGCACGGAGAGGAGCGGACAGTGGGAGCCCGTTCGTCCAGAACTCGTAGTGGAGGTCCGCTTCGACCACGTCACGGGCGATCGATTTCGGCATGGTACAAAACTTATGCGGTGGCGCCCTGACAAGAGCCCACAGCAGTGCACGTTCGAGCAGATGTTGAAAACATGACGGCTCTCCCGGTCGCCCCTCGAAAAACGGGTCCCTGCTCAGGGCGCCGCCGCAACCGCCTAGGACGACGCTAAGTCTCAGGCTGTTGCGCCGGCGCTGGAATGTCAGGTTCGACTGGCGCAGCATCGATGGTGCGTGGCTCGCGGTCGTGCTGATACTGTTCGGCCCATGGCAGGTCCATCAGCCACGGCTCCCGCAGCCCGGTCCAGAGTTCGTAGCCCGGGATGATATCGCTGGGAGCAAGGTCGAGAGCGCCGAGCATGATCTCCGCCTCGTCATCGCGTAGCGATGCGACACGGGATCCGCAAACAGAGCAGAAGCTCCGGCCTTCAAATGTCCTGAGCTCTCCCGCTCCTTCATAATCAGATCTCGACCAGACGCCGAAGAAATTGAAAGCGCTGCCGCTCATGCGCCGACAATCCTGGCAGTGACAGAGACCGGCGCGAAGCGGAGCGCCTTTGACCGAGAAGCGAACCGCCCCGCAAAGGCAACCACCAGTGTGTATGCCATCGCCGGTCATGTCATAGCTCGCTTTGGTGGGTCACGGTTTTCGTCGGGGTTTGGGACGGGCAGCTCATCTGGAAGAAGATCGGGATCTACCGGCGGGTCGTCAGTCGGCTCTGGTTTGGGCGGCATGACTATTCTCCCTGCTTCTCGGTTGGGCGCGGTGTCTTGCCACTTACCGGCCGTGCATCGCTGCGCCTGTTTGAGAATGGATCGGCAGATGAGCTTGCCTTCCCGTTCGGGGCACTCACCGTCTTGGCGGCAAGCGCAGCTTCGCCGGTATCCTTGTCGCCCGGATTCTTGCGTTCGATCTCGGCGCTGGCGCTTTCAGGTTCCTTGATGATCGCCTTGTTGAGGTTTTTGATGCTGGCCATTCCAACGATCTCCTTTGCTGGCCAACGACCGGCCGGGAGGAATGTTCCATGAGGCGCGGAACTCCTTGGCGTCTGGCGTGGTTATCGATCCATCAGCCAGGAGGATCACAATGCCCGACAACGAAAACCATCGCGAAACCGGAGCAACGAAATATCCGGCCCGGACCGGCCCGGACCCTTCGGACGCGTTCTCGCAGGACGCGGCTGGCAACAAGAAGCCTAAAGACGGGATTGGGCTGACGCGTCCTGTAAACGACGTTGATGACAAGACGCACCAGTCAGATGGTCAAAATCCAAGTCAGGCGTCGCCGACCAATGGAAAGGATACTCGGCCATGAATGTCGCCGATCGTCAGCAGGCCCGATGAAGGCGGTCGCGTGTCGCCGGATCCTTACATTTCGCTGTTGTCGATGATGCCGGCTTCACCATCTCGAATGACCGGCCGCGAGGCAGGTGGCTCCCTGAGCCCAACTCCTGGTCCGCCCTCCGATGTCTCGCCATCGCCCAGGAAGGCGACGCCTGCCGCTTCCAACGCCGATTGCATTGCGATCAGCTTGTCGACAGTGGGGACGCGCTTGCCGTTCTCGAAATCACGAACTGTTCCCTCACTTACATTCGACTTCGCGCCCAGCCTGACCTGTGGCCAGTCCAGCAACCCTCTCGCCGCACGGCATTGTTCGCGAGTCAGTCGGACCACAGACTCCTCCTCATCCTGTCAGGGCTAATTTTAGGGGCGTTCGGAGGGGTCTACCGTTGGTCCGGATCGTGGCGTCTTGGTCTCTTCGGCTATGACCAGCATGGCTTCGAGCGTCAATGCAATGCCCGACATCAGTGCGGAGATATCGCTGTTGCCGTCAGGCAGCGCCAACTCGGCTGCCCTTGGTGCGCATGCGGGCGCTGTGGTCGATCAGTCTCTGTCTTAAATCATCGTCCATGCTGTCCTCCGAGGGTCAGGGTTTGCGACGCGACGCCAGCTCCCGGAAGACGGCCTCGCGATCGCCCATATGCTTATGCAAAAGAGCAACAGCCTCCTCGCGATTGAGGCGGCCCACTTTGCTGATGAATTCCAGTTCGTGACGGGGCACGGAAACGCGGGTCAGGCGCCCCAGGAATGTCTTCGGCCCTCTATCTGCCGGTGCTGGGTTATCCGCCATCTGTCGTCACCCACTGAATGCTACGCATCAATAGGTGAGACTGCGTTTTGTTCCGAATGGCCGCGTTTAGAGACAAGGGTTGGCAATGCAACCTCATATGACGCCTGTACCTCCGTTGGCGCCAAAGACGCTTCCATCGGTGTAAGTGATTTCACCCGAGGCAAGGAGGACGAAAAGGGGTGCCAGTTCCGCCGGCTGGCCAGCGCGACCGATGGGGGTGTCTTGCCCGAATTCGTGCAATGTCCCCGGCAACTGTCCACCCGCAACCTGCAATGGCGTCCACACCGGCCCAGGCGCGACGGCATTGACGCGTATGCCCTGTTTGGCGACCTGCTTTGCCAGGCCTTTCGTGAAGATTGCGATACCGCCTTTCGTCGTGGCGTAGTCGAGCAATTCCTCTCCAGGGTTGAACGAATTGACAGAGGCGGTGTTGATGATAGCCGCGCCTGGCTTCATCAGCGGCAAGGCGGTCTTCGTAATCCAGAACATTGCGTAGAGATTGGTTTTCAAGGTGCGGTCAAACTGCTCAAAGCTGATGTCCGTAATGGAAGCCTTTGACTGCTGATAGGCCGCGTTGTTGACCAGAATGTCGATGCCGCCGAGTTCTCGATGGGCCGTCTCGACGAGTTCAATGCAGAACTTTTGGTCTGTCAGGTCTCCCGGGATGAGGATGGCCTTGCGGCCCTCCGCGCGGATCAGGTCCGCCACATCTTGCGCGTCCGGCTCTTCGCTGGGGAAGTAATTGATCGCAACATCGGCGCCTTCGCGCGCGAAGGCAATGACGGCGGCTCGTCCGATTCCTGAGTCTCCGCCGGTCACGAGAGCCTTGCGGCCAGCCAGCCGGTTTGAGCCTCGATAGCTTGTCTCACCGCAGTCAGGAACGGGATCCATGTCGCGCTGAAGAGCCGGCCATTGTTGACGCTGCTCCTTGAACGGCTCGCTGGTGTATTTAGTCGCGGGATTGGTCATTTGTTTTCTCCGCAATGCAGAAGGACTCAGAGGTCGACTTTTGCGTTTTCGCCGATATTCGGCTTTGCGCCGGTCACGGCAGCCAAGGCCATCTTTGCGGTCGCGACAACCAGACCGGGGCTGTCCCACAATTCGCCTTCGTCCGGCTTCACAGTTATCAGACGGATCTCGGGATCATCGGCATTGTCCCACCATGCCGCGTCGGTCTTTTCCCACAGCTCGCCAATTTTTCCCCTGTCATTGGTCACCGCAGCCGGACCAGATATGGTGACGTATCTGTAGTGGCTGCTGTCACTCCAGGCCAACGTCACCTTCGGATAGTTCGACAGCTGCCTGGTCTTCGCGCTGTCGTCATTGACGAGGAAATAGATCGCGTTTTCGTCGCGGTGCACGCGCGCAGAAAGCGGCCGAGCTCGGTTGTACTCGCCGTCCCATGTGACGAACATGCAGACATCGATCTGCTTGGCGAGCTCCCAGATACGATCCGTCGCCTCGGCGGGGGTGAGATCGGTGTCTTGCTCTCGACGCTTAGCCATCAGGTGTCCTCCAGCGATTGAATGCGTTCGCTCACAACTCGTGTCGCGTCGCGACGTTCCCACCGGAAGATCCTCTCGCAGGTGGGCCTGACGCTCTCCAAGCTCAGGTGTCCGATTTCTTCTTTGCCGCCGCCGGGTTCTGTCCCGTGGCCGCCGAACTCGTGGCGTCCTTTGAATGCGCAGCGAGAGCAGGGCCAGCACCCGTAGCCTTGCGCATGTCGCCGCTCTGTTGCTTGTCGTCAGGCCTTTTACGGCCGAGGCCGGAGAAGTATTTGCCAAAGAATCCCATTTTTACTCCCTTGCCGTATCCGCGATGCCGGTTAACTTCTGCCCTAGGATCTCGTTCCCCGGCAAAGCTGATTCCTTCGCGACCACCAACGGCCCTTTTTGTATTTGACCGGCAGGTCCCACCTCTTTGACAGCACGCGCGGGCATCCCTCCCAAGGTGCGTTTAGACGAACGACATTCCAGAAAGCAAAGCTCCGCTTGGGCGCATTGGGGCGGCCTGTTCTGGGCGTCTTGTTGGGCGCGCTCGGATGGCCATCGCTTGGGGTATCGCCGAGATGTATGGCGAACCTTCCGACGGCGGCCAAACCTTCAAAAGATAGGCCACCCTTGATAGAGCGGAACCAAGGGTTTGTGCTGGCGTTTCTACCTGTTACGGGAGCACGAATTTTGCAAAAATTGTCAATCGAGCAGCCAACCTCATCGCTTCCTGTTGAGGACCGCTATCGCGTGCTCATCGATTCTATTACCGATTATGCGGTATACCTTCTGGATGTGAACGGCATCGTAAGCAGCTGGAGCCCCGGGGCACAAAAATCCATGGGGTACAGCGCCGTCGAGATCATCGGCCAACATTTCTCGGTCTTCTACAGGCAGGGGGACAGGGCCTCAGGGTTGCCCGAGCGTGCGCTGAAAACGGCCGCGGTTGAGGGACGGTTCGAGGCCGAAGGGTGGCGCGTTCGCAAGGACGGCACGGAGTACTGGACGCACGTGGTTATCGATCCCGTGCGTGGCGCCGACGGCTCAGTGATCGGATTTGCCAAAATCACCCGCGACTTGACTGAAAGACAAAGCGCTCAACAGGCACTGAAAAGCAGCGAAGAACAGTTTCGAATTTTGGTTCAGAGCGTAGCCGATTACGCCATGTTGGATCCGAAGGGATTTGTAACCAGCTGGAACCTGGGCGCGGAGCGGATCAAAGGCTACAAGGCCGACGAGATTCTGGGCGAACATTTTTCGCGCTTCTATCTTGAGGCTGACCGAAAAGCTGGACTTCCGAAAGAGAGCCTTGCGATCGCCGCCAAGGAAGGTCGCTTCGAACGGGAAGCTTGGCGTTTGCGCAAGGACGGAACGACGTTTCTCGCCCATGTGATCATCGATGCAATCCGAAATGACAGCGGGGAACTGATTGGCTTTGCCAAAATCACCCGCGATGTGACCGAACGCAGCAAGGCTCAGAAAGAGCTGGAGCAAACCCGCGAACAACTCTTCCAAATCCAAAAGCTGGAAGCCATAGGTCAGCTCACCGGTGGGGTCGCGCACGACTTCAACAATCTTTTGATGGTGATCCAGAGCAGCCTCTCGATGATACGGAGGCGCCTATGCGCCTATCCAACGATCCGAAACTGGTGTCGCTTTTGGACAACGCTTTGCACGCTGCGGAGAGGGGCTCTTCGCTAACCCAGCGAATGTTGGCATTTGCACGTCGCCAAGAGCTTGATCAACAAACGGTCTCTGTTCCTGAACTCGTGCGTGGCATGACGGATATGCTTGAACGGGCTATCGGTCCGTCTATCCCTGTTTTGACCCAATTTCCCCTGTCGCTGCCCAACGTCGTGACTGATCCCAATCAGCTGGAGTCGGTGCTTTTGAATCTTGCGGTCAATGCGCGAGATGCGATGCCCTCTGGCGGGCCACTCGTCATTAGCGCTGAGGCGGAGGAGTTGGACGTTTTCAATCCTCACAGGCTCAAAGCAGGCCGATATGTCCGTTTCTCGGTGAAAGACGTGGGCCAAGGCATGGACGCTGAAACGTTGGCACGGGCGACTGAGCCCTTCTTTACGACTAAAGGCGTCGGCAAAGGGACGGGTTTGGGTCTCGCGATGGCGCAGGGGTTTGCAGAGCAGTCAGGAGGCCGCCTTGTCGTTCACAGTCAACTCGGCGCCGGGACGACGGTTGAGATTTGGCTTCCCGCGGCTATGGCATCTCAGCCTCAGGTCGAAAAGGCCCAGACGCCACCACCAGACACGTCAACCCGGCATGCGATATCAATCTTGGCTGTCGACGATGACCCGCTTGTCCTGATGAACACGGTCGCAATGCTGGAGGATCTGGGCCATGCGGTGTTGGAGGCAAGCTCTGGCACGCGGGCGCTTGAGATCTTGAAGGGTGAAGCGAAGCTGGACTTGCTGATCACGGATCACGCGATGCCAGGCATGACAGGGGCCGAACTCATAGAACTGGCAAGGGCTGAGCGCCCCCATCTTCCTGCGATTCTAGCCACGGGCTATGCCGAACTTCCATCCGACACACAGACAAGTGCGACCCGCTTGGCTAAGCCTTTCTTTGATGACGACCTGGAAAAGGCGATGGACATCGCCCTTCGGCGGTGAAAGCCCCTCCCTTCAATAGTGAAGGCTCCCACTGGGGCGGTCCGAGGCTGCGGTCAGCGAGCCCCCGAGACACGCGTGAGCGTCGTCGCCACGCTAGCAGCGCTCTATTAGCCCCTGAACCGAAACGTGAAACCGTGGCCGTACTTTGCGCGGCGCTCTTGGGTCTTGTTGCGGATATGCAGCTGGCAAACATTACGAGCGGATCATGTCGTGTGCTTGTGGAACCAAACCCCAGCTTAAACCGTAGTGGTGCGCAATGGGGGCGTTTAACAAATGAGTGTCACTGCGGTTTTGGTCGTTGAAGACGAGCCGCTAATTTTGCTCGATGTTGAGACTGCGTTGCAGGAAGCGGGATTCGAAGTCGTGGCCGTAAAAGACGCCGAACAGGCGTTGGCGGCCTTCGACGCGGATCCAACCAAGTTCAAGGGTCTTGTTACGGACATCCGCCTGGGTAGTGGTAAATCCGGCTGGGAAATAGCCAGGCATTTGCGCCAAGCCAACTCAACCATCCCTGTGATCTACATGAGTGGCGATAGTGCTATCCATTGGGGCGCCGAGGGCGTCCCTGAAAGCGTTATGATCACCAAGCCATTCTTCCTGCCCCAGATCATCACCGCCCTATCTACGCTGATGAATGCGCAGCCTGCCCCTAGCACCAACGATCCCGAGGACTAGGCTTGGCCAGCCAAATGGCTGCGATGAAGGCAAGTTCCAAGACTATACCCATGAATCAGAAGCCGGATTTTTTCGCCGTATCCTGACGAGCTTGGTCCGCCACCTTCCCATTGAAGCTCAGCTCTAGCCGACACCGCCAGATTGCAGCGCGGATCGTCTGAATGGATGGCATGCGGCCATCGGCCGTTCCGACTAGCGTTCAGTTGTGAATCCAGACTTTGCGCGGCGCGCCTTTTCGGGGATCAGCTTCCATCCATTGGCGTGGAGGCCGCGGATGAATTCCTCCAGATAAGGAAGCACCTCAAACAAACCCACCAGGATCATGATTGTGGCAATGTAGGCCACCGGCAGGGGCTCGGGCTTCCAAGCCAACTCGAACCGTGCGGGTTCGTCTCCAAATCCGAACAGCGCCTTGAACTGCCCCCAGTGAAGCGAGACCACATTGACAATCCCCATCAGCGGAATCATCTCCAGGAAACTGTGCACGTGCTGCTCGATGGGCGACACGGTTCGAGCCGTGGTGGCGTAGCTGACGTCCCACATCGCCGTTGCCTCGTGCAGCGTAAATGCCACCAGCATCGTTGCAATGATCAACGCGTTGATTTCCAGAAACATCGCCGCCAGCAGAGGTATGCCCACCTCTACAAACATCAGCAGATGAATGACGGATTCCTTCGCGCCGGTGGTCGATTCGATGTGCGAAGCGCGGTGGCAGAGCCAATCGGCGAATCCCGCGATAAGCCATAGCGGCAGTATGAAATACATCAGGATCAGCACGGTCGGATCAGACAACATCTCTGAATCTCCAAGTCGGTGGAACCTCTTTTGAACGACCTCCGTTGTGAACTAACTCAAAGAAGAGTGAAGACCATGCCACGAGTCGAAAAATCCAAACATACGGACAAGCAGGAGCGCAAGGCCGACCACATCGCAGACGGATATGAGAAGCGCGGCGTATCGGAATAAGAAGCCGAACGACGCGCTTGGGCGACCGCCAACAAAGATGATGGAGGCGGCGAAAAGGAGGGTGGACCGGGGCGTGGCAAAACATGCGGGCCACCCCGCTACTCTTTTGACGTTGCCGGGCTGACGCTCTCGGGCAGTCAACTCGGAAGCGACTGGTCGGAGGAAAATGGACTGTGGCTGCGCAAGGGTTGGTTCACGGACCTCGGAGAGTATTGCCTCCATATCTGCGTCGACATGCAGCGTCTGTTCAGTCCTGCTGGACCCTGGCCGGTGCCATGGGCCGAGAAAGTGATGCCGGCCATTGAAGAGTTGGCGGCCAGACATTCGGCGCGAACGCTGTTCACCCGCTTCATTCCGGCCGATCGTCCTGGCGCCGGCCCCGGAATGTGGGCGAGCTACTATCGCCGGTGGGCGGAAGTTACCCTTTCCCGTATCGATCCAGGTCTGATCGATCTCATGCCTGAACTTGCACGTTTCGTGCCGCCAGCGACCGTTGTCGACAAGCATGTCTACTCGCCATGGACAGAGGGGCGCCTCGACGCACTGCTCCACGGTTCAGGCACAAACACGCTGGTTATCACAGGCGGTGAGACCGACGTCTGCGTCCTCGCAACCGTACTAGGTGCCGTCGACCGTGGCTTTCGCGTGGTTCTCGTTGCCGATGCGATCTGCAGTTCGGCCGATCAGACGCACGATGCGCTGATGGAAGTCTATCGTTCTCGGTTCAGTGAACAGGTCGAGGCCGTGACGATGCATGAGGTCGTGGATGCCTGGTGCTAAGCGCCGGCTTGAACAGAGTCGTGACAAGGATGAAACAGTGGGTCATCGCTGCAAGAACCCGCGGGGACGTTGGGCGCTGGACGGCGATCGCGTGAGAAACAATCACAGTGCTGAGATACTCATCGATCAGCCCGATCGCATCACGCCCGGCTCCTCGACGGGCGGCTCGCTGATCCCATCTCGAGCGGCGTTGGGATCATCGGGCAATACATCAGAAAAATTGACGGTGGCGACCAAATACCCGGCTTCATCATAGACTCTGGTAACCGATCCTGATTGCTCGGCACCAGACCCGTCCGCAACCATTGCTGCGCGTGCCTTTTCGATCGCTCTCGGACTGGCCATCTCCGGGCTGTCCAGCTCTTCCTCGAAAGCGGTAGTCTGGCCAGATGTTGTAGTCTCAAAGCGGAATTTCGGCATGGGAAACCTCCTTTTCCTATGCAATGTCCGCGTCGGGCTTGCGTTCCAAGGGAAACAGAATTGGTGCGAAAGCAATTAAGACCGCCGCGATTGCAAAAGCCTTGTCGCCACAGCGGTCAGCAAACCCGTGATCACGATCCACGCCTGGACCTCGTGTTCGGTAGTTGCCCCGGGATTCGACACCTGTTGCGGCGGAGCCTTCCCTGCCTTCACTATTGGCTGAAGGTCCGATCGACTGCCGAGACGCACCGAATAGGCCCGCGTCAACTCGGCGCCGAGCAAGAAGATCTCCGACGAATAGTAGACCCAAAGCAGCACGATCAGCAGCGCGCCCGCCGCACCGTAGGATGATGCGATCGCGCTGGTTCCGATGTACCAGCCAATGAGCGACTTGCCGATGGTGAAGAGCAAGGCGGTCACTACCGCGCCAATTCCGACATCGCGCCACTCGAGGGACCGGTCCGGGAGGATTTTGAAGATTGCGGCAAAGAGAGCGGAAATCAGCACGAACGATACGATGCCGTTTATCGATGCGAGGATGAACGTGCCGAACGGCAGATGGTCATTGATAACAGCGCCAAGCGCGGAAATGGCAGTGCTTGCCGCCAACGAGACAAGCAGCAGAAATCCCAACGCGGCCACAAGGCCCAGGCTCGCTGCTCGCGCCCGCACCAACCGAGAGAGGGACATTGCTGGAGGCTCAATCTTCCAGATCGTGTTGAGCGAAAGCTGCATTTCGCCAAACACTCCTGAAGCTGTAACGAAGAGCGTGGCGATGCCCACCAGTGTGGCAAGTGTGCCGGCTGTCCTTTGAGACGCGCTTTCAACGGTGGTGCGCAGAAGGTCACCGGTTTGCGTGCCCATCACGCCTGCAATTTCGGCTGACAAGGCCAATTGCGCTGCTTCATGCCCGAAGACAAGTCCGGCAATCGCAACAACGATCAACAAGATGGGGGCTAGGGACGTAACGGCATAGAATGCCATGGCCGCACCGTGGCTGAGGGCATTGTCGTTGATGAAGCCGAGGATGCTCTCCTTGCCAAGAAGCCAGGCTTCGCGTGCCACTCGCATTGTGAACCCTTTTTGCCTGAATGAGGAACCTAGTGCTGTGGAAGAGAAAAGCGCGCCCGCACCTTGGCAATGTTGCTGCGCGATTGAGCCTCAGCCGCGACGCGCCGCCTCGATCACTGCGACATCGATTTTCTTCATGTCCATCATCGCGTCAAACGCGCGCCTGGCTTCGTCGCCGCCGGCCGCCATCGCCTCGGTCAGTGTGCGCGGCGTGATTTGCCAAGACACGCCCCACTTGTCCTTGCACCAACCACAGGCGCTTTCCTGGCCGCCATTCCCGACAATTGCATTCCAGTAGCGGTCCGTCTCGTCCTGATCGTCGGTGGCGATCTGGAATGAGAAAGCTTCGCTCTGTTTGAAAGCTGGGCCTCCGTTGAGACCGATACATTCAACGCCAGCGACGCTAAATTCGACCGTCAACACGTCGCCCTTCTTTCCGGACGGAAAGTCACTCGGCGCACGATGGACGGCACCGACTGCGCTATCGGGAAAGGTCTCTGCGTAGAACCGAGCCGCAGCCTCGGCGTCCTTGTCGTACCACAGGCAAATCGTATTTTTTGGCATCGCTTGCTCCTTCCGATCTGAACCCAATTGCAGACGAGCGCCTCCATCACGGCAATCTAGGATTTGATACATGTGGCGAGCGACGGGCTTGTCCATGGGCGAGACGAAGTCAGAGGTAGCTGAGGCGGCTGGCGCCTCCGGTGTGGGTGCCGATCGGGCCGCAGGATATATTCGTTTGCGGCAGGAACTGGTCGCTGTTCCCAGAGTTCACTTTACAACAACAGGAGTGAAAAGCCGTGAACACGCCAATCAACAACGACCAACAGGATTCTCCAGCAGAGCTTGGATGGTTGCACACACCCGAAGCCGAGGTGGCCGGCAGCAAGGAAGCCCTCGGCAAGTTGAAGTCGAGCGCGGCCGAAACGGCAGGGCATCTCAAAACCGCCGCCGCCTCCGTGTCGACTGACGCGAAAAATTATGCCGGCTCAGTGGCATCGGATGCTGCTGGAGCATTCAAGGAAGCGGTAGAGACGAACAAGACCGCTGGCGCCGACGCGATCGCCAATATCGCCCATTCCGTCAAAGAAGCAGCCGACGGCATCGAGAAGCAATCCCCACAGGTTGCTGGCATGGTTCGCAGCGCAGCCGAAGGCGTCGAACGGATTTCTTCCGATATCAGGGATCGCAACGTGGGCGAATTGCTCGACTCGGTGACCAAATTCGCGCAGCGCCAACCGGCCGCCTTTTTCGGCGTCGGCATCCTGGCCGGCGTGGTCCTCACCCGCATCATGCGAAGCTCAGATCGGTCCTGAGAAGACGAGCACTCCAAATGGATGATGGTTTCGATCGCCGGCCCTTGGGGAGCGTGTTAAGCGAAGGGCTGAGCCATTTCGCTTCGCTGATGCGCCTCGATCTTCGCCTTCTGCAGGCGGAGATGAAGGTCAAGACGTTGACGATTGTGTCGTCAGGCGCGTGCGGCATCGCCGCATTAGCGCTCTTTGTTCTGGCAGCGTTCGCGATGGTCCAGTTCCTGATCCTCGCGATGATCCACTTCGAAGTCAGTCCGATGATCGCTTGTCTTATCGTTGCCGTCTTGCTGGGGGTGGGTGGAGTGCTGTTGCTCTACCTTGCCAAGCGAGCGCTTGTGGGATGGACCATCACACCGGTCGAGACCGTCAATCAGGTGCGCACCGATATCGCAGCACTCAAACAGGGGATGCGTTTTGGCTCAACCCAGTGAAGAGATGCGTGAGATCATGCTGCAAAGCCGAGCAGAACGGCAGGCCTTGTTTGAGCCTGTCAGCGAAATAAGCCGGCGGCTGCAGCCCCGAAATCTGGTCGATGCGTCGACCCGATACGCGAAGCGGAAGGTTGCGAAGGTGTTTGGCGGTGTGTCCGACGCGGTGAAGGATAATGGCGGCGCCGCCGCGGCGGTCGCGTTGGGCGCAATCGCGGTGTTTGACGCGGGCAGGCGAAGTGTTTATGGCCCAGCCGGTGCCGATCATGACGCTGTCGACCAAGCTGCCGGCGCAGCTCATTCGGACGCGGCGTCAATTCGCTACGAAGCTAATACGCGCAAGGCGATCACAAACTCAACGCGTGCGAAGGTGCTTGCTGGATCTGCAGGAGCCCTGTTGCTTGGCCACATTGTAGGCAAGGCGTTTGAGCCCACAGCAAAAGAGCGCGCGCTGTTCGGCAAGGCTGGAGCTGAAGTTCAGGATACCGCGGACAGGTTTATCGCTGAACATGCGCGCGGTGCGAAATTGGCTGCCGCACAGGCCTTCGGGTTTGCCAGATACGCCGCTGCATTCCTATCCGTATTGACGGCAGCCAGCGACTACCTCGCCCGCGCGGATGACGACCACGATCAGCCAAATCGCTGATCCGCAGTTGCGAGAGCCTGGCCGTTTCTGAACAATTGAAGGAATTCTCATGCAGATTGTTGGAATCAACATTGGACCTGCGGCCGCGCCCTCTGGCCTGCCTCTTGTTCGAGTGGTGTTTGAAGGTGAGGGCGGGGAATCTGTCGCCGTCGAAATGGCCCGAGGCGAAGACGCCGACGGCGCGCTCAGCGCCATCGAACGTGCAAAGGCCCTGCTTGTCCAGACCGCAACGTTCGAGATGCCAGTCGACGGTAACGACGTGTCGGGTAGTTCTGAGGAACGCAGCGATGTCCACGCCACGGACAGCAATATTTACACGTTCGAATATCGCGATGGGGACCAGGCTCGCCAGGTTCCCCCCGCCGAAATGCCAAGTTTTGAGGCCGCTCGTGCCGAAGCGATCCGTTGCGCAATCGATATGCTGGTCGATCTGCAGCCCGGCGCTGACGATCTGACCGGATGGCTGGTACGCGTGCGCGACCAGGCCGGGAACGAGCTTTGCTCGATCGACGTTGTCGAGGCTGAAGCCGCCCGGCAGGCCAATGACCATACGCCGCTTTGACGCAAACTGGCAGTTGCGGCCGGACTGAGCGCTGGCCATGCGTGGGATCAGTCATCTGGTGATCGCGCAACGGCGGCGATTGTCCGGCTCTGCGGTGGCCCGTTGGCCGACAACCTTTGGCGCATATTCCTCAATCCGACATGAGCCCTCTGCGGTTAGATCCGCCACGCAACCCGCGCCGGGGTAAATCTTCGCTCTGCTTCAAAACCAGGTTTGATCTCCTTGATTGGGTCGGCTCTGGCGTAGCGTCCTATGGAACGAAATTCCAAATTTGGCGTTTCGGGGTTGCGGGGGGATGTACCATTCGGCCCGCAGGGGCAGTTTCAGGCATTCCATTAATGGGGAGGGGCGCTTTGACCGTGCAAGCATCCAAGAAGCAGTTGGACCGTCGAAGCATTCTCAATTCTCTAAAGGCATTTCGGCGCGGTGATTTTTCAGTCCGTATCGACAATGTCTACGAAGGGGTCGATTCCGAGATCGCCGATACCTTCAATGAGATCGTCGATCTCAACCATCATGTCACGCGTGAATTCGAACGCCTGAGCAGAGTGGTCGGTAAGGAAGGGCGCATCGGTGAACGCGGCCGGGTTCGAAACGCCACCGGCAGTTGGGAATCCAGTGTTCGATCCGTCAACGACCTGATTGAAGACATGGTCCAGCCGACCGCCGAGGTGGCTCGCGTCATCGGCGCCGTCGCCAAGGGTGACCTGTCGCAAACCATGATGGTCGAAATCGACGGCCGACCACTGCGCGGCGAGTTCCTGCGTATCGGCAAGATCGTCAACACCATGGTGGGGCAGTTGGCCTCGTTCGCCTCTGAAGTGACGCGCGTTGCGCGCGAGGTCGGCACCGAAGGCAAGCTCGGCGGCCAGGCGCGGGTCAAAGGCGTTGCCGGCACGTGGAAAGACCTGACCGACAACGTCAACGCCATGGCGACCAACCTGACCGGGCAGGTGCGCAACATCGCGGAGGTTACAACCGCAGTCGCGTCGGGCGATCTGTCGAAGAAGATCACCGTCGACGTCAAAGGCGAAATCCTCGAACTGAAGAACACCATCAACACGATGGTGGACCAGCTCAATTCCTTCGCTTCGGAAGTGACCCGCGTGGCGCGCGAGGTTGGCACTGAGGGCAAGCTCGGCGGCCAGGCGCGCGTCGAGGGTGTCGGCGGCACATGGAAGGATCTGACCGACAATGTGAATTCCATGGCCGAGAACCTCACGGGACAGGTGCGAAACATCGCAGAGGTGACGACAGCCGTGGCTCTGGGCGACCTGTCGAAGAAAATTACGGTCGACGTGAAGGGCGAAATTCTCGAACTGAAATCGACCATCAACACCATGGTCGACCAGCTCAATTCATTCGCCGGCGAGGTGACCCGCGTGGCGCGCGAGGTTGGCACCGAAGGCAAGCTTGGCGGCCAGGCGCAGGTCCGCGGTGTCGCCGGCACCTGGAAGGACCTCACCGACAACGTCAATTCCATGGCAGAAAATCTGACGGGGCAGGTGCGCAACATTGCCGAGGTGACAACGGCGGTCGCTTCTGGCGACCTGTCGAAGAAGATTACGGTTGCCGTGCAAGGCGAAATCCTTGAGCTGAAGGACACCATCAACACGATGGTCGATCAGCTGAACTCCTTTGCCTCGGAGGTGACGCGCGTGGCGCGTGAGGTCGGCACGGAAGGCAAGCTCGGCGGCCAGGCCGATGTGAAGGGCGTCGGCGGCACCTGGAAGGACCTGACCGACAACGTCAATCTGATGGCCGCCAATCTGACCGGGCAGGTGCGCAACATCGCCGAGGTGACGACGGCCGTGGCGCGTGGCGACCTGTCGAAGAAGATCACCGTCGACGTCAAAGGCGAAATCCTGGAACTCAAAGACACCGTCAACACGATGGTCGATCAGCTGAATTCTTTCGCCTCGGAAGTCACGCGCGTGGCCCGCGAAGTGGGCTCGGAAGGCAAGCTGGGCGGTCAGGCTCATGTCGAAGGTGTCGGCGGTACGTGGAAGGATTTGACCGACAACGTCAACGCCATGGCGGGCAACCTGACGGTGCAGTTGCGCGACGTGTCCAAGGTTGCAACGGCCATCGCGACCGGTGACCTGACGCAGAAGATCACCGTCGATGCGCTGGGTGAGATCTTGCAAATCAAGGACGTCATCAACACGATGGTTGATCAGCTCAACTCATTCGCGTCGGAGGTGACGCGCGTGGCGCGCGAAGTTGGGTCTGATGGAAAGTTGGGCGGTCAGGCACAGGTGCGGGGCGTTGCCGGCACCTGGAAAGACCTCACCGACAACGTCAATGCTATGGCCGCCAACCTGACTGGCCAGGTGCGCAACATCGCCGAAGTGACCACGGCCGTGGCGCTCGGCGACCTGTCGAAGAAAATCACTGTCGATGTCCGAGGCGAGATTCTCGAGCTCAAAGACACGATCAACACGATGGTGGACCAGCTCAACTCATTCGCGTCGGAAGTGACGCGCGTGGCACGCGAGGTCGGCACGGAAGGCAAGCTGGGCGGTCAGGCACAGGTGCGCGGTGTCGCCGGCACTTGGAAAGACCTGACTGACAACGTGAACTCCATGGCCGAGAACCTGACCGGCCAGGTGCGCAACATCGCCGAAGTGACGACCGCCGTTGCGCGCGGTGACCTGTCGAAGAAGATCACTGTCGACGTGAAGGGCGAAATCCTTGAGCTCAAATCGACCATCAACACCATGGTGGACCAGCTCAACTCCTTTGCCGGCGAGGTGACCCGCGTGGCGCGCGAGGTCGGCACAGAGGGCAAACTTGGCGGTCAGGCGCGGGTCGAAGGCGTCGCAGGAACCTGGAAGGATCTGACTGACAACGTTAACCTGATGGCGACAAACCTGACCAATCAGGTGCGTGGCATCGCGGATGTGGTGACAGCGGTCGCGCAAGGCAATCTGAAGCGCAAACTGACAGTCGACGCGAAGGGCGAAATCGCCTCTCTGGCCGACACCATCAACGGCATGATCGAGACGCTTGCGACCTTTGCCGACCAGGTGACCAATGTCGCCCGCGAAGTCGGCATCGAGGGCAAGCTTGGCGGACAGGCGCGTGTGCCGGGTGCGGCCGGCCTGTGGCGCGACCTGACCGACAATGTCAACCAGCTCGCCGCCAATCTGACCACCCAGGTCCGCGCAATCGCCGAGGTCTCGACGGCAGTCACCAAGGGCGATCTGACGCGCTCGATCAGTGTCGAGGCCTCAGGCGAGGTCGCGGCGCTCAAAGACAACATCAACGAAATGATCCGCAATCTGAAGGATCAAACGCTGAAGAATGCCGAGCAGGACTGGTTGAAGACCAATCTCGCCCGGTTTTCGCGCATGCTGCAAGGCGAGCGCGATCTCGCTACGGTGTCGCGTCTCATCATGTCCGAACTCGCGCCTTTGGTGAACGCTCAGTACGGCGTGTTCTACGTCACCAATCGCGATGAAGAGGAATCCTATCTCGAACTGGCGGCGTCCTACGGCGCCGAAAGCAAAGCTTCCATCAAGCAGCGCCTCGACCTGCGCGAAGGCCTGGTCGGGCAGAGTGCCGCCGACAAGCGCGCCATCATGCTGGACAATGTGCCTCCTGAATTCCTGCACGTCACGTCTGGCTTAGGCAGCGCCTCCCCCGCCAATGTCATCATCCTTCCGGCCCTGTTCGAGGATGAGGTTAAGGCCGTCATCGAGCTTGCTTCGTTCGGTGAGTTTCGGGACACCCACCAGTCGTTCCTCAACCAGCTGATGGAATCCGTCGGCATCGTTCTCAACACCATTGCCGCAACGATGCGCACGGAGGGCCTGCTCAAGCAGTCGCAGTTGCTGACGTCGGAGTTGCAGGCGCGTCAGACCGAACTGACCAAGAAACAGGAAGAGCTTCATACGACTAACGAGGAGCTGCAGGAAAAGGCGCAGCTGCTCGAAAACGAAAAGAAGCAAGTGGAAAACAAGAACCTCGAAATCGAGATGGCCCGCCGCGCGCTGGAGGAGAAAGCCGAGCAGCTGGCGCTGACGTCGAAATATAAGTCCGAATTCCTGGCCAATATGAGCCATGAGCTACGCACGCCGCTCAACTCGCTGCTCATTCTGTCAAACCTGCTGGCGACCAACCAGCAGGGCAATCTGAACGAAAAACAGGTTGAATTCGCGCGCACCATCAACTCTGCCGGAACCGACCTTCTCAGCCTGATCAACGATATCCTCGACCTGTCGAAGATCGAGTCCGGCACTGTCTCGATCGATATCAACGATATGCCGGTGACGCATTTGCGGCAGCATATGGAACGCACGTTCCGTCAGCTGGCCGCCGACAAGGGCCTTGGCTTCACTATCAATGTCGATCCCGCACTTCCCGAGACTGTCCGCACGGATGAGAAGCGTTTGCAGCAGATCGTCCTCAACCTGCTTTCGAATGCTTTCAAATTTACCTCGCAAGGCGAGGTCAGTCTCAATTTCCGGGTCGAAAAGACTGGGCGCCGCAATGGCTCCTCACAGCCGACGAAGGGGCTGGCGATCGCTGTGACCGACACCGGTATAGGCATTCCCGAAGACAAGCAGAAACTGATATTCGAAGCCTTTCAGCAGGCCGACGGCACCACCAGCCGCAAGTATGGCGGCACCGGGTTGGGGCTCTCCATCAGCCGAGAGATTGCTCGCTTGCTTGGTGGTGAACTGCGCGTCGAAAGCGTCCCGGGAAAGGGCTCGACATTTACGCTGGTCATCCCGTTCGCCGGCCCGCGTGTGGCGGTGGCGCAGTCGATCCTGCCTGCGGCGGCGGACGCTGTTACTGCGCCATCCCTGGGCAGCCCGCCTTCTGCAGAGCTTATCGATGACCGCGATTCCATATCGCCGACCGATCGGGTCGTGCTGATTGTCGAGGACGATCCGACGTTTGGCGGCCTGTTGCTCGGCCTCGCACGTTCGGCAGGGCTGAAAGGCGTCTTGTCGAATGCGGGTTCCGGCACTTTGGCATTGGCTCGCAAACTGGTTCCCGACGCGATCACACTTGACCTCGGGCTTTCGGACATCGATGGCTGGGTGCTTTTCGACCTGTTGCGCCACGACCAGAAGACCAGGGGAATTCCCATCCATGTCATCTCGGGTGCGGAAGATATCGAAAGCCTTGGCCGCAAGGGCGCGTCCAGCATTTCCACCAAGCCAGTGTCCTCTGACGAACTGATGCAGGTGTTTCAGGACATCCATTCCAAGAAACTGCGTACCCAACGCCGCGTTCTGGTCGCCGACCCCGATCCGGAGCGTCGGCTATCGCTCGTCGAAGCGATCCGCGACGGCGTCACCTCGGTGACAGCGGTCGGTCGGTTTGCGGCAAACGCCGACGACGTCGGCATGGCCTCTTATGATGCCATCGTGCTCGGCTTCGGCCGCTCAGCGAAGGAGAACGCGCAAGTGCTGGACGAACTCACTGGCCAGTTCGGTGAAGCGTTGCCGCAACTGCTGTTTTTTGCCCCCCATCCGGATGCGCTTGAGCAGGTGCTGGCGCTGAATCCAGCGCTTGCGAGTGCGCCGCGTGCGGAGAATTTTGCTCAATTGGCGCTTCATATCTCGGCGACGCTGCCGGGAGAAGGACGCGAAGCGCGCGAGACCGAAACCGAACAGACCGGCAGGTCGGATCTGGCGGGAGCCAAGGTTCTCATCGTCGACGATGATATCCGCAACATCTACTCGCTCACCAGCGTCCTGGAGACTTACGGCATACAGGTTCTGCATGCTGAGCGCGGCCGTGATGGCATCGCGCTCCTGGAACAGACGCCCGATGTCGACGCAGCTTTGATCGATATCATGATGCCGGAGATGGATGGCTACGAGACGATGCGGCGTATCCGCGGCACGGCCGCTATCGCTCACATCCCGCTGATTTCGGTGACAGCCAAAGCGATGAAGGGCGACCGGCAAAAATGTCTGGATGCCGGTGCGTCCGACTACATCGCCAAGCCTGTCGATCTTGATCTGCTGCTGGCATTGCTTCGTGTGTGGATCGGTCGTTCCCGATCACGCGCTGAGAGTCCGGAAAAGATACTCGTGGCAGCGAACTGACGGCGGGGCCTCATGCAAAAGCTGCCGCGAAACAGAGCAAGAAAACTTGAGGTCGTGCAATCGGCCCAAGCACCGGCAAGGGCACGCATCCTCGCCGTTGACGATGATGAACGCAATCTTCTGGCGATCAGCGAGGTGCTGGCCACAACCGGCGATGTCATCTGCGCCCAATCGGGCGAAGAGGCTCTGCGCTATCTGTTGAAGGAGGATTTCGCCGTCATTCTGCTGGATGTGCTTATGCCGGGCATAGACGGCTATGAAACGGCCTCGCTCATCCGCCAGCGCGAACAATCCAAGCGCACGCCGATCATTTTTCTCACCGCCATCAACAAGGAGGAAGCCCATATGGTGCGCGGCTACGATGCCGGCGCGGTCGACTATGTCTTCAAGCCCTTCGATCCGATCATGCTGCGCTCGAAAGTCGCGGTGTTCGTCGAGCTCCACGAGAAGACGCTGGAAATCCAGCGAAAGGCGGCGGCCGAGCAGGGACTGCTGGCGCAGGCGCTCCAGGCGCAGAAGGACAAGCTTGAAGCGGAACGGGCCTTGCGTAGCTCAGAGGAGCGGCAGGATGCCATTTTGAGGTCTCTGCCGGTGTGTTTCCATGCGCGGGCCGCCGAACCGCCCTTCGCCGCTCGCTTTGTAACCAAAGGCGTCGAGCGCCTGACCGGCTTTTCGCCTGACGATTTGACCTCGGATCCGGCCTTCGGCCTTAGCCGGGTCCACCCTGAAGACCGCTCAAGGTTGGAGCAAGCACTGCTGCAGGCAAAAAATACCGGCTTCTACACCTGCGAATTCCGCTGGATGTGCGCCGACGGGGAGTATCGCATCTTTCTTGACCAAGGTGTGATGTCGGACGGGTCTGATGGCAACAAACCAGAGATACTGGGGACACTGCTTGACGTTACCGAGCGGCGCGGCCTCGAGGATCAGCTGCTGCAATCGCAACGTCTGGACGCTATCGGCAAGCTGACGGGTGGCCTAGCCCATGATTTCAACAATTTGCTCGCCGCCATTCTCAGCGGATTGGGATTGCTTGAACGCCGCGGGACGCTGGACGATCAGGCACGACAGGTTGTCGACCTGATGCGGCGTTCTGCCAAACAAGGTGCCGACTTGGTCACGCGAATGCTTGCCTTCTCGCGGCGTCAGACCCTGAGGCCGGAAGCGATGCGCCTTGCTGCCCTTGGCGACACCATGAACGGCTTGGTCGCACCGGTATTGGGAGGGCTTATACGCTTCGACTGGCAGATCGATGACGCGGTGTGGCCCGTGAATGTCGACGCCGGACAGCTGGAGCTTGCCTTGATGAATCTGGTTTTCAATGCGCGCGACGCCATGCCCTCCGGCGGCACAATAACGGTCCAGGCGCAAAACCATACAGTAGGAAGCCAATCGGAAGACGTGCCCGCGGGAGACTATGTCGTTGTGACGGTCAAGGACACGGGCTCCGGCATCGCGCCCGACATTCTTGCGAAGGTCGTCGAACCGTTCTTCACCACAAAGCCGGTGGGGAAGGGAACGGGGCTCGGTCTCAGCACCGTCTACGGCTTCATGAAGCAGTCGGGCGGGACGCTGCGCATCGAGAGCGCCGTCGATCGTGGAACGGCCATGCAGCTGTGGTTGCCGCGCTCGGTCGAAGAGCCGGCCAGTCCTTCGCTCGAAGCCGACATTGGGCACACGCTTCCAGACGCCTCCGCAGGCCGCCCGTCGATCCTTCTGATTGATGACAGCAACGTGTTGCGGCAGCTGACAGCCGAGTCGCTTCGCCAACGTGGGTTCGAGGTTACGTGTGCGGGAGGAGGAGCGGAAGCGCTGGCCATGATCGAACGTACTCCCGGTCAGTTCGACGTCATCGTTACCGACTTCGCAATGCCCCTGGTAACCGGCGTGGATGTCATCCGCTTCGCACGCAATCTGCGCTCCGATTGGCCGGCGGTTATCATCACGGGCTATGCCGACGCGGACGACATCGCCGACCGGCCAGCGGACGTGCCCTTGCTCGGTAAGCCCTTCCGCGACAAGGATCTGCTCGACAGCATCTTCCTCGCTATTGCCAATGCAGAGCCCCAGAAGATCAAGGCGGGCTAGCGCCATGGCAATGCCGACCGGTTGACAGCGAAAGACGCGATCCTCTTCGGGAGGCGACCGGCCATACTCAGTCATAGACCTCGTCGATTTTGCCGTGCCCGGATCCAACGAGAACCTTCGACCCTCGTCGTCGGCGCCTGGCCCATCCAACTTTGTCAGATTTGCAAACGTTCCCAGACATAGGTTTCGGTCGGCCACCTAGGACCAAGGTCCGACCGCAAGACGCAATGGTCTTGCGGATAAAGCTGCTCGGAACAGCCACTGCCTGCGCTCGTTGTTCGATGCAGATTGCAGGAGGAAGTTATGGATAGAAGTGTTGGCCAAGCGCGCTGGCTGCTTGCCCCGATTTTTGCGGTGGCGATCACTTTCCTGATGATTGGAATCTCTCTTGGCTGACGATCCAAACCTCTGCTTGACCTCTTGCTGCGCTGAGAGGACTCCCCTGATTGCCTTGTCGACGGTGGCTTGGATATGAACCGCATCCTTTTCGTGGCTGCCGATTTCCTTTCGCGGCCACCGGGATTCTACGTCATAATGATAGCCATGGTGGCATGCACTGCCCTGGTGCCCTTTGGCATGACAAATGCGGTCACCTACGCGCTTTCAGTCGCGGCCATCGTGATCACGGGAATCGTCCTTATACAGGGCTATCGAGACACAGCCGCCATCCACGCCAAACTCGATGAGATCATCGTCTCACTGGACGAAACCAGAAACGATGTCGTCGGGTTGGAGCATGCCGAGCCGGAGGAGATCCGGGAAAAGCTTGCAGTGCTCGAAGAAGAAGCGGCAAGCCGAGGACAGCGATCATGAGCGGTTCTGGCCCGGCAGACGACGTGGCCATATCCGTCGACCCGCTCACGGCTTCTGATCAGAGGAAGCGCACACCGTGGAAGCGTGCCAGGCGTCTGGCTGAAGACGGGGGCGGGTGTCTTGCGCCTGTTCCATCTGAAGAGAAGTCCTTTCGTGTATTCTTCCTGTCGAGGGAAACCGGCATCGACCCCGATCAAGCTCGCGAACTCGTCGATAGCATTGAACGAGACGGTGCCGCGTTGGTGAACGCCGCGCGCCGAATGAAAATCAACCCCAATGACTAACCAGCGGCACATGCGACATCCAATATCCGCCGCTGGTGCCTGGGCTGATTTCGCTGCCGGCAGCGATTGTCGGTGGATCAAAAAACGCGGCCGAGCATTTAAGTTATGGCTAACAATGGCCTAAGGAGGAATCAATGAAAAAGACGCTTCTCATTTTGAGCCTACTCATCCCGCTCGCAGCATGTTCGCGCACCGAACAGGGTGCTGCTGTCGGCGGGTTGGGCGGCGCAGCGGTAGGCGCCGCGGTGGCCGGCGACCCGGTGAAGGGCGCGATTGTCGGCGGCGCAGTCGGCGCGATAGCCGGGGCGGTCATCGGGCATGCCAGCGAAGCTGGCCAGTGCAGATATCGCGATGCGAATGGCAGAGTTTACGTGGCTCGATGCCCGGACGGCTACTGATTTGGAAGGCGCGTGATCCCCTATCATCACGCGCCTTTCAACGCAGATAATCAAATGGCATTTACCGTCAAGAAGCTGCTTGTTTCTGGTGCGCTGTAGCTGCTGCCGTGGCAGCGTCAAATCGTCGACGGTGCTCAGACTGTTCGCAACCGGCGCAGCCTTTCGGTGACGTAGTGCGTCCGGGGTCCCGTCAGCAGTATTTCGGTCACCAGGAAGTCGTCCAGCATGGCAAGCAGCTCACGTGCCGCACCAGACGAGCAGAAATAGTAGATCATCTTGCCGTCACGACGGGCGTCGACAAGTCCGAAGGCACGGAGCTTGGCAAGATGCTGGGAAAGAGCTGATTGGCTGAGCAGAACCTTCCCGGCAAGCATACCGACCGAAAGTTCGCCGCCTGCCAGCTGGTTCATGATCAAAAGCCGCTTCTCATTTCCCATCATGGTGAGAAAGTCGGCGACAGTTCCGGCATCGGCGGCAAGTTTTTTTGAAATCATCAGGTCGAGGGACTTTTGCTTATGCGTCACGCTGATGCGAAACCGTAGGCCAACGCCACAGCAAAACTTTGGATGCACCGCTGAGATGATTTTTCTTTTCAGGCAACACGCAGGTATGGAGCTGACGGCGTTATGTGGAATTGATCGATGCCGGCGGTGAATGGTTTGTTCGCGTGATAGACGGCGACCAAGAACTCACCCGAACTTTCGAGATTGAGTCCTTCGCCTGGGTCTTTGCCGATGGCCACCGAAGGCGACTTGGCCTTGACCGGATCATCCAGATTTAACCGGCCCTGTCGTACTCCGTTGGAGGAACGGAGCTCTCGTGCCGGTGATCGTCTCGATCGTCTTCAGCCGCCCCTCATGGACGTCAAGCAAGACGCGGTGTGCTGGTGGGATTGTATATTTCAGAAATGGTTGCCGCCCCAAGGACAGGCAGCTCAACAAAGCGTCTGCCAAAGTGGCTGGGATTCGCCCATCCGCGCATCTGCCAAGATTGGTGAGTGTGCCTACTTAGCTTTGTCGCCAGCGTGGGCCATTTCGCCCTTGAAGGTAACTTTCGTGCCCTTTCGTACCATCGAGGCGAGGTCTTCGGCATCCCAGTTCGTCAGCCTGATGCAGCCATGCGAGAAAGTCTTGCCGATCTTGCCGGGTTCGGGCGTGCCGTGAATGCCGTAGCTTTCGATCGACAGATCGATCCATATAGACCCCACCGGATTGTTAGGGCCGGCAGCAATGGTGAAGGGCCGCTTGGTCTTGACGCCCTTGAAAGCGAAGTGGGGATCGTAGTGATAGGTCGGATTGTGCACCACGCGTTTGACCTCTGCCTGGCCACTCGGCGCGGGCTTTTCGTCGCTTCCGATCGAGGCAGGGTAGACAGCGAGCGCTTTACCGGACGGATCAAGCGCGCGTAGCACCCGAGCCTCCTTGTCGACCTCAACCTCGGCAATGGCGGCGGCAGGATCGCCCCGACCAATATCAGGGACCAGCAACTTCGTGCCGGCCTTTCTCAAGCCGACGCCAGGATTGAGCCTTTGCAACAGGGGTTCGCTCATGTGGAAGCGCTCCGCCAATTTCTCGGTCGCATTGTGATAGCCGAGCCTCGAAAGCCGGGCCATGCGCTCGAGTCGAGCCGGAATTCGCTTTGTAAAAGGTCCGCGCACATCCTTGCGTGTCAGTTCATAGGTGATCAGGACAGGGCTCGCGGAGGTAGCCAGAAGCTTGTCCCAGGTTTCCTGAGTGAGCTTGCCATCGGACGGGAATCCGTTCGCCGTCTGGAAGGCGCTGATCGCCTTGGTGAAGCTCTCTCCAAGGCGGCCGTCGATCAGGCCTGGAGAGAAGCGCGCACGGTCCAAGAGAATCTGTGCCTTCAGAACGACTGGGCTGAAACCCTTTGGGGTGTCGGATGCAAATTGCGCCTGGTTGACGTCAGCCAGATCCTGCTTCGCCGCTTCGGCTCCCCCAAAAGCGAGGATGAACGCTGCCGCGACAAGAAGGAGCCTGATCATCGAGTTCACTCCGGATGGAGACCTGCCTATATGACGCGGCACGGCCCAATAGGTTCCGGGAATATTCGGCCCAAGGCCTTCGGATTCAAGGCTTTAGCGCAAGCGTAACCTCGTAGCGGCCCTCACATCTTAGTCGGACGACCCGGACAGCGCCGAAGCCATACCCAACATTAGATCGTCGCTCTCGGAACTTTAGTGAAGCTGAGCCCTTCCTCCATTGAACCGTGGAGGAGACCAAAATGGCAAATCTGGGAAGATTGGCGATCGCGATGCTTGGCGTCCTGGCATACCAGAATCGCGACAAGATCGGCGACATGATCCGTGGGGCGGGAGATCGTAATCCAAACGACCCGCAAGGCGGGATTCTGGATCAGATATCGAAAGGCGTCTCGGGGACAGCCCTCGGTGACATACTGGACCGATTCAGGGGGGCAGGGGCGGGATCGAAGGTCGACTCTTGGGTTGGCACCGGGCCCAACCAACCTATCCAGCCGAGCGACGTGGAAGCGGCAATAGACGAAGACACGCTGACGTCCCTCTCAATGCAGACCGGCCTTTCGCGCGAGGAACTCATCAGCAGGATCACCCGGGATTTGCCCGAGGCAGTCAACAAGATGACGCCAGATGGAAAATTGCCCGCTGAGCCGACGCAAGGCTCGAATGAGACGACCCTACTTGATGACGTGCCCACGCGTTGGCCACAAGCCAAGAATTCAACTGGCCAGAGCGATGTCTAGAGCCACAGCTCTGGGCCGGGGCGATTTGATAAACCGCACACGCCCGGCGCCTGACACGAGCCGGCGCGATTCTGAGGTGGCAAGAGCAATAGTCGAGTTGGATTTATTGGCCGCGTTGCTTGATTCCCGCTGGCGCATTCCAGGAACATCAATCCGTTTTGGACTGGACGCCCTGGTGGGCCTGGTGCCCGTACTTGGAGATGCGGCCACAGGCATCGTTTCGGTTTATATCGTATTGCGAGCCCGAAGTTGCGGTGCTGGGAAGACCTTGGTCGCCAGAATGTTGGGAAACGTATTGCTTGATACCGTTGTAGGAAGCATCCCTATTCTGGGCTCAATCTTCGATGTTTATTTTAAAGCCAACAATCGCAACATCAGACTGCTTCGCCGCCACCTCCACCGATAGGCCGGAGTCCAGCAGCCGGCCGGTGACGCGACTTGCCTCAGTGCAGCTCAGCATTCACCCGCGGAACTTAATGGGCTTCCGGCACGTTTTCTCGCCGAACCAATTTAGGTTCAAGAAAAGGGGAAACTATGGAAAATCCAGGTGTCGGGTGGATAGCGGCTATCGTCATCGGCGGTATCGCCGGCTGGCTCGCCGAGATGTTCATGAAAAGCAATATGGGCGTGCTCATGAACATCATTCTGGGGATCGTTGGCGCCATCGTTGCCAACGTCCTTCTCGGTCTGCTGGGCGTATCGTTGGCCGGCTGGCTTGGCTATCTTGTCGCCGGCTTCATCGGTGCATGCATTTTAATTGCCGTGGCCCGAATGATCAGACGCTGAACCAATAATCGAGCTTGCCCGTTCTTAGTCGTGATTGAGGCGCGTGGTCCTGCGGATCACGCGTTTTTCACAACCCTCTTGCGACGCTCAATCCCTCGGGTTGAGGTCGACTTCGCAGTCCTCCTGAGCTGTCCGAGCCAGCTTTTTAAGCCCCTCCTGTAGCTCGCTCGCGCAGGGCCAAGTCTTACCTTGGTGGAGTTGTTGTGCTGGTTGCGGTACACCCGCGAGCGCAGCGCTGACCGCATTTATGTTTGCTGGGTCTTCGCCGCTGACCACGCGGTCAGCTTTCGCGATTCTCCTATAAGCCAGCATGACACCTAGGCAAGACGTGCCAACGCCAAGTGAAAGGCACGGAACCTTTCGCCTCGCCCGCTCTTTCACTCGAAGCCAATTCGGGCACGGAGCATTGTAATGAAAACTCTAGCCGATATTTTCGAGCATACCCTGCAAGACATGTATTACGCGGAGAACGCGATTACCAAGGCCTTGCCGAAGGTGGCTGCGGCCGTGAAGGACGCCAAGCTAAAGAAAGCGGCCGAGGACCATCTCGAGGAGACGAAGGGACAAATCAAGAAGCTCGAGCAGGTGTTCAAGTCGATAGGCAAGAAGGCGTCTGGCGAGAAGTGCGACGCGATAGAGGGCCTCATCAAGGAAGCTGACGGACTGATGGAGGAAGCGTCAGGAACGGCCCTCGATTCCGGCCTGCTAGCGGCTTGTCAGGCAGTCGAGCACTATGAGATCTCCCGGTACGGCTCGCTGCGGGAATGGGCAAAGGATCTTGGGCATGATGAGGCGCACAAGTTGCTCAGCGAGATCCTCGACCAGGAAAAAGCCACCAACAACAAGCTGACGAACCTTGCGGTTACGTCGATTAACAGGACAAATTGATCCCCCGGCCGCCTGGAGGCGCACGGGCCAATACCGTACTGAACGGCGGA
The DNA here is from genome assembly GCF_056404855.1 of Mesorhizobium sp. P2_B11. Classification (NCBI taxonomy): domain Bacteria; kingdom Pseudomonadati; phylum Pseudomonadota; class Alphaproteobacteria; order Hyphomicrobiales; family Phyllobacteriaceae; genus Mesorhizobium; species Mesorhizobium sp. P2_B11. Next base: position 747,769 of record NZ_JBFUDF010000001.1, read on the forward strand.
CCAAGGGGTGAACCCGCGTTGAGGCGCCCTTCTAAGCCACAGCTAGGAAGGCGGCCACCGGTCATGGCGGCCGCCTCGGTTTTTAGACGTGGTGCTCCGCTTCCTCGAAGGCGCAGACTCAATGCCGTCCTCCATGAGAATGTCCTTCTTGCGAGCGAACGCTACGAAGACTCCTCGTGCAGTCTCCGGATCGACATCGCCAATCAGCGCGGCTTTGCAAGCTCGAATAGCCGCTTTCTGCTCCGGGCTGTTGCCGCACCATTCCGCTGCGAATTGATAGGCGTCTGCGACGGTGTTGAGTTGGCGTGGAAAGCCTAATCCTACCCACACCCGGACTGGCTTTTCGAAAGGTTTCGATAGCATCATAACCTCCTTTCTAGGCAGTCACTCCTCCGCCTTGGCCACCTTTGCCTGTCATCCACGGCATCGTCATCGACACTTCCTCAAGGATTCTGGCTGCTTTCGCAAAACCGCTGAACGCGTCTCTGGCTGCGGACAGCGGATAGTCGCTGTCGAAAGCCCGCTGGCAGGCGCGCAATGCAGTCTGGTGAATGGGGCCGCGCCTGTCCTTCGGCCATTCATAGAGGAATTCTAGAGCGTCTTCGAGACACGCGATTTCCTGGACAAGGTTGTTACCGCTTCTGACGAAGACGGCGTTCTGAAACATCCGATCGTTCATCTGATCCTCCAAGTCGAACGAACAATTGAGTTTTGTGTTGGCGCGGTCCAAGCTAACTGCGCGCACGCGATAGAGGCGGGCCAGTGCGTTGCTGCAAAGTGATCATCTCCCTTTCCGCAATCGGAGCCTCCCAGCCGAGGCCGGGAGGCGGACCGCAGTTCAAAGTTACGGATCGACGGGCTCACGCGGCTTTACGCGTGCGGTCCGGGTCTTGAGTGATCTGAGCGGCAGCGATCGGCGTGTCACCCACGCCGATGCTGATGCGACGCGGCTTCAGCTCTTCGGGAATCTCACGGACAATGTCGATCGTGAGGAGACCATTCTCCAAGTTCGCTGCCTTGATCTTCATGTGGTCGGCCAACCTGAACGATTGTCTGAAGCTGCGATAGGCAAGGCCCTGATGGAGAAGCTGGCGCCCGCTCTGGTCATCAGCTTTCTGACCAACCACGACTATTTCGGGGCCATGCTGGGTCAACTCGACCTCGTCCTGGCTGAAGCCGGCGATCGCCATGGCGATGCGGTAGTCGTTCTCTCCGACCTTCTCGATGTTGTAGGGAGGCCAGTCCGGGCGCGTGCCGCTGTCGAGCATGTCGAAAAGGCGATCGAAACCGACGGTGGTCCGATAAAGGGTATCAAAGGTTCTCATAGCCACATTCTCCTTGAAGCAACATGGGTACAAGGGCGCCGCCCCACGCGGCGCCGCCATTTTTTGCCGAGCCTTATGGCCTTGGCGGAAATCGAATTAGGAATCGGCCCAAATGAGTTCAAGAGCATGTCGAAATTTTTTTATGGCCACCCTTGGCATCGACGGAAAGCGCATTCTGAGATTCTCTACCAACCGACATCACATCTTCAACGTTCGTTGACATGCGCCGGTTGATTCCGGCTACCAAACTGCCCGCTCACACCCGGCGGGTTTTTTGTTGTGTTAGCGGAACTGCATATACGGCCATCGGTTGATCACACAGCAGCACTGCTGCTGGCCAAGGTCCGCATAACTTGGCCGGGCCCGCGTCCTGCCTTGGTCGCGGGCCCGCATCGTAGGCTGCGCGCTGTCACCGGTGACGTAGGGCACTCCTACGGTCGCCGTTCTAGCAAGGCACCGGGAAGACTCAGGGCAATCAGCGGGCGGCTTCGGCAAGGCGCGTTTTGCGGGGGTTTCCTCCGAAATAATCTGCCTGTGTTGTTAAGCGCGTCATTCGAGATCGAACGGGAACGAATGTGGCAGTGCCCAGTTTGGATAGCGACGGGACACGACATGGAGAATCAAATGACACGCCGACCAACGATTTTGGCCAGCACCGCACTCGGTCTGCTGATCGCGTCCGCGCCGTTCGCGCCCCCCAGCAGCGCAGCATTAGGTGCCGCACGGTTCGTCGAATCTGCGCCGCGAATTTTTATCAAGTTGAAATGTAAGGAGGGCGAGTCCGCCGAAGCCTGCGCGTTAAGGGAACAGGCTCCGTCCGAAAGCGTCGCCCCCCTTCCAGCGACCGAACCACAGCCTACTCCAAAGCCGCAGGAGCAGCCAAGAGAGGCAGGTCCGGCGTCTGAGGCAGCTCCCGTTCCAGAACCCACCGCACCCGCTGAACCTTCCGCGAAGCAACAGCCTGCTCAACCTGCCGAGCCCGCGCCGGGGTCCGAGGCTGCGCCAGCGCCTACCCTCAAGCAAGTCCAGCCACCTGCAGATCAGGCGCCTTTGCCCAGCCCGGCTCCCCAGGCGCCTCCTGCGACCGCTGAGCCTGCGCCTGCGCAGGGCGAACAGCCTGCGGAACCGACGAGCCAGCCAGAAAAGAAACCTGCTGCCGAGCAGCCTGCACCAAAGCAGCCCGTGACCGGAGAACAACCTTCAACCGATCAGCAACCTTCAACATCCGAAAAGCCAGCCAACGGTGAGCCGGCGGCACCCGCCCAAAGCGAGAAGCCCGTCCAGGGCGAGGCGCCAGCGGATCCTAACGCCGCGCCAGTCCTCGACAGCGAAAAAGATGCCAAACGTCCGGGCAAGGACGGCAAACCTCCTGCCCAGCAGAGTGATGGGGGTCAGGCCGCCGCGCCTGCGCCTGCCCCCGTTGACGCCGGACCACCGCCTGCTGACGACAAGGCAGCGCAGCAGGAAATCAAGCCTGAGAAGATCGTTCCGGCGACGGAGGAAAAGGGTACCCGCCGTGACAAGGCGCCGGATAACCACGCGCCGGAACGCCCCAAAGGCGCCGATGTCCTCACGGAAATTGGCGGCCGGGTGATCATCCAGTTCAACAATCAGACGATAGTCGAGAGCGACGAGACGCCGCGAATGAACCGTGATGCCAAGGATGTGTATTACGAGGATCTGCCGGGCGGTCGCACACGCGAGACGATCGTTCGCGACAACGGCAACCAGATCGTCACCATCCGCAACCGCTATGGCGACGTCATCCAGCGCTCCCGCATCACGCCCGATGGCCGCGAGTATGTTCTGAGCTATGTCGACGAGAGGTATTACCAGAACGTGCAGGACTGGCGCGACCCTGGAGATGACTTGCCACCGATGCGGCTCAACATCCCGCGCAAGCAATACATCTTGGAGTCCGATCTGGTAGAGGATGCCGAGGATTATTATACCTTCCTCGAGCAACCGCCGGTGGAAAAGGTCCAGCGCCTCTACTCGGTCGACGAGGTCAAGCGCTCGGCGCGTGTGCGCGACATCGCCCGGCGTGTGGATCTGGACACGCTGAATTTTGAGTCCGGCTCGGCGACGATCTCGGGCAGCGAAGTCAAAAAGCTGGAGGGCGTTGCGGACGCAATGGAGCGGCTGCTGAAGAAGAACCCGGCGGAAACATTCTTGATCGAAGGCCACACTGATGCCGTCGGCAGCGACAATGCAAACCTAGCCTTGTCCGACCAGCGAGCCGAGGCAGTTGCCGAGGCCCTTACCAACGCCTTTGGCATCGCGCCGGAGAACTTGACGACCCAAGGCTACGGCGAGCGCTATCTTAAGGTGAATACGACGGGGTCCGAACGACAGAACCGCCGCGTCGCCATTCGCCGCATCACGCCGCTTGTGGCGCCTGTCGCCAGTTCCAACTGACCAAGACATCTCGCGATTCGGTAAATCTCGCCGGATCGCGAGAACCTCACCAGCCCAGGATCAATGGCCCGGCCTTCGCTGTTGAGCGATAAACCCGACGGGCTTTGAAGACTCATTTGCCGTGTGGTTTTTGCCGACCGCTCGCGCCTAGTGCAGTTCCGCATCTTCGAGCAGCACCGCCCGTCGGTCGCCGACCTGCCACAGGCAACAAATCGCCGGATTGTCGAAATCCCGGGGCTGGCGCTGCCCGTCGGTGGTCGTGTGGCTGAAGATTTCGGCCAGAGCAGAGGCATGGTGCCAACCCATGCGAAACAGGTGCCGTGCAAGCTCGAAAAATGCGAGATCGCAGCAGTTTAGCCTCTCAGGCGCCTTCTAAATTCCAGGGGGAACTTCGCATCGTGCGGCCCGTTGTGAGGTAGCAAACTGTGCCGCGCTCAGCCTCCCTGCAACGGTTCGGCCGAACGCGGCGTGCATCAAAACTTAACGCACAAGGAAACGTACCATGATCAGCAAACTTTTGGCTACCACCGCACTAGCAACCCTGCTGTCGTCTGGCCTGTGGGTATCAGGGGCCGCGGCTGAAGATGTCACCAAACCTGCCGCCGCTACGACCACTGCGGCGACCGCGCCGGCGGCCGTTGCAGACGGCAGCCTCGTTACCAAGATCATTGGCGCCGACGTTTACGACAGTACCGCTGACGACGCCGCGAAGATCGGTGATGTCAAAGACATCGTCCTCTCCAAGGACGGCAAAGCCAAGTACATCATCATTGGCGTGGGCGGGTTCTTGGGCATTGGTGAAAAGAACGTCGCTTACGATTTCAGCAAGGCCGAATGGGTCGAGAAGAAGGGTGAACGCTGGCTGGTCGCCAAGACCAGCAAGGAAGACCTCAGCGCGCAGCCCGATTTTGACCTGAAGGCTTACGACACGACGGCTTCGAATGCCGCCGCCTCGGCCAACAACGAACCTGCGGCTACAACGACCGACAACACAGCAACAGCTGCTATCGACAAGGCGTCGCTGACCGAGCTGCCGGTGGACAAGATCAGCACCAATGACTTTGTCGGCACCACCGTCTATGGCGCTGATGATGCGAAGGTCGGTGAGATTGGCGACGTGGTTCTAAGCACAGACAAGAAGGTTGATGCCGTGATCGTCGACGTCGGCGGTTTCCTCGGCATGGGCGAAAAGCAGGTGGCCGTGGGCCTCGAGAAACTAAAGTTCATGGCCGACAAGGACGGCAACCGCTATCTCTACACCAATTTCACCAAAGACCAGCTTGAGGCGCAGACCGCTTATGACAAGGGCACCTATGCCCAGAATCGTGACAAACAGCGGATCGTTATCAGTCAATAGTTGGAAATGGCCCGCGCCTCAATCGGCGCGGGCCGTCCACCAGGTGAACTTGATGTCATTACTTACCGGCAAGGCGGTGCCCGATCGTACTTGCAATCCTCCACGGGGCTCCTGACTGATCCAAATTCAGAACAGAGCGGAAGAGGTTGCTTTTCAACGAGACGAAATCAATCGGATCAACTTCATACTGCGTTGTGAGTGGGCAAGAGAGTGCTCTTTAGACGCCGAAATCCTGATGGTCTCTTCGAGCGCTTACGCACTTATGTGTGGCCGCGCCGGTCGTTCTCACGCTCGCTTCAATATTTTTCAAAGCGCATTCTGCGCCTGAATGCCACTCCACACGCGGTCGCGGCTGGGGTAGCGGCTGGCATTTTCGCGTCATTCTTTCCGGTAGGATCCCATTTCGCCATTGCCGCCATTGTGTGCTGGCTGATCGCGGGAAACATGGCGGCAGGGGGTTTAGGAACATTTGTCTTTGGCAACCCGCTGACCTTCCCGCTTGTTGCGGGAGCGTCCTGGGAGACCGGCAAGATCATGTTGAACGGCCACCTGCGAAACCACGGCCCGCCAGCGCATATGAGTGAGATGTTCCAAACCCTTTCAAACTCGCAACTGTGGGAACCGGTGCTAAAGCCGATGCTGTTCGGCGCGGTGCCGCTGGGGCTGATTTTTGGCCTGTTCTTCTATGGCATCACGCGATGTGGCTTGACGGCCTTCCGCGAACAGAGGCGTAAGCGACTGGCCGAAAAGGGGAGCCGGGCCCTTCAGCAGGAAGACATCGCGTTATCGCCCCCTCTGCCTGCTCGACACCGCCGTTCTGGCGGGTGAAGTGCGACGGGCCTTTTCTTGCAGTGGGACTTGGACGCAGCGATTTCGGCTGGCCAAGGTCCGCAAGACTTGGCCGGACCCGCGTCCCGCCTTGGTCGCGGGCCCGCACTCGGCCTGCGCGTGCTATTCAAGAGGATCCAGGAGGAACGATGCGGCAATCAGGTCGTCACCGTCGATGCGGCCATGACCGCCATCCAAAATGGCGGCGACCTTGTGGAAAGAATGAATTTCCCCATCTGTAATTTCAGCTTCCAGCATGCGCGCCTTTAAATCAGCGACGCGCGTCCCCAAAGCGTCTGATTTTCCAGGCTCATCATTCGACATGATCATACTCATCCAGTTGATGGTTGCCCGTCGCCATAGGCGACGGGCGTTTACTTGAAATATTGCGGCGAAGGTCAGTTGTAGACCTTGATGATCTTCCGGGTGCCCGGATCGACAAGAACCGTCCGGTTGTCGATCACCACGTAGCGATATTCGACGTTGGGAACTTCACGGAGTTCGACCGTATCGGGCAGAGCTGTGCCGACATTGAGTTCCACCCCGGGAAGCTTCACCGACGCCAGCGGCTGCTTCTTTACATACTCCTGGATGACCGTGTCCTGCTCGGGCTGGATGATGATGTCCTCGGCCGCAGCAACGCCTACACCGGCCAACAGGACAAATGCCGCGGCAGCGGCGGAAAGATACATTCTCATAGTTTCGCTCCTTGTTGAGATCGACGCCGTACTGATTTGGCCGGCGTCTGGGAACCAAACTTTGCGACGGAATGAACGTTCCATGGGCAGGGCTTCAGTCGGGCATGACGGCGGACCTAAGTCCTTGGGCAAAAGGCAATGGTCCTAGCAGCGATATTCGACGGAACAGCCGCCTCTCCTGATTGTTGTCCGGAAAAGTGGGAGAAAACAAATGGATAAGAGTGTTGGCCAACCGCGTTGGTTGCTCGCGCCGATTTTTGCGACAGCCGTCACCTTTCTGGTGATGGGCATCGCGCTTGGCTGACATGTCGTGGATTGGCGCAGTTACGTCCCTTGCTGCGCTGATAGGATTCGCGAGCCGTTGGTGGCTGGCGGATCCTTTTTTTCACCGTGCGCTGGACCTGCTCGGGCGGGGGCGCTTCTTAGCACATGCAACCTTGGGAGGTTTACTATGGATCGGCGATCCTTCTTGACTGCAATGTTCGGCTTTGCCGGGGCGGCGGCGCTTGCAAGCACTGTCCGCCCAATCGACGCAATGGCGGGTGTTCCAGGCGCCGGAAACGGCATTCTCGATGAACTCGAGACGCCACAAGCCGAAGCTTTTGACGAAGATGCACAGGCAGAAGTGCAGCAGGTCTACCATCGGTACTGGCATCGCCGCCGGCACTACCGGCGGCGCGGCTGGAGACGGGTCTGCCGTAGTTACTGGCGGCATGGCCGGCGTCGCGTCCGGTGTTATCGCAGACGGCGTCCTGCGGTCGTCTTGCGATTCTAACGAGTGATTGTTGCCCCAAGGCCCGTTCCGGCTCAAACGCCAGGAACGGGCCATTTGCGTGAGTATGAGTAAGACTATGGCTACGCGGTCAGGGGACGACGCTCCTTCTCGTCACGCCCGGATGCTTGGCGCCGGAGGTTTCAGCCTCGCTTCGCGTAAAAGCAGGGCCTGCAAATAGGCTTTTGCTGCGTGGTCGTATCTATGTCTTGATGGACCGTTCGTGCGGAGGATGACCTTAGCGGCGTCCTCGGAAAGCCCGTGCTTCTCCATGAAAAATTGGAGCTGATAAGGGTGGTTGTCCGCGCGGGGGTCATTACTGGCTTTGCCTCCTGGCATGTGTGTTATCTCCGCGAGCAGAATCTCCGCGTTGAACACGCGCGTGCCGGGAAGGTTCCGGTGCGGTTGGCTTTTTCGGAACCGGCGTTGGTCCGCTTCCCAATCCCGCGATTTTCAAATCCGAGAAGACGGCGAGTGTTGCGCCCTCGGCTCTCCCGTCACTTGGGGTTCACACGTTATTGGGTCTTCTGGCGGACTGGCGGCGGGTCACGCACGCTTCCAGCCGCTGTGGCGATTGAATTCTCATTCATCGGCTTTTCGTGCGGCCACGGAGACATGTTTAGGAATTCCGGAAGAAGCCCCTCTCCCGGTTTTGCGACGTGGACATGAAGCGCGCGCAGCAAGGAAAACATTGGTGACCTTTCTAGTTAAGGCCGGGCTGAGGAGCTTTAAGGTCCGTCATTTTGCGAAATCCCCGCCGACGCCTTCCTCAAGACTGAATTCGTGCGTGATTCTCGCATCCTCATCGACCACACGAAACCAGTGCTCCTGAAGGGCTCTGGGTGACATTCGTCGGCCCGTGACTTTTTCTACTGCCGACAACGGATCATCGGCGCTCGTGGCCAGAGCGGACACACACTCCGCTCCACGCCATTCTTCTACTTGGTACTCCGGCATATTGCGCTTCTCCGCTACCTGTTCCCGAGAGCCTTTGCCTCGCGCTCCAAAGTGTCACGGTCGTTTCCGTACTTTGCTATGAGCTGGCGTACGTCTGGGATGCTGAGGCCGAATTTGCTCGCGAGGTAGCCGACCTCGTACTCTTCGTCTCCAGCGACCTGACTGCGATCCCTGTTGTCTGTTTTGCTCTTGTCGTCCGCCATGATGCGCCTCCGGTTTTCTGACTCCGCAACGTCACGCTGGCCGTTTTGTTGCAATCGGCCGCCGATTTCCGAATTGGAACCATTTTAGCTCAAGCTTATTGAATCGCCGGGGTTGCGGGTGGTGGTTCATGCGTTTGAAGTTTATCGATCCTTTGTTGCCGACCTTGGTCGACAAGCCTCCCGAAGGCGACGACTGGATTCACGAAGTCAAATTCGACGGCTATCGGTCGCAGATCATCATCGACGAAGAAGGCACACGCGTCTTCACTCGCCGTGGCCTCGACTGGACGGCAAAATACCGCGACATAGCCAAAGCCGCCGGCGAACTCGATGAGGTGCAAAGCGCCATCATCGACGGCGAGATATTCGTTTTAAACGATGCTGGGCGGTCCGACTTCGCAGCGTTGCGCAAGGCGATCACCCAGCGGCAGCATGACCTGTATTTTATCGCCTTCGACCTTCTCTCCCTCAACGGCCACGATTTGCGAGACATGCCGCTAGAAGACCGGCGCGGGATACTGGCCGCAATGATTCCAGAGGGTCGCCGAATCCAATTCAGCCAGTCCCTCCCAGGCGATGCCGCGGCAATATTCCTTCTTGTCGATCAGGCCGGGCTTGAAGGAATGGTTTCGAAGCGCAGGGACAGTGTTTACCGGAGCGGGCAATCGAGCAATTGGTTGAAAGCGAAGTGTTACACCATCGGTGAATACGACCTGCTCGGCGTCGAGCGCGAGCCCGGCCAACCGGCCTTTGCTTTCATGGCCGAGCGCGGCACCGGCCGCTATGTCGGCTCTGCCTTCATCAACTCTAGCCGGGAAATCCGCGACCGGCTCTGGAAGCGTGTCCAGGAGCACGCCGGGCCGGCGCCGAAGGGTATGAAGCGGCCGGCCACCCAATGGGTAAAGCCGGGCCTGATTGGCCGGGTAAAGCACCTGCGCGGCGAGGCAGACTTGCGGCACGCTTCCCTTCAGGATTTTCGGGAGGAATGAGCAGGCGAGGCAGCGATTTTCTCTATCATTGGGTATCGGACCATTTACCCGACGATCCGATCACTGACCCGGTGCTGCTGGTGATAGACATGGTTGTGGACGCGAAACGGGCAGCGGAAATCCAAGGCATTCCGGGCCAAGAGATCGACGAAGAAATCGGCGCAATGTTCCAAGAACTCATGCGTCCGGAACGTAAGTGATCGTCAAAGGTTTGTGCTGACGGCAGGCGCAGTTCCCTCAAATTCGCCTGCTGCAGGTCCAGCCCAAAAAGCGGGGCCGACCCGCCGCTGCCGTGAATGGGGCGGCGGGTTTTGAGCAGTCAAGGATTAGCGGAACCTAATTTGCTGCCGCAACTTTAGCTCCCATGAACGAAGAGCCGAATCCTAAAAAGCTCGTCGCCGACCCTCAGCCGCGGCGGGAGGCCAGCAAAGGGGGTTTGGTAGCCGCCGGAGCTCTGTTCTTTGCCTCCGTCGCTCTGCTCGTTTTTTGGTTCCTGCGATAAGCAATTGCAGCATCGACCTCCTCGAGAAGGAGAGCGGCGGCACAGAACGCGCCCCTGAAGATCTCAGCGTCTCGACCGTTTTGGAGGCGGCAAGCCTCCATCGGTTGGAAATGCCAAGTCCGCCAGCTCATCCCGGCGGGCTTTTTTGTTTCCGAAGGTTTAAACTTTGACGGCGGGCGAGCGGTAGTAGCAACTTCTGCAATTTCTGTTCTGAGTGGAAACCTTTTCTCCTAATCGACATTGCATTAGCACGGCTGCATGTAGGCAGCTAAGATCGATCAGGAGGAATTATCAATGAACTCGAAAGTGCTCGTCCTCGGCGCATCGCTCGCACTTATGACCGGTTCGGCCTTCGCTGGAAGTACAACCGGCACGTCTGCGCTCGACGATCCAGCGAAAATGTCTCCCTTCTTCACCGACGCCGGCATGAAGACCATGAAGTCGGAAGCGGACGTCAAGGCCGCGTGGACGGCCATGAGTGCGGACGACCGGGCCGCTATCATGAAGGAGTGTGCCGACGAAGCCGTCGCGAAGTCACATGCAGATTTCTGCAAGATGGCGATGCAGATGAAATAGGCCCAACTCAAAAGACAAGCCCGCTGGCTCCCGCCGGCGGGCTTTTTTATTGCCCAAGGAACCGAAAGAAACCCGCGAAGTTGGTGAGTTGCAGCGGTGCGACGTCATACTCCTCCCGCTGCCGACCGGTCCCGCAAGACGGTCGGGCCCGCGCTTCCCTTTCGATAAGCGGGCGCGGGCCGCCGCTGTGGCCCAAGGGCTTTTTTGAGCGTCGCCCGGAACATATCGACAGGTCCAGAATTCCCCCGTGCGAGCCTTGCCCGCTGGTCCAAACCGGCGGGCCCTATAGAGGGAGACGAGTTCATTCCATTGCTCTTGGGAGGAGTATTGCGATGGACGGCGAAAACCTGAATGACAACGTCCGACCTAGCGTTGAAGTGGTCGAAGTCAGTGGCGAATGGCTCGTCCGCGTAGTCGAGGAACACCAGGAACTCACCCGATCATTCGATCGAGAATGGTATGCCTTGGTCTTTGCGGAAAGCCAGCGACTGCGGCTAGGGCTTTCCGAGGTCACCCGCAGTTAATCGAGGAACTGATCTGCGGGCAGGTTCGCCGCGGCTGATAGGAATAGCTCTGCGCCACCTACTTGTTGATGATCCCGAGCGGTTGGCTGATCGCAGGTGCAGTGTCTGCATGTCTGGCACGCCAACCCAAGGTGCTTGAAACGTTCCGACCCACAGCCCAACCTTAGCCGCCTCGTGGCGGACCTTCCCCCTTTGCTTCTCTCTGCCGACGACGCCACCTTCTATTGTCGGCGTCGAGGCCGCTGTCACCTTCAGTGTTGACCAGCGATGGACAACCTTCTGCGGTGAATACAATTCCGGCGTCCTCGAACGCCTGGCGCACAGCCTCGATGTTGTGGGGCCGCGGTTTCCTGACGCCGTTCTCAAAATCGCTGATCGTCCCTTCGCTAAGATTGGCCTTTGCGCCAAGTCGGACTCGCGACCAGTTCAGTAGGGATCGTGCTGCTCTTAATTGATTTGCTGAGAGTTGGCTGCGGCTATCCATAAACACTCAAACATTCAATGCTGCTAATATGTTCCCCATGACCGTTCTTCTCGACAAGCCGGCCGATTAGCAGCCGCTGGCGAAGGTCTAGGCTGGCCGTGAGGCAGAGAAGCCGCGCGAACTCAACTATCATCGGGGGAGCACGTTCAGAACCGCTGCCCGCAGGCCACAGTGAGCCGCCGGAGCGCATCCGACGCTTCGCCGGAGTAGGGAGCGGCGGAACAGAACGCGCCTTGGCCACGTACCCATGACCCTTGGGGATTGAAGCCGCCGGAACATCTGAGCGTCTCGACCGTTCGTTTGCGTCGGGTCACATCAACCCCCCGGCATCTTCTGGACCCGCCGCTGCCGTGAATGGAGCGGCGGGTTTTGGGGACCTTATAGAGGGCCGGTCGGCCTGATCGTGGACTGGAAGACGGGCAAGTGCGGATGAAAATGACAGAACGGCGGATTGCAATCAAGGAAGGGTATGCAAACAACGAGAGCCCGAAAGCGATAGCCACACGGCTTAGCTGTAGCGTGGCTTCTGTTAAGGCTACGGCCAGCCAGTTGGGTATCACCCGCACCCAGAAAGCCGCGTCAGACTTTCGGCGTGGCTTCGCAGTCCCGGCAGAGATGCTGGCGCATTACAAGAAACTGATGGCCAACAGATTCAGCGCGAAAGAAAGTGGAAAGCTGCTGGCGTTGGCACAGGGCGAAATGAGCGAACGAACACTACAAGAGATAGATCGTCAATTCTTGGAAAGCCCCCAAGCCAAGGTAACAAGTCCGATCTCGAGCACGCCAAGGGCGGGTGCGGGAGCCGCAGACTAATAATCGTGGTCCACGCAAAATAGGGTTAGACGCAAGCTCGGTCGCTGGCCTGCTAGGGGCGCACTCCCGATCCGGTCCTGGGGTTCTGGTAATATAATTAGTTGCTAATGGAACGGAATCGCGGGGCTGCCCTTTTCCCGCCATGGTACGTTCTCTGCCGAGCCTCATTCCGGTCCTATTTTACAGCACGCTTCTTCAGGCCCAAGCGTGGCAGCAGTTCGGTGTCAGGCAGTTCGGCTTCACATTCGATGTGCCGCCGGGTTTTGTCCTAAAACAGCGTTCAGACCAAGGCGCAGCTTTTCAAGGCGAAAACGATGCCTTCCTTGCTGTCTGGGGTGCCAAACTCGGGAACGCCAGTTTCCCCGCCGAGATCGAGCACCGCATGATTGAAGACGAAAAGGTTGGGTGGAAGCTGACATATCGGCGTGTCACCCCGAGGTGGGCCAGTTACTCGGGCATTATGAATGGCCAGATTCGATATGTCCGCGCTATCGCGATCTGCAACGATCGTGCCGCACTCTTCACCATAAATTACAGCAGATCGGAAAAAGCCCCGTACGACCCAGTTGTTGTTCGGATGGTGCGATCCCTGAAAGCGGAAGGGTGCTAAGTTCTAGGGATGGTGTTCAAAAGCCTGCAGGCACAGGAGGCGCAAAGAGACGCACAGGCCCCGCATACGGTGCTCACAACGGCGGGCAAGGTTGACCGCGCTGGCGCTCCGTCAGGTAATCAGCAGTCTGACTTTTGAGAGCCTTCGCCGAGCGAGTTTGTGTGCCGCATCTGCGAGATGGTTGCCAAAGGCTTCGGTGACGAATGCCAGGGTCATCAAGTCGATCAAAAAATCGTCGATCGCGCGCGAGACCATATTTGACCGCCCCTCGATCTGAAGCATCGAAGCTCGCGCCTCTTCCAGAGCGGCGGATGGATCGCCCGCATCCAGTAACGCTTCAAGCCTATCAAATACCTGCACCTTAAACCCCCTTCGTCCGCGCGCACCCACAACGCGGCGGCCTGAACAAATTTCCGTGTAGGAAGGAAAAAAGATTTGCCGTAGCCACGTGACGGTGGCGGGCTTTTTTGCATGAGACCGGAACGTCTTTCCACTTGAGAGGGTTAGGCTCTGCCAGCGCGTTCTTTCAGCGGACCGTGCTGGCGACCAAAAGATGCCCAAACATCATGGTCAGGCCCGCGCCGCCTTCGCACGAGGCGAGCGCGGGCATTCCCTGCCATCACCAAAAAGAAACCCGCCGACCAAAGGGCGTGGCCTTTGGATCGATCATCGAATAGGGGAAATTCGCAGTCGGGATGTGCATTGTCACACGATCGTCGAGGCGCTTACCGACAGTGGCGATAATCGCCACCTTGTCACCAATGTTTATCTCCTCCGCCATGCATAGGATTCTGGAGCGGCCGACGCCGTAGTCATGGTTTCTAATGTATGCAGGCGCGGGAGACTTTGTTTGCAACCTTTGCTCATGTCGTGGGTTGTAATTACGGCGGTCGATTCCCAGCCCGGAATTTAGCCGCTCCCATTGAAAAGCCCGCTGCAGCCCCTCCGCAGCGGGCCTTTTCTATCCGGATTCACATATGTGATTTGGCCGCGCCTTAAGAAGGCGGAAGATCGCTTGTCGCCCGCCTCTAAATGGCAAACGGGCGCTTGGTAGCCACCTCAGGTGCTCCCGCCAAAATGCGGGGGCATTTATGGCACAAACTCACTTATGCGAGTCCGTTTCAGCCTTCGATTGCGATGTGATCCGCAAGGCGTTCAAAGCCTGGGTCATAGAAGACCACATCCCAGAACATAGATGGCGTGACAGCGCCGCGCTGATGGTGCGGTCGATGACTGGTCAGGATGAGGTCGACCCCGAAATGCTCGAATGGATCGTGCGGAACTGTACGCACCAAGATGCCGCCCTTATGACGCAGGGGAAACGCATCAGCGGAACCTAATAAACGCCGCGAGCTTATTTTCTTATGAGCGCACGCGGCATCAACTTCCTCGATAAATGGATGGCAGAGCACCTGCCGAATGCCTTCACCGATGATCCGGCGGCCATTACCGATCTCGCCGACCAGGCGATGACGGCAGCCGACAAGGAAGGCATAGCGGCCGACGAAATCAGCGAGGAGGTCGGAAGCGTTTTCGAGGTCATCCTCGAGGCAATGCGGAACCGTGCCGGCGGCGAGGGTGCTTGACCGTGCCGAAGTCAAAAAGGTTCTGGATCGCGGCCGGGATTTTGGCAACGCTTGTCATAGTTGCTCTTGTGCTCTCGATGTCCCTGGCCGCGCTCTCACCCAGTTCACGAATTCGCCGCAAGCAACGGTCAGACATCATTTAGGACTAAGACAGGGCCAACTCTTGGTGGGTAAGAAGGCAAAACAGAGCAGAGAAGAACCAATCGACCGCGAAAGAGTGGCCGAGGCTGACTTCTACGCTCGCAGATGCGGCCTCACTCGCGAGGAAGCATTGAGGTTTCTCAAAGAGGCCAGCCCGTCAAAGGCCGGCTCTCAACCGGCTGGCAAAGGCAAGAGGCGCTAGCCAGCCGCAGGAGGCTCTGCAGGGCCAGTCAGATTCCACGGGATGAACGGCGCCCGCTTGCCGGTGATAGTCTCGATCGACTTCAACAGGTCCGGACCTCATGAAGCGGTTGGTAGTGGGAGCGGCCGACGCTGCTCTTGTGCAGCGCCTCTGCTGCCGCCAGAAAGCGCTCGATTTCAGCCTGCGCTAGCTGCTTTGATGGCATGGTTCTGGCCATTGGCGATCTCCGCTGAAGGGGTTCGCCGCAACGAGGACTATAATCCTATATGGCCGAACGGATGGCAAGCGGGTCAACCGCGCCGCTATGAAAGGGCGCCTATCAAGCGCCCTTTGAAAATCCAGCTTTAGAATTAGACCCGATCTACCACCCTTGCGTCGAATACCAGTCGTCGATGTCTCGCCGGACCCGGTCCTTCTCGATGCCGTATCTCTCCTGGATCTTTCCTTCAAGCTGATCGCGCTTGCCGGCGATGCGGTCCAAATCGTCGTCAGTTAGCTTGCCCCACTGTTCCTTGACCTTGCCCTTGACCTGCTTCCAGTTACCTTCAACGCGGTTCCAATCCATGGCCTTGGCCTCCTTGGTTGCACAGCAGTTAAAACGTCTGCGGCCCGGCTAGGTTCCGGTGGGAGATTGTGGCCTGAAGGAACATTAGTTGTCGCTAAATGTTGAGCCGTGCGGCAGGTGGTGCCCTCCATCGCCTGCCGAAGATCGGGCCTCCGATCGGCCCGCGCTACTCCCGAAAAAGCGCGGGCTTCCAAACTCGCCCAAGGAGCCGGAATGACCGACAAGCCGACCCCAGCCCCCGGGCAAGGCAAGAATCCGCTCTTTACTCCCAAGCGCAAAGCTCCATCTGCAGCTCGATCCAAGAGGTTGCACATATGGCTAAGAAACTCAAAGTGTATCAAACCTCTATCGGCTTCTTCGACCTTGCCGTCGCCGCACCATCGATGAAGGCTGCCGCAGAAGCATGGGGATCGGACCCCGACATCTTCAAACGCGGATTCGCGGAACAGACGGAAGACCCCAAAGTGGTTGAAGCAGCGACAGCCAAGCCGGGCGTGGTGTTGCGGCGACCGGTCGGATCGCGCGAGAACTTTACGGAAAAGGCTTCGCTTCCGAGAGCACCCGACGCGGGTCAGCGGGCTCCGCAGAATCGTGTGCAAGGCCCGCCCGCTAGCAAGAAGGCCGGCACCAAATCCGCAGAGAAAGCGGAGCGGAACGCTGCGGCTCTTGAAAAGAAAAGAAAACGTGAGGCCCTCGATCGCGCAAGAGCCGAAGGCGAGCGCGAACGTGAGAAAAGGCGACGCGAACGAGTGATTGCCAAGGCCAATGCCGTTTTCGAACGGGCTCGTAGCCGCCATGAGAGCGCCATGAACTCCATCAGGCAGCGACGGGAGGAGCTGGATAAAGAGGAAGCTGGCGAGGACGAAAGATGGGAGCGCGAGCGGCAGACGCACGACGCTTCTTTGAAAGAAGCAAAGGCGTAGGCTGCAAGCAACGGCGTTGTCCGACCGACCCAACAGTTCGCGTCGGCGCAATTGGCCAGCGAGGCAAATTTGCATTGTGCGCGCTGCCTCACGGCGACGGGCCATCGCTCGCGTACCGCTGCAGGAACCAAAGTGGTCGACGGGGGTTGGTCTATCGAAGGGACCTCGACCCCGTAAGGATTCGGAACGATGGCCGAAATCTATGACTTTGAAGCGGCGAAGGCCCGGCTGCGCGTGAAGCGTGCGGAGCGTTCTCTCGACCGCGCTAATGAATTGTTGAACGAGGAAACTCGACGTAACCATTCTCGGTCATTCGATGGGGACGTGGCTTGCCGTGGAGGCGTTACGCGGCGTTGCCATGCGTAAAAACGGGATCCCAGCCAAGGTCAGGAATGTCGTTGCGTCGCGTCCCCGGATATCGAGATCGACGCGTTTCGCCGTCAATTCGTCGAGATGGGACCTGTTCAGGGCAGAAACGCTCGCCGTCCCCTGGAGCACGGCTCCGAACGTTCGCAAACGTGATTAGCTACAGTCGACTGTTTGGGGCCACGGGAGCATACGGAACGATACGGAAAAGCTTTTGATTTTGGCCCACGAAAAACTCAATAAAATCAACAATCTTAATACGTCCTCCGGGCCTACCAAAATTCACATGTAACTATTTGATTTTATTGTCTTTTTTTGCAAGAGGTCCACAACATGGACTCGAACCCCCTTCCTTCCGCCAACAATTAGTGACATAGCGCGGACCTTTGGTGACGACGCGCCGGCATCACCGCATACATTCGCGCGGTCTGACCTAAGCAAATTGGCTTAGACGACGCCGAGCTAGATATACCGGCAAAAAGGCGGCCGGCGTCGCTTTGGCGGTGTCTAATAACGCTGGCCAAGGCGGAAATCAGGTTGCCGCGCTAAATCCGTACCGATAGAGCAGTCTCGGGCTGGATGCTCTTGCACCGACTCTCACTTGACCCGTTGCGCGAACAAATCCTGCAAGCGGAGCGGCAGTTGCGGCGAGGCCTGCAATTCCCTACAGCTCTGTTCCCATCGTCGGAGATATTCGGCCATGGGAATACCGGTTCGACCGGGCCAACGGTTTAGTGCGCCGAGAGCTTCGATGCAGTCCGGCGCGCGGTCGTATTCGGTCAGGATGGTCAATGACATTGCTTGAGCGAATGGATTGAGACCTGGTATTTCGATTTCGCTGCGATGATCGGCGAACCAAGCCGCCGCGTCGAGAGTGAGCCTCTGGTCGTCGGCGAGCGCGGTGTAACCTCGGACGATGTTGTTGCGATACTCAGCAATGGCATCGCCGAAAGCGTTGTCGCCAGGGAACGGAGGGTTCTCCTTCCAGTCCTTCGCTAAGCCTCCCAGACCACGCAGCGCGAACGCTTCAACCATCGCTTCCTCAAGCCACTGGCAGGGGGGCGCCGGCTTGGCATCCGGCTGCCAGCTGTTGGCCATGACATGGCCAAGCTCATGTCCGAACTGATAAGCAAGCTTCGACCAATCCCGTTCGCCGATGTCGACGATGATCCACGCGACGCTGATGTCGTCCGGATGCAGCCAGATTGCCGGCTGCCCGGAGGTATGCTGATCGACGCGAAGCCGCGCCGGCGGATGATCAGCGAGCATGCGCACGCCATCCAGGCAGGCGGAGCGCATGCGCTCGACGACTTGTTCTGCCGCGCCTGGAAGCATGTGGCCCCAGTCGCCTGCGAGTTCGATGGGGGCCGAAAGAAGGGTGACGGAGGGCTCATTTAGGGGGCGCGGCATGGCTGAGTTGATCTCCAAGTTGGCCCAAAGCCCTCCTGTTGTGGCCGCCGATCCGGCCACAACGATGACGCCAACTGCCAACTCTCGCCGCGTCATAAACTCTCCTGTTGCGCGGAGCCAACCATCCAAGCTCGAGCCTGTCATCCGGGGCATCTCGTCAGCTATCGCCAAACGAGCTAGACTTGAAACTGTCTGGCGGCCTTGCTGCGAATTGGCTCGTGCGATGGAAGTGAACGAATGCGCGACCGTCGATTTCGAAACAGGTCTAAAAGCATGATAGATGAAATTCATGTCATCAATCTCGATCGCAGTGTCGGGCGCCTAGATATATTTCGCAAGTTAAACTCGCATCTCCACAACACTCGGAGGTTCTCGGGGATTGACGGTAAGTCAGTTGATCGCGATCGGCTGGTGCGGGACAAGGTCATCGCGCCGAATCTAGACTATGCAGCCGGCAGTCTGGGCTGCGCTATCTCGCACGTGACGCTGTGGAGAGAAGCTGTCGCACGCCATAAAGTGATGACGGTCGCCGAAGACGACGCGATCATCTCGCATCAATTCGAACGACATGCCAATTCGCTCTTGTCAAAGGTTGGAGCCGATTGGGACTTTATCCTGTGGAGCGCAAGCCTGCGATGCTACGCGTGGCTGAATGCCCTTCCGGGCGGAACTGGTGCCAGGTTGGAGTTTTTCTCTGGCGAAGTCATGACGCATGTTGCGGATTTCCAAAAGGCGGAAATCGAACCCGCTCTGCTCCGCGCACATTATCTGCTGGGGACCGTCTGTTATTCGGTCTCGCCTCGTGGCGCGCGTGCACTGTTGGATTGGTGTCTTCCGATACGACCAATGATCGTCGATTTTGCCGGTTTCGGGCTGAGGCTGAACAATGCAGGAATTGATTGCCTGATGAACGGGGTGATGCCGTCACTCAAGGCGTATGTGTGCTTGCCACCGCTCGCGATAAGTGACGAACGGCCCGAAGAATCGGTGCGGATAAACACGTGAGGAGCTTGCGCTTCAGCCTGAGCCGCGGCGTCTTCGCCAAGCGGTAATTTGACGTCTCAAGCCCGACCCTCTTCCTGCAGCCGAATGAAGAAATTGAGATTGTTCGAAAGACGCTCGTTGGTTGGATCAAGCTCAAGCGCTTTCCTGCCCCACTCGACGGCATGGTCCATCGCATTCAGGTGCCATGACGCGATGGCGCCGAGATCAAACAGCCGAAATCCCCAGCAGTTCGGATCGTCCAGATAGCTTCCCGTGCGGTGCGTCTTCTCGATACCGTTGGTGCAAGCCCAAAACAGATTCAACCAGTCGGCTTTGCCGTGGAACTCTTCGGCCAGGTCGGCCCAGATCTCGCGGCGGTGCGGCGCTTCCATCCGCGCCTTATCCAGCCAGGACAAGCTATGTTCCGGCCGCATACGCGCGATATAACGCATGGCCTCGGCTCGTTCTTCGCCCCACGTGCTTGTCGGTAGGGCAAGGTAGTTCTCAAGCAACTGGACGGCTCGATCGTGCTGGTTGGCCCACATCAGGTCCCGCCCGAGCCAGAAGCAAATCTGTGCGTCCGCTGGATCTTCCTTATGTGCAATCTCCATCAGCGGCAGGTAAGTACTCCTCGTTGGCTTGGTGAGGTCTTGCACCTCGAACATGACGATGTCGGTGCTGGTCGCCGTCACTTCCCTTTCTCCGGTGAAGACGAGAGCCTCGTGGACTGGTCGCTTGAACCGATAGCCCCAGCGATGATGAAAATTCTTCGCCGGCCAGCTTCGCAACGGCGTCGGGTCTTCTACACTCGATCTGTAGATCGTTTGGCAATAGAGAGCAGTCGTCTCGGAACTCCAGGCCGCCTCCAGCTTCGGCCGCCAGCCCGGCTCGAGAAACCGGTCCATGTCCATTGTGCAGCACACATCGACGTCGGCAGGGATAAGTGCCATGGCGGCGTTGCGGGCGTCGTCAAAACGCCACGGGCGGATCGCTATCGGGTGCACGGTGACGCCGGCGGCGGTTAGCCGTCCTACCGTGTCGTCGGTGCTGCCGGTATCGGCCACTATTCGGTAGTCCGCATCGACGGCCGAGTTGGCCCAACGCTCGGCGTTCCCGGCCTCGTTCAAAGCGATGGTGTAGACCGCAACTTTCAACGAAGCGCTCCGCGATCAGGCATGTCGGGCGTCTATCCTGTACGGATCAACGCGGCCCGAGCGCGCCCGCGATGCCCTGTGGGACTCACTGCACAAGGCCAATCCCTCCGCGCTTGCGGATCGCGACCAGGCCGCCGAGCAACTTTGCCCGGCTCAGTTCGAAGTGGCTGTCAAAGAACAGGATTTCGGCGAACTGATTGGCGAGCATGCTGATGCCCAAAGGATCGAGGGATCGCGCGGCGCCATCCTGCTGGATTTCTCTTATCAGATCCTTGGTGAGGGTGATCTTCCCAGCATCCTCGCCTGGCGGCTGCCAGTCGAGGTCCTCGATAAAATACCATCCACCTTCGGCGAGGAGCGGGAAGAATTCGCGCAGCGTCAGCTGCTCGTCAAACGAGGCGTGGCTGCCGTCGTCAATGATCACATCGAGCGAGCCCGGTTCGAGTTTCGCAGCGACGGAGCGCAGATCGTCAAGCCTGGATTGGTCGCAAACAAACGATTCGAATCGGGGATTGTTCAGTTGAGAAAAATCCGCCAGATCTACGCCGATCACTCGCGAATACGGAAAATAGGCTTGCCACAGCGAGACGGAGGGCGTCTCGGTCTGGCTGCCTTCCGCCGGTATGCGACAAAGCCCGATCTCCATGATCCGCCGCATAGACAATCGTCGAGACGACAGCAGCCGGTCGTAGACCCGGGCATAGGCGTGACGGTTGCCGGTATGCCGGTTTTTGTCGGTGTTAAAGCGGTCAGCGAGGTTCGTGAGCGAGGGAAAACTGTGCAAGGGATCGATCAGCAGCGCGTTAAGCGGCGCATCTTCGCCGTCCGAGCGAGCCTCGTTGCGTGCTGTCCAAAGGTGTATTCCGAAGACGCGCTCATCGTTAAGGTACTCGGCCAACTGTGACAGCGGCTTGTCGAACTCGCTTATTTCGGTCCAATCAATCGGATTAAAGAGCATCGGCCCAAACACCCATTCGCGCAATTCGGCGCCGGCATCCGAAGCAATGTAATCCGACAGCAACCTTGGACCGATTTCGCCGAATCCCTTTCCGCTGTCACCGAAGAACCGCTCGATCGACATTTCGTAGAGCACTCTCAGGTGGTGGCTATAAGCTTCGGAATAGATCACGTTGCCACAGATGAAGTGACCTTGGTGCCCGCCGCGCCATTGCAAATTGAAAAAATAATCGCCACGGAACGGGAACGGTCTCAGCATGACCACGTCGCAATCCATCCACAATCCGCCATGCTCGTAAAGCACGGCGTATCGAAAGGCGTCGCTGAAATATCTGATCTCGGAGCCGGCAACAATTCGCTCGAACAAGGCGCGCGGCATCACGTCGTCCGCGGCCCGGACCTCAATCCCGAGCGGGAGCAGGAATTCAAGCTTGTGCGGCGAGTAAGTCCAGACTCTCACGGGATGGCCTGCCGCGCGCATCGACGTGGTGGCGGCAATCAACGTTCGATGCTCGGCATTGTCGGACAGCACCTCGTAAAAGCAGTGGATCTGAGGCAGCGCGGCATCCCCTGTGCGCAAGAGAGGGGCGATGCGGGCATCGAAGGCGCGCGATTGCGCGCGTCGCTCTTGCGGCGAATCCACCAAACGAAGGAACGGCGCCAGTTCGAGAAGGATCTCTTCTGTACCTTTCGCTTCGCTCGAGGCACCGCTGCTCGCCTGTTTCGAAAGGCCGCCGTCAGGCCGGCTTGGATTGCCATCGTCGCGCTTCACGGGCTGATGGTCCATTTCTAGCTCCTTTCGCTCAGGCACGAGAGGTCGTTCGTTGGCGCCGGCCAACGAATTCATGGCCAGTGCGTTCCAATGAGCCTCGCCCGACAAAAAGTTGCCTATGGTCTCCAGCAGCAGGCGTGCCTCCGACGCATCAACGAGGGCAATCCACGACTCGCTGTCGGCGACGCCATAGGAAATCAGCAGCTGTTCCTCATTCGGATGCCAGGTCAGACCGGCTGCAAATTCGCTCCCCTTGTCGTTGAAGAAGAATGGTCGGCTGACCTTCCCAAGGCGGCCTGCGTCGTCGAACCAGACGAAGCGGTGCTGGTAGGTTGGCCGAGCCTCGTTCGGCCGCGTGCGCACCTCGTGAACGAGTGCCAGCCACCCGCCGTCGAACACAATCGCCTGCGTGCCCCCCTTGAATTGGTCCGCGCAGACAGCAGGCACAGTCTCCGAGATCGTTTGCCCTTGATCGTCGACGATGCGGACGGGGTCGCCCGCACAAAAGAACTGCAGCTGCTCCCTGTCGGTATCGATGCCAGCCGGCTTGACGAGGGGCATCCAGCTGGTGTCGTGGAGCCTCGGACCCATGGGGTGAAGCACACGCCAGTCAGTCATTTGGTATGGCCCAGGTCCGCGGTCGTCTATGCGCGCAATAACTGGTTCGCACCGGCTGTCTGCCGTCAACGCGCGCGAGCATGCGAAAGTCCACAGTTGCTCGCGCCAGGCAAAAAGGCGAATGACCTCGAAGCCTGGTTCAGCTCTGTCGGCGGCTCCTGGCATGTCGGCCGGCGCCAGAATCTCCGCGGCTGACTGAACCACCAGATCTTCGGTCAGGTGAACGAGGAAATTGCGTGCTTGGCCCGGCGCCTCGTTGGGCATACCAGGCCGTCCGTCTTCCTTCGGTGTGTAGTTAACGGTCGGCTGAATCAGGACGATCTGGGCACCCAATCGCGTTACTGAGGGACTGCTTGGCCGGTAGCCGTCGGGGGGCGTGAAGCCGATAGGGTGCGCGCTGAACGATGGCATCGTTGTCTTGGCCGGCTGCAGGTAAAAGAACAGGTTGGATCGCGCCAATTCCCTGTTTTCGTCGGCGATGCTACGGTCCAGCGCTAACCAGTTGCACATCGCGAAACCGCGATCCTTGCGCACCGGGTCGCGCGCATAATTCGCCGCGATCGCATACTCTTCGCGCAGGCCTGATGTGTAGACGAAATCCTCGAGAAACAGGATGTCCTGCTCCGGCCGCTTGATCGCCAGCCCTGCTTCGGAGAACAACACGCTGGCGTCGTTCATCCCTTTCTCCCGATAGAATCGCGCAAGGTCATAAAGCGGTTCGGCGCGCTGCGGGCGTTGATTGAAAGCGGCAAGCGCCTGTTGAATGAAGCCAGCCTCGTCGCCAAGTTTGCGCAGGCAGCGCGCCTCTTGCAGGCGAGCGTTCCACGCCTCCTCGTCCCAGCCGCCCATCGCAGCGCGCTTGGCATAGGCCACCGCAGCCTCCGCCGTCCGCCCGGCGTCGCGGTAGGATTGCGCCAGGTAGAACCAGGAGCGCTGATTTTCCGGATCCTTCTCAAGGGCCTCCAGCAAGAGCTGGGCATCGCGCTCGAACTTGTCCACCCGGTTCGAGCCGCTGGCGTGATCCTTGTACCAGGCACCCCTCAGTTCCTGCACGCCACCGGGCACGTCGAGATATTCGTGGGTCACGCCATGGTAGCGTGCACCGGCATCGCGTTTGACAAGGCGCGCGTTCCAATAGGCCAGGCCGGAATCCGACCGCTGCAGCAACCGGTAGCCCGGGCCGTCGAGCCCCTCGCGGAAGCCCGCATCCTCGACAATCAGCTCCATGTCGGCGTCGTCAAACAACAAATAGTCATAGGCGAGCGGCGAGGCATAGGCGTGATCGAGCGCGGCGTTGCGCGCCTGCTCGAAATTGTGGAAGGGAAATTCGTGCAGCTCGCCAGGCATGTTGCGGGCGGCGAAGAACGATTTGACGAAATCCTGGGTCCCGTCGGTCGAGCCAGTGTCGCCTATGACCCAGCAGTCGATGTGGTCGACAACCGCCCCGAGACAGCGCTGAAGGTTCGCCATCTCGTTCTTGACGATCATGTTGAGGCAGAGGCGCTTGCCGCTTGTCATATGCTGACTATCGGCCTCCATGACTGCGGGCTGAAGCGGTTACTTTCGTGCCATGGTTCCATCTGGGAAAGCGATCCGTTCCAACGCGGATTTATCCGGCCTTCATGCCCATGCACATTTTCCCGTGCCTCGACCATCAAGATGCTACCTCAGCGCAATCTATTGTTAGCCAGCACCTTCCGAGGCAGCAAGGTCTCGCAGTCACCTTGGGTGAGGGTTTGCGAACCGACGTCCCTCCGAAGGGTCGATCACTACGCACAAACCCCGCCGCGATGTCAGGGGTTAGGCGCCAACGAAGGTGGAGCACCTTTAAACCACGGATTTTTCGATGCATTTGGTCCCATGCGCGCCATTTCGATGTTTGCCAAGCTAGTCCGTCTTGGTTGGGAAGTTAACAAATTGTAAACAGGTTATTTACAAGTTGCTAATTTTATAATTTACTAATGTCTAATATGTCTGGGAGGGTAGCCGTGGACCGGGCCGAAGGGCTGCGAGTCCGTGCAGTCTGCGAAGCCAGGAGAGTATCCAGGAGCAAGCCTCTTCGTGCGTGAGGGCGCAGAAGGTGACTGGTGGCGTGCTGAAGAAGACGTCTCACTGCCTTGAACTCAAGGCCAGCGTTTTCCCAACCTGATGTTCCCTCGCACGTAGTCGATTCCCTCGAACGTTGCGTGTTGGGAGTTGGCTGTGGTTGGTGTGATACCAAGTGCGAAACGATGCGCTCGCCACGCAGGTTTCTGCTTCGATCAACCCTTCAATTGTCCGCACCTTCTCAGCAGCAAGGATTGCCCCGCGCTAGACGGGTATTCCTCGGCGCCCTGTGGACCGCCCGCCTGCGAGTTCCACACCCTCAGTGAAAACAAGTGGGACGCCGCTCGATCGAGCGGCACGAAGAGGCCGTCAAGCCTTGCGCGCCCGTCTCGTCGTCCCGCGCGTCGCCGCTTGGTTCACGGAGTTGCAGGCTGCTCCATGCCCGCGGCTCGAACGCCGATAGAAGCTGCGACCGGCTTCAGAGCGTGGGGCTCGTCAGCGATAGAAACCTAGACACGAACCAAGACACACAGCGGCACAGCCGCCGCCGACCGAGGAGGAAATGATGAGCTACATAGCAGGGTTTGCGGTCATGGAAGTTGCCGTTAGAGGCGTCTTGCCCATCGGCGACACGACCGAAAATGTGCCTTATCTTATCCTGGACACGGCCAAGAGCGCCATCGTCGGTCAGGTCATTCTTCCCAAGGCCGTCAAGCGAAGCCTCTCCGTCGCTGTCACCGTCAAGGTTCCGGCCGCAGCCGGCTCACTTGAGATTGGCACATTTGACGATGGCGGGACTTTCCAGGCCTGCGCCTTCCTCCGCGTAGAGAGCCCCGCTGTCGAACGTCCCGACGGCGCCGTCGGCCCGTCAGGAAGATGACCGCGCCCAAGCTCCTTCTCCTGACCGCTCGCCGGCCAAGCCGGTGGGCGGTTTTCCCTTGAATCGAATTCGAAGCCAACAGGAGCCAGTCATGGCCCGCGCCTTTGAAATTCTTTTTGTCGACCCCTCAGTCTCCGACCTGCAGACGGTTCTCTGCAACGTGCGCCCCGAAGTTCAGGCCTTCGTGCTCGATGGCCACCGGCCGGCGGCGGCGCAGATCGCTGCGCTGCTCGCGGGACACGAAGGGCTCGACGCGGTCCACATCATCGCGCATGGCGCCCCCGGGCGGGTCAGCTTTGCCGCAGGAGAGTGGTCGGTCGCCACAGTGAAGGAAGCGGCTGAGGATCTTGCCGCAATCGGCAGGGCGCTTGCCGCGGACGGTGAACTGCGACTGTGGAGCTGCGAGACGGCTTTAGGGAATGCTGGCGAGACCTTCGTGGCGGCGCTGGAAGAGGCCATCGGCGCGGACGTCTGCGCATCGAGATCGCTGGTTGGCGCGGCCACGCTGGGTGGCTCATGGGAGATGCCCGAAAACACGGCCGGCTCGTGCTTGCCGCCGATGACATCGGTTGGCGTGGCGGCCTACACGGGGGTCCTTGCAGGGGGCAATTTGACGCTCACTGGTACTGTCGCATCAGGAAGTAGTAAGAGCATCAATACATTTTACATAATCGATACAACAACCAACACCGTTGTCGGCAGCTTCGTTCTTCCATCCTCCGCTAATACTGTTGCCCCAAATTTTGCTATAACGATTTCGATCCCAGATACTTTGCATGACTATGCAATATATGACAGCGGCTTTAACATCTATGGAACGCTGCTACACAACCCTGGCGGAACTGCGTTCGCATTCGGCCCCGATTCTGGCAACAACGGCAAAAACGGTGACACATTTGTTGGCGGTAACCTAGCCGTTACGAGCCAAGGCGCGACAGGCCCGGCCGGCCCCACCGGTCCGACTGGAGCCACAGGCGCGACCGGCGCAGGTGCTACGGGCGCAACCGGCGCCACGGGTGCGACCGGAGCAGGTGCGACGGGAGCGACGGGAGCTACAGGTGCGACCGGAGCCACGGGTGCTTCGGGCGGGACCGGTGCAACAGGCGCCACGGGTGCTTCAGGTGGGACCGGTGCGACTGGCGCCACCGGCGCAACTGGTGCTACAGGCGCCACGGGCGCTTCAGGTGCGACTGGTTCGACCGGAGCGACAGGCTCGACCGGTGCCACAGGCTCGACTGGAGCAACTGGCTCGACCGGAGCGACTGGCTCGACCGGAGCGACGGGCTCGACTGGAGCAACCGGCTCGACAGGTGCAACCGGCTCGACAGGGGCGACAGGTTCAACTGGTGCAACCGGAGCCACAGGTGCGACCGGCGATACGGGAGCCACAGGTTCTACTGGCTCGACTGGAGCAACAGGCTCGACAGGTGCAACCGGCTCGACAGGTGCGGCTGGCTCGACCGGAGCCACAGGTGCGACCGGCGATACGGGAGCCACAGGCTCGACCGGAGCGACTGGCTCGACTGGTGCCACCGGCTCGACCGGAGCGACGGGCTCTACTGGAGCAACCGGCTCGACAGGTGCAACCGGCTCGACAGGTGCGACTGGCTCGACCGGTTCAACTGGTGCAACCGGAGCCACAGGTGCGACCGGCGATACGGGAGCCACAGGCTCGACCGGAGCGACAGGTTCGACCGGTGCCACAGGCTCGACCGGTGCCACAGGCTCAACCGGAGCAACAGGCTCGACGGGAGCGACTGGCTCGACTGGTGCAACCGGCTCGACAGGTGCAACCGGCTCGACAGGTGCGACTGGCTCGACCGGAGCGACTGGCTCGACCGGGGCAACCGGCTCTACTGGTGCGACTGGCTCGACTGGAGCAACTGGTGCTACCGGTGCGACTGGTGCCACAGGCTCGACCGGAGCAACCGGTGATACCGGGGCGACTGGCTCCACTGGAGCGACGGGAGCGACAGGCTCGACTGGTGCAACCGGTGACACAGGGGCGACCGGCTCGACCGGAGCGACAGGCTCGACCGGCGCCACAGGCTCGACCGGAGCAACGGGCTCGACCGGGGCGACTGGCTCCACTGGCGCCACCGGCTGGACCGGAGCGACTGGCTCGACCGGGGCAACCGGAGCAACCGGTGATACAGGGGCGACTGGCTCCACTGGAGCAACAGGCTCGACTGGAGCAACCGGCTCGACCGGGGCGACTGGCTCTACCGGAGCGACGGGCTCGACCGGAGCAACCGGCTCGACTGGCGCCACCGGCTCAACCGGAGCAACCGGCTCGACCGGGGCGACTGGCTCCACTGGAGCGACGGGCTCGACTGGAGCAACCGGCTCGACCGGTACCACAGGCTCGACCGGTGCCACAGGCTCAACCGGAGCAACGGGCTCGACCGGAGCTACCGGCTCGACCGGAGCTACCGGCTCGACCGGAGCGACTGGCTCGACCGGGGCAACCGGTGCGACTGGTTCGACCGGAGCAACCGGTGATACAGGGGCGACTGGCTCCACTGGAGCGACGGGCTCGACCGGCGCCACAGGCTCGACCGGCGCCACAGGCTCGACCGGTACCACAGGCTCGACCGGGGCGACTGGCTCGACTGGAGCAACCGGCTCGACCGGGGCAACCGGCTCGACTGGCGCCACCGGCTCGACCGGAGCGACTGGCTCGACCGGGGCAACCGGCTCTACTGGTGCGACTGGCTCGACTGGAGCAACTGGTGCTACCGGAGCAACAGGCTCGACTGGAGCAACCGGCTCGACCGGGGCAACCGGCTCSACTGGCGCCACCGGCTCGACCGGAGCGACTGGCTCGACCGGGGCAACCGGCTCTACTGGTGCGACTGGCTCGACTGGAGCAACTGGTGCTACCGGTGCGACTGGTGCCACAGGCTCGACCGGAGCAACCGGTGATACCGGGGCGACTGGCTCCACTGGAGCGACCGGGGCAACCGGCTCTACTGGTGCGACTGGCTCGACTGGAGCAACTGGTGCTACCGGTGCCACAGGCTCGACCGGAGCAACCGGTGATACCGGGGCGACTGGCTCCACTGGAGCGACGGG
This sequence comes from Mesorhizobium sp. P2_B11, assembly GCF_056404855.1. NCBI lineage: Bacteria > Pseudomonadati > Pseudomonadota > Alphaproteobacteria > Hyphomicrobiales > Phyllobacteriaceae > Mesorhizobium > Mesorhizobium sp. P2_B11. Next base: position 776,504 of record NZ_JBFUDF010000001.1, read on the forward strand.
AGCGACAGGCTCGACTGGTGCAACCGGTGACACAGGGGCGACGGGCTCGACTGGTGCGACCGGCTCGACTGGTGCGACGGGCTCTACCGGAGCGACGGGCTCGACCGGAGCAACCGGCTCGACTGGCGCCACCGGCTCGACCGGAGCGACTGGCTCAGCCGGATCGACGGGTGCGACCGGAGCGACCGGCCCGGGCGGTGAGACTGGTGACCACAACCATGGCAATAACGGTTTTGGCAATGGAGATCAGGATGCACCTGGTAATTCCGGGAACCATAACAATGCCGAAAACGGCCCTGGTCACAAAGCCAACGTCACGACCAATACGCTCGGCCTCAAGGACTCGACGCAGTTCCTGCAGTCCGGCTCGACCGACAGTGGTGCCGTCAGCCACGCGTCGTTCCGGCAGCTTGTCGGTCTGGCGGCCAGTTCGGTGACGACCGACCTCCTGAATGTCCTCAACACGATCAGGGGATTTGGTCAGAACCAGAACAAGCCGTTGGGTGCGAGCACCGACCTGATCTCGGACAAGACCAAGCAAGGCGCCGGCTACGCCAACACCGACGACACAGTGAAGAAGGCTCTGAAGGATATTCTGAAGCCGCATGAGTGAGCAGGAATGGTGACCGGACAAACCACGATAGAAGCCGGTCCAAGGGTAAGAAATGGCCGCGCGGGCTTTGCGAGACAGCAAGGCCTGCGCGTTCACCATTTCCGAATGGGCAAGGGATGGTTTGCCCTGGGCACGACTGCGCCTTCGCTTGCGTGCCGGAAGGTAAGTCCATGGTGAGCATGCCTTTGAACGCCGAAACCCAGCCGGGCCAGATCCGCACCGGCACCGAAGCCTACGTGGCCGGCAAGTCCGGCGGCGAGAGCGCAGTGGGGCGGACTCCTGGTGGTCCCGCCGAGTTTGACCAGGTCGGGCCGCGCCTCAAGGCGATGCTCGCAGTCGCCCGCTATTACGGGGTCGAACTCGACCCGAAGGAGTTCAGGGCTGCAAGTGCAAGCTCTTTTCCAGCCTCCACTGATCTGTCTGAATGGGCGCGGAACGGCGGTATGTGGTCTCGCGCCGTCCGCGTTCGCTGGTCTCACCTCTTGCGCTTTCAGGACACGGGACCGGTCGTTCTCCTGTTCAACGATGGGGGCGCGGGGCTCCTCACGGGGGCGAGTGCCGAGCGCAACCTTGTCTTCCTCAAAAGCGCGGACGCGCCTGATGATGGTCAAGCCACGGCGATCGACGAGTTGCGGCTGTCGCAGGTGTGGACGGGCGAGGCGGTGCTGCTGCGACAGGCGCGATCCTATGTTGCGGCAGATGCGCCTTTCACTCTCGGCTGGCTCGTCGAACTGGTGCGGCTTGAAAGCCGACCCCTGCGCGACGTCGCCATCGCCTCGTTCACGCTCAGCGTGCTTACCATCCTGCCGCCGCTCATCGTCATGACGGTCGTCAACAAGGTGCTACAGTTCAACAGCGTCTCTACCCTGGTGCTCTTATCGGCCATAATCGCCGTCGTCTTCGCCTACGAGACACTCTTGGGCCACGCGCGGCGATTGATCATCAACGTCGTGGGCGCACGTCTGGACACCAAACTGCAGCTGCACGTTTTCAGTCGACTCCTGCGCCTGCCGCTGGACTATTTCGAGCGTCATCCAGCCGGCGAGACGATGTACCGTCTCGCCCAGGTCTATCGCATCCGCGAGTTCCTGACCGGCAAACTCCTCAGCACGTTGCTCGATCTGATTACATTGTGCGTGCTGATACCGGTGATGTTCTACATCAACGCCAAGCTCGCCTGGATCGTGATAGCCTGCGCAGGCGCGATCGTGCTGATCATTCTCGCTTTCCTCAAGCCCCTGCGCCGCAGGTATCTTCGGGTGATCGAAGCCGAGACATGGAAATCGGCGGCACTCGGCGAAACTGTTGTCGGGATAAAGACCGTGAAGGCACTTGGTCTCGAGCCGCAACGCAAGGCGCTTTGGGACGAGCAGGTGGCGGAGTCGGGAAGGGCGCGCCTGGCCTTCGGCCAGTTCGCCAGCTGGCCGCAGACCCTGGTTACGCCGATCGAACGTGCCATGGTGCTTGGCACTATGCTGATCGGCGCCTATTTCGCGATGAACGACAGTTCGGGATATATGGTAGGCGGCCTGTTCGCCTTCATGATGATCTCCCAGCGCGTCGCACAACCTCTCGTCGGGATGGCACGACTGATCGAAGACTACGAGGAGGTCGGGGCAGCGATCGGCGAGGCGGCGTCTGTCCTGAACCGGCCGCTGGAGAGCAGTTCGAATTCCCTCGGCTTGAGACCAAGGCTCGTCGGCGAGATCACGTTCAGCGATCTGACCTTCAGCTATGTCGGCACCAAGACGCCCGCGCTCGACCGGGTCAGCTTCAACATTCCGGCAGGGACCATGTTCGGCATTGTCGGGCGCAGCGGGTCGGGAAAATCGACGATCGCGCGTCTCCTGCAGGGGATCAATCGCGATTATGGCGGATTCCTCAAGCTGGACGGTGTCGACCTCAAGGAATTCAACCTGCGACACCTGCGCCAGGGGCTCGGCGTGGTGCTCCAGGACAATTTCCTGTTCCGCGGGTCGATCCGCGACAACATCATTGCCGGGCGCACAGGCCTGACGCTTTCCGACGCCATGCGAGCCGCGCATCTGGCCGGCGCCGAAGAGTTTATCGAACGAATGCCCAATGGCTACGACACCTACATTGAGGAAGGATCGCCCAATCTGTCGGGCGGTCAAAAGCAGCGGCTGGCGATCGCGCGCGCCCTCATCCACAATCCGACCATCCTCATCCTCGACGAAGCGACCAGTGCACTCGACCCGGAGAGCGAAGCGGTCGTCAGCAACAACCTGATGCGCATCGCCAGCGGGCGCACGATGATCATCGTTTCGCACCGGCTCTCCTCTCTCACGGAGTGTGACCAGATCCTGGTAATGGAGCAGGGGAGGGTACTCGACGTGGCACCGCACGCGACCCTGCTCGAACGATGCCCCCTCTACAGGCAACTGTGGTCGCAGCAGAATCGGCACCTCGACGGCCGCGTCGGCCGCCCGGTGGCCGTACCGTCGCGGTTGGATTGACGATGTCACGCTGCGATCGATTGAGCGCGAGGATTGCCCGCATATCGGCGATCCAATCTGCCGCCGAAGTGCGTGGCGGTATGCCAAACGCTGGAATGGGATAGCAAGCCATGAGCAGCAGCACCTCGCTCGCCATCCGCCCCGCCCGCTGGCACCGGACCAAAACGAACGATCCAACGACACCGGCCATCCTTGAATTCCAGTGGCCGTCGACGGCGATCGCCAATGCGCCAATTCCGCGGGCGGCCCGGGGCATAGTATGGGTCATTTCGAGTTTGGTGATCGCGTTGATTGCCTTGGCAGGGCTGATCCCGGTCGACCAGGTGGTAACGACCAGAGGGCTAGTGGTCTCACAATCGCCGAACATCATCGTGCAGCCACTGGAGACGGCGATCGTTCGCTCGATCGACGTGCGCGAAGGACAGCATGTACGAGCCGGTCAATTGCTTGCCCGCCTCGACGCTACCTTCGCCTCAGCCGACCTCCAGTCGCTGGCAATGCAGGTCTCGACCCTTGACGCCGAAGTGGCTCGGTTGAAGGCAGAGGCCGACGGGCAAGCCTTCAACTATGACGGTCTCGATCCGAGCTGGACCCTGCAGGCGTCCATCTTCGAGCGCCGTAAGGCGGTCTATGACGCCAAGCTTGAGAGTTTTGATCGGCAGCTTGACGAACTGAGCTCTGTGATCTCGCGCTCACAATCTGATGCCGATGGCTACCGCCAGCGGCTCAAAGTCGCGGCGTCGATCGAACAGATGCGCAAGCAGCTGGAAGCAAGACAGGTGGGAAGTCGCCTCAATACGCTCCTAGCCGAGGACAACTGGGCGGAAATGTCCCGCTCGCTCACCAATGCCGAGCAGACAACAGAAGCTGCCAAACGCCAGCAGGCGGGCGCAGCTGCCGACCGCAATGGCTACATTCAGAGCTGGCGAGCGGAAGTCTCGCAAAGCCTGTCGGAGGCGAGCTCGCGATTGTCCGACGCCCGCGAACTCTTTAACAAGGCGAAGCTGCGCAAACAGTTGGTCGAACTGAAGAGCGAAGTCGACGCCATCGTCCAGTCGGTGGCGAAGGTCTCGGTTGGCTCGGTTCTGCAGTCTGGCGAGCGCTTGATCACTCTGGTGCCGGCCAACGCGCCGCTCGAGATAGAGACAAACATCGTCGGCCGGAGCAGCGGCTTCGTTCATGTCGGCGATCCGGTGGTCATCAAGTTCGACACCTTTCCCTATTCCCAATACGGCCTTGCCCACGGCTCCGTGCGAGCGCTCAGCCCTGATTCTTTCTCGGCGCGAGACCAAGCGCGCGATCCGAACAGCTCCCTCGCCATGCTGCCCTCGGATGCTGAGCCGTTCTATCGCACGCGGATTTCCATCGACCAGGTCGCGCTGCACGACGTGCCCGCCGGGTTCGTGGTCAGCCCCGGCATGCCGGTGACTGCAGATGTGAAGGTCGGCCAGCGGACCGTGCTCAAATACATTCTCGGAGTGATGCTCCCTGTCGGCCAGGAAGCGATGCGGGAACCCTAGGGCGGTTGGACTACGGAGGGTCGCATCGATGACAATCCTGAATCGGCTGACTGCTCGCGCCTTCCCGGCAGCGGCGTTGCGCCGGGCAATCCAGCTCAGCGAGAGACCCGCAGAAGCCTTTCCGCACTTGGCGGTCGCGGCACGCGCGGGACTCGTCGATGCTGAGTATCGGGTCGCCCGTTGCTATCTCGAAGGTTCAGGCGTGCCGGCGAGCCGTACGGAAGGTACGCGATGGCTGCTGCGGGCAGCGAACCATGGGAACGCTGATGCGCAGGCGCTCCTGGCTGCCCTCTATGTCGCTGGGCTGGTGGCCGCGGATGCTGACGGCCAGGGTGCCGGATCCGAGAGCCTTTTCAAACGAGATTGCACTGGCGAACCTGACTTCGCTGCTGCGCTCGGCTTTGCCACGAAGGCGGCCGAGGCAGGTTCGGCAACGGGACAGGCGATCCTCGGCTACATTCTGGCCAGCGGCCCAGAGCCGATGCGGGACGCGGATGCCGCGCAGCGCTGGTACGAAAGGTCTGCCGCAGCCGGCTGCGCCGAAGGAAGTCTCGGCCTTGCCCTCTCGCTGGCCCGGCGCGGCAGGCCCGAACAACGGAGCAGGATTGCCGACGAGGTACGGCGGGCGGCAGATGCCGACCTGCCGACTGCAACCTACCTTCTCGCGGTCCTCACCGAGCATGGGTTCGGAGTCACGAGCGACCTTGCTGCCGCCGCGCGGCTTTATCAACAAGCTGCGGAGAAAGGCCTTCCCTCGGCCCAATTCCGGTTAGGGCTGGCGCTGATCGACGGGAGCCTCGTCGACCGGGATCCCGTGGCCGGGGAGGCGTGGACGCGGCGTGCCGCGCTGGCCGGCAACGTCGAGGCAGCCTACTTCCTGGGCGATCGTAACGCCAAGAGCCGGCCACCGGATTTTGCAGAAGCCGCAACATGGTATCGACGGGCCGCCGAGGCGGGTCACCAGGCTGCGGCGCGCGCACTGGCCTCTCTCTACTTGACGGGCAACGGTGTTGCCAAGGATGAGAAAGAGGGGACACGCTGGCTGCGTACTGCCGCAAACAGCGGGAACCAGGCAGCACAAGTAGACCTGGCCAACCTTGTGCTTCGAGGGGCTGGCGAGCCGGCAGATACTGCAAGTGTAGCCAGATGGTTCGAGGCTGCCGCATTGTCGGGCGACCTGAACGCTGCGTTCAATCTAGGGCTCTGTTTCACCAAAGGTGTCGGTGTACGCCAGGACGAAGGCCAGGCTGCGCAATGGCTAAGACGCGCTGCCGAAGGCGTGGCCGAGGCCCAATACATGTATGGGCGCATCCTCAGGGAGGGGCGTGGCGTGGCTGCCAACGCGCATCACGCCCGCGCCTGGTTTGCCGAGGCAGCCGAAGGTGGCGTGCTCGACGCGCAAGTGGCACTTGCGGAGATGTTGCTCAACGGGGACGGCGGCAAGCGCTTGCCGGAGGCCGCCGTGAAGCTGTTCGAACGGGCCGCCGCCGACGGTCATGCTGGGGCAATGTTTGCGCTTGGGGCACTGCACAGCGCCGGCGAGGGCCTGCCCATGGACCAAGTGGCGGCGCAGAAATGGTTCGCTGCTGCCGCCGAATGCGGGCACGGACAGGCCCAACTCATGCTGGGCCGGTATCTCTCCAGAGGTCTTGCCGGAGAGCGCAACTCGATGGCCGGCCGCCTTTGGCTCGAGCGGGCCGCCGCGCAGGGCATCCAGGAGGCGGCCGAGGAACTCGCTGATTTTGACTCGGCTTGAAGCAGAACGAATATGAGCAGGCGCGCCGCCGACTTTCTACGCAAATGGATTCTCGACCATGTGCCCTCACGAATTGACGACCCGGCCCTTGTCGTAACCACCATCGCGGCGGACGCTGTGCGAGCTGCAGAGGCCCAAGGCATAACGCACCAGGAGATCGATCAAGAGATCGCAAGCGTCTATGAAGCGATCATGCGTACGCTCCAGGATCGCGCGTCCGGATTTGCGGGTTAGGCAATGCGGCCGTTCTGAAGCATGCCGAACTTTTGTAAGGACTGTATGGCGTCACGGTAGCCTGCGGAACGATGCGGGAAGGATTTCCATTCCGGCCCACGAAAAATCCAATGAAATCAACGTCCTTCATACGCCTTCCGGGCCCACCAAAACATCAATATGACCCGGTTGTCGATCGTCCCGCCACGGCGTGCCTCGACACCCAGGCGCGGCTGAAGGAAGCAGGATGCCGAGGCCAGTCGACATTGAATGAGGATGTCACTATATAGCCAGCCTCGGTAGGGCTGCGGCATCTACGGTCAAACGTTGTGATACAAATTGTGCTACCTATTGTGATACAAATTCGCTGTGAGAATAGAAAAAAACAAACAAAAACAACGGCATTATCGGCATTGCGATCCCAGCCAACGGTACCACTCTATCAAACAATCAGAACGTGCTCCTTGAACCCTCCCCTTCATTCGGCTCTTCGGACCTCGGACAAGTTCACCTTGCCGGGCGAAGCCGACTCGGTTCGAATGGCAGCATGCATCCTTTACCGGGTGCGGACGTTTACGATTACCAACCGGCATAGCCGCCAGGGAAAAGCAGTATGAGTGAACATGCGATCGAGTTTTTGCGCGGGTGGATCGGCGAAAAGGTCCACTGCCAGCACTCGCCGGTAAAGATCGAGAAGCAGGCCGAGACCCTGGCCAAGGAATGCGCCGCCAAGGCCGCCGAGGTCGGCATCCCGCTGGAAGATATCCAGGAAGAGGTCGGCGACATCCAGGAGCTGATCGCCTCGCGGCTCGAAGAGGCGGCCGAGGCCGACCAAGGCAACGCGAATCCGGGCAAGCCTGCCGAATAAATGTCAGGCCCGGCCGCAAGAGCCGGGCGCTCCCTCTTTGTTTGCGCAATTTCCGGACGGAAAACCGTTCACACTTTTCCTGGAATTGGTCTATCCAAACCGATCCTTCAGCCATGCTTTCGGCAGCGCCGGCACGAAATTGCCATCGCGCCCGCTCATATCCTCATTGGCGACCATCGCATTGAGGATCGCCTCTTCCACACCCTGCACCACCGCATCGAAGAACGGGTCGATATCGACGTCCGGGATGAAATCGGCGTTTGCCTTTTGTCCTGATAACGCAAGTGCGGCCTGCGGATTGGCGGTCGAGAAGGCGAGAAAAATGTCACCCGAACTGTGGTAGCCGAAGCCGCCGGTCATGGCGATGCCGAGCGGCACACGCCTTGCCAGCCGCTTCATCTGGTGCGGCAGGAAGGGCGCATCGGTGGCGACGATGGCGATGATCGAACCCTTCTCGGCGCGTTGCGTGCCTTCGCGGATCGCCGGCTCCACCAGGTCGGACCCGACGCGCGCGCCACGCAACGTGAAATTGCGCCGCTTGCCGAAATTCGCCTGCACGAACACGTATACCTGACGCCTTGCCATTCGACGAGGCGCGAGGCCGTGCCGGAGCCGGCCTTGAAGCCGAAGGCGATCATGCCGGTGCCGCCGCCGACGCTGCCTTCCTCGATCGCTCCGCCCGCAGCCCCGTCGAGCGCGGCTTCGACATGCTCGAAGCCGACATGGTGACCGTTGATGTCGTTGAGGAAGCCGTCAAAGGTTTCCGCCGCCACCGGCAGCCCCCAGCCGCTGTCGAGTGCCGCCGGCAGCACGCGTTGCATCCAGCGTAGCGTGCCGTCGCGGGTGACGCCGCAGGAATGCGTGTTGGTGATAGTGACCGGCAGGTTGAAGGCGCCGACCTCCTCGATGATATGCGAGCCTGTCAGTTCGCCATTGCCGTTCTGGCTGAACACGCCGGCAAACACCGGGGTGGCGAGCTCAGCCAACGGTCGCGGCAGGATGGCGGTGACGCCGGTGCGCACCGGTCCTGTGCCGACATCGAGCGGCCCGTCGCCGGAAATCAGCGTCGCATAGCCAACGCTCACGCCGGGCACATCGGAGATGGCATTGAAGCGGCCCGGCGTGCCGTCGAACGGAATGCCGAAGGCACGCACGCGCGGCTTGCCGGCCGGCGTCTGACGGTGCGGGTCGTGGCTGGTCATGTGGTTCCTCTAGAAAAGCGAGCCCTGATTGCCCGGTTCTTTGGGCTTGCTGGCGGGCTTCGGGGCGGTAGGCTTGGCGGAGAGTGAAGCCGCAGCGGGCTTGGCAGCTGCCTCCGGCCGCTCGGTCCCGCCAGTCGCAACCGCATCCGCTGTGCCGTCGGCGAACTCGAGCAGCAACGTTGCGCCCGGCGTCACATCCGCCGCCAGCTTGATCACCGCGCCTTCGGCGTCCTTGACCAGCGCGAAGCCGCGCGCCAGCACCGCCTTGTGCGACAGCGTCGCCAGCAGCCGGTCGGCCTGGGTCAATTGTCCGCGCAGCCGGTCGAGCCGTCGCGACACGGCGTGGTCCTGACGGCGCGTCAGTGCTGCCAGCGCGTCCGCCTGCAATTTCTGCCGCCTGACAATCGGCGCCGGCGATAGCCGCTTTGCGGTGCGCGAAAACCGGGTGCGCCGTTCGCGCACAATGCCGAAAAAAGCCGCTTGGGCCCGTGCCAGGTCGCGGCCGGTCAGCGTGCGGGCCTCGTTGATGCGTCGCGACAGCGTGGCCGGCGTCAGCCGCTGGCCCTGCAGCTTGGTCCGCTTGCGCTCGATGCTCACCGACAGCGCCCGGCCGAGCCGGCTGGTCGCCTCGTCCAGGCGCCGGCGCGGCAGCGCCAGCAGCTGGTCGGGCGAGGGGAGCGCGCGCGCGGCGGCACGCGAGGCCTGCCGCTTGCGTTCGAAATTGCGCAAGACCGCCGCCTTGAGCCGCGCACCGAGACTGGCAAGCGTTGCTTCGAGGTCCGCCTTCACCGGCACCGCGATCTCGGCTGCACCCGTCGGCGTCGGCGCCCGCATGTCGGCGACCAGATCGATCAAGGTCCAGTCGGTCTCGTGGCCGACGGCCGAAATCACCGGGATGCGCGAGGCGGCGACGGCGCGCGCCAGGCCTTCATCGTTGAACCCCCAGAGATCCTCGAGGCTGCCGCCGCCGCGCGCCACGATCAGAAGATCGGGCTGGGCAATGGCGCCATCCCAGGCCAGCGCGTTGAAGCCGTTGACGGCGGCGGTCACTTCGGCTCCGGCCGTGTCGCCCTGGACTCGCACCGGCCAGACCAGCACATGCAGCGGAAAGCGGTCCTTGATGCGGTGGATGATGTCGCGGATCACCGATCCGGTCGGCGAGGTGACGACGCCGATGGTGCGCGGCATGAACGGCAGCCGCCGCTTGCGGCCGGCGTCGAACAGCCCTTCGGCCTGCAGCCGCCGCTTGCGCTCTTCCAAAAGCGCCATCAGCGCGCCGGCGCCGGCCGGCTCGAGATTGTCGATGACGATCTGGTAATTGGATTTGCCGGGATAGGTGGTGAGTTTGCCGGTGGCGATCACCTCCATCCCCTCTTCGGGACGGAATTTCAGCCGGCCCATCGTGCCCTTCCAGACCACGGCATCGAGCCGCGCACGGTCGTCCTTCAGCGTGAAATAGGCATGGCCGGAAGAGTGCGGCCCGCGATAGCCCGAGATTTCGCCGCGCACCCTGACATGGCCGAAGACATCCTCGACCGTGCGCTTCAGCGCGCCGGAAATCTCACTCACCGTGTATTCGGTGGCATTGGTGCGTGATTCGGATGCTGCGTCGCTCATCGGCCGATTGAGCGGCTGTTGTCGCCCCGCGTCAAGATTCCATAACTTGATCTTAAGCTCGGCTTGATTGAGTTTGGGGCAAAGGAGGAAGCATGAGCGCCCGCGCAAACCGCAGCCCGTTGACGTTCCAGGTCACCCTGACGGTGCTGACGCTTGCCGTTTTTGCGCTGGCCATGGTCGTCGGCTTTGGCATATACGCGACCGCCCAGGCCGATCACGTCTCGCTCGAACGGCAGAAGATCTTCCTCGCCAATGGCCTGAAGGATCAGATCGCGGCGGTCGCGCGCGAGCAGGAAAGCGTTACCGTCTGGGACGATTCCGTGATCAATACCAAGGCCGGCAATCAGACCTGGATAGAGGAAAATCTCAGCGTCTGGATGTACTCCTACTACGGTCACAACCGCGTCTACATACTCGACGCCGCGAACCATCCCGTCCACGCCATGCGGGAGGGCAAGGTGCTTGACCCGTCCGTCTACGGCGAGGACGAGCCCGCGATGCAGCCCACCATCGAAAAGCTGCGCGGCATGATCAGCCAGCCGCCGAAGGCTGATGCTTCCGGGGCGCCGGCGAAGATGGCCGCCGAGGATCTGGTGTCGCTGGGTGGCAAGCCCGCTATCCTCAGCGTCATGCCCTTGGTGCCGAGTTCAGACCGCGTCAACCAGGCGCGAGGCAGCGAATATCTGCATGTATCGGCCGAGTTCCTCAACGATGCGGTTATCGCCAAGATTGCCGAAAAATACCTGCTGGACGGCGCCCATCTGCTGACGCTGTCACAACCGACCGGCTCTGCCGCCATTCCGCTCGTCGATTCACGCGGCGTCATCCTCGGCTACATCGGCTGGGACCAGGAACGGCCCGGCCTGACGCTGGTGCGCAAGGCCAGCCCCGCCCTGGCTCTGGCCACGCTGCTCGCGGCAAGCGTGCTCGTTTTCCTGCTCCGGCGTCTGCGCCGCGCATCATTGGCGCTGCAGGCCAGCCAGGACCAGGCGCAGTATCTTGCTTTCCACGACATGCTCACCGGCCTGCCCAACCGGGCCCTGTTCGAGGACAGGCTGCGGCGTGCCTTGCTCAGCTCCGGCACCGACGCCGGCAAGGTGGCGCTGCTTTACCTCGACCTCGATCGCTTCAAGCATGTCAACGACACGCTTGGCCATCCGGCCGGCGACGAGCTCGTTCGCCAGACCGCCGCCAGGCTGCAGCATACGGTTCGCGACGTCGACACGGTGGCAAGGCTGGGTGGTGACGAATTCGCGGTGATCCTGCTCGATGTTCGCGACATCAGGAGCGCAGAGGACATTTCGGAGAGGGTCCTGCAGAAATTGCAGGAGCCGTTCAAACTGATGGACGACCAGGTCTTTGTCGGCGCCAGCATCGGCATTGCCTTGTCGACGGGGCCGGATGCCGATGCCGACGACCTGCTGCGCAAGGCCGACATCGCGCTTTACGAAGCCAAGAGGAATGGCCGCGGCCGTTACCAGGTCTTCGCCGGCGACATGGACGACCTTTTGCTGCGCAAGCGCAAGGTCGAGAGCGAGCTGCGCAATGCGCTGAACGGCGGCACCGGCATCAAGCTCGCCTACCAGCCGGTCTTTGCCAGCAACGGCAAGACCATTGTCGGCGCCGAGGCGCTGATCCGCTGGGCACACGACGTCCATGGCGCGTTGCCGGCGGCGCAGTTTATCGCCATCGCCGAGGAACGTGGCATGATCGGACAGCTCGGCGCATGGGTATTGCTCGAAGCCTGCCGCTTCGCCGTCCGCACCGAATTGCCCTGGCTCGCCGTCAACATCTCGCCGTTGCAATTGCGTGACGCCGGCTTTGCCGAAGAGGTTGCCTCGATCCTCGCCGAGACCGGGCTGGCGCCGGAGCGCCTGCAGCTCGAGATCACCGAAAACGTGCTTTTGGAAAATAGCGACGCGGCCAGAACGACGCTCGCCAACCTGCGCCGGTCGGGCGTCGGCATCGTGCTCGACGATTTCGGCACCGGCTATTCGTCTCTGAGCTATCTGCGCCGCCATGCCATCGACAAGCTCAAGATCGATCGCTCCTTCGTGCGGCTTCTCGATGGCGACGGCAATTCGTGCGCCATCGTCAAGGCGCTGATCGATCTTGCCGGCGCGCTCGAGGTCGAGGTCACCGCCGAAGGTGTCGAGACCGAAGCGCAAAAGGCGCTGCTGGTCGCCATGGGCTGCCAGCAGCTGCAGGGTTATCTCCTGTCGCCGCCGCTTGAGCCGGCGCAATTGCTGGCACTGCCCGGCCTGTCGTTGGCCAACGCAACGACAGAGGCGGCCGCGTCGGCCTGATCCCTCACCAGCCCGGCAGGATCTGGTTCGGCTTGCTCCGCTTCATCTTGGCGAAAGCGAGTGCTGCGAAATCGAAGCTTCCCGTCTCTTCGCCGAGCGGCACCGAAATGTTGTCCAGGCTTTCCGAAATATGCCGTGCCAGCGCATCGACGATTTCGGGCCGCGAGGTCTGGCCGCGCATGATGCCGATGCGGCAGTCGGGCAGGGCACCGAAGCCGTCGGCCTCGCCCAGCACCCGCATGCCGGGCCGCAGCGCGCATTCAGGCAGCACCGAGATCGCCAGGCCCGACAGCACCGCGGCGGTGATGACGGTGGCCGAGAAGCTGGTGAACAGGATGCGATAGTCGCGGTTCTGCCGGTCGAGCACATCGACGGCGGCGCGCCGCCAGATGCAGTTCGGCCGGCCGAAGGCCATTGGCAGCACTTCCTGTTCATGCGTGGCATGGTTGGCCGACGTCACCCACAGAAGCGGTTCGCGCCGCACCACTTCCGACTGGCCGCGCGTGTCGTTGTGCGTCACCAGCGCCAGATCGAGATTGCCGCGCTTGATATGCTCGACCAGCCCCGGCGTCGGCTCGCAGATGACGGTGAGCTCGACGCGCGGGTTGGAGCGCGTGAAGCGCGCCATGATCTCGGGCAGGAAGCGGTCGGCATAGTCGTCGGGCGTGCCGATGCGGATGGTGCCTTCGAGCCGCCGGTCATCGAAGGCGGCCAGCGTCTCGCGGTTGAGATAAAGCAGGCGCCGCGCATAGGAGAGCAGCTTGTCGCCTTCCTCGGTCAGCCTGTTGGTGCGGCCGTCCTTTTCGAACAGCGGCTTGCCGATTCTCTCTTCCAGCCGGCGCATCTGCATCGACACCGCCGACTGGGTTCGAAGCACCTCTTCGGCGGCGCGGGTGAAGCTGCCGGTATCGGCAATCGAGATGAAGGTCTGCAACTGGTCGAGATCGAGCGGCGCTTTCATCGGTCCAATCCATCATCGTTGTTGATGCTAAAGATTAGAAACATTCGTTGGATTAATCAATTACCGCGTGTCAAATTATGACTGTCCACATGAACGCACTGCATGTCGCCCAAAAGTGGGTTCCCGGTTTTGGGGGAACGACATGCATCACTTGAAGTGAATTGGAACCGGAACGGCGCCCGCCCAGGCATCGTTTGGCCGGCTTCATCCGCTCGACTCTGAAGGAGACTGACATGACCACGTATGATTTCGCCACCGAGACCTCGCGCATCACCTCGCGTCCGGCCGTTGCGACGCGCGTGGCCAACGCTCTTCTCAACGCCTTCCAGGCCTGGAAAAATCGCCGCGCCTTCTATCGCCTTGGCGAGATGTCGGACGCCGAGCTCGCCGATATCGGCCTGACGCGCGCCGATCTCCATGTCGCCATCGATGTGCCGTTCGGCGGCGACCCGACCGTGAAGCTGCGTGCGATCACCAGCGACCGCGCCGACACGATCGAAGATATGGCCCGCCAGGTAGCTTGATATCAGGCACTTTGTTTCGGTTGCCGTGAACCTTTCTGCGGCTCGCGGCAACCAAGGACTATCGCAGGCTCCCCACTCCCTGCCGGTTCCCCGCCGGCCAGCCTGCACATTGGCCCGGTCCTCCTCCAGGACCGGGCTTTTCTTTTAGGGCTCCGTCGTCATCCTTCGGCGTAGCGACGCGAAGACCCAAGGATCAGCGCCAGGCCCTACCGCCGGTCCATATCCCGCTTGAATTGATCGAAGATCGTTTCCACGCCCTTCTGATATTCGTCGCGCTGCTGGGCGCCGGTCTCGAACATCTTGCCAAAAATATCGTCGAACGGGTTGCGTGGCCTGCCGCTCGGATTGGTCTGCGGTTGCGGCGCCTGGCGCTGTTGCGGCGGCTGCCGCGGCTGAGGTGCTTGCGGCTGCTGTGGCGCCGGCTGCCCACCGGGCAAGCCGAAGCCGCCGCCACCTTGCCGCAGCATCTCTTCGAAAATCTTGCCCAGCGGATTGTCGCCGTAAGGGCTCTGCGTCTGTTGTGGCTGCTGCGCCCGGCCCTGCGGCTGTTGCGCCGCGCCGCCGCCGAACATATCCTGCAGCACCTTGCCGAGTGGATTGTCGCCATAGGGGTTTGGCGCCTGCTGTGGCTGGCTTTGCGGCTGTTGCGCGCCGCCGCCGAACATGTCCTGCAGCACCTTGCCCAGCGGGTTGTCGCCATAAGGGTTGGGTGCCTGCTGCGGCGCCGGCTGCGCACCGCCGCCGGCCTGCCGCATCATCTGTTCGATGATCTCGCCAAGCGGATTGCTGCCGCCGCCAAAGCCGCCGGCAGCCTGCATCTGGTTCGTGGTCTGCTTGAACAGCCCGCCCATCACCATCGAGGCGATGGCCGGCAGCATTTGCTGCAGGATCTGCTGGCTGACGCCCGTTGCCTGCGCGGCCTGGCTGGCCACGGCGCGCGACAGCTCTTTGGAGCCGAACAATTGACCCAGAATGCCATTGCCTTCATTGACGCCTTGCGGCGAGAAGGCCCTGGTCGCGTCCTCGAAATATTTGGCGTGCTGGCCGCTCGCCATCGCCGTCATGAAAGCGCCGAGCCCATAGGGGTCGGCGGTGCTGCGCTGCAGCCCTTGCGAGAAAGCGGGGAGCAATGCGGCGACCGCGGCTTGCGTCTGCTGCATCGAGAGCCCGTATTGCTGGGCCAGCGCCTGCATGCCATTGCCGTTCTGGGCCTGCGCCAATATGTCGAACAAGGTGGGCATAGGGTTCTCCTCCGGGAAATCCTCGAGGGAGAGCCTAGTTCGTTTCGATGTTCGATTGAAGCGGCTTTTGCCGCTGCTCAAGTCGCGGCGTTAATACGCATATTCCATGAACACCGGTTCGATCGAACCACCCCAGCGCGTGTGGTAGGCCGACAGCATTTCCTCGGCACTGGTCGTGCCGCGCGCCACCACTTCGTCGAGCGTGTTGAGGAACGAGGTCTCGTCATAGCCGTCGCGGTTTTTCTTGCCGCGGTTCTTCAGGCCCATACGCGAAATGACCAGCACGTCGCGGGCGATGTCGCGCAGCGTCGTGTTGCGGAAGGGCGCCGAAATGCCTTGTTCCGGCACCGCATTGCGCATCGCCAGCGTTTCTTCATAGGTCCAGCTCGACGTCAGCGCTTCGGCGGCATCGAGAGCGACCTCGTCATAGAGCAGTCCGACCCAGAAGGCCGGCAGCGCGCAGATGCGCCGCCATGGGCCACCGTCGGCGCCGCGCATTTCGAGGAAGCGCTTCAGCCGCACATCGGGGAACAAGGTCGACAGATGGTTTGCCCAGTCGCCCATCGTCGGCAGCCCGTCGGGCACCTCATTGCGGGCAGCGCCGGCCATGAACTGGCGGAAGGTGATGTGCGTCATGTCGTGATAGTGGCCGTCGCGGATGACGAAATACATCGGCACGTCGAGCGCCCATTCGACATAGTCGGCAAAGCCGAATTTGGGCGAGAAGCAGAATTCGAGCAGACCCGAACGCTGGTTGTCGGTATCGCGCCAGATGTCGCCGCGCCAGCTCTGCAGCCCGTTCGGCCGGCTGTCGGTGAAGGGCGAGTTGGCAAACAGCGCCGTCGACAGCGGCTGCAGCTTCAACGACACCTGCATCTTGCGGCGCATGTCGGCTTCGCTCTCGAAGTCGAGGTTCACCTGGATGGTGCAGGTGCGGTACATCATGTCGAGACCCTTGGTGCCGACCTTGGGCATGTAGCGGGTCATGATCTCGTAGCGCGATTTCGGCATTTTCGGCGTCTCGGCCAGCGACCATTTCGGGCTGCCGCCAAGGCCGAGGAAGCGGATGCCCATCGGCTCGGCGATCTCGCGCACCTGCGCCAGATGCGCATTGCCCTCGCGGCAGGTCTGGTGGATGGACTCCAGCGGCGCGCCGGAGAGCTCGAACTGGCCGCCCGGCTCCAACGAGATGGCGCCCTGTCCGGTCGGCTCGACCAGACCGATGATGCGGCCGTCATCGATGATTGGATCCCAGCCGAGCTTGTGCTGCATGCCTTCGAGGATGGCGCGGATGCCGCGCTCGCCGCCATAGGGCACCGGCGCGTTGCCGTCGACATAGAACGGGAACTTCTCGTGCTCGGTGCCGATCCGCCACTTGTCGCGCGGCTTGTTGCCTTCAGCCAGATGCTCGACGAGTTCGTCGATGCCTTCGATCGGCCGGAAATCGGTTGTGTCGCGCGCCATTTGGGGCCCCCTCTGCGGTTCTCGAAAGACCGCCGGCGCTAGATGGACGAAATGTCAGTAGTCGATCAAGCAAAAAATCCTGAGCCACAGGTCAACAGGAATTGAACGTTACCGCCCTGCCGTCCCTTGCAATAGGCGACGTCTCACCAGTCTCCGACGGTTGCTTGCATCACAGCAAGCGCGGCGACCGCCGCCGTGTCGGCGCGCAGAATGCGCGGCCCGAGCGGAATGGCAGTGACGAAGGGGAGCGCCCGCAGCATCCTGCGCTCCTCATCGGAGAAGCCGCCTTCCGGCCCGACCAGCAGCGCCAGTCGCTTCTCCTTCAACCCTTGCAGCGCCGGCAGCGGGTTGTTGGTCGAGGCGTCCTCGTCACAGAAGATCAGCCGCCGTTCCTTGTCCCAGCCGGAGAGCATACGCTCGAACTTTTCGGCCTCGCGCACCTCAGGCACCGCCAGAATGCCGCATTGTTCAGCCGCCTCGACGACATTGGCGCGAAGCCGGTCGATGGAGGGTTTTGCCACCTGCGTGTGCTGGGTGATTACAGGCTGCAGGATGCCGGCGCCCATCTCGACCGCCTTCTGCACGAGATAATCGAGGCGCCCCTGCTTCAGCGGCGCGAAGCAGTAGACGAGGTCGGGCAGCGGCGGCTGCGGCCGCTGCAGCACCAGCACTTTCAGCCGCACCGCCTTCTTGGACTTGGCGGCGATCGCCGCCGACCACTCGCCGTCGCGGCCGTTGAAGACAAGGATTTCGGCGCCTTCGCCTAGGCGCAGCACGTGCATCAAATAATGGCTCTGCTGCTGGCCGGCATCGAATTCGATGCCTGCTGCGAGATCGTCCGGCACGAACAGCCGTTGCATCTTGTAATTGGCGCGCATCGCCGAGGAATGGGCTAGGCTGTTCCCGGCGTCAAGCCTCGGCGGAAGGATGCCACACCGGAAGGTAGCCCTGTCGCAGCACCGAAAGGGAGGTCGCCGGCGTCAGCAGGCGAACCTGCCGGTCGGCAAAGCCTGCCAGCCCCGCCGGATCGCCATAACCGGCGAACGACCAGGGCAGTGCCTTGCCGCCGCGCAGCGCATAAGTGGCGTCGCCATCGGCGATCATCGCTCCGTCCGGCAATCCGGCCAAATCTTCCGCCTTGATCGCCGGTGGTTGCCCGCCCGAAGCCAGTCGCTCCTTGTGCAGCCGCTTGTCGACCATCGGTGCGCGCGGCTCGGTTACGCCGAAGGCTTTGCCAAAGCGGCCGACAAAATCCGTGGCCCGTTCGCGCCGGCAGTAGAAACAGGGCCGGTGCCCGGCCGCCAGCGCCGTCACCTCGTCGAGGAAGAACAGCTCGGTCCAGCCTGCCTTGCCGCCCGGCCTGTTCCTGCCCATCGGCTCGCGCCGCACATTGCGAAACTTGCACACGCAGATGATCCAGGCCGGCAAGGCCCAGCGCTTCTTCAGCAGCGTCCTGGTTTCCGGATCGTGGATAATGCCGCGATTGCCGGTGAACATGCCGCGCTCTGATACGGCATGGATGGCGCCGTACGGATCAACCCGGTTTTGCAGTGGCATAGCTCTCTCCCGAATGCGCATCTTGGCGGCAATACGGGCGACATGATATCGCTCGGCTCGTCATTTCATGTCAGCAGGGTTTTTCGATGCGGGTGCTGGTGGTCCAGAACTACGACAATACCGGCCTCGGCCAGGTCGGCGCAGCCCTTGCCGAAGCCGGCGCCGATCTCGACCTGCGCCGGCCCTACAAGGGCGATCCGCTGCCTGACGACGCGAGCGGGCATGATGCCATGGTGATGCTCGGCGGCGGCCAGAACGCGCTGGCCGACGATGACTACCCCTATTTCCCCGCACTGCTGGAATTGACCCGCGATTTCGCGCAAAAAGATCGGTCCGTGCTCGGCATTTGCCTCGGCGGCCAACTGGTTGCCCGAACTTTCGGTGGAAAGAACCAGGTCGGCGGCGCCTCGGAATTCGGTTGGCACAAGGTGTCGCTGACGCCGGAGGCCAAGGCCGATCCGGTGCTTGGCGCACTCCCGCAGGATTTCCCGACCTTCGAATGGCACGACGACACCTTCGCTCTGCCTGCAAATGCGGTGCGGCTTGCCGGCAGCGAAATTGCCGAGAACCAGGCGTTCCGCATCGGCCGCGCGGTCTACGGCTTCCAGTTCCACTTCGAAGCCGACCGGCCGATGGTGAAGGATTGGAGCACGTCCTTCGCACCGCTCATTGCCGAGCGCCATCCCGACTGGCACGATCGGCTCGACGGCGAAATGGCCCGAAACGGCGCGGACGCCGATGCCGCCGGCCTCGCCATTGCCCGCGCCTGGGTGGCGACGATCTGAGCTAACGGCCCAGCCGTTGCATAATTGGCACGCGGCGGGGAAACCGCCGGGGACAACGTCTTTCATCCTTGGTTTGTGGCCGAACGCTATCCTACAAGGCGCGCGCTCTGCATCGGCAATGCAACCGCGATGAACCTTCTGTGTGCTCCGCGCGACACACCGCCGATACAGAATCGAACTACAAGCGCGAAATCGTCGAAACTTTGAGACGAATTCTCCGTTTCAACGCATTGGTAACCGCCTCGTGCCCAGATGCAGGAAGCTCAACTAGAGATGACGTCCGTGAAAGCAGCGCTTCTATCCTTTGTCATGCTCTCTGCCATCGTCCTGTGCGGTCTCGGCATTTATTCCGCCGATGCAGCCAACAACCATCAGGCCGTCGACGGCTACGGCGTCACCGCCGCGCTCCGTTAAAACGCTTTTCCCTGCCCCGTCAGGATACGCTTGTCCGCGCCGTCTACGGCGAGCGCGGTGAGCATGCCTGACTGCCAGGCCAGCGTGTCGACATTGACGCGGTTGGGCATCACCTCGGCCTCCGGCACGGGGGTGTGGCCGTGCACGATCACCTTTGGGTAAAGACCCGGGTGATTGTGGAAGACGTCGCGAATCCAGATCAGGTCCTGCGGGTTCTGGCTGTCCAGCGGCACATCCGGCCTGATGCCGGCATGGCAGAAGAAGAAATCACCGAAGCTTATCGAGAACGTCAGCGACCGAAGGAAGTCGACATGGGCCTGCGGCACGGCCTTGACCAGCTCGGCGTGTCCCCGCCGCACCGTCTCGGCCTTGCCGAACCAGCTGACATCTCCAATCAGGTCGACGCCATAGGATCGTGCCGTCTGCACGCCGCCATAGCGCATGAACAGCCCATCCGGATCGGGCTCTTCGAGAAAATCGAGGAAGCCGATATCGTGGTTGCCGGCGAGCATCAGATACCGCGGATCGCGTTTCTGCGCCGCGATCAGGAAATCGAGGACACCCTTGGACTCGAGGCCGCGGTCGACATAGTCGCCAAGGTGGATGACGCGCCAGTCGCTGGTCGGCTTGTATTCAAGCTCACTCTCGATGCGGCGGTGCATGGCTTCGAGCAGGTCGAGCCGGCCATGCACGTCGCCGATCGCGTAGAGACGCATGCCGTCCGGCGCGCGCGCATCGAGGTAATGGATGCCGGTCTTGGTCAAGGCAGGCGTCGTCTCCGTGATCCCGCGAGGCTAGGATCAATGGATGAATAAGACCCTAGCGCCGCAGCTGGTCCTTGCCCATGTCGGTCACCAGGCGCTTGCCGCACAGTGCCAGCGTGATGTCCATCTCCTTGCGGATGATCTCCAGCGCCAGGGTCACCCCTTCCTTGCCCATGGCGCCGAGACCGTAGAGGAACGGCCGGCCGATATAGGTGCCCTTGGCGCCGAGGCACAGCGCCTTCAGCACGTCCTGGCCGGAGCGGATGCCGCCATCCATGTGCACCTCTATTCTGTCGCCGACCGCATCGGCGATTTCTTCCAGCGCCATGATCGACGACGACGCGCCGTCGAGCTGGCGCCCGCCATGGTTGGAGACGACGATCGCGTCGGCGCCGGTCTCGACCGCCATCAGCGCGTCCTCCTTGTCGAGAATGCCTTTCAGGATCAGCTTGCCGCCCCAGCGTTCCTTGATCCAGGCGACATCCTTCCACGACAGATGCGGGTCGAACTGCTCCGTCGTCCACGACGCCAGCGAAGCGACGTCACCGACGCCCTTGGCATGGCCGACAATGTTACGGAAGGTGCGGCGCTTGGTACCGGCAATGCCCATCAGCCAGCGGGGCCGCATGGCGATGTTGGCAATGTTGGTCAGCGTCATCTTGGGCGGCGCCGACAGCCCGTTGCGGACATCCTTGTGGCGCTGCCCCAGGATCTGCAGGTCGAGCGTCAGCACCAGCGCCGAGCATTTCGCCGCCTTCGCCCTGTCGATGAGATCGAGAACGAAATCCTTGTCGCGCAGCACATAGAGCTGGAACCAGAACGGCTTTTTGGTCACCGAGGCGACATCCTCGATCGAGCAGATGCTCATCGTCGACAGCGTGAACGGCACGCCGAATTCTTCCGCCGCCTGCGCCGCCAGCATCTCGCCATCGGCATGCTGCATACCGGTCAGGCCGGTGGGGGCAAGCGCCACCGGCATCGCCACCTTCTCGCCGATCATGGTCGATTCCAACGAGCGGTTGCTCATGTCGACCAGCACGCGCTGGCGGAATTTTATCTTCTGAAAGTCTTCTTCATTGGCGCGGTAGGTGCTTTCGGTCCAGGCGCCGGAATCGGCATAGTCGAAGAACATCTTCGGCACCCGCCGGCGCGCTAGGTCCTTGAGGTCGGCAATGGTGAGGATGTCGCTCATGGTGGTCTCTCGTTAGCCTGTTGTCTTCATGCCGTCGCCGGCGTCGGAGCGTTGCTTAAGCCTGAGCCGCGACACGCGCTGCCAGTCGCCGCTGCGCTCGGCCTCAAGCATCGAGCGCTCGACATAGGAGATATGCTCCATCGCCGCCTGGCGGGCGGCTGAGGGATCGCCTGATTTCACCGCTCTGTAGATCGCCCGGTGCTGGGCCAGCAGCGCCTCGCGCGCGCCGGGCACGGTGAACACCAAAAGCCGGTTCTGGAACACGCCTTCCGACAGCAGCCGGTAGCAGGAGCGCAGCGTATGCAACAGGATGATGTTGTGCGCGCATTCGCAGACCGCGTGATGGAACTCGACGTCGATCTCGGCCTCGTCATCGAAATCACCGGTGCGGTGCGCCTCGTCCATGCGCGCCATGATGCGGTCGAGCAGCGCAATGTCGTCCGGCGTGGCGCGCCGCGCCGCATATTCGGCCGCGACGCCTTCGATCTCGCGGCGGTATTCCAGATAGTCGGTCACCGCCTTGCGGTGCATCGAGATGAGGTCGGTCACCGGCTTGGTGAAAAGCTGGCCGATGACATCGGCGACATGGGTGCCGCCGCCGGCCTTGGTGGTCAAAAGCCCGCGCCCTTCCAGCGCCTTAAGCGCGTCGCGCAGGATCGGCCGCGACACGTCGAACTGGCGCGCCAGCTCGCGTTCGCCCGGCAGCCGGTCGCCGGTGCGCAGCACGCCTTCGAGGACCAAACTTTCGATCTGCTGCACCACCTCGTCGGCGGTGCGCGAATGCTCGATCCTGGAAAAAATATCGCTCAACGGGGGCGCCTGGGAAATCCTGCCTGGAGCATGATGCCGAAAAGTGTGAAGCGGTTTTCTCGGACAAACGGGAACCGTTTGTCCAGGCATCATGCTCTGCTTCTATGGCGCAGATTAAAGCCGGTGTCGCCAACTGGTCAAATTATTTATCCAATTCGCCCAACGCAGTCGCTTTCCGTGCCACGCCGGCGAAATCGCTTCGGCTAAACTTTGCTGTTTACGTGCCGCATCTGATGTCACAAGAGGACGCGACAACACGAAGGGTCGAGAACAGGGGGACCAGCCGTGTCGGACGAGACGTCCAATCTCGAATTCCAGCCGCGCGCCCAGGGCAGCGTGATGGGCTTTCCCGCGCATGAGGGACGGCCCGGCGCGCTTGGCGAGGTCCATGCCCGGCCGCATCCGCTGATCGACAAGCCGCGCGTGCTTGTCCAACTCGCCTTCATGACCGAAGGCGGCTCCGGCGTCGACATGGCCGTGCTTTCCGAACTGTCGCGGCGCCTCGGCATCGCCGCGCCCGACCGTCACGCCCGCCACCATGCCATGAAATGGGGCAAGGGCACGCTGCGCTGGGAGCGGCATACCGAATTTTCGACCTATCTGTGGGAAGGGCCGCTTGCCGAAAGCAGCAGGGCGCAGGAAGACTCGCCCTTCGGCAACGGCTTTTCGTCGCCGGGAACCGTCATCTCCGGCATCCGGCTCGAAATCCGCAAATGGACGCAGGCCAGCGAGAAGCTGATCGCGGCCTTTGACCCGACGAGCCTGTGCTATTCGCTGGTCGAACGCGGCAATGCGGCCATCATCACCGATTTTCGCCAGGATGGCGACGGCATGACGCGCATCCTGGTGCTCGACCGCGGCCTGACGCCAGCGCGGACCGGCGCGCTGTCGCAGCGGCTGATCGACATCGAGACCTACCGCACGCTTGCCATGCTCGGCCTGCCGCTGGCGCTGACGCTGTCGGGCCGCGCCCGCCGCATCGAGGACAGGCTGGCGCAGACGACGCTGGAAATGAAGGTCACCGAGACCCGCGACAGCCAGACGCTGCTTGCCGACCTGACCGAGCTTGCCGCCGAGCTCGAGGCCGATGCCGCCTCCAGCCTCTACCGCTTCGGCGCCAGCCGCGCCTATGACGGCATCGTCGTAGAGCGGCTGGAGGCGCTGGAGGAAGAGGCGGTGCCCGGCTACGACACCTGGGGTGGCTTCCTGCAGCGGCGCGTCGCACCCGCCATGCGCACTTGCCGTTCGGTCGAGGAGCGCCAGGCCAACCTGTCGCGAAAACTCACCCGCGCCACCACGCTGCTGCGCACCTGGGTCGATGTCGAGGTCGAAAAGCAGAACCGCGATTTGCTGGCCTCGATGAACAACCGCGCCCGCCTGCAACTGCGCCTGCAGCAGACGGTGGAGGGTCTCTCGGTGGCGGCCGTCTCCTACTATGTCGTCGGCCTGATCTCCTACCTCGCCAAGGGCGCCTCCATCTTCGGCCATGCCTTTGCGCCGGAGCTGGTCACCGCAGCGTCGGTGCCGGTCGCCATCCTGCTGGTCTGGTGGGGCGTGCGCCGAGTCAGGCGGATGCACTCCGAGCCGGCGAAACATCCGGGCGAGTAGAGCGCGGGCTTTCACCCTCCCCCTTGTGGGGAGGGTCGATCCGCAAAGCGGATCGGGGTGGGGGTGCTCGTAAAGCGCTTTCGTCGCGCGGACCCCCACCCCGCTCACTGCGTTCGCGACCCTCCCCACAAGGGGGAGGGTGAAGAGCGCCAGCGGCAGATTGCCGCTGCGGAAGCTTCTTCCTGACGCTCGCTACCAAAGCAGGGTTTGCAACAAGTGCCGGCCGCTGGTAAAAGATTTTTACCAGTCAAGCGGAGGACGTTGCCGATGTCCGGCCTTGTCATGCCGAAGCCAGACGACGCCACGCTGCGCCGGCGCGCGGAGATCGTCGCCGACATGCGCATCATCGTGCCAGGCGAGGGCGTCGTCGACGCCACCAATGAAATGCGCGCCTTCGAAAGCGACGGCCTCACCGCCTACCGGCAATTGCCGCTGGTCGTGGTGCTGCCGGAAACGGTGGCGCAGGTCTCGCGCATCCTGAAATACTGCAACGACCGCAACATCCGCGTCGTGCCGCGCGGCTCCGGCACCTCGCTGTCGGGCGGCGCTCTGCCGCTCGAAGATGCCGTACTTCTGGTCATGAGCCGCTTCAACCGCATTCTCGCCATCGACTATCCCGACCGCACCGTCGTCGCCCAGCCGGGCGTCACCAATCTCGGCATCACCACCGCCGTCGAGCAGGAGGGCTTTTATTACGCGCCCGATCCATCTTCCCAGATCGCCTGCTCAATCGGCGGCAATGTCGCGGAAAATTCCGGCGGCGTGCACTGCCTGAAATACGGCCTCACCGCCAACAATGTGTTGGGCATCGAGATGGTGCTGATGAATGGCGAGGTGGTGCGCCTTGGCGGCAACCATCTCGACGCTGAAGGCTACGACCTGCTCGGCGTCATGACCGGCTCGGAAGGCCTGCTCGGCGTCGTCACCGAAGTCACTGTGCGCATCCTCAAGAAACCGGAGATGGCGCGCGCGCTGCTGATCGGTTTTCCGACCAGCGAGCAGGGCGGCCAATGCGTCGCCGACATCATCGGCGCCGGCATCATTCCGGGCGGCATGGAAATGATGGACCGCCCGGCCATCCATGCGGCGGAGGATTTCGTCCATGCCGGCTACCCCCTCGATGTCGAGGCGCTGCTCATCGTCGAGCTCGACGGGCCGGGCGTCGAGGTCGACCACCTGATCGGTCTCGTCGAGGCGATCGCCTACAGGAACGGCTCCACCACCTGCCGCATTTCGCAATCCGAACAGGAGCGGCTGAGTTTCTGGGCCGGCCGCAAGGCAGCCTTTCCCGCGGTCGGCCGCATCTCGCCCGACTACTACTGCATGGACGGCACCATCCCGCGCAAGGAACTGCCGAACGTGCTCGCCGGCATGCGCGAACTCTCGGAAAAATACGGGCTCGGCGTCGCCAACGTCTTCCATGCCGGCGACGGCAATCTGCATCCGTTGATCCTCTACGACGCCAATGTGCCGGGCGAACTCGACAAGGCCGAAAGCTTTGGCGCCGACATCTTGCGGCTCTGCGTCAAGGTCGGCGGCGTCTTGACCGGCGAACACGGCGTCGGCGTCGAGAAGCGCGACCTGATGCCGGAAATGTTCAACCAGATCGACCTCGACCAGCAAATGCGCGTCAAATGCGCCTTCGACCCAAATCACCTGCTGAACCCGGGGAAGGTATTTCCGCAGTTGCGCAGATGTGCGGAGCTTGGACGCATGCATGTGCATCGCGGACAGGTGGCCTTTCCGGATATTCCGAGGTTTTGATGGGGGCGGAATTTCGCACGTCGGCGATCCTTCGCGCCCCCCTCTGTCCTGCCGGACATCTCCCCCACAAGGGGGGAGATCAGCTGGCATTTCGGTCTTCGCCAATCTTCGGCGTTGTAAGAGAGGCGCGGTCGCCAAAGCTGCTGATCTCCCCCCAAGTGGGGGAGATGTCCGGCAGGACAGAGGGGGGCGCGAAGGAACGCGGCATCTCCAATCTCACTTGCCTCCCAAGCGAGGTCTGACGTGCTGTTCAAACAAGCCTCGCTGGACAAAATCTCCCGCAACGAAATCACGCTCGCCTTCCGCCGCTGGACCCGGCCGACGGTCAAGGCTGGCGGCCGCGTCAGGACGGCTTCGGGCGTGGTGCGGATCGGCGCCATCAGCATTGTCGACCCATCGGCCTTGTCGCTGAGCGATGCGATCGCGGCGGGCTTTGCCTCGCTGGCGGCCCTCAAACAGATGCTTGGCCCCGATGATGGCACCCCGGTCTACCGCATCGAACTCAACGGCATTGAAGCCGACGAGCGTGTTGCCTTGCGCGACGAGGCGCTGCTGTCCGATGCGGACTGGCACGCACTGACCGTGCGTTTTGCGCGCTGGGACAAGACCGCGCCCGGCTATTTTCCATCGATCCTACAAGCTATCGCCGCGCATCCGGAAGTGCGGGCGGCGACGCTTGCTGCCAATGCCGGCGTCGAAACGCTGAAATTCAAACAGGACGTTCGCAAGCTCAAGGAACTCGGCCTGACCGAGAGTCTTGAGGTCGGCTACCGCCTGTCGCCAAGAGGTGAGGCGGTGCTCGAAAAACTGCGGGAACACAGGCTTTGACCACTTTCACGCCCACCACATCGGCCGAAGTCCTCTCCACCGTGCAATGGGCGGCGGCGGAGGTGACGCCGCTGGAAACCATCGGCCATGGTTCCAAGCGTGGCATCGGCCGTCCGCAGCAGAGCGAGCACACACTCAACCTGTCAAAACTCACCAGCGTCACGCTCTACGAGCCCGCCGAACTGGTGCTGTCGGCGAAAGCCGGCACGCCGCTGTCCGAGATCGAAAGCCTGCTTGCGCAGAATGGCCAGCAACTGGCGTTCGAACCGATGGATTACGGTCCTCTGCTCGGTGGCGCGCCCGGCAAAGGCACCATCGGCGGCGTGCTTGCCGCGAACCTGTCCGGCCCGCGCCGGCTGAAGGCGGGCGCCGCACGTGACCACATCCTCGGCATCAATGCGGTGGCCGGTCGCGGCGAAGCCTTCAAGTCCGGCGGCCGCGTCGTCAAGAACGTCACCGGCTACGATCTGTCCAAGCTGATGGCCAACAGCTGGGGCACACTCGCCGTGTTCACCGACGTCACCTTCAAGGTGCTGCCGGCGGCCGAGACTGAAGTGACCCTTGCCGTGCGCGGTCTGCTCGACGATGCAGCAGCAAGCGCCATGGCGCTGGCGCTAGGTTCCAGCGCTGAAGTGTCGAGCGCCGCCCATCTGCCCGAACGCATCGCCGCGCGCGTCGCCGGCGGCACACTCGGCGCTGACGCCACGACGCTGCTACGCGTGGAAGGCTTTGGCCCTTCGGTCGCTTACCGCATCGAAGCGCTGAAGACCTTGCTGAAAAACGCCGGCCCGCTGCAGGAGATTGCGGGCGACCCCTCGCATGCGCTTTGGCGCGACGTCAGGGATTGCGCGCCTTTCGCCGACGGCAGCGAAAAGCCGGTCTGGCGCGTCTCCATGGCACCGTCCCAGGCCCACCAGATGGTGCTGACGCTGCGCATGCAGATCGGCGTCAGCGCCTTCTACGATTGGCAGGGCGGGCTGGTCTGGCTGCGCATGGAGGAGGGCGATCCCGAGGCCGGCCTGCTGCGCGGGCTGATCCGAAAACATGGCGGCGGCCACGCCACATTGGTGCGCGCTGCCCCTGCCCATCGCGCCGCCGTGCCGGTGTTCGAGCCGCAGGCGCCGCATCTGGCGGCGCTGTCGGCCAGGCTCAAGGCCGAGTTCGATCCCAAGGCTATCCTCAATCCCGGCCGTATGACCCAGGGCTAACGCGAATGCAGACCAACTTCTCCCTTGCCCAGCTTGCCGATCCGCATGTCGCGGAATCGGAGAAGATCCTGCGCAAATGCGTGCATTGCGGCTTCTGCACCGCCACTTGCCCGACCTATGTGACGCTCGGCAATGAGCTCGATTCGCCGCGCGGGCGGATTTACCTGATCAAGGACATGCTGGAGAACGGCCGTCCCGCCGACAAGGAGATCGTCACCCATATCGACCGCTGCCTGTCCTGCCTTGCCTGCATGACCACCTGCCCGTCGGGCGTCAACTACATGCATCTGGTCGACCATGCCCGCGCTCACATCGAGGAGACCTACAAGCGGCCGTTGCTCGACCGGCTGACCCGCACCATGCTGGCCTTCGTGCTGCCCTACCCCGTGCGCTTTCGCGCCGCGCTGAAACTGGCAAAGCTGGGCAAGCCGTTCATTGGCCTGTTCGAAAAGCTGCCGGCCCTGAAGCCGCTCGGCGCGATGCTGAAACTGGCGCCGGCTTCGATCCCGGCGGCGTCGCCAATGGCTTCTCCCGGCATTCATGCCGGGCAGGGGACGAAAAAGGGCCGCGTCGCCATTCTCACCGGCTGCGCCCAGTCGGTGCTCGATCCCGCCATCAACGAGACGACGATTGCGCTGTTGACCAGGCTTGGCGTCGAGGTCGTGGTGCCGCAAGGCGAAGCCTGCTGCGGCGCGCTGGTCCATCATATGGGCCGCGAGGCAGCGGCGCTCGCCTCGGCGAAGCAGAATGTCGATGCCTGGACACGCGCCATCGACCAGGGCGGGCTCGACGCCATCGTCATCACCGCCTCGGGCTGCGGCACCACCATCAAGGACTACGGCTTCATGCTGCGCCTCGATCCGGCCTATGCCGACAAGGCCGCGAAGGTCTCGGCGCTGGCCAAGGATATCACCGAATATCTTGCAGGGCTCGACCTGCCTGAGCCGGTGCGCAAGCCAGGCACCGTTGTCGCGTATCACTCCGCCTGTTCGATGCAGCACGGCCAAAAGATCACCCGCCAGCCAAAGGAATTGCTGGCCAAAGCCGGCTTCGTCGTGCGCGAGCCGCGCGAAGGGCATCTGTGCTGCGGATCCGCCGGCACCTACAACATCCTCCAGTCCGAGATTTCGGCCAAGCTGCGCGACCGCAAGGTGAAAAACATCGAGGCGACCGGCGCCGAAATCGTCGCCACCGGCAACATAGGCTGCATCACCCAGATCGCTTCCGCCGCGAAGCTGCCGGTGGTGCATACGGTCAAGCTGCTGGATTGGGCCTATGGTGGCCCGAAGCCGGAAGGCGTCTCAGAGGGAAGACTGGTCGCGGCTGAGTAGGCGAAGCTACTCAGCCGCCAGCCTGTCCACCGTTCCATACGTCGCCTGGTAGCGCGCGCGCTGGCGGCTGAGCGCGACCATTGTGTTGCGCAGCAGGATCGCCACGGTGATCGGGCCGACGCCGCCCGGCACAGGTGTGATCCAGGACGCAACTTCCTTGACGCTCTCGGTATCGACGTCGCCGACGATGCGGCTTTGCCCGTCAGGCCCGATCTCCGAGTTGATGCCGATATCGATGACGGCCGCGCCCGGCTTGACCATGTCGGCCTGGATCAGCCTCGGCTTGCCGACGGCGACGAACAGCGCGTCGGCGCGGCGCGCATGGGCCGCCACGGAGCGCGTCATGTGATGGCACACCGTCACTGTCGCGCCTTCGCTCATCAGCAGGAAGGCGATCGGCTTGCCGACGATTTCGGAATGGCCGACGACGACGACCTCCAGTCCCTTGAGGTCGAGGCCGGTCTCTTTCAAGAGTTCGACCGAAGCCGCCGCCGTGCAGGGCGCGAGGTCGAGCTGGTTATAGACGATGTTGCCGATCGAGGCCGGATGCATGCCCTCGACATCCTTCAGCGGATGCACCGCCGCCTGCAAAGTCTTGATCGGGATATGCGCCGGCACCGGCCGCTGGATGATGATGCCGGTGACGCGCGGGTCGGCGTTAAGCCCATGGATCGCCGCCTCGAGTTCGCCGGCGGTTATGTCGGCGGGGAACCGCCGCTCCTCGAAGGAGATGCCGGCAAGCGCGGCCTTGGCGCGCTGGTTGCGTACATAGACATCGACGGCATCGGTATCGCCGACGGTGATCGACACCAGCTTCGGCGGAAAACCCTCGGCGGTGGCGATGGCGGCATCCTCGCGCACGGCGGCGATGATGCGCTGGGCGACCGGTCCGCCCCGGAGATAGCGGCTGTCGTCTGGCTGAGACATGGCTGGACTTTCGTAGGGGAGTTTGGCGTAGCGAATTTGGCCGCCCCTATAGCAGGGGAAATGTGGCAAGGGCAGCGCGAAAGCGCAGCATCATCGCCTTGGCGCGACGTTCTGGCGCAGCCTGGTTCAGTTGGCCGATGGTGGCGCGAAGAAAAAGGGCAGCGCGGTTTCCCGTGCTGCCCTTCCCTGACTGGCCGCATCCCCACACGGCCCGTCCCCCGTAAACTTTTCGCCAATCCCTGAAGGCCTAGCCTTCTGGACCTGCTGATTCGCTAGCCGACTATATCACGACAACGGTCGTTCCAACATTGACCCTCTCGTAAAGGTCAACCACGTCCTCGTTGCGCATCCGGATGCAGCCGGAGGACACCGCGCCGCCGATCGTCCAGGGCTGGTTGGTGCCGTGAATGCGGTATTCCGTCGTGCCGAGATAGAGCGCGCGGGCGCCGAGCGGGTTCTCTTCGCCGCCGGCCAGATAGGTCGGCAGATAGCGCCCCTTGGCGGCCTCGCGCCTGATCATCTCCGCCGGCGGACGCCAGTCCGGCCAGACGCGCTTGTTGGTGATCTTGTGCGTGCCCGACCATTCGAAGCCCGGCTTGCCGGTGCCGACGCCATAGCGCCGCGCCTTGCCGTTCTTCTCGACCAGGAACAGGAAATTCTGCGTCGTATCGATGACGATGGTGCCCGGCTTCTGCGGGCCGTCATAGGCGACTTCCTGCGGCAGATAGAGCGGATTGATCTGCGGCCGCATCACCATGCGCTTGGCCGGCGCCTGCACCGAAGCGGTCCGCACCCGGTCGGGCTGCGCCGGCTGCGCATAGCGCAAACGCGGCTGTTGGACCACCTGGCGGCTCTGCCGCACGATGCCGGGCGCCCGGCCGAGCTGCAGCACCCAGGGTGCGGAAAGGTCGGGGCTCACCATCACCGGCGGCCTGTCGGCATAGCGGTCGTTGGCGGCGGACGAGGTGGCGCCGGCGGCCAGAATGGCCACGGCGCCGAGCACGGAACGCAAAAAGATCTTCATCGGAACGCACCTTGATCGTCGAACGGACGGAAGCGGAAGTTGCCCCCGGTTGCGCGATCCTTGGCGCGAAGCCGCAACCGAAACATGAATCGGAATGCGTAAAATGCCGCTTTGTCAGTAAACCTTTTGGTGTGGTTACCGCCGGGTTCAGGAATCTGGTAAAGCCGC
This sequence comes from Mesorhizobium sp. P2_B11, assembly GCF_056404855.1. Taxonomy (NCBI): domain Bacteria; kingdom Pseudomonadati; phylum Pseudomonadota; class Alphaproteobacteria; order Hyphomicrobiales; family Phyllobacteriaceae; genus Mesorhizobium; species Mesorhizobium sp. P2_B11. Next base: position 807,646 of record NZ_JBFUDF010000001.1, read on the forward strand.
GGTAAATGCGGTGTCGAGCCGCGTTAACAAATGGATTGGCCATGGCACAAGACAATACCGGCCTGCTGACCGGCGACGACGGGCTCACGCGCTGCTTCTGGCACGGCAATCTGCCGGACTATCTGCATTATCATGACCGTGAATGGGGCCGGCCGGTGGCCGACGACCGCAGGCTGTTCGAAAAGATCTGCCTTGAAGGTTTTCAGTCCGGCCTGTCCTGGCTGACCATCCTGCGCAAGCGCGAGAATTTCCGCGAGGCTTTCGCCGGCTTCGACTTCGACAAGGTCGCCGCCTTTACCGATGAGGATGTCGAACGCCTCGTCGGCAATGCCGGCATCATCCGCCACCGCGGCAAGATCGTCTCGACCATCAACAACGCCAAACGCGCGAGGGAGATGGTCGATGAGTTCGGTTCGCTCGCCGCCTGGTTCTGGAAGTTCGAGCCGGGGCCGGACGAGCGGCCGGCGGTCGTCGACCTCACGCATTTGCGCGCCAACCCGACGACGGCGGTCTCGGTGAGGATATCGAAGGAGCTGAAGAAGCGCGGCTGGAGCTTTGTCGGTCCCACCACCGTCTACGCCTTCATGCAGGCGATGGGCCTGGTCAACGACCATCTTGAGGGCTGTTATTGCCGCAAGCAGGTCGAGAAGGACAGGAAGGCGTTCAAGCGGCCGAAGTAGCGCGCTGTCCCCTACCTCCCCTTGTGGGGAGGTCGCGCCGAAGGCGCGGGTGGGGGTATCTTGGCGCTGCCCCCCACCCCGACGCTACGCGTCGACCCTCCCCACAAGGGGGAGGGTGAGAAACTCACACCCCGCTGGCGCCGGTCAGGAAGAGCCCCGCGACAATCGCCGCCAACGCGGCGAAGGCCGGATAGATCACCAGCAACCCGGTCATCAGCGCCTCGCGCATCGACGAGCCCTTGCGCTCTTCGGCAGTGACCTCAAACGGACCGAGGCTTGCCGTCACCGGCGCACAGCTCTCGGCCGGCCGCAGTCGAACTTCATGCAAGCCGTCGTCTCTGATGTCGAACTTGTGTGCCGTGGTCATGGCCCCAACCCCTTGTTTCGGCGCGCTTATCGGCTTTGATTGTGTCGGCACGATGCCGCACCGGTGGCGGAATTGTTTCCTTTTTGGTGCGTTTTGTTTCGGGGCACCGATCCACCTTCTCCCACAGGGGGGGAAGGAAGAGCGCTAACCCTTGCCGCTCCCGGCTGCATCGGTTAGGACACGCGCGCCGTGGAAAGCGGTAATTTGCCCACGAAACGCCGAGTACATCCCATGGCCGACAAATCGGAAAAGACGAAAGCGCGGCTGCCGCGCGGCTTTGCCGACCGCAGCGCCGACGATATCCGCGCCGTCGAGAAGATGATGGCGACGATCCGGTCGGTCTATGAGCTCTATGGTTTCGARCCGGCCGACCAGCCGCTGATCGAATACACCGATGCGCTSGGMAARTTCCTGCCCGACCAGGACCGGCCGAATGARGGCGTGTTCTCSTTCCAGGACGATGACGASCARTGGCTGTCGCTGCGCTACGAYYTGACYGCRCCGACGGCGCGTTWYGTCGCCGAGAATTTTGAGAAGCTGCCGAAACCCTACCGCAGCTACCGTTCCGGCTGGGTGTTCCGCAACGAAAAGCCCGGCCCCGGTCGCTTCCGCCAGTTCATGCAGTTCGACGCCGACACCATCGGCACGCCGGGCGTGGCAGCGGATGCCGAGATGGCGATGATGATGGCCGACGTGATGGAAGCGCTCGGCATCAAGCGCGGCGATTACGTCATCCGCGTCAACAACCGCAAGGTGCTCGACGGCGTGCTCGAGGCGATCGGACTTGGCGGAGAGGGAAATGCCGGCCGCCGGCTGACGGTGCTTCGAGCCATCGACAAGCTGGACAAGCTTGGACCTGAGGGCGTGAAGCTCCTGCTCGGGCCTGGGCGGTGGGACGGCGGCAAGGAAGGCGAGGGCGACTTTGCCAAGGGCGCCGGGTTGGACGACGGGCAGGCCGAAGCCGTTCTGCTCGCTACGGCGAGAAACGCGCAGGTCGGCCAGGATTCCATGGTGAGCTCGAACGCGACTTATCAGGAAGGCGTCGGCGAACTTGCGACGATTGAAGCCTTGGTCAAGGCTGCAGGATATGGCGAAGATCGCATCGCCATGGATCGCTCCGTCGTCCGCGGCCTCGAATACTACACCGGCCCCGTCTTCGAGGCCGAGCTTCTCGCCGAGATCCCCAACGAGGACGGCCAGATCGTCCGCTTCGGCTCGGTCGGTGGCGGCGGGCGTTATGACGGCCTGGTCTCGCGCTTTCGCGGCGAGCCCGTTCCGGCGACCGGCTTCTCCATCGGCGTCTCCCGGCTGATGACAGCGCTGAAGAACCTCGGCAAGCTGGACACCGCCGATGTCATCGCGCCGGTTGTCGTACTGGTCATGGACAAGGACACCGAAAGCCTCGGCCGCTACCAGAAGATGGTCGCCGAGCTGCGCGCCGCCGGCATTCGTTCCGAAATGTATCTCGGCGGCGCCGGCATGAAGGCGCAGCTGAAATACGCCGACCGCCGCGGCAGCCCGGTCGCTGTCATCCAGGGCGGCGACGAGCGCGCCAGGGGCGAGTTGCAGATCAAGGACCTGATCGAAGGCGCGCGGATGTCGGCCGAGATCACCGACAACGCCGAATGGCGCGCGGCAAGGCCGGCGCAGGTGACGGTGGCGGAAGGTGCGCTGGTCGCCGAGGTGAAGAAGATTTTGGCGGCGCAGGCCGAGGAACGCGCGAAATGAAGAGCGCCGCGCTGTTCTTCCCTTCTCCCCTTGTGGGAGAAGGTGGATCGGCGCGGAGCGCCGAGACGGATGAGGGGTGTTCTAGGGAACGCCAACGCCTCACTCCGCTGGAACACCCCTCATCCGTCGCCTTCGGCGACACCTTCTCCCACAAGGGGAGAAGGGGAGGCGGCGTCTTATGACCTCCCGCCCCGCCATCTCAACCGAAATCATCAACCTCTTCGCTACCCGCAACACCCACGCGGTGGAGGTGGCCGTGCTGCAGCCGGCCGATCCGTTCCTCGATATGGCCGGCGAGGATCTGCGCCGCCGCATTTTTCTGACCGAAAGCGAAACCGGCAAGACGCTCTGCCTGCGTCCTGAATTCACCATCCCCGTCTGCCTCGACCACATCGCCAGCCAGGCCGGCACGCCGCGCCGCTATTCTTATCTGGGCGAAGTGTTTCGCCAGCGCCGCGAGGGTGGCAACGAGTTTTTCCAGGCCGGCATCGAGGATCTCGGCGACCGCGACACGGCCGAGGCCGACGCCCGTTCGGTGGCCGATGCGCATGCATTGCTGCGGCTGGTGCTGCCGGCGCAGCCCCTGGCGGTCACGCTCGGCGACCAGACCATTTTCGAGGCAGTGCTGGCGGCGCTCGGCCTGCCGCGCGGCTGGCGCATGCGGCTGGCCCGCGCCTTCGGCTCGGCGCCGATGCTGCAGGCAGCGCTCGCCGATCTCGCCAACCCGCCGCGCAACGGCCAGCTTGACGGCGATGTCGCCGCGCTTGTCCTCGACGGCGATCTCGAAGCGCTGTCCGCCCACATCGCCGGCGGCATGGAAGAAGCAGGCCTCTTGGCGTCGGGCGGACGCGCGCCGGCCGACATTGCCCGGCGGCTGATCGAGAAGGCCGAATTGCGCAGCGTGCGGCTGTCGAACGAGGCGTTTGCGGCGCTGAAGGATTTTCTGGCCATCGACGTGCCGCTCGACAGCGCGTCCCAGGCGCTCGAAAGCTTCGCCGCCTCTGCCGGCCTGTCGCTGGGCGCGGCGCTGGAGAAATTCGCAGCCCGCGCCAAAGCCATCGAGGCGCACGGCCTGCCGATGCAAACAATCCGCTATGACGCCGCTTTCGGTCGTCCGCTCGATTACTACACCGGCATCGTCTTCGAGATAGCGGCTGAAGGCGGTGAGCGGCCGCTGGCCGGCGGCGGCCGCTACGACCGGCTGCTGACGCTGCTTGGCGCGAAAACGCCGATCCCCGGCGTCGGCTTCTCCGTCTGGCTCGACCGCATCGAAGCGCTGCGCGGAGAGCTCAAATGATCACGCTGGCGATCCCGTCGAAAGGCCGGCTGAAGGAGCAGGCGCTGGAGGTGCTGGCCAAGGCAGGGCTCGGCGTCACGCTGCCGGACGACGTGCGCAAATACCGCGCCCGCATCGATGGGCTCGAAAACGTCGAGGTGGCGTTCCTGTCGGCCTCCGAAATCGCCGGCGAGATCGGTCAACGCACGGTCGACCTCGGCATCACCGGCGAAGACCTTTTGCGTGAAAACCTCGCCGACTGGGAAGCGCGCGCCGAAATCGTCGCCCGTCTGGGCTTCGGCCATGCCGATGTGGTCGTCGCCGTGCCCGGCATCTGGCTCGACGTCGACACCATGGCCGATCTCGACGATGTCGCCGCCGATTTTCGCCAGCGCCACGGCAGAAGGCTGAGGATCGCCACCAAATACTGGCGGCTGACGCAACAATTCTTCTCCCAAAAGCACGGCATCCAGGTCTACCGCATCGTCGAAAGCCTCGGCGCCACCGAAGGCGCGCCGGCGGCGGGCCTTGCCGACGTCATCGTCGACATCACCACCACCGGCTCGACGCTCCGCGCCAACCATCTCAAAGTGCTGGCCGACGGCGTCGTGCTGAAGTCGCAGGCTTGTCTGGTGGCGTCGCGGAAGGACCGTGCGGCGGTCGATGAGGCGCTGGTGCGCGATATCGCTGCGAAGATGAGCGCCCTCCCTCCCCCTTGAGGGGAGTGTAGACAGCCGCCAAAGGCGGCTGGACGGGTGGGGTCGCTGCGGCAGTGCTCCATCTTTGGTCAAAGCCAGATGGAGGTCGAGGCAGTTGAGGCGACCCCACCCGCCTCGCTTCGCTCGGCACCGTCCCCTTGAGGGGGAGGGGTACCATCGACGGGATTTCCACCGCCGCATCAGGCTGATAGGCTCGCCATATCCCGGGAGGAGACGGCGATGGCGATCAATCTCGACGAACTGAAGAACGCCACCAACCTGCGCGGGCGCGGCAGGGCGTTCATCGCCCCGCTGGATGGCCGGGCGCATGTGTCGGGCGACCGTTCCGTGCCGCTGCTCGACAAGACGATTCCTCAGCTGTTTTCCGACACGGTCAGCAAATACGCCACGCAGGATGCTGCCGTCTTCGTCGGCCAGGACAAGCGCTTCACCTGGAGCGAACTGTCGGACACCGTCGATACGCTCGCCGCCGGCTTCCTGGCGCTCGGCCTCGAAAAGGGCGATCGCGTCGGCATCTGGTCGCCCAACCGCTGGGAATGGCTGGTAACGCAGTTCGCCACGGCCCGCATCGGCCTGATCCTGGTCAACATTAACCCGGCCTATCGGCTGACCGAACTCGAATATGCCCTCAACAAGGTTGGCTGCAAGGCGCTGGTGACGGCCGCCAGCTTCAAGACCTCCGACTATCTCGGCATGATCGAGACGCTGGCGCCGGAGCTCGCCAATGCGACCTCCGGCAAGCTCAAGGCGCAGAAACTGCCGGCGTTGAAGATCGTCATCCGGATGGGCGACGACAACTCACCCGGCATGTTCAATTTCGCCGATGTGCTGTCGATGGCCGGCCGCGACGAGCATGACAGCCTCGACCGCATCTCCGAGGGGTTGAAGCCTGGCGAGGCCATCAACATCCAGTTCACCTCAGGCACGACAGGCGCTCCCAAGGGCGCGACGCTGACCCACACCAACATCGTCAACAACGGCAATTTCGTCACCGCGGCGATCAAGCTCACCGTCGACGACCGGCTCTGCATTCCGGTGCCGCTCTATCACTGCTTCGGCATGTCGATGGGCACGATGGGCTGTGTCACCAAGGGCGCGACGATGGTGTTTCCGGGCGAGGGGTTTGACGCCGGCGCGACACTGAAGGCAGTGGCGCGGGAAGGCTGCACCGGCCTCTACGGTGTGCCGACCATGTTCGTCGCCATGCTCGATCACGCCGACTTCGCCAGCTTCGATCTTTCCAGCCTGCGCACCGGCATCATGGCGGGTTCACCTTGCCCGATCGAGGTGATGAAGAAGGTCGTGTCGCTGATGCACATGCAAGAAGTCACCATCGCCTATGGCATGACCGAGACCAGCCCGGTGTCGTTCCAGAGCAGCGTCGACGACCCGCTGGAAAAGCGCGTCTCCACCGTTGGCCGCATCCATCCGCATGTCGAGGTCAAGGCCATCGACACCGAGGGCGCCACCGTTGCCGTCGGCGCACCGGGCGAACTGTGCACGCGCGGCTATTCCGTGATGAAGGGCTATTGGGACGACGCGGAAAAGACCGCGGAGGCGATCGACAGCGATGGCTGGATGCACACCGGCGACCTCGCGACGATAGACGCCGAGGGCTATTGCAACATTGTCGGCCGGGTCAAGGACATGGTCATCCGCGGTGGCGAGAACGTCTATCCCAGAGAGGTCGAGGAATTTCTCTACCGCCATCCCAAGGTCAAGGAAGTGCAGGTGTTCGGCATTCCCGACGCCAAATATGGCGAGGAGCTGTGCGCCTGGATCGTGCTGAAACCCAACCAGATCGCCACCGAGCAGGAGATCAAGAACTTCTGCGCCGGCCAGATCGCCCACTACAAGATCCCCCGCTACATCCGCTTCCGCACCGAATTGCCGATGACGGTCACCGGCAAGCCGCAGAAGTTCCTGATGCGCGAGGCGATGGTGGAGGAGTTGGGGCTGGTGGCGCAGAAGACGGCGTAAAGCGGTTACTTAGCCGCAGTTCGCGCCAGTAGGCATCTTGCCTTGCCGTACAGGCTTGGCCAGATGGTCTCGTGTGGACGCGGCTACTAGAGCAATTCCAGGAAAAGTGTGAGCGGTTTTCCGTCCGGGAATTGCGAAAAAACAAAGAGATAGAGCGGGTCGCCGTTTCCGTGAAACGGTGAAACGTTCTAGTTTGCGGCAGTGAGTTCGACCTGCTCGACCCCCGCCGCGATGTTGATGCCAGTTTCGCCCTCGACTGCGAGCGGTTGAAGTGCAAAGGCTTTCTCGGTTCCACCAAGCAGGACATCGGCGCCAAGTCCAAGGCCCGCGGCCGCTTCCGCATCGACGCCATCATATTTTCCGGTTAGCAGGCCATTGTCCTTTGCAGCCGAACCGCTCACGACGGCCCATATGAGATGGCCCTCCTTGACCTCGCCAAGCTCAATGCCGAATTCCTTGATGGAGCCGGTGTAATTTTCCTTCGTGCCGTCACTCCTGGTGAAGACGCAGGTCATTGTCTGTTTGCGCGTGATGATTTCGCCGATGCCGGTCGAGGTGTCGCATTTCAGGATACCGACCTGAGCGTTCACCGCCCAGGCTGGCGCCGTCGGGACAAGCAGAAATGAAGCGCCCGCAAGAGCGAAGAGACGGATGAGGGAGTGGAAAAGCATGTCAGATTTTCCTTGGCTAAGTTGCGATGCGTCCGATAGCAGGCAAATCTCCTTGGTAGTCGTTGGACGCGGCTCTCGTGCCGTGCCTAGCCGGGAAGCGTGGACGTGACCTGCCGCTTCCCTTTGCGCTCGGCGCGCCATTCCTCAAACCGCTGCAAGATCACGAAGAAGGCAGGCACGAAGAGAACAGCAAGGCAGGTGGAGGCGATCATGCCGGAGAAGACCGTGATGCCGATCGATTTGCGCGCACTGGCTCCGGCGCCTGTCGCCAGCACCAGCGGCGCGACGCCGAGGATGAAGGCGAAGGACGTCATCAAGATGGGGCGGAAGCGGGCGCGCGCGGCCTCGATCGCCGCCTCGACGATCGGTCTGCCGGCGGCGCGCAATTCGCGCGCGACCTCGACGATCAGAATGGCGTTCTTGGCCGACAGCGCAATCAGCAGGATCAGGCCGATCTGGACATAGAGGTTGTTATCGATACCGAGCCCGGTGAGGACCAACACCGGGCCGACCAGCGAAAGCGGCGCGGCGAGCAAGATCGAGATCGGCGCCAGCCAGCTCCCGTACTGGCCCGCCAGCACCAGATAGACCAGCAGCAGTGCCATACCGAACACCAGGTAGATCTGGCTGCCGACGAGCTTTTCCTGGAAGGAGAGCGCAGTCCAGTCGTAGCCGGTCCCGGGCGGCAGCGTGTCGGCCGCGGCCGCTTCCATCAGCTTGATCGCATCACCTGATGAGAAACCCTGCGCCTGCACGCCAAGGACTGATGCGGAGGGATAGAGGTTATAGAGGCTGATCAGCGAGGGGCCGACGCTTGGCGTGACCGTCAGCACCGTGCCAAGCGGGATCATATCGCCGTTCTGGTTGCGCACCGTCAGGCGGCCGATGTCCTCGGGAGACAGTCGGAACTGAGAATCGCCCTGCACATAGATCTGGAAGACCCGCCCGAACTTGTTGAATTGGCTGACATAGGTGGAGCCTAGATAGCCGGCGAGCGTCTGGAACACCTGGTCAGTGGTCAGCCCGAGCATCTGTACCTTTTCGCGGTCGAACTCGACCTTGTATTGCGGGACGTTGGATCGGAACGTTGCCGATACGCGCTGGATGCCGGACTGCGTCGCTGCTGCCCTGGTCAGCGCGTTGGTCGCGCCCTGCAACTTCGCAAGGTCGAAACTGCCGTCACGCAACTCGACCTGCATGGTGAAGCCGGCGGCGTTGCCGATGCCCTGGATCGGCGGCGGTGGCAGCACCAGGACATTGCCGTCCGCCATGTCTGACAGGTTCTTGTTCAGCGTCGCATAAAGCGAGGCGAGATCCTCACCCTTGCCCCGCACGCTCCAGTCCTTGAGGATGATGTAGGCAACGCCGGCATTTGCTAACGTCGAGTTGTTGTCGAGGGCCGACAAGCCGGCGATCGTCACCACCTGGTCTACGCCCGGCGTTGCCTTGGCGATCTTCGAAATCTGCTGCAGCGTCTCCTGCGTACGGCCGAGGGACGCGCCGTCAGGCAGTTGCACCGAAGCGAGCAGATAGCCTTGGTCCTCGATCGGAATGAACCCGGTGGCCACGCGCGACATGCCGTAGCCCGCCGCGCCAATGATAAGCAACGCGATTATGCCCATCACCGTGCTGTGGCGCACCATGGATCCGATCAGGCGGGCGTAGCCGTTTTCCGCGCGCTGATAGACGGCATTGAAGCCACGGAAGAAGGCGTTTCGCTTGTCCAGCGGCACCGGCTGCCTCAGCCATGTCGCGCACTGCGTGGGCTTCAGCGTTGCCGCGTTGACGGCGCTGATCAAGGCCGTTGCCGCAATCACCAGGGCGAATTGTGCATACATCTGCCCGGTAAGGCCGGGCAGGAAGGCGGCAGGCAGGAACACTGCCATCAGCACAAGCGTGATGCCGATGATCGGTCCGAACAGCGCATTCATGGCCGTGACCGCCGCATCGTGGCCGGACATGCCGCGCTCCATGTTGTGCGCGGCCCCCTCGACCACAACGATGGCGTCATCGACGACGATACCGATGGCAAGCACGATGGCGAAGAGCGTCGACAGGTTGACGGTAAAGCCGAGCGCGAGCATCGCCGCGAAGGCTCCGATGATGGTCACCGGCACGGTCGTTGCCGGCACCAGCATCGCCCGCCAGTCCTGCAGGAAAAGCAGGATGACGATCAGCACCAGCACCGCGGCCTCAAGCAGCGTCTTGTAGACTTCGTCGATCGCCTGGCTGACGAAGATCGTGGTGTTGAACGGGATCGAGTAGACGAGGCCTTGCGGGAACTCGCCAGACAGTTCCTTCATCCTGGCCTCGACTTTGCCGGCCACGTTGAGCGCGTTGGCGCCCGGCGACAGGAAGATGGCCAGGCCAGCCGCCTGCTGGCCGTCGAGATTGAAGAATTGCCCGTAGGTCTGGGCGCCGAGCTCGACCCGGCCGACGTCGCGCACGCGGGTCAGGTCGCCGTTGGCGCCGGTCTTGACGATCACCGCGCCGAACTGATCGGGGTCGTCAAGGCGGCTCGACACTTCGATCGTATATTGGAAGGACTGTCCGTCGGGCGCCGGTGGCGCGCCAACCTGGCCCGCGGTGACCTGCTCGCTTTGCTGCTGCAGAGCCTGGACGACGTCCTGGGTGGTAAGGCCGCGCACCTGCATCTTCTGCGGGTCGAGCCAGACGCGCATCGAATACTGCCCGGCGCCGAACACGTTCACGTTGCCGACACCTGGTATCCGGGAGAGCTCGTCCTTCAGCCGGATGGTTGCGTAGTTGGCGAGATAAAGGCTGTCGTATTGTTTGTCCGGCGACGTCAGCGTGACGATCTCGAGGATGGAGGTCGATTTCTTTTGGACGTTGACGCCCTGCACCTGCACTGCCTGCGGCAGCGATGCGAGCGCAGTGGACACCCGGTTCTGGACACGCACCTGCGCCTGGTCGAGGTCCGTGCCGATCTGGAAAGTGACGGTCAGATTGTAGCTGCCATCCGACGCGGAGAAGGACTGCATGTAGAGCATGCCCTCGACGCCGTTGACCTGCTGCTCGATCGGCAGCGCCACCGTGTCGATCACCGAGCGCGCGCTGGCGCCAGGATAGCGGGTGGTCACCGAAACGGTCGGCGGCACCACGTCGGGATATTGCGCCACCGGCAGGCCGAAGAGCGAGACCAGGCCGATGACGACCATGAGGATCGCGATTGCATTGGCCAGGACCGGCCGCTCGATGAAGAATTTGGAGATCATTGGGCAGCGCCGTCGGCCGCAGCCGCTTCCAGCGTTTTCACCTGCGGCTCGATCTTCTGGCCGGGCACGGCCGTCAGCAAGCCGGAGACCAGGACGCGGTCTTCGGCGGTGATCCCCTTGCGGATCACGCGCAAGGCACCGACAAGCTGGCCGATCTCGACCGGACGCTCCTCGACGACGTCGTCCTTTCCTGCAACGAGCAGGTAGCGACCCCTCTGGTCGCTTCCGATCGCTCTGTCGGGAACCAGCAGCATGTCCGGTTCTTCGCCCAGCGGCACGCGCACGCGCACGAAGTAACCCGGAAGCAATGCCCGATCGTCGTTGGGCAGCACGGCGCGCACCGCGAGCGTGCCGGTGGTGGCCGTAACCTCAGGGGAGGCGTAGTCCAGCATTCCCTTGTGCGGATAGCCTGTCTCGTTCTGCAGGCCGACTTCGGCGGGTACCTTCTTGAGGTCCTGGCCGGTCAGGCCCCGTTTGGCCATGGCGGCGCGAATGCGCAGCACGTCCTGCTCCGAGATGTTGAAGTTGACATAGATTGGCGCGAGCTGAACGATGGTCGCCAGCGTCGTCGCGCTGCCGGCGCCAACCAGTTGCCCGATTGACACCTGGCGGGCGCCGACGATGCCGGCAAACGGCGCCTTGACCTCGGTGTAGCTCAAATTGAGCTGGGCCTGCTCGACGTCGACGGCGCTCTGCTTCTGCTTGGCGGCGTCGACATCCGCCGCGGCTGCGGACTGATCGAGGGTCGATTGCGAGATGACCTTCTGGGATAGCAGCTCCTGCTGCCGCTTGAGGTCGGCTCCGGACTGCTTGGCGGAGGCGTCGGCCGAACCCTGCCCGGCCTGGGCCTGTTCGAGGGCCAATTGGTAGGTATCCTGTTCGATCAGGAACAGCCGGGTACCAGCCTTGACCTCATCTCCGTCCTTATAGTCGATTTCCTGGATGAAGCCGGAGACACGCGCAACCAGAGGTGTCGTGTTGACCGCCGCGGCGCTGCCTGTAGCCTCAAGATAGGGTGTTACAGTCTGCTTGACCGGAAGCGCTACATCTATCTTGGGTGGCGGGGGCGGCGCGTAACTGTTTTCCTTGCTGCAGGCGCACAATAAAATTGCTGCGAGTGCGAATGAACCAGCCGTCGGCGCGGCTCTCCTCCTTGAGAAAACCATTTTGCCCCTCTGAATACTTCGGTATATATATCGTATTGCTGTGAAATTGGGGTGAAGCTAGCTTTTTTTGGGGAGTTTGTCATGCGGATTGCGTTAAGCGTGCTTTTTCTGGCAACTCAGGTGACGGCCAATGTCGCATTTGCGCAGACTGCGGCCGAGCGCGAAGCCTGCAAGTCTGACTACGAGAAATTCTGCAAAGGGGTGGAGCAGGGCGGAGGCCGCATCATCGCGTGCCTGAACGAACATCTGAGTGACCTGACGCCGCAATGCCAGCAGGTCGTCAAGGCGAATACGCCCCAATAGGGCCACCAAGGCAATTCCAGCAAAAGTGCGCGGTGATTTTTGCCTCCGGAATTGGGATAGAGTGCTCTAGGGCTCGGCCTATTCGACGACTGAGCGGGATCAGCGAACGCTGGCCGGCAAGGCCCGCTGATCTCGTGGAATGTTGGCTGGATGCTTGAAGACAGGCCTACGCAAATGCCCAAGGTTGCAACATCCAAGGCCGCATCGGGCGGTTTCGGGCGATCGGTGGTGTCTTGGCTGATGCCTTTGGGTGCCTTGGCAATGGCTCTCGCGGTGAGGGCCAGCGGCCTTTCGGTCGACGAAGGGTCGCTGAACCTCAGGATCGTCGTTGGTGCGCTGTCGAGCGCGATCATGTTCACCACCATTTTTGTGGTGCTCGAGCATGCCGAGGCGGTCGCCCGGCGCGTGGGCGAGCCCTATGGAACGTTGGTGCTGACTTTTGCAGTGACGGCGATCGAAGTGTCGATCATCGTTTCGATGATGTTGCACGGAGAGAACAATCCGACGCTCGCGCGCGAGTCCGTTTTCTCAACGGTGATGATCACCTCCACCGGCGTCGTCGGCATATGCCTCGCGCTTGGCGGCTGGCGCCATCGCAAGCAGGCAATCGTCCGGCAAGGAACCAGTGCCTATCTGGCGGTTCTGAGCGCGCTGACCGTCATGACGCTTATTCTGCCGACCTACACCCAGACCACGGGTCCCGGTACGTTTTCGGCGGCCCAGCTTGGTTTCGTCAGTGCCCTTTCAGTGCTGCTTTATGCAAGCTTCGTGTTCGCGCAGACCGTCCGGCACCGGGAAGACTTTGTCGAGGGACAAGAACACCACAGTTCGGTGCGAACGGCCGCCGGCGAGAACATCTTTATCAGCGCTGCGCTGCTGGTTGCCGGGCTGATCGGAATTGTCATGCTTGCCGAGCAGGTCGCCGCAAGCGTTGAAGATACGCTCGTTGCCTACCAGGTGACCCAGGCCGACAGCATTGTCGGAGCAATGATCGCAGGGCTGGTGTTGATGCCGGAGGCCATTTCGGCCATTCGCGCTTCACTCAACAACGAGTTGCAGCGCGGCTTGAATGTCGCAATGGGTTCGGCCTGCGCCACGATCGGCCTGACAATTCCGGGAGTAGCAGCCGCCAGCCTGTTGACGGGGAGGGGATTGACCCTGGGGCTGCCGGCGGCTGACGCCGTCCTCTTGGTCCTCGCGCTTTTCACATGCGCCGTAAGCTTCAGTACCGAAAGAACGACGTTCCTGACCGGCATGGTCCATATCGTGGTGTTTTTTACGTATGTGTTTCTGATCTTTGTGCCGTGAAACTGTTGCCGGCCCTGACTAAGGGTCCGGCTATACCGGGGCTGCATCGACGATCTGGCCGCGCCTCAATGGAACCGAATCAATCGATCTGTTGAGGCTTTCGCTCGCTGATGCTACATTAGAGAGGCTGCAGGTTGAGGAGAGGGGAAACCTATGGTCAGACGTGGTTTGTTTGCGCGTACTTTTGCCATTGGAGCTTTGCTCGCGATTTCGTCGATGGCAGGCGCCTCTGGATTCGGTTTCATCGCATCAGCGGAAGCAAAGACGGTCGTCATCCAGAAGACCACCATCTACATTACGACACTTCCAAAGGGCTGCGTGAAAACCACCTATAGCGGTGGGATCGTGGTCTGGAGTTGCGGCACGAAATACTACCAGCCCTACAAAAACAGGTACGTGCTCGTCTACATCAAATAGTGAGACAGTATGGTCTTAGGCATAAAGCCTGTTACGGCCCTGTGGCACGATCTTGAGATCTGGCATGGCGCTGGCCGGCTTCGCAGCCATTTCCGGAATGAGCACGGACGAGAAGCTAGGCCCCGCCCTACGATGTTGTTGCCGCGCGCAAGACAGCGTGACTCAAGCTTTCCACAAATACGGCAGCAGCAGCGACAGGACGCTGCGCGCTTCATTGGTCAACGCGCCGGAAATCTTCAGAAGCTTGCGTATCTGCGACAGCGTCGCCCACGAGGCCGCCGGGCCATCGCGGCATTCCAACCCGTCAGGTAGCTCGACGACGCGGTAGCGCACACGGTTGTGGTCGAAACGGCCGCCTTCGTCCGATGCCCAGACGTCAGCGTGTACGATGCCCTCTTCGATGAGTTCCACGAGCGGCCGCTGAAAAGGGTCGCGCAAATGCTCCGTGGCGGTCAACTGCAGGGTCGGGCCGAATTGAACGCCTTCACGAAAACCGATCTCCGCGGCATGCCRCAACAGGAAGTGCAGCACACCGCCGCGCCGCTGGCACACCATCACCACATCCACGGCATGGAAGTCCGACAGCAGCGGCTGATCCCATCGTGGCACCTCGCGATCGAGTGCCTGGATGCGATGATATCCGACACGAAACCGGCTACGACCTTCGTCAGCGATCTCGCTGTCCTCGAAAATCCAGCCGGATATGCTGTCGATGGGGACAGGGCGGAGAACAATCGATGCGGACGCGCGGGCGGCAGATAGCCTGTCCAGCAGGTCGTCGAAATTATGCACGGCCTTGTCGTCTTGCGCCTCATGCGATGTGAAGAGATCCGCACCGAAATTGCCAGCACCGCGCGCGAATGAAAACGGCGACCGGTCCGGGCCAAGCGATTCCCATGGACTGGCGACCAACACCGAGCGTGCGTCTGTATTGATGACGTAGTCATGGTGGAGCAACGCAAGCAATGACTCCATGCCGCACCATCGCCAAGCCTCGCCGGCCGGCGCAGGACCGGAGCCGGCGATTTCGCGCGTCGCATTGCGGTTGTATTTTGCCAGAAAACGCGTCCCTTGCTCGGACTGCAGCTGATCGCTGGTCGTGTCGGTCGCGCTGTCAAAATACTCGAGATAGCGCGTCGGCGCTCCACCATGGAGCCTGTTGTGATTGCTGAGCGTCGCCTGGACGGTTGGCGCCAGTTGCGCCGCGCCGACATTTCCAGGCTCTGTCTTGGCCTGAACCAAGACGTCGTATTGCCCATCCATCTGCCGTAACAGGAAAGCAAGCGTTCCCACCTCGGGCTGGTCGATGATAGGTTGACTTTGGGTGTTGACGGCGGGGGAGGCAGATGCGGCCTTTATGCCGACAACGCTGAAAAATCGCCTGGTGGAATGCTCGATGCGCCCGTCCGCCAAGCGCCATGCGCGGCACTGGGAAAGCGGGATGCGTTCATAGTGAAAAGCACTCAGGGATAGCTGCTTTGATCGCCAGTCGAGAATCTGCTCAACCGAATCCAGCCTGTCCTGCATCTGTTTTCTCAATCCCTGGGCGGGCTGGTTACCACACTGAGAGATACAGGAACAAGAATGGTACTTGGCCAGGATCGAGCGATGCGCGACGGTGAGATAACGTTCGTCGTGGCGACGTATAATCGCCCCGACACGTTGGCGATCGCCATGCGCTCAGTCCAACGCCAGACAGATCAGGGCTGGCGGGTGCTCGTCGTCGGCGACAATTGCGCGCCGGAGACCGAAGCCGTGGTGCGCTCGATGGCCGATCTGCGTTTCTCGTATCTCAACCTGCAAAAGCGTTTTGGTCATCAATCCGGGCCTAACTCGGTAGGGGGCCTTCTCGCCGGGACACCGCTCCTTGCCTACCTCAACCATGACGACATATTGCTGCCGGATCACATAGCGCGGGCAAGGGCGAAACTCAGCGCGGGCTCTGATTTTTTCGTTGGCGCAGCCCTTTTTGCCGAAGATAGCTCCAGCGAGGCGATGGATTCGCCGGTGCCGCTCTTTACGCGAATGTCCGGCGCTGACCGGGTCGACTACGACGTTTGCGATCGCAACCACTATTTGTTTGAGCCCGCCAGCGCCTGGATTTTCGACCGTGGCATTGTCGAGCGAATAGGTCTGTGGGCTCACCCGTTGACGGTCCATCGTCCGCCACTGCAGGATTTCGTGATGCGAGCCTGGCGTGCCGGCGCACGTTTCGCATTCGAAGATACACCGACAGTGTTGAAGATCGTGACCTATAGTGGGAGAGGCTCTCCAGGCGGCACTTATGCGGTCGCAAGCCCCCAGCATCAGGTGTTGGAGGCCCTTTTATCCGGCAAGGATGCGGATGAGCAGCGCCAAATCGCGATGGCCGCGGCCAATGAACCCCAACCCGATCGGCGCAAACCGGCCCGTATTTCTGCCGCGCTCTACCGTCTGACGGGTATCGATCCAACGGCGTTGCGCAGCCGCCTTGCAGGGAAAACGGCCGGCAAAGGTTTTCTGGTGACTTCGATCCGCAGGACATCGCGTCCGCTGCCACCAGCGGAGGGTTATGCGTTGCATGTCGCCGACGAAGTTGAGAGGGCCAGGCAATAGCTGCGCTACGTGACGGGATGATTTGGCATTTACGCCGCCAGCACCGCCTGATCCAGCCCGCGAATGATCTTGGCCAGTTCCACGCACTCATCATGCCGCACCTTGTTGCGGCGCCAGGCCAGGCAGATCGTGCGTTGCGGCATCGGCTCCTGGAATGGCACGATCTTCAGGTCCGGCATGGCGCTGGCCGGCCTTGCCGCCATTTCCGGGATCAGCGTGACGCCCAGCCCATGCGCCACCATCTGCAACAGCGTCGTCAGGCTGGTGGCGCCGTAGCTTGCCATCGCCACCGGCCGCACGCTGCCGCACAGCGCAAGCGCCTGTTCGCGCAGGCAGTGGCCTTCCTCCAAAAGCATCAGCCGCTCCAGCGCCGGGCTTTCCGGCGGCACCGGCGGCGACGCGAAGGCGGGATCGCCTGACGGCACGGCAAGGAAGAAGCGGTCGGCGAACAGCGCCTCGGTGACCAGGCCTGGCTGGTCGAGTGGCAGCGCGGCGATGAAAGCGTCGAGCCGTCCCGTCGCCGTGTCCTCGACCAGCGATGACGTCACCGCTTCGCGCAGTTCGAGCTGCAAAGCCGGAAAATGCCGCTTCAGCTCCGGCAGCACATGCGGCAAAAGATACGGCGCCACCGTCGGGATGATGCCCAGCCGGAAGCGCCCTTCCATGGCCGGGCGGCCGCGCCGCGCCGTCGTTTCGACCTCGCTGATATCGCGCAGGATGCGCTCGATGCGTGGCAGCAGCGACTGCGCTTCCTCAGTCATCCGCACCGTCTTGCCGCCGCGTTCGAACAGCCGGCAGCTCAGCCTTTGTTCCATCTCCGCGATCTGTGCGGACAGCGCCGGCTGGCTGACGCCGGCGAGCTTTGCAGCGCGGCCGAAATGCAGCGTTTGCGCCAAAGCCTCGAAATATTGCATCTGCCGGACGGTGAGACCAATCATAAGGAAAACCTATCGCAACAAACAGGAAAGGCAATTTGTTTTTATCGAAGAGACGGCCTAGTCTGGAATTGTTCCAGAGTGGCGCGGCTCCCGGCCGGCCCGGAAAACCAACCAGAAAATCAGCACTTCGGAGGCTAAGATGGACGCGAACACCGACGACAACAGCGCCGGCAAATGCCCGGTCGCGCATGGAACCTCCGGCAGGACCAACCGTGACTGGTGGCCGAACCAGCTCGACATCAGCGTCCTCCACCAGCAGTCGAACCTTTCGGACCCGATGGGCGAAGCCTTTGACTATGCCGAGGAGTTCAAGACCCTCGACCTCGACGCGGTGATCAAGGACCTGCACAAGGTGATGACCGATTCGCAGGATTGGTGGCCGGCCGATTTCGGCCATTACGGCCCGCTGTTCATTCGCATGGCCTGGCACAGCGCCGGCACCTATCGCATCGGCGACGGCCGCGGTGGCGCAGGTGCGGGCCAGCAGCGTTTCGCGCCGCTGAACAGCTGGCCGGACAACGCCAATCTCGACAAGGCCCGCCGGCTTCTGTGGCCGATCAAGCAGAAATACGGCCGCAAGATTTCCTGGGCCGACCTGTTGATCCTCACCGGCAACGTCGCGCTGGAATCGATGGGCTTCAAGACTTTTGGTTTTGCCGGCGGCCGCGTCGATGTCTGGGAGCCCGAGCAGGACGTCAACTGGGGTTCGGAAACCAAGTGGCTCGACGACAAGCGCTATTCCGGTGACCGTGAACTGCATGGCCATCTCGGTGCCGTGCAGATGGGCCTGATCTACGTCAACCCCGAAGGCCCGAACGGCAAGCCCGATCCGCTGGCCTCGGCGCGCGATATCCGCGAGACCTTCGGGCGCATGGCGATGAACGACGAAGAGACGGTGGCGCTGATCGCCGGCGGCCATACCTTCGGCAAGACCCATGGCGCCGGTGATGCAGCCCTTGTCGGCGCCGAGCCGGAAGGCGCCGGCATCGAGGCGCAAGGCCTCGGCTGGTCGAGCAAGCATGCGTCAGGCATTGCCGGCGATGCGATCACTTCGGGCCTCGAAGTCACCTGGACGACGACGCCGACCAAGTGGAGCAACAACTTCTTCGACAATCTGTTCAACTTCGAATGGGAGCTGACCAAGAGCCCCGCCGGCGCCCATCAGTGGACGCCGAAAGGCGGTTCTGGCGCTGTTACGGTGCCCGACGCCCACAATCCGGGCAAGCGTCATGCGCCGGCCATGCTCACCACCGACCTCGCGCTTCGTGCCGACCCGGCCTATGAGAAGATCTCGCGGCGTTTCCATGAGCATCCCGAGCAGTTCGCCGATGCCTTCGCTCGCGCCTGGTACAAGCTCACCCACCGCGACATGGGTCCGGTTGTTCGCTACCTCGGCCCGTTGGTGCCGAAGGAAGAGCTGATCTGGCAAGATCCGGTGCCGGCCGTCGACCATGAACTGGTCAGCGACCAGGATATCGCTTCCCTGAAGGCCAAGATCCTGGCTTCGGGCCTCACCGTTTCCCAGCTGGTTTCGACTGCCTGGGCCTCGGCCTCGACCTTCCGCAACTCCGACAAGCGCGGCGGCGCCAATGGCGCGCGCATTCGTTTGGCGCCGCAGAAGGACTGGGAGGTCAACCAGCCGGCGGAACTCGCCAAGGTGCTGGCGAAGCTCGAGGCCATCCAGAAGGAGTTCAGCGTAGGCGGCAAGAAGGTCTCGCTGGCCGACCTCATCGTGCTCGGCGGTGTCGCCGCGGTCGAGAAGGCGGCGACGGATGGCGGCAACGCGGTGAAGGTTCCGTTCACGCCGGGCCGCACCGACGCCTCGCAGGCGCAGACCGACGTTCATTCCTTCGCCGCGCTTGAGCCGAAGGTGGATGGCTTCCGCAATTATGTCGGCGGCAAGCTGCCGATGTCGGTCGAAGCGTTGCTGATCGACCGCGCGCAACTGCTCAACCTGACGGCGCCGGAGATGTCGGTGCTGGTTGCCGGCCTTCGCGTGCTCGGCGCCAACGCCGGCGGCTCGAAGCATGGCGTGCTCACCGACAGGCCGGGCACGCTGACGAATGACTTCTTCGTCAATCTGCTCTCGATGGCGACAGTCTGGGATCCGGCCTCTGAGCCGGGCTCGCACGAGGTCTACGAAGCGCGCGACCGCAAGACCAAGGCGGTCAAATGGACGGCCACCCGCGCTGACCTGATCTTCGGTTCGCACGCGCAGTTGCGCGCGCTGGCCGAGGTCTACGGGTCGGCGGACGCCGGGCCGAAATTCGTCGGCGATTTCGTCAAGGCGTGGACCAAGGTGATGAACGCCGATCGCTTCGACATCGCTCGCTGATCGCATTACCTCCCAAGCAAAAAGGCGCGGGCCGAGGCCCGCGCCTTTTTGTTTTTGCAGGCTTCGAAAATCAGTCCTTTTCGAAGATGCGGGCCTTTGCGACAATGCCGGCAATCGCGCCGCCGAGCAGCGGGGCGACGATGAACAGCCAGAGCTGGCTGAGCGCTGCGCCACCGGTAAACAGCGCCGGGCCGATCGAACGCGCCGGATTGACCGAGGTGCCGGTCACCGGGATCATGGCGAAGTGCAGCCCCGCGAGCGTCAGGCCGATGACCAGGCCGGCAAACGCCGTCGAGTGTTTTTCAGCGGTGACGCCGAGGATGACGGTGACGAAGGTGAAGGTTCCGATCAGCTCCCACAGGAAGGCCGAGCTCATCCCCCATTTCGCCACGTCCCAGCCATTGGCGCCGAAGCCGGTTGTGTGTCCGCCGGTCTGGCCGGAGACAATGATCCACAGCGCCAGCGAGGCCAGGATGGCGCCGATGACCTGTGCGATCCAGTAAGGGATGACATCCTTGGCCGGCAGACGGCCGGCGACGAAGACGCCGAGCGTGACCGCCGGGTTGAGATGCGCGCCGGAAATCGGTCCGACCGCATAGGCCGCCGCAATCAGGCCGATGCCGAACGCCAGGCCGATGGCTTCCTGGCCAAGCGGCAGGTCGGCCAGAAAGCCGCCCGTCGCCACCGACGCCGTGCCGATGAACACCAACAGAAATGTCCCTAGAACTTCCGCAAGATACGTTTTCATTGCCCTCTCCTCGTATCGATCCGCGGGTTCGCGTTTTCTGCGCCGCGAATCATGGAGCAGAGAGTATTCTCAACGCAAAAGCTTGGAAAGCAGAGCAGTTGCGCCACAGGCCATGCTTGCGGCAGCCAGTTTTCCAACATTAGAGACCCTGCATCTATTTGGGAATTTGTTGTCGCCGGCGGGCGGACATTTGCCAGCCGGGGAAATTCGCCGACCGCGATCACAAGGGCCTTGTCGCCGCGAAATTCAAGTGGGGTTCAATCTCGACGTGAAAGGCTCTAAGAGCAGCCGGGAAGCTTCTTTGGATGGAATAACGAATGCGACTGGGCGGACGGCTGGCGGCAGCCATCGAAGTGCTGGAAGACATTGGCCGGCGTCACCGGCCGGTGGCCGATGCGCTGAAGGATTGGGGCCTGTCGCATCGCTTCGCCGGCGGCGGCGACCGCGCGGCGATCGGCAACATCGTCTACGACGCGCTGCGCCACAAGCGTTCCGCCGGCTGGCTGCTCGGTGAAGACACGCCGCGCGCCATCGGCTTCGGTGCGCTGCTCATCGAATGGGGCCAGACGGCGCAATCGCTCAACCAGGCGCTCGACGGCGACAAGTTCGCGCCGCCGCTGCTCAGCGCCGCCGAGTTGCAGGCGCTGGCCGAACGCCGCCCTGATGACGCGCCGGAGGCCGTGCGGGCGGACGTACCCGACTGGTGTGAACCGCTCTTCGAACGAGCCTTTGGCGCGGACTGGGTCGCGGAAGGCGCAGCGCTCGCCACCCGCCCGCCGCTCGACATCAGGGTCAACACGCTTCAGGCCGATCGCGCCAAAGTGTTGGCGGAACTCGCCGACACCGGCGCCAAACCGGCTGCTATCGCGCTGCAAGGCATTCGCATTCCGCCGATCGACGGCGATGGCCGGCATCCGAACGTGCAGGCCGAGCCAGCCTTCCAGAAAGGCTGGTACGAGGTCCAGGACGAGGGCTCGCAGATCGTCGCCGCACTCGCCGGGGCGCAATCTGGCATGCAGGTGCTCGACTTCTGCGCCGGCGCCGGCGGCAAGACGCTGGCGCTGTCGGCGGCGATGGCCAACAAAGGCCAGGTTTTCGCCCACGACGCCGAAAAGGCGCGGCTGGCGCCGATCTTCGACCGCATCCGCCGGTCGGAAAACCGCAACGTCCAGGTGGTCACCAAGCCGGCCGAACTTAGCCCCCTCGCGGGCCATATGGACATTGTGCTGGTCGATGCGCCCTGCACCGGCAGCGGCACCTGGCGGCGCCGTCCCGATGCCAAGTGGCGGCTGACCCAGAGACAGCTCGACGCCCGCAAGGGCGAGCAGTCGGCGATCCTCGATGCCGCCAAGGCCTACGTCAAACCCGGCGGCCTTTTGGTCTACATCACCTGTTCGGTGTTCGACGAGGAGAATGGCGAACAGATCTCCGGCTTCCGCGAGCGGCACAAAGGTTTTGTTCCGGTCGACCATCGCACACTCTGGGACGTCCATTTTCCCGGCCACGCGGCGGCCGCGCGGATCGGCAAGACAAGCGACATCTCGCTGTCGCCGGCGCTCAGTGGCACCGACGGGTTCTACTTCTGCGCGCTGCGCCGGGCGAATTGACGCTGCCGTTGACAGGCTGACATAGCGCCCCAGTTGCAGATGCGCGGCGTTGGGCCGCCATCACGGGGTAGAATTCTTGCAAAGATATCTGTCGTTTCTGCTTTTCCTCCTTCTGGTGCTCGGCGGCGGCCTGCTGATCGGCTACGCGACGCTGCCGGGCGCCTGGTATGCATCTCTCATCAAGCCGCCCTTCAACCCGCCCAATTGGGTCTTCGCACCGGCGTGGACAATTCTCTATGTCCTGATCGCCGTGGCCGGCTGGAGGACCTGGCTGCGGGAACCGGCGGGCGCGGCGATGAAGATCTGGGTCGTCCAGCTTGTGCTGAACTTTTGTTGGTCGCCGACCTTCTTCGGTGCCAAACTGATGGGGCCGGCGCTTTTGGTGATACTGGCTCTTCTCGCCACCATTGTTCTGTTCATCGCCAAAGTCTGGAACCGCGACCGGGCTTCCGGTTGGTTGTTTGTCCCTTACGCGGCATGGGTCGCCTTCGCCACCTTGCTCAACGCGTCGCTTCTCCTGCTGAACTAATGCATGTCGCTCAAAAGTGGTCCTGGTTTTGAGAGAACGACATGCATCAAAACAAAAGACTTAAGCGCGTCGCATGATTCCCGTATCAGCGCGACGCGCTTAAGTCGCTTTTGTTGCAGTGCAGCAAAAGCATTTGCCTGATCTTGCGGCGTCTGCGATAAGCTTTTCGCAGAAAAATCAGGGCGATGGCCATGGCAGCAAAGATCGTACCGGCTCCCGACTATGAGGATCGCGTCAGGGCGTCCTTCGCGCGCCAGCAGGCCATGGCGACGATCGGCGCCGAACTGACGCTGGTGACGCCAGGCATCATCGAGATCGAAATGCCCTATTCGGCGGCTCTCACCCAGCAACATGGTTTCCTCCATGCCGGCGTGATTTCGACGGCATTGGACTCGGCCTGCGGCTATGCCGCCTTTTCATTGATGCCGGAAAATTCCGGCGTGCTGACCATCGAGTTCAAGGTCAATCTGCTGGCGCCGGGCAGGGGCGAGCGCTTCCTCTTCCGGGGCTCGGTGACCAAGCCCGGCCGCACCATCATCGTTGCCGACGGTCAGGCCTATGCCTTTGCCGCCGACGGCGAGGCCAAGCTCATTGCGACGATGACGGGGACGATGATGACGGTGGTGGGCCGTGATGGGATCGCTGGCTGATGGTCAAAGTTACGCGCATTGGCGGCAAGGATGTGCTCTTCGTCATGGCGGCGCAGGCAGAATACGGTCCGCATCTGCAAAAACTGTTCACGCCGCTGATGACGGGTGTCGGCCCGGTCGAGGCAGGTGTGCGGCTCGGCGCCGAACTGTCCCGGCTGAAGTCTGAAAAGACGCTGCCCGATCTCGTCGTCTCGCTCGGCTCCGCCGGCAGCCGCACGCTGGAACAGACCGAAATCTACCAGGCGATCTCGGTCAGCTATCGCGATATCGACGCCTCGCCGCTCGGCTTCGAGAAGGGCGCGACGCCGTTTCTCGACCTGCCGGTGACCGTGCCGCTGCCATTAAAGATTCCGGGTATCAGGCAAGCGTCGCTGTCGACCGGCGGCGCCATCATCAGCGGCGATGCCTACAATGCAATTGGCGCCGACATGGTCGACATGGAGACCTTCGCCTGCCTGCGTGCCTGCCAGCTGTTCGATATCCCGTTGATTGGCCTGCGCGGCATTTCCGACGGCGCGGCTGACCTGCGGCATGTCGGTGACTGGACCGAATATCTGCATGTCATCGACGAGAAGCTGGCGGATGCGGTCGGGCTGCTCGATCAGGCGATCGGTGACGGTTTGCTTGGCGCCTGACTGTACCGATCAGGCCGCCAGGCTGGCAGGATCGCCGAAATCGATGCGCGAGATGCGCCCGCGCACAGTGCCGGTGGCATCGACATAGTCGATGGCTCCCGGCGTGTGCTCGAGTTTCCAGGCGCCGGCCGGGCCATTCGCCCATTCGACCTTGTAGCCGTCTTCCAGCAGGTCCCATTGTCCATGGAAGCGGCTGCCGTCCGGCAAAAGCATATGCGCGCGGTCGACGGTTTCGTAGTGGATGAATGCGCTCTTGCCGCCCATGTCGATGACATGCGTGGTGCCGATCATGATAATGGCCAGCGTGTCCTTGTTTAGAATTGTCATTGTCCGAGGTCCCAGGTTTGAGTTCGAAAACGGTCGACGCGGTGAAGATCGTCAAGTATCTTGACTATATGGAGCGCCAGAGGAATGGTCAAGGAGCTTGACGAAAAAACCAAAGCGCTGCCCGATCACGTCGGTTGGCGCCTGTGGCAGGCGAGCCGCGCCTGGCAGGCCGAATTCGCCGCTGCGATGCGCGCCGCCGGCCATGGCTGGTTCACCGAAGCGCGCGCTGGGCTGCTCGGGCATATCTCTCGCGACGGCGTTCGCCAGGCTGCGCTGATCGATCGCTCGGCGATTTCCAAGCAGGCGGTCCAGCAATTGCTCGACGGGCTGGAGGCGGAAGGCGTGGTACAGCGCCTGCCTGATCCGCGCGACGGGCGCGGCAAGCTTGTCGGCTACACAAGCAAGGGCCTGGACGCCTTGCGCGACGGTGACCGCATCAAGCTTGAGATCGAACGGCGCTATGTCGGGCGCATCGGCCAGCAGCGCTTCGCGGCGCTGATGGATGCCTTGCGAGCCCTCGATGCAGACTCCTCGAATGCCGGTGACAAAGACGCCGAAGTTCCGTAGCGGTGCGGCCTCGCAACCCATTGCGTCGACTCATTTCTTTCTCTAAAGGCTCGCCATGACGACAGCCAATCACTCCGATACCGTCCTGGCCGACACCGTTCTGATCATCGATTTCGGCAGCCAGTTTACGCAGCTCATCGCCCGCCGCATCCGCGAGGCCGGCGTGTTTTCCGAGATCGTGCCGTTCCAATCGGCCGAAGCTGCCTTCAAGCGCATCAATCCCAAAGCCGTGATCCTGTCGGGCGGTCCCGCCTCGACATCGGACATAGGCAGCCCGCGCGCGCCGCAGATCGTCTTCGATGCCGGCGTGCCAGTGCTCGGCATCTGCTACGGCCAGATGGCCATGTGCGTGCAGATGGGCGGCGTCGCCGAAAGCTCCGACCATCGCGAATTCGGCCGCGCCTTCGTCGAGATCGAGAAGGACAGTCCGCTGTTCGAAGGCCTGTGGGCGCCAGGCCAGCGCCACCAGGTGTGGATGAGCCATGGCGACCGCGTCATATCGCTGCCCAAGGGTTTTGAGGTCTTCGGCAAGTCGGAAGGTTCGCCCTTCGCCATCTTCGGCAACGTCGCGCGCAAGATGTACGGCATCATGTTCCACCCCGAAGTGGTGCATACGCCCGACGGCGCCAGGCTGCTCCGCAACTTCGTCCACAACATTGCCGGCATCGAAGGCGACTGGACGATGCGCGCCTACCGCGAGCACGCGGTCGAGGCAATCCGCAAGCAGGTCGGCAAGGGCAAGGTGATCTGCGCACTGTCGGGCGGCGTCGACTCCTCGGTCGCGGCGCTGTTGATCCACGAGGCGGTCGGCGACCAGCTGACCTGCATCCTCGTCGACCATGGCCTGATGCGCAAGGATGAGGCCGCGGGTGTGGTGGCGATGTTCCGCCAGCACTACAATCTGCCGCTGATCCTGGTCGATGCCTCGGAAAAATTCATCTCCGCACTGGAAGGCGAGTCCGACCCGGAGAAGAAGCGCAAGACCATCGGCCGGCTGTTCATCGAAGTGTTCGAGGAAGAGGCGAAAAAGCTCGGCGGCGCCGATTTCCTGGCGCAGGGCACGCTCTATCCCGACGTCATCGAAAGCGTCTCCTTCACCGGCGGCCCGTCGGTGACCATCAAGTCGCACCACAATGTCGGCGGCCTGCCGGCGCGCATGAACATGCAGCTGGTCGAGCCGCTGCGCGAACTGTTCAAGGATGAGGTGAGGGCGCTCGGCAAGGAGCTCGGCCTGCCCGAGAGCTTCATCGGCCGCCATCCTTTCCCAGGCCCTGGCCTCGCCATCCGCTGCCCCGGCGGCATCACCCGCGAAAAGCTGGAGATCCTGCGCGAAGCCGACGCCATCTATCTCGACGAGATCCGCAAGGCCGGGCTCTACGACGCCATCTGGCAGGCCTTCGCCGTGCTGCTGCCGGTGCAGACCGTTGGCGTCATGGGCGACGGCCGCACCTATGAATTCGTCTGCGCGCTGCGCGCCGTCACCTCAGTCGACGGCATGACGGCGGATTTCTACCACTACGACATGGCCTTCCTCGGCGCCGCCGCCACCCGCATCATCAACGAGGTCCGTGGCATCAACCGGGTGGTCTACGACGTGACGTCCAAGCCGCCGGGCACGATCGAGTGGGAGTGAGGGGTATTCGGCGGCTATAGCGTAGTTTCCGCGGCGATTTGCGCTGCCGTTCACCTGTTTCCCGACCCACTCCACGTGGCATTGATCTCCTTCTCAGAATTGGCAAATCTAATCTGCATCCAAGTCTCGGCCTATGTAAAGCGACCTCAGAGGGCGAGAGGGTTCTAGCGTAGAATAGCGTATAATTAGGCGGGTTTGCTTTGTACCCAGCTCGACATCACAGTTCGCCGCTAGCGCGGATACGCGGCGCGATGATCGAAACGTCCCATTCTTGTTCGCCAGAGCCGACATCGGTGCCCACCGCTTGGACGCTCGAAGATCTCAGCTTTCCTCCCAAGCAACGTCCGGGACCACCACCAGCTTCCCGACAAAATCCTTGGCAATGAAGTCGGCCTGCGCTTTGTGGAAATCGGAGAGCCTGTAGACGCCGCCGATCAGGGGCCGGATCCTCTTTTCCTCGATGTAACGCACGATGCGCCGGAAGTCCGCCCGCGTGCCCTGGCTAGAGCCGCGCAGCTGCAACTGTTTCAGGTACATGGTCCGGAGATCGAGCTGCACGACCGGGCCGGCGATGGCGCCTGCGGTGGTGTAGCGGCCTTCGGGTCGGAGAATGCGCAACAGGTCGTTGAAGATCGCGCCGCCCACCAGATCGGCGACTACGTCTATCGGCTGGCCGCCTGTCGCCTCATTAACCGCGGCGGGCAAGTCGGCGACGCCACGGGTGATGACGGCCTCGGCGCCGATGTCGCGTACCGCCTGCTCCTTGCCCTTGCCGACGACTGCATAGGGGATGGCACCGCGCGCCCGTGCCAGCTGCACGATGCCTGAGCCAACGCCGCCCGAGGCACCGGTGACCAGCACGCGCTCGCCGGCTTTCAGCCCGGCACGCTCCAGCATCTGCTCGCCGGTGAGATAGGCGCAGCAGAAGGTGGCGAGGTCTACGTCGCTCATCTCGGTGTCGACGACATGGGCGTTTTCTGCCGGCACCGCTTGGTACTCCGCATAACCGCCGTCACGGCCGTGGCCCATATAGTCAATGTCGGCCAGTGAATCGTCGTCGCGGTTGTAGATGGAGAAATCGACCATCACCCGTTCGCCAATGCGATCCGGCGAAACGCCTTCGCCGACAGCAGCAATGGTGCCGACCGTGTCGGTGCCCTGGATGCGCGGGAAAACAAGCGTGTTGCCCTGGCGCCGCCAGGTCGACACCGCGGCGGCATCCTCCTCGGTCCCATAGGCGCCCTGGCGAACCCACACATCGGTGTTGTTCATGCCGCAAGCGCTGACCTTGACCAGCACCTCACCCGGAGTGGGCACAGGCACTTTCACATCGGTGCGGTAGACGAGTTTTTCCGGACCGCCATGCCCGGTGAGCAGCACTGCGGACATGGTGGCCGGGATGGTTCTTGTTGTGGCGTTCATGGATGGATCTCAAAAGATTGGCAAATACGCTTCTCATGCATCCGTTGACCTGGACCCTATGCGACGTCCAGGCAGAGATACTTGAGATCGGTGAAGGCTTCGAGCCCGTGGCGCGAGCCTTCGCGGCCAATGCCGGATTGCTTGACGCCGCCAAACGGGATCGGTGCCCCGGTGATCTTGACGCGGTTGATGGCGACCATGCCGTAGTCGAGGGCGCGGCCCATGCGTTGCTGGCGCGGGCCGTTCTCGGTCACGACATAGGCGACGAGGCCATATTCGGTGGCATTGGCGCGGGCGATCACCTCATCCTCGCTGTCGAAGGGCGTCACAGCGGCGACCGGGCCAAAGGTCTCTTCGCGCATGATCAGCGCCTCGTCGGAAACATCGACCAGCAGCGTCGGCTGGTAGAACAGCGGCCCGGCCGGATGTCGTTTGCCGCCGGTCAGGCAGCGCGCGCCACGGGCGATGGCATCGGCGACCTGCTCCTCGACCTTGGTGACGGCGCGCTCATGCATCAGCGGCCCGATGTCAGACTTGTCGGCAAGCCCATTACCGGTTCGCAACATCTCGACGCGCCTGGCAAAGGCGGCGCAGAAGCGATCGTAGATCGGGCGATGGACATAGATGCGGTTGGCGGCGAGGCAATCCTGGCCCGACGTGGCGAACTTGGCGTCGATGGCGATGTTCACCGCTTTGTCGAGATCCGCATCCGCAAACACGATCAGCGGCGCATGGCCGCCAAGCTCCATCACCAGCCGCTTCATCGTCGCAGCACTTTGCGCGGCGATCAGCCTGCCGACCTCCGTCGAGCCGGTAAAACTCATGGCGCGGACGCGCGCATCCTCGCACATGCGGCCGACAATCGTCGCGGCTTTGCCGGTGATGACGTTGAGGACGCCGGCTGGCAGGCCGGCACGCTCGCCAAGCTCGGCCAATGCTAGCGCCGACAGCGGCGTATCCGAGGACGGATGCGCGACGATGGTGCAGCCGGCGGCAAGGGCAGCCGCCGCCTTGCGGGTCAGCATGGCCGATGGAAAATTCCACGGCGTGACGACGCCGACGACGCCGATCGGCTCGCGCCGCACCATCATTTCCGCATTCGGCAGATGGCTTGTGACGCTCTCCGCATTGAGGCGTTTGGCTTCCTCGGCGTACCACTCGACGAAGGAAGCGGCGTAGTCGATCTCGCCAAGCGATTCCTGCAGCGGCTTGCCTTGCTCCAGTGTCATCAGCAGGGCCAGATCATCCTTGGCCGCAACGATCAGCTCGAACCATTTTCGTAAGATTTTGGACCGCTCCTGCGGCAGCAGTGATCGCCAGGCCGGGAAGGCGCGCGCGGCGGCATCGATCGCCTTGGTCGTCTGCCGGGCATCGAGCGCGGCGACGAAGGCGACGGTGGTGCCGGTGGCCGGATCGGTCACTTCGAAGCTTTTGGCGGCATCGCTTGCCGTCCAGTGGCCATCGATATAGGCGAGTTCGCGAAGCAGCCGGCGGTCGGCAAGGCGCTCGAGCGCCTCATGGCGATGGGAGCGGGCGAAATGCGCGGACATGGTCGAGGGCCTCCCGTTTCGGACAGTACGGGAAGACTATCGGTCACCAGCAGACAGAGAGACTGTTGGCGTGCCCGGTTGCAGAGAGAGTCTCTCTCTTGTGCCGCCTAGGCAGACGATCTCTCCGGGCTAGGACGATGCCGGCAGCAGGTCGGCGATGGGAAGGACGAGCTCCTCCTTCACCGTCTTGGTGACGATATAGGTGAAGTAGCGATCGATGCCGATTTCGCGCGCGAGCAAGCCGTCGACGAGCTGCTGATAGGCGTCGATGTTGCGCGCCATCACCTTCACGACATAGTCGACGCCGCCACCGACAGACCAGCAGGCGACGATCTCGGGAATGTCGCGGATGGCGCGTTCGAAGCGGTCGAAATCGGCCTGTCGGTGGCTGGCCAGCGTCACCTCCATCAACACGGTGGCGACCGGCGCCACGACGCGCATGGCGATTCTGGCGTGATAGCCCGAGACGATGCCGGCTTTCTCCAGCTTGCGCAGACGCATCCAGCACGGCGTCGGCGACAGGCCGACCTTGTCGGCCAGCGCCAGCTTGGTGATGCGTCCGTCACGCTGGATGGCGTCGAGGATTTTGAGGTCGATCGGGTCGAGTTTGATTGATGACATCCATGGCTCAATTTTCGTCGGCGCCAGCATGACGGCGCATTATTTCGATTGTCAATTGCACTGATTTCGATCCTAATAAGTCATGACATTGTGGCAACCCGATCCCGCGCTCCTTCGCCGGCCGGCCTATCAATCGCTGGCCGACCAGTTCGCGCGCGCCATCCATGACGGGCGGCTGGCCAATGGCACGCGGCTGCCGACGCATCGCCGATTGGCTGACGACCTGAAACTATCGGTGCAGACGGTCAGCCGCGCCTATGAGGAACTGATCCGGCGCGGCCTGATTTCGGGCGAGATCGGCCGCGGCAGTTTTGTGCAGACGCAGCGCCGCGAGCCCGAGCCGCCCTATCTGCCGGAGCGCCTCGGCGAGGTCATTGATCTCTCAATCCTGAAGCCGGTCTGCGAGCCGATGCATCTGGAGCGGCTGAAGCAGGCGCTGGGCTGGCTGGCGGAAAACCTGCCGTCAAGTTCGGCGCTGTCGTTCCGGCCCAACATGGTGTTCCCGCGCCACCGCGCGGTGGCGGTGGATTGGCTGAAGCTGTGCGGGCTGGATGTCTCCGCACAGAATGTCAGTCTCACCAACGGCGCCACCGCCGGGATGACGGTGGCGCTGATGAGCGTTGCGCCGCCGGGCTCGACCGTCGCCACCGAAGCCATCGGCCATCACACGCTGGTGCCGCTGGCACGCTATCTCGGTTTCAACCTGGAAGGCCTGCCGATCGACGGCAACGGGCTGATACCGGATGCTTTGGACGAGGCCTGCCGGCTCTCGGATATCCGCGCGGTCTTCGTCCAGCCTTCGGTGATCAACCCGACGGCGACGCTGATGGATGCGCGGCGGCGTGAAGAGATCGCGGCGGTGGCGCGCAAGCACGACATCGCCATTATCGAGAACGATGTGCTCGGTCCTCTGGTTGAGGATCGGCCGCCGCCGGTTGCGGCCTTCGCGCCGGAGCGCACGCTCTACGTGACGTCCTTCACCAAGATCACCGTGCCCGGCCTGCGCATCGGGTATCTCGCCGCGCCCGACCGCTATGTCGCGGCCGTTGCCAACCGGCATCTGGTGTCCAACTGGATGGCGACGCCGCTGGTCGCAGAGATCGCCACCAAATGGGTGGCCGACGGCACGGCGATGGAGCTCGTGCGCTGGCAGCGCACGGCGTTGCGGCGGCGCCAGGATATCGCGGCCGAAGTGCTGGCCGGGGTCGACTACCGCGCCCGGCGCGACGGGCTGCATGTCTGGCTGCAATTGCCGGCCAACCGCGCCGAGGACAGCTTCGTCGCCCAGGCCCGCTTGCAGGGTGTCGCGATCGCGCCCGGCACCTCCTTTCGCATCTCCGATGCACCCTGGCATCCGGCGGTGCGCATCTCTTTGGGCTCGACCACCGAAGGGGAACTGCGTGCCGGCCTCGGCGTTGTGACCAAGCTGCTGCTTGGCGATCCGGAGCATCTGCTGCTCGCAATCTGAGCGGAAATTGCCCTGAAATCATGCGGCGTCGGAAATATTGTCATGAGATTATTTTCTCAATTGACATGATTTGGCGCCTTCCCCATCGTTAAGGGCACAGGCTTCTCCAACAGGGGAAATTCATTTGTCCACACCCATCATCAAGGTCGATGCGATTTCGAAGAGTTTCGGCTCGTTCAAGGTGCTCGACGGCCTGTCGATGCAGGTCATGCCCGGCGAGAAGCTGGCGCTGATCGGCCCGTCCGGCTCGGGCAAGACGACGATCCTGCGCATCCTGATGACGCTGGAAAAGATCGATGGCGGCCATATCCAGATCGATGGCGAGCAGCTCTACCACATGGAGCGCAATGGCCAGCTGCTGCCCGCCGACGAGCGGCATTTGACCAAGATGCGCCAGAAGATCGGCATGGTCTTCCAGCTGTTCAATCTGTTTCCGCACAAATGCGTCATGGACAATGTCACCCTGGCGCCGATGCTGACCAAGGGAACGCCGCGCGCCGCAGCCGAAAAGCGGGCGATGGAACTGCTCGACATGGTCGGCATGGCCGACAAGGCGAAGTCGATGCCGGCGCAATTGTCCGGCGGCCAGAAGCAGCGGGTGGCGATTGCGCGGGCGTTGGCCCTGTCGCCGAAGATCATGCTCTTCGACGAGGTGACCTCGGCGCTCGATCCGGAGCTGGTCGAAGAGGTGCTCAACGTCATGCGCAAGCTTGCCGCCGAGACCGACATGACCATGCTGCTCGTCACCCATGAGATGGGCTTTGCCCACGATTTCGCTGACCGTGTGCTGTTTTTCGACCGCGGCAGGATCGTCGAGGAAGGCAAGCCCGACGAGATTTTCCGCCATCCCAAGCAGGAGCGCACGCAAGGCTTCCTGAAGAAGATCATCGCGGCCGGACATCGTGTCTGACCGCTTTGCGGGGCGGAAGATCGCCCCAGACAAAAACCAAGACAAGAAAACAAGGAGTTGGGAACAATGAAGAAACTTGGCACTCTGGCCGGCGTCGCCGGTCTCGCATTGACAGCGGTTCTGGCCGCGTCAAGCATCGGTTCGGCCGATGACGGCAAGCTTGAGCAATTGAAGGCGCAGGGGTTTGCCCGCGTCGCTATCGCCAACGAGCCGCCCTACACGGCGGTCGCCGCCGATGGCAAGGTCTCGGGCGCGGCGCCCGACGTGGCCCGCGAGGTCTTCAAGCGTCTCGGCGTTGGCGACATCGTCGCCTCGATTTCGGAGTATGGCGCGATGATCCCCGGCCTGCAGGCCGGCCGCTTCGACGTCGTCACCGCCGGCCTGTTCATGAAACCCGAGCGCTGCGCGGCGGTTGTCTATTCCGAACCGGTGCTGTGCGATGCCGAGGCGATGCTGGTGAAGAAGGGCAACCCGAAGGGCTTCAAGAGCTACGAGGACGTTGCCAAGGACACGTCAGCCACGATCGGCGCGCCGGGCGGCGGCACCGAAGAGAAGCTGGCGCTCAACGCCGGCGTGCCGCGCGAGCGCGTCATCGTCGTACCGGACGGCCAGAGCGGCCTGAAGATGCTGCAGGACGGCCGTATCGACGCCTATTCGCTTCCCGTTTTGTCGATCAACGACCTCGTCAAGAAGGCCAACGATCCGAACCTCGAAGTCATTGCGCCGGTGCAGGGCGCGCCTGTCTATTGCGACGGTGCCGCCTTCAAGAAGGGCGATGAAGCGTTGCGTGACGCCTTCGACGTGGAACTCGCGAAGTTGAAGAAATCCGGTAAGTTCGCCAAGATCATCGAACCCTACGGCTTCTCGGCGGCAGCAGCGATGTCGACGACCCGCGACAAGCTCTGCGCTGCGAAGTAACGCGCTGCTGTTTCCTTCTCCCCGTTCACGGGGAGAAGGTGTCACGAAGTGACGGATGAGGGGCAGCGCTTGCCGTGGAGAGGCTGGCTCCGCCCCTCATCTGCCTGCCGGCATCTTCTCCCCGTAGAACGGGAGAAGGGAGCTAACCGCCAACGTTGGAACCCGAATGACCCAATGGTCCGGCTATCTCGGCCTGATATTGCAGGGAGCGCTTGTCACCATCGAGCTGACGCTGATGGGGTCGGTGCTCGCGCTGGTCATGGCCTTCCTTGCCGGCATGGGGCGCCTGTCCCGCTTCTTTGCGCTGCGCTGGCTGGCAACCGTCTACATCGAATTCTTCCGCGGCACGTCGATCTTCGTGCAGCTGTTTTTTGCCTATTTCGTGCTGCCGTTGATCGGCCTCGAACTGACCCCGCTGCAGGCCGGCGTGCTGGCGCTGGGCCTCAATGTCGGCGCCTATGCGGCCGAAGTTGTGCGCGGCGCCATCCAGTCGGTCGGCCGTGAGCAATACGAAGCCTGCATCGCGCTCAATTTCGGCCGCTGGCAAGGCATGCGCCACGTCATCCTGCCGCAGGCGCTGCTGATCATGCTGCCGACCTTCGGCAACAACGCCATCGAATTGCTCAAGGCGACTTCCGTGGTGTCGCTGATCTCGCTCGCCGACCTCACCTTTCAGGCGCAGGTCGTGCGCTCGCAGACCGGCAACACGCTGGTGCCGTTCGCCACCATCCTGATCATCTATTTCGCCCTGGCGCTAATCATCTCATGGGGTGTGCGTTCTCTGGAACGCCGCATGGCGCGTGGCCTCGATGGGGTGCGCGTCTGATGGATTGGGATTGGAACTTCGTTTGGGAAATCATGCCGACGCTGATCCAGGGGGTGAAGATCACCATCCTGGCGACGCTGCTTGGCTCCGTGCTGGCCGCCCTCGTCGGGCTGGGCATCGCACTGGCGCGCCGCTCGCCCAGCAAGGCGCTGTCGCGCAGCGTCGGCTGGGCCGCCGAGTTCATCCGCGGCACGCCGCTTCTGGTGCAGCTCTATTTCATCTTCTACGTGCTGCCTGACATCGGCATCCTTTTGCCGCCGCTCGTCGCTGGTGTCATCGGGCTTGGCCTGCACTACGGCACCTACACGGCCGAGGTCTACCGCGCCGGCATCGACAACGTGCCGCGCGGCCAGTGGGAAGCGGCCAAGGCCTGTAATCTCAGCGCCACGCAGACCTGGACCCACATCATCATCCCGCAGGCCATCCCGCCGATGATTCCGGCGCTCGCCAATTATTTCATCGCCATGTTCAAGGAGACGCCGCTGCTGTCGGCGATCACCGTGCTGGAACTGATGAACCAGGCCAAGAGCGTCGCCAACACCTATTATCGCTACATCGAGCCGATCACGCTGGTCGGCGCCTTCTTCCTCGTCATCAGCCTCTTTTCGGTCGTGCTGCTCCGCTGGCTGGAACATCGCTACGGCAAGATCGAAAGGTAATCCTCAAGATGAAACCGCTGCCCGAAATCAGGCTGATGTCGACAAGGCCGGCGCTCGACGCGCGCCCGCTGGAAAAGCGCGTCGGCCTGATCATCCTTGCCACCGACCACACCAGCGAGCCGGATTTCCGCCGCATGGTGGCGAGCGAGCGGATCGGCGTCTATGTCGCGCGCATTCCATACAAGAATCCGACCACGCCGGAAAACCTTCGCAAGATGCAGCCGGAGCTGGCGGCGGGCGCGGCGCTCATCCTGCCCGACGAGAGCCTCGACGCCATCTGCTATTCCTGCACCTCGGCCTCGGTGGTGATCGGCGATGCGGAGATCGAGGCGGCAATCCAGTCTGCCAAGCCTCGCGTTCCCGTCGTCACGCCGCCGATGGCCGGCGTGCGCGGGCTGAAGGCGTTGGGCGCGAAGAAGATCAGCATCCTCACCCCTTACACAGTCGAAACCTCGAGGCCGATGGCCGCCTATTTTGTGGCGCGTGGCTTCGACATATTGAGCTTCACCTGCCTTGGCTTCGAAGACGACCGCGAGATGGCGCGCATCGCGCCGGCAGCGATTGTCGATCTCGCACGCGAGGCCACGCACGCTGAGGCCGATGCGCTGTTCGTCTCCTGCACGGCCTTGCGGGGCGCGCTGGCAGTCGCCGGCATGGAAGAGGCCATTGGCCGCCCGGTGGTGACCAGCAATCAGGCCAGCGCCTGGAATTGTTTGCGGCTGTGTGGCGATGAAACACCGCATCCGGAGTTCGGCCGTCTGATGACGCTGCCGCTGCCGCGCGATTGACGATCATGACAACAGTTAGCCTTAGCGATATTCGTGCCGCGCGTGAGCGCATTGCCGGCAAGATCGAGCGCACGCCAACAGTATTATCCCACAGCCTGTCCGAACGGCTGGGTGGCCCCGTCCATCTCAAGCTCGAACATCGCCAGACCACCGGCAGCTTCAAGCTGCGCGGCGCCTCGAATGCTGTCGCTGCGCTGAGCGCTGAGGAGAGGGCGCACGGCGTGGTCGCGTCGTCGACTGGCAATCATGGTCGTGCGCTTGCCCATGCCGCGAAGCTCGAAGGGATGCGCGCGGTGATCTGCATGTCGCGGCTGGTGCCGGGCAACAAGCTGGATGAAATCCGTCGGCTCGGTGCGGATGTCCGCATCGTCGGCAGCAGTCAGGATGAGGCGCAGCAGGAAGTCGAGCGGCTGGTGGCGCAAGAAGGGCTGGTGATGCTGCCGCCCTTCGACCATCCCGACATTATCGCCGGGCAAGGCACACTCGGACTGGAGATGATCGAGCAGGTTCCGGATGCCACTCTCGCTCTGGTCCAGCTCTCTGGCGGTGGGCTGGCCTCGGGCATCGCCGCAGCCATCAAAGGCGTCAGCCCTCGGACAAAAGTCATCGGCGTTTCGATGGCGCGCGGCGCCGCGATGAAGGCAAGCCTCGATGCCGGTCGCCCGGTCGAGGTCGAGGAGCTGCCGACGCTGGCGGATTCGCTCGGCGGCGGCATCGGCCCCGACAACCGGCTGACCTTCGCCATGTGCCGCGACCTGCTCGACGATGTCATCCTACTCAGCGAGGACGAGATCGCCGCCGGCATCCGCCATGCCTACGCGCAGGAGCGTGAGATCGTCGAAGGCGCCGGTGCGGTCGGCATCGCCGCGCTGCTCGCCGGCAAGGTCAAGGTGAACGGGCCGGTGGTGGTTCTTCTGTCCGGTCGAAACATCGATATGAACACGCATCGCAAGGTCATCTGCGGTGACGCCATTGCGGAGCGCGCGGCATGAGCCGAATGATGATCCTCACCGAGGAAGAACTGCGCACCATCGTGACGCTCGATCTCGACGCCGTCGCCTGTGTCGAAAACGCCTTCCGCGCGCTTGCCACTTTGCCGGTTGCGATGCCGCCGATCCTGCGGCTCGACATTCACGAGCATCGCGGCGAGGTCGATGTGAAGTCGGCCTATGTGCCTGGGATAGACGGTTTCGCCGTCAAGATAAGCTCGGGCTTCTTCGACAATCCAAAGCTCGGCCTGCCGAGCGGCGGCGGCATGATGGTCCTGCTCTCGGCAAGAACCGGCGTGGTCGAGGCGCTGCTGCTCGACAATGGCTACCTCACCGACATCCGCACCGCTGCTGCAGGCGCTGTCGCGGCGAAGCACCTTTCGCGGCCAGACTCGTCTGTCGCCGCCATCTTCGGAGCAGGCCTGCAGGCTGGCCTCCAGCTTGAGGCGTTAAAGCTGGTGCGGCCGATCGAAGAGGCGCGCATCTGGGCGCGCGATGCGGTCAAGGCGGAGGTTACTGCGTCGGCACTGCGTGAAAAATTCGGCATCGTCGTACGCGTCGAACCTGACGCGGCAAAGGCCGCTGCCGGCGCCGACATCATCGTCACCACCACGCCTTCGACCGAACCGCTGGTCGAGGCCGGATTCGTCTCTGCCGGTCAACACATCACCGCCATGGGCTCAGACGCCGAGCACAAGAACGAGATCGCGCCGGCGATACTGCGCATGGCCGATCTCTATGTCGCCGACAGCGCGAAGCAAACGCGGCGTCTCGGCGAACTCCATCACGCCATTGCGGCGGGCGTGATTGGAGCTGACGCGGAGGTCACCGAACTCGGCCAGATCATCGCCGGTGAAAAGCACGGCCGGCGCTCGGTCAGCGACATCACCATCGCCGACCTCACCGGCACCGGCGTTCAGGACACGGCGATTGCCACGCTCGCCCGCGACCGCGCGCGGGCGGCGAAGGCGGGAACCATTTTCGAAAGCTGATGCTGGCCGCAAAGCATGGTCCGGAAAAGTGGGAGCCGGTTTTCCGATCAGATCATGCTCAAGCAAAAATTCCTGGAGCCGGATTCAACGAAGTTGAAGCGGGCTCCCGGCCCAACAAACGAGGACCAAGAACAATGCAGCCTAACCTGAAATTCTCGCGCGGCGAATTTGCGGACCGCCTCGCCAAGACGCGGCGAGCTATGGAGGCGAAGGGCGTCGATCTCCTGATCGTGAGCGACCCTTCCAACATGGCCTGGCTGACGGGCTATGACGGCTGGTCGTTCTACGTGCATCAGGCGGTCATCGTGCCGCCGTCGGGGGAGCCGATCTGGTATGGCCGCGGCCAGGATGCCAATGGCGCCAAGCGCACCGCCTATCTCGCCCATGACAACATCGTCGGCTACGCCGATCACTATGTGCAGTCGACCGAACGCCACCCGATGGACTTCTTGTCCAGCGTGCTCAGTGATCGCGGCTGGGGTAACTTTAGCATCGGCGTCGAGATGGACAATTACTGGTTTTCGGCTGCCGCCTTCGCCGCGCTGCAGGAACACCTGCCCAACGCCCGCTTTGTCGACGCAACTGCGCTGGTCAACTGGCAGCGGGCGGTGAAGAGCCCGACCGAGATCGACTATATGCGCAAAGCGGCCCGCATCGTCGAAGCCATGCATCAGCGCATCGTCGACAAGATCGAGGTCGGCATGCGCAAATGCGATCTTGTCGCCGAGATCTACGATGCCGGAACGCGCGGCGTCGATGGGATCGGCGGCGACTATCCGGCGATCGTGCCGCTGCTCCCGTCGGGCGCCGACGCTTCGGCACCGCATTTGACCTGGGACGACCAGCCGATGAAGTCGGGCGAAGGCACCTTCTTCGAGATTGCCGGCTGCTACAACCGCTATCACTTGCCGCTCTCGCGCACCGTCTTTCTGGGCAAGCCGACGCAAGCTTTCCTCGATGCCGAGAAGGCGACGCTGGAAGGCATGGAGGCAGGGCTTGCGGCGGCCAAGCCCGGCAACGCCTGCGAGGACATCGCCAACGCCTTCTTCGCCGTGTTGAAAAAATACGGCATCGTCAAGGACAACCGCACCGGCTACTCGATCGGTCTCTCCTATCCGCCGGACTGGGGCGAACGCACGATGAGCCTGCGCCCCGGCGACCGCACCGAACTTAGGCCCGGCATGACGTTCCATTTCATGACCGGCTTGTGGCTGGAGACGATGGGGCTGGAGATCACTGAATCCATCCTGATCACCGAAACCGGTGTAGAGTGCCTGGCCAATGTGCCGCGCAAACTGGTGGTGAAGAATTGAGCCCGATGTCCAGCGTTCGCCCGTCGCCAATCGCGCCGACCGTCGATTTCGACAAGGATGGCGTCCAGCACGGCTTCCTGCGCTTGCCCTACAGCCGTGACGACTCGGCCTGGGGTTCGGTCATGATACCGATCTGCGTCATCCGCAACGGCAACGGGCCGACGGCGCTGCTCACCGGCGGCAACCACGGCGATGAGTATGAAGGCCCCCTGGCGCTCTACGATCTCGCCCGCACGCTCGATCCAAAGCAAGTCAGCGGCACGGTAATCATCGTGCCGGCGATGAACTATCCGGCCTTCCGCGCCGGCACCCGGACGTCGCCGATCGACAAAGGCAACATGAACCGCAGCTTTCCCGGCCGTCCAGATGGAACAGTGACCGAGAAGATCGCCGATTATTTCCAGCGCGAATTGCTGCCTCGCGCCGACCTCGTGTTCGACTTCCATTCGGGCGGCAAGACGCTGGACTTCGTGCCCTTCTGCGCCGCCCACACTTTGCCCGACAAGGCTCTGGAGCAGAAAGCCTTCGACGCGGTCGCGGCCTTCTCGGCCCCGTTCTCGATGCGCATGATCGAGATAGATTCCGTTGGCATGTACGACACGGCGGCGGAGGAAATGGGCAAGGTCTTCGTCAGCACCGAGCTTGGCGGCGGCGGCACCTCACGTGCGCAAACCGTGCGGATCGCGCGGCGCGGCATCAGCAATGTGCTGCGCCATGCCGGCATTGTTGAGGGTCCAGTCGAGACGGGCACGACCCAATGGCTGGACATGCCGTCTGGCGATTGCTTCTCCTTCGCCGAGGATGACGGGATGATCGAAACCATGGTCGATCTCGGCGAAAAGGTGGAAAATGGCCAAGTTATTGCACGCATCCATCTTGCCGGCCGGACCGGACAAGTCCCTCTGGAGATCAGAGCAAAAATGTCGGGGATCCTCGCGGCCCGTCACTTCCCTGGACTCGTCAAAGCGGGCGATTGCATCGCGGTGGTGGCGGTGGTGGCCCAATCTTGATTTTTTGCGGCTTTGACCACGTAAGCCGCACGTGTGAAACGGGGTCGACAATGTCGAAGCTTGCGCCGATCTGGGGGGCTGTTTCTGACAATTCGAGCTAGAAGCTGCCTGAAAGCTGCTGGTATGCTTCCGGCCCAAATCCTGCCGTTGGCCTCTTTGCCGGCGAGAACATCGGCAAGATGCTTGTTCGACCTGGCGGACGCCTGAGGAGGTGGTTTCACACGGCCACGAGGCGGGCCAACAGTGACGCGGCATCGGTACCCACCACGCCAAGGTCGCGGACGCTGCTCATGTGATTGACCGCCGCAAGGGTTCTGCGTGAAACAGCCAGTCCTTGGTTTTCCAAGTAGTTGGTGAAGGTCGTGGCCTGGCTGTGGAAGGGCGGCGTTTCCTCGGCGCCGACCGAGATCTCTACGGTCACGGATGGATCGAAGTTGTGGTTGATCGGCGAGAACCGGCAGACGTCTTCGTCGGTGATCGCGATCTCGGCGGCAAGGAATGACGTCTGCAACGGCTTCAGGTCGTAAAGGCCGCCGAGCAGCAGAGCAGCTTTGATGCCGGACGGCCGGTTGTCACGGTTGAAAAGCATCGTTGCCAGATGCGCGCCGGCGGAATGACCGCTGACGGTCAGGAGATCGGGATTGCCGCCGTGGTCTGCGATATGGTCAAGCACCCATTGCTTGGCGCGGCGCACCTGGTCGACGATCCTGGCCATCCTGACGGCCGGCATCAGCGCGTAGTCTACGATGACCGCGATCGCTCCTGCATTGGTGACAGTCTCGGCGACATAGGAATAGTCGCGTTTGGAGAACATGCGCCAATAGCCGCCGTGGATGAACATATGCGCCGGAAGGCGGTCGCGTTTGCCTTGCGGGAAGAACAGGTCGATGGTTTCGGTGCTATCCGGTCCATAGGCGATATCGGCGGCCATGGGTGCCTTCGCTCTGGTCTCGGCGCTGCGGCGAACGATCTCGGCCACGATGTCATCGAATTCGGCGACGTGATCACGAATGCGGAACGGATCCTTCGGCATCTGTCTGCTCAGATCGTCACGGCGATATACTTGGCCTCCATGAACTCGGCCATGCCATGCTTCTGGCCGCCTTCTCGCCCCAACCCGCTCTGCTTGACGCCGCCGAAGGGCGCCGCCGGATCCGACATCAGGCCGCGATTGAGCGCGATCATGCCGGATTCGATCTTCGATGCCACGCGCATGCCCTTCGCCACGTCGCGCGTGTAGATATAG
Source organism: Mesorhizobium sp. P2_B11 (assembly GCF_056404855.1). NCBI lineage: Bacteria > Pseudomonadati > Pseudomonadota > Alphaproteobacteria > Hyphomicrobiales > Phyllobacteriaceae > Mesorhizobium > Mesorhizobium sp. P2_B11. The sequence goes on from NZ_JBFUDF010000001.1 coordinate 848,773, forward strand.
GCGGCGAGGCCGTACTCGGTGTCGTTCGCCTTTGCGATTACCTCTGCCTCATCGCCGAAGCGGCTGACCGGTGCCACCGGGCCGAATATCTCCTCATGAGCCATGGCGGCATCGGCCGGAACGTCCCAGAGCACAGTTGGCGGATAGAAAAAGCCTCTGCCTTCAGATACGCCGCCGCCACACAGGATTTTGGCGCCGCGGCCAACGGCGTCCCGCACGAGCCGATCGATGTTGTGCACAGCCTTCCTGGTGATCATCGGCCCGCATTCGGTTTCTGAATCGGTGCCCGGGCCGACGTTGAGTGCCGCCATGCGTTTGCTCAAGCCTTCCGCAAAAGCATCATGGATGCCGGCCTGCACGTAAAACCTGTTGGCGGCCGTGCAGGCTTCGCCGGCGTTGCGCATCTTGGCAACCATCGCACCGTCCAGCGCTGCTTCGAGGTCGGCGTCGTCGAAGACGATGAACGGTGCGTTGCCGCCAAGCTCCATGGAACAGGAAATGACGTGTTTTGCGGCTTCGGCCAAGAGCGCGCGGCCGACGCCGGTCGAGCCGGTGAAGGACAGCTTTCGCACGCGTGGATCGGCCAGCATGGCTGCCGTCACCGGCCCCGGGGTCGAAGTCGTCAGCACGTTGACGACGCCCGGCGGCACGCCGGCTTCCTCGTAGAGAGCAGCAAGCGCATAGGCCGTCAGCGGTGTCTCGCTGGCGGGCTTCAGGATCACAGTGCAGCCGGCCGCCAGCGCCGGTGCGATCTTGCGGGTCGCCATGGCGGCTGGAAAATTCCACGGCGTGATGAGCACGCAAATGCCGATGGGCTGGTAGTCGACAATGATCCGGTTCGCGCCCGATGGCGCCAGGCCGAACTCGCCGCTGATGCGGACCGCTTCCTCGGCGTTCCAGCGAAAGAACTCCGCCGCGTACGCAACTTCACCGCGCGCGTCGCGCAACGCCTTGCCATTCTCCAGCGAGATCAGCGCAGCCAGGATCTCCGCCCGCTCGGTCATCAGTTCGAAGCAGCGCCGCAGGATTTCCGAACGCTTGCGTGGCGAGGTTTCCTGCCAGCCGGCCGCCGCCTTCGCGGCCGCGTCGACGGCGGCGGCGGCGTCGGCGAGCGTGGCATCGGCAACCGCCGCGATCACGGCTTCGGTCGACGGATCGACCACTTCGATGATGCGGCCCTCCGACGCCGGTCGCCAGCTTCCGCCAATGTAGAGACCGTGCGAGACGGTGGCGTAGTCGAACATATCTTGATCCTCGTCGGATATGCCTGCGGCAATATTCATGGGATGAGCTCCTGGTCGATCACATCACGGTGGCGGACATGTCGCCGTCATAAGCAGCCCTGATCAGCCCTCGCATTGCTGCGAGGTCGAAGGGACGGGGATTGTTCTTGATCAACCGGCCGATGCCGAGCGCCTGCTCGGCTGTCCAGTCGATCTTGTCCTCGGGAAGACCGAGTTCGGCCAGGGTCGGTGGGATGCCGATGGCGCCAAAAAGCCGGCTTACCTCCCTGATGGTGGCGTGCGCCGATGCATCGGCGTCGCCGCCGCCGTGATGGGAAATGCCGAGAGCGGCGCCGACTTCGGAAATCTCTGCGGCCGCGGCGGCACGGTTGTAGCTCATCACATAGGGCAGCATGGTGGCGACCCCCAGGCCATGCGCAGTATGGGTAAGCGCACCGACGGGATACTGCACCGCATGGGCGGCTGCCGTTCCCGCCGTGCCGAAGGCGCAACCGGCGGCCAGCGCTCCCATCATGACATCGGCGCGTGCTGTCTCGTCCGATCCGTCGCGATATGCCTTTTCGAGACTACGGCCCAGTAGCCTGATGGCCAGAAGCGCGAAATGATCGGTCAGAGCGCTCTTGCCGACGAAGACATGCTGCTGCGGCAAATTCGGATCGCTGCCGCGTTTGCTGGCGGTGAAGGCCTCGATTGCGTGCGTCAGCGCGTCGGCGCCGGCGATCGCCGTAAGCGAGGGTGGACAGGTCGCCGTCAGATCCGGATCGCAAAGCGCTACAACGGCGATGAGATGAGGACTGGCGATCCCCACTTTCAGCGTCCGATCCGGGTCGGAGATCACGGCGACAGGCGTCACCTCGGAGCCTGTCCCGGCCGTGGTCGGCACGGCGATCACGGGAAGGGTAGGGCCCGGTACGTTGAACTCGCCATAGTAGTCCTCGAGCCTGCCGCCATGGCTGAGCAGCAGCGCTGCGCACTTGGCCATGTCGAGGCAACTGCCACCCCCGATTCCGATCACCATGTCCGGCTTGAAATCCTTCGCCTCCGCAATGCAGGCGGCGACACTGTCGCGGGGCACATCCGGCAGCGTTCGGTCGTAGACCAGCGTGTCTATTGCCGCCTTGTGCAAGCCGGCAAGAATTTCGGCGAACTGCGATGTCGACGCGAAACGCTCGTCGGTACAGATGAACGCGCGCCGCCCATATTTGGCGGCAACGACAGGCAGCACGTGGCGCTGGCCTTTGCCGAACAGGATCTCGCGCGGCAGGCGCGCCGCTGCAAACAAGGTCATGCACAGGATCCTTCGAAGGCGGATTGGGAGCCAGGACAATTGGCTTCGTTCCGGAGACCGGCCGCGACGCTCCGGGTCATTCTCATGCCGTATCCTCTATTAAATCGTATAGGATATAGGATTGAGTTGGGCGGAGCATCGTGTTAGTAGGTGCTTCTGTCAAGGGGCAAACGATGCAGAACACCGACCTGACGGTTGACAATGAAGCCCGTGCGACCGGCCGCATCCAGCGCGCCAACAGTCTGGCTGGCGACGTCTACGAGGCAATCTTCGCCCAACTCATGTCTTTGAGAATTGCTCCGGGATCGCGCATCACCGTCGACAATCTCGTCAAGGAATTCAACGTCTCGCATACCCCCATTCGCGAAGCGCTTGGCCGGTTGGAGGGGGAGGGCCTGGTGGAGAAGACTCACCTGATCGGCTATCGCGCCGCCCCGCAAATCACCCGCCGGCGCTTTGACGAACTTTATGAACTGCGCCTTCTGCTCGAGCCTGCAGCGGCGGCCAAAGCCACCGCCACTATGGACGCCGAGCGTCTTGCCGTGCTGCAGGAGGCGGCTGGCGTCATGACCCGACGGGTGGGCAAAGACGAACGCCTGCGCTATTCGAACTTCGCCCGGCAGGATGCGATCTTCCACGACAAGATCGTCGAGTTCGCCCGGAACGAGCTCATTCGCGAGACGCTGAACCACCAGCATACCCACTTCCACATCTTCCGCCTGATGTACCACGCGCGGGTGACCGAAGAGGCGCTCGACGAGCACGAGGCCATTCTCGCTGCCTTCTCCGCCGGCGATCCGGACGCCGCCGAAAAAGCCATGCGCCTGCACATCGAAAATTCGCGGGACAGGCTCCTGCCTGCGTTCGAGTAGCCCTGGCGATGTTGCTTGTCTGAGGCACCCTCAAGCTCGGCGCGCCGCTGCTCGCCCAGGCTGCCGCCTACGAATTCTATTCCCCGTTCTGAGCCGATTTCGATCCCGGGAAGCGAGGCGCGCAGTACACCTCGCCCCTGAAACAAGCCGAGAGGAAACGACATGCCAGCCAAAAAAATCCTGATGCTGACCGGTGATTTCACCGAGGAGTATGAAATCTTCGTCTATCAGCAGGCGATGGAAGCGGTGGGGCACACCGTTCATGTTGTGTGCCCCGACAAAAGCGCCGGAGACATGATCAAGACCTCGCTGCACGATTTCGAAGGCGACCAGACTTATACCGAAAAGCCCGGTCACAATGCGCTGATCAACAAGACCTTTTCCGACGCCGAGAAGCAGCTGAGCCAATACGACGCCGTCTATTGCGCAGGCGGACGTGGCCCGGAATACATCCGAACCGACAAGCGCATTCAGGCGATGGTGCGCCACTTCCACGAAACCAAAAAGCCGATTTTCACCATCTGCCACGGTGTCCAGATTCTGATTGCTGTCGACGGCGTCGTCCGTGGCAAGAAGGTCGCGGCGCTCGCGGCTTGCGAGCCGGAGGTGACGCTTGCCGGCGGCACCTACATCGATCTGTCGCCCACCGATGCCTATGTGGATGGAACGATGGTTTCAGCCAAAGGCTGGACGGCGCTTGCGGCGTTCATCCGCGAATGCCTGAAGGTGCTGGGAACGGAAATCCGCCACGCTTGAGAGCCTCTTTGTCCCGACGCATCCTGAGGGGATACGTCGGCGCCCACAATGGCGTCCTGATTTCCTCCCTTCATCAACTCCAGATCAGCGAACGCATCAGCGTTGCCCTTGCCGAAGCGAGATGCGCCTGGCAGGCTCGTTTGATGCGGTCGGAATCGCGGCTTTCGAGTGCATCGATATAGGCGACATGTTCGAGGATTGCCGCCTGGTTACGCTGCTTTTCATCCTGCTTGTTCCACTGGTAGTGGTAGTGGAAAATGAAGCTGATGATGTCGTAGAAATCGTCGATGAAGCGGTTCGGTGCAGCCTCGTTTATGAGCCGGTGAAAGCGGTTGTCGAGGCCGGAAAAGTCGTGAAAGCGGATTTCAATCTGCTTCAGCAGTTCGGCATGCGCAATCCTGAGCGCGGCGAGCTTGTCCCACAGGGGAGATGTGTCCGGCTGCCGTGAAAACAGATGCGCCGAGCGGAGCTCGAACATCACCCGGATCTCGAACAGCTCAAGGGCGAAATCCTCCGTGAAGCCCTTGAAAAGCCAGCCGGTATTCGGCCTCTTCTCGATCAGCCCAAAGCGGCTGAAGCGGATCAGGAATTCGCGAATTCCGTTGGTCGCAACGCCGAATTGCCGCGCCAGTTCAAGCTCGTTGATGCTTGTTCCGGGTCTGGTGTCGCCCCGCAGCATCCACTCCATGAATTGCTGCTCGACATGCTTGGCCCGCGGCGTGGTTTCGGCGTCGGGATAGCAGTCATTTTCATCGACCTCTCGTCCCACCGTCCTGATACCGTTGTGTACAGCGACGAGCTTGCGGCGAACAAGTTCTTGCAGAACCTTTCGGACGGTGGTGCGGCTGACGCCGATGAGCCGCCTCAGCTCATTTTCGGAGGGAAGTTCCCCGACCAGTTGTCCATCGCGCAGCATAGTTGCAGTTCGATTGAAGGCCTTCTTGTAGACGGTGTCGGTTCGCATCGCACCTTCCTCCAAACAATACCTTGTCCTTTTTAGCATGAACTTTATCCATAAAAAACAACTTGACCCAATCAAGCCAGTTGTTTTTTATCGATAAGAAGAGGACCTAAGCACGATTTGAGTTTTTGACGACGCGGCTCGCACGAGCTTCGGCGGGGAGGGGAATTTTGCCCGAAACGGGAAACACCGGCACCACTGCCGGCGAGGCCGCGTTGCCAGCATCCAGGAAGCAGGATGCTGTTCCCGGCCTTGCGCTTGGCCTTGCCCTGCTGAGCGCTGGTCCGGTCGTCATCCTGGTGTTGCTGATCGTCGTTCTCAGTTTTCTGTCGCCCTATTTCCTGACGGGGCGAAACCTCAGCAACATCCTCGCCCAGACCGCCGTCATCTCGGTTGTGGCGATGGGGCAGCATCTGGTCATCCTGACACGCGGTATCGATCTCTCCGTCGGCTCGAACGTTGCGCTGGCTTCCGTCGTCGGCGCGCTCAGCTTTCATGCCGGCGCTCCCGCCTTCGTGGTGATCGCAGTGATGGTTGGATGTGGTGCGGCGGTCGGCGCCATCAACGGTCTCTTCTACGTCTTCGGCCGCCTGCCACATCCTTTCATCATCACGCTGGCGACATTGAGCATCGCCAAGGGGTTGGCGCTGCAACTGGCCGACGGCCGAGCCATCCCAGGCATGCCGGATTCGATCGACGCGCTTGGCCGCGAGGCGGTCTGGGGTTTGCCGGGATCGGTTTTCGTGGTTGCCGGCGTTGCAGTGGTCCTTTTCGTCATGGCCAAAACGATGGTCTGGGGGCGCTGGATCTACGCCGTCGGCGGCCGGCCCGACGCTGCCCTGCGCATGGGCATTCCGGTCTCCTGGGTCCTGGTTTCGGTCTATGTGATTTCAGGGCTGTGCGCCGGCATCGGCGCTGTCATCCTTGCCGGCCGTACCGACGCCGGTTCGCCCTTGTTCGGCAATCTGCTGGAACTGGATACGATCGCGGCGGTGATCATTGGCGGTGCCAGTTTTCTCGGCGGTCGCGGCCATCTCGGCCATGCCTTGATCGGCGCCATCATGATCGGTGTCATCCGCAACGCGCTCAACCTGCTCAACGTCAACGTCTTTTTCCAGCTCATCGTCATCGGCGTGGTCATTGTCATAGCGGTCGAGTCCGACGTGCTGCGCAACTATCTCGAAGGGCGCGTGCGCGTCATGCAGGCCGGGAGGCAGTCATGAGCGCGGTTGCCTCCAGCGTCGATCATGCAGCCACCGCTGACCATCCCGTGCTGGCGGTGCGTGGCGCCACCAAGCGTTTCGGCTCGGTCGTCGCGCTTGACGACGTCAGCATCGAGGTCCGGCGCGGTGAGATCCTCGGGCTTCTCGGCGACAACGGTGCCGGCAAGTCGACACTGACAAAATGCATCAGCGGCGTGCACCAACTCGATGCCGGCGCAATCCTTCTGGGCGGTGCGCCAACGCAGATACGCTCCCCTGCAGATGCGCGCTTTGCCGGCATCGAGACCGTTTATCAGGACCTGGCGCTCTTCGACAATCTGACGCCGGGGCAGAACTTCTTTGCCGGTCGAGAGTTGGCTGGTCCGCAATGGCTTCCGCGCGGACTGCGCTTTCTCCAGCAGCGCAGGATGGACGCCGAGACCCGCGTATTATTGACAGACCTCAAAGTCACGCTGCCGCGGCTGGATGCCGTTGTCGCCATGATGTCGGGCGGTCAAAGGCAAGCCATAGCCGTGGCCCGGTCGACAGTGTTTGCCCGCAAGGTTGTGATCCTGGACGAGCCGACCGCCGCACTTGGCCTGCGTGAATCCAGGCAAGTGCTCAACCTGGTCGCAGCGCTTCGCGACCAGGGCAACGCGGTCATCCTGATCACCCACAATATGGAGCATGTCGTCGAGCTTGCCGATCGCGCGGTGGTGCTTCGCCAGGGCCGCAAGGTTGGTGAACTTGTGCCGACCAAGGACAACAAGCAGGAGCTCGTTTCCATGATCGTTGGAGCCTGATCCGTTCGAAATTTGGGGGCCGTTCCGGTCCGCAAATGCCTGAAGCGACTTCCGTGGGAAGACGCCTCAATTCCAAGGGAGGAATGGAATGCCAATAAACTCAAAACTGTTCGCGGGGCTGGCGATCGCCGTTGCGTTTGCGATGCCGGCTTCGGCCGCCGACAAGATCAAGGTCGGCCTGATTACCAAATTCCCGGTGCCGTTCTACTCGACCATGGAGGATGCCGCCAAGAAATACGCGGCCGCTCATCCCGAAATCGAACTGGTCACCGGCCAGGGCCAGGCGGCTACCGACATCGAGGGCCAGATCGCGCTGATCGAGTCCATGATCACGCAAGGCGTCAAAGGACTGGCGATCACTCCGGTCGATCCGACGGTTGCGCCGGCGCTGGACAAGGCGGTCGCCGCCGGCATCAAGGTGGTCCTCGTCGACAACAGCATCCCTGACTGGAAAGGTCAGACAGCGCTGGTGTCGACCAACAATCTCAACGGCGGCAAGATCGCCGGAGAGTATCTGAAAACCGTGCTCAAGAGCGGCGACAAGATCGGCATCCTGCAAGGCGTTCCCGGAGTGCCGGCGCTGGACGACCGGGTCACCGGCATGATGGAGGGCCTTGGCGACGTCAAGGTCGAGGTCGTCGGCAAGGGTGCAACCAATTGCACACTGGAACTCGGCACGTCGGTGACCGAAGACATCCTGACCGCCAATCCCGATCTCAAGGCGATCTACGCGGCCTGCGGCCCGCCCATCCCGGGCGCCGTCAAGTCGATCAGCAATGCGGGCATTGCCAACGACAAGATCATCCTGGTCGGCTTCGACGCCTGCTGCGGTGAGATCGAAGCGATCAAGTCCGGCGCGGAAGATGCCAGCGTTGCGCAATTTCCGGCAAAGATGGGCGAGCTTGGCATCGACACGGTCGTCAAGGCGATCCGCGGGGAGGCCGTCGAGGCCAATGTGGATACCGGTGCCGGTCTGGTGACGCTGCAGAACGTCAAAGACTTCGAATAGGCTCCACACCTTGGCCCGGCGGGCATCCCAGCCGCCGGGTCCCTTTTTGCAACTTTTCAGGATGGCCCGGATGAAAGCGCTCGTGTGCCGAAAGCCCGGCGAATTGAGCTTCGAAGATCGCCCGGCGCCCGGCTCGCCGGGCCTTGGATGGGCGCTGGTCAGCATCAGCCATGTCGGCATCTGTGGAACCGACTACCACATCTTCGCGGGCAAGCATCCGTACCTCGCCTATCCACGCGTCATGGGCCATGAGGTCTCGGGAACCATTGCGGCAATCAACGCGCCGGGGGACATCGCGGTCGGAGAGCAAGTTCTCGTCAATCCCTATCTTGCCTGCGGGAAATGCGCGGCCTGCCGCCAAGGCAAGCCGAACTGCTGCGTCGCGATCGAAGTGCTTGGCGTACACCGTGACGGTGCCATGAGCGAGCAGCTTCTCGTGCCGGCACAGAACTTGATTCCAGCGACCGGCCTTTCATTGATCGAGGCGGCTACGGTCGAGTTTCTGGCCATCGGGGCTCACGCGGTGCGCAGATCCATGGCAGGATCGGGCACTCGCACTTTGGTTATCGGCGCCGGGCCGATCGGCCTCGGCACCGCGCTCTTCGCCCGCATAGCGCAACAAAGTGTGACCATCATGGACGTCGATGCCGGACGGTTGGCCTTTGCCGCGCAATTGGGTTTCCTGGTGATCGACGGATCGAAGGGATCGATCGTCGAGACGATAGCGGAGCGAACCGCCAAGGCAGGTTTCGATGTCGTCTTCGATGCAACGGGAAACAGCCGTTCGATGCAGTCTGCCTTTGCCTATGTCGCCCATGGCGGCGTCATGGTGATGGTCAGTGTCGTGCAGGACGACATAACCTTCTCCGACCCAGAGTTTCACAAGCGCGAAATGATGCTGATCGGTAGTCGCAACGCGACGCACAGCGATTTCCAGCACGTCATTGCCTCAATCCGCGCTGGTAAAATACCAATTGACCAACTCGTCACCCACCGTACGACCCTGCGCAACAGCCCCCGCGACATCGCGATCTGGGCTCAGCAGAAGTCCGGTTTGATCAAGGCCGTCATCGACGTGGCAGGGTCTGGCTGAGTTCAGCAAGCATGATCATCAGACCTCGCATCAGGCCGCTCAATCGCGGCTTGGCTCCTTTGCCGATCTCGTCGTTGCTCAGCGCAGCCCCTGCCGGTCGACCAGGCTTGCCATGACGATTGATTTTGCCAAGAAAAAATGATCCGGTTGGAGCGATGACGTTACTTTTTCAGGACGTTTGGACGCGCCTCGGAACGCGTCAACGGCCTGACCAATCTGAAACGCACCCGGCGATGGATGTAAATCGCCATCGGCGTGGCATAGGGCAACGGCGTAGAATGGCGTGCAAATCGGCGGACTTCGCTCTGAGGTCCACGCCCACCGAGTCGGCTAAGCGCAGCTGAATGGAATGAGATCAACGTCGCGTAATATGCTACCCCGTAACCTGATGGCGACATACCTGTGTCGCGCGATGGTTCTGCCAAAAGCGTGCGATTCTGAAAAATGAACGACTAAAAGTGAGATATTTCTATCAAAAAAAGTCGAAAAATCGGCCAATTTTGCAACGATCTCACCTCTTAGAGCCCATATTTCTGTCTATTTGTCTCACATCTTGACGTTAAGTTAACATCTCGGTATGGTTCGTTTCATCCGTAAGGTGCCTGCCGCTTTTGTATCGCCGTTGCTCCATTGATTGTCGCTATGTCGGTCGCCTCTGCCTGCAGGATCGCTTTGCAGTGCGCATCGTCAATTGCTGAATGAGGCGGTATCATGCCCAGCCTGCTCGGAATCGACAACGGTCTCACTGTCACCAAGGCTGTGATCTTCGATGCCGACGGTTCGCAGCTGTCGGTGGCGCGGCAACGAGTGCCGCAATCAATGCCGCATGCGCGCTGGGTGGAGCGCGATATGGCCGGCCTCTGGAAATCGACCGCCGAGGCCATCCGCGAGGCAATCGCGTTGTGTGGCCGCCCAGCTGACGACATCAAGGCTGTGGCGGCGACCGCGCATGGCGATGGGCTGTATCTGCTCGACAAGGACCGCCGCCCGCTGGGACCTGGGATCCTGTCGCTCGACAGTCGTGCGGGCGAGGTCGTCGAAAAATGGTCTCAAGGTTCGGTTTTCGACGAAGCGCTGGCGCTGACCGGCCAGGCGCCGCATGTTTCGGCGCCCTCAGCGTTACTTGCATGGATCAGACAGAACGATCCGGACCGCTATGGGCGCATTGGCCATGTGCTGGCCTGCAAGGACTGGCTGCGCTTTTGCCTGACCGGCACGATCGGCACCGACCGGACGGAGGCCAGCACCTCATTCACGGATTTCCGCGCGCAAGCCTTTGCCCCGGAAGCGATGCGCATCTTCGGCTTGGACGATCTTTTCGAGGCGCTGCCGCCAGTGGCGCATTCGGCCGACATCGTAGGACAGGTCACCGCCGAGGCCGCCGAAATGACTGGCCTGTCCAAGGGCACGCCCGTCGCCTGCGGCCTGCATGACGTGACCGCCTCCGCGCTTGGCATCGGCGGCCATGAGGAGGGCACGCTCGCCATCGTCGCCGGCACCTATTCCATCAACGAGGTCGTTTCGTCAAAACCGCGCGTTGACCGGCGCTGGTTCTGCCGCAACGCCCTCGACTCCGGCCGCTGGAACAACATGGCGATCTCGCCGGCCTCGACCGCCAACTACGACTGGTTTCTCGACACGTTTTGCCGCACGGAGCAGGACATGACGGATGGCGGCTCCATCCACGAATTGCTGGCGGCAGAAATCGGCGCTGCGCTGAAAAAACCTTCGACCATCCTGTTTCATCCCTATCTGTTCGGCTCTCCCTATGGAGATGTCGCCAGCGGCAGCTTTGTCGGCCTGCATGGCTGGCACAATCGCGGCGATATGCTGAAGGCGGTTCTGGAAGGCATCGTCTTCAATCATCGCACCCATGTCGAAGCCTTGCGTGACGGCTTTGCTATCAGCGAGATCCGCCTGACCGGCGGCAGTTCCCGCAACCCAGACTTCGTGCAAATGTTTGCAGACGTATTGAACGCCCCGGTCACCGTCACCTCCACGGATGAGGCCGCCGCCCTTGGTGCCGCCCTTTGCGCAGGCGCTGCGGTTGGCTTGTTCAAGACGCCACAAGAGGGTGCAAGGCAGGTCGGCATGACGGCGCGGACATATCAGCCAGCGCCCGCCTCCAGTGCTATGCTCAATGAGCGGTTTTCGCTCTACTGCCGCATCGCGGAGCAGATGAAGTCGCATTGGCCGGAGATCGAAAGGCTGGCGCGACCAGGAGGAAACGCATGATCAAGGCCGACGAACGACGCGAAGAGATCGCCGACTATGTGATCAAGCTCGGCCAGGTGCGCATCGACGATCTGGTCGAGCATTTCGGTGTATCGCGCATGACTATCCACCGGCACATCGACCGGTTGGCGCAGCAGGGCGTGCTGCGCAAGCTGCATGGCGCGGTGACGGTTCAGCCGTCGGGCCTCTACGAAAGCGCCTTCCGCTACCGGGTGACGATCAACAGGGCCGAGAAGGATGCGCTGGCGCGGGCAGCACTGGACTATGTCGAAGCTGGCCAGGTGGTAATGCTCGACGATTCATCGACCGCAAACGCGGTCGCGACGCTGCTGCTCGACGTCAAGCCGCTGACGGTCGTCACCAACAGCGTGTCGATGGCGGCGCTGATGATCAATGTCGACGACATCGACTTCATCTGTCTCGGCGGCCAGTATCACGGCACCTACAACGCCTATATCGGCATCGTCTGCGAGAATGCCGTGGCGCAGCTGCGCGCCAATGTGCTGATCTGTTCGGCCTCGGCGATCACCGGGACCACCGCCTTCATCCAGGATCCGAATGTCGTGCGGGTGAAGCAGGCGATGATGGCCGCATCGGTGAAACGCATCCTGCTGGTCGACCATTCAAAATTCGACCGGATCGCATTGCATGTCTTTGACGATCTGACCAGTTTCGACGCCGTGCTGGTGACCGAGGGCCTGGGCGACGCGCAGGCGCAGAGCCTCGAACGGGCCGGGGTGAAGCTGCGCATTGTCAAGACGAAGGCGCCATGAGCGCAACCGGCGGAGCAGGGGCGGACAGTCCCGCCGGGCGTGTCGCCGCCATGGCTGCGACCGGTGAGGTCGACGTCGTCATTCTTGGCGCCGGCATCAACGGCGCGGGCCTTTTTCGCGACCTGTGCGCGCAGGGCGTCAGCTGCCTGATCGTCGACAAGGCGGATTTCGGCTCAGGAACCAGTGCCGCGCCGTCGCGGCTCATCCATGGCGGCCTGAAGTATCTCGAAACCGGCGAGTTCGGGCTGGTGGCGCAGTCGACGCTCGAACGCAATCTGCTTCTGCAAAACGCGCCGCACTATGTCAGCCCGCTACCGACCGTCATCCCGATCTTCTCCTGGGGCAAGGGCATGCTGGCGGCGTTGCGAACTCTGTTCGGCTCGACCAGCGCGCCGCGCAGCCGCGGCGCCATCCTGATCAAGATCGGCCTGATGATCTACGATTTCTATGGCTCGCGAAACCAGGTCATGCCGCGCCACCGTATGGTCGGGCGGCGGCAGGCGCTCAGTGAGATGCCTGCGCTCAATCCCTCGATCGTCGCCACCGGCACCTATTACGATGCCAAGATAAGCCACCCCGAAAGGCTGGTGCTGGAACTGATCCTCGATGGGCTGCAGGCCAATGCAGCTTCCGCCAGCGCGAACTACACGGCTCTGGTGGCTTCAGCCGATGGCGTGCTCACCCTCCGGCCTGAAAACGGCAGTACATTTTCAGTGCGGCCGAAGCTGGTGGTCAACGCTGCCGGTCCGTGGATCGACGACGTCAATGCGCTGCTAGGCGCGCCGTCGAAGATGATCGGCGGCACCAAGGGCTCGCACATCCTGCTCAAGCATGACGATCTGGTCAAAAGCCTGGCTGGGCGCATGCTCTATTTCGAGGCCGATGACGGCCGCATCTGCTTGGTCTACGATTATCTAGGTCTGGCGCTGGTCGGCTCGACCGACATCAAGGCCGATAATCCAGACGCGGTGCGCTGCGAACCGGACGAAGTCGACTATCTGCTCGAGAGCGTACGCACGCTTTTGCCGGGCATGGCGTTCGAGCGCGACCAGATCGTCTATGCCTATAGCGGCATCCGACCCTTGCCGACGTCCGAGGCATCGACGCCCGGACTGATCAGCCGCGATCATTCGGCCCCGGTCGCCGAGCCGGACGCGGGCAGGCCTTTCGCTGTTATTTCGCTGGTTGGCGGCAAGTGGACGACGTTTCGCGGCTTCGCCGAGGAAGTCGCCAACACCGTTCTCGGCCGTCTGCAACGCAGCCGCAAGGTAACGACGAAAGCCATGCCGATCGGTGGCGGCAAGCATTTCCCGTCCGATGCTGCGGCACGCGCAAGCTGGTTGGCCCAGACCCGGACGGAGACTCGGGTCGACGAGCGACGTGTCGAGCAGTTGCTGTCGCGCTACGGAACCAGAGCCTTGGAGATTGTCAGGCATGGGTTGGATGGCGAGGGCGATCTGCCGGACTCGGACAGCTACAGCAAATTGGAAATCGACTACATCGTCCGTAACGAATTCGTCGAACATCTGGCCGATATCGTCATGCGACGCACCACGCTGGCCATAGGCGGCACCCTGACAAGCCGCGACCTGCAGGAGATTGCCGCGATCGCCGGGCGGGCGTTGGGCTGGAATGCCCAGCGCACAATGCGGGAAGTCGACACCGCTGTCGTGGAGCTCGAAGGCAGGAACTTGATGCGGCTTGTCTGATCGCGCCATCGACAAAGCCGATGGGCTTTTCCCAGGCAATCCGACCGATTGCCCATGGCTGCATCTTATACCGCAACGTCTCACTTCACAGACATCTTGGGATGTTCCCCTTCATAGATATTTTTTCAAAAACAAGAGCTTAAGTGAAAGATCGGTGACGGAGGCCTCTGCATTCTCACGAGCAATTGCGCGAATTAACACATATTGACGTTAAAATAACACACAAGTATGATCGATTAACATGCGGACTTCCTAATAGGCTAGCGCTGACTGGCCAATGCGCTGGGTATTGCGGCGTGTCAGGGGAGCAGCGACGGCTGTGAATTTCTCGCCGTGGCTTGAGAGGCACTCGGCGGAGGGATTGACAGCGATGCAGGGATGTGAAAATTTTTGCACACAAAGATAATAATATCATCTCAGGGAGGAGATGGCTTGAAATCCGGCGGAAGCGCTAACCGCGATCATGAGTCCAGCCTCGCCACGCGCGCGGCCTGGCTTCACTATGCCGGAGGTCTCACCCAGGCTCAGGTGGCCAAGCGGCTTGGCCTGACCAGCCTCAAGGCGCACCGGCTCATCACCAAGGCCAACCAGGAAGGCCTGGTCAGGGTCTTCATCGACGGCGACGTTGCCGAATGTGTGGAGTTGGAGCATCGCCTGACCGCCGCATACCGGCTCGATTATTGCGAGGTGGTTCCGGATCTGGATCAGGAAGACCTGCCGCTCAGGGGGCTGGGCATCGCCGGGGCGCAATTCCTGAAGCGCGAGATCGATCGTGGCGAGGACATGCTGATCGGCGTCGGCCATGGCCGCACCCTCGCAGCAAGCGTCGAATATCTGACACGCACCGCTGCCGCCCATATCCGTTTCGTCTCGCTGCTTGGCGGGGTGACGCGAAAATTCGCAGCCAATCCGCACGACGTCATGCATCGGTTGGCCGAGCGGACCGGCGCGCAGGCCTATGTGATGCCTGTGCCTTTCGTCGCCAACACCGCCGAGGACCGTGAGGTGCTGCTTGGCCAGCGCGGCATCAGCGATGTCTTCGCGCTCGCCGGCCGGTCCGACCTGATGTTCGTCGGAATAGGCACGGCCGAGCGGGAAGCCTCGCTGGTCGCGACAGGCATGATCGAGCCGTCCGAAATCGACGAGGTCAAGCGTGACGGCGGCGTCGGTGAATTGCTGGCGCATTTCTTCGACGACAAAGGGCGCCCGGTCGAAACGGCGCTGTCGGAGAGAATACTGGCGCTTCCGCGTGACCAGTTGAAGGGCCGCAGGATTGTCGCCGTCGCCGGCGGCAAGGTGAAGGTGCAGGCCATCAAGTCAGTGCTCGAAAGCCGTTATCTCAGCGGCCTGATCACCGACGAATGCACGGCCCGCGCGCTGGTCGAGCAGAGCCGGCTCGACGATGCGGCCGGTGCCGCGAAGCGCCGCGCGAACGGAGGATCGACGAATGCGTGACAACGGAAAATCCGCTTGCCTGGTGGCCGCATCATGAGCGCGAAGGCTGGCACCGCACCCGCCCGGCAGGCCTCGCCGGGCTTGCGCCGGGCACTTGCCGGGGCTGCGGTTCTGGTGCTGCTCGGCGCCATGGCGCTCGACACCAAGGTGGTGACGATCGGCTCCGCCGGCGACGTTCGCAACGCCGTCTTTTCCGCCGCCGACTATGGCAAGTCGGAATTCCCCAAGGTGCAGGCCGATGTCGAGGCGCGCGCCGCCGATGCCGCGACGGTGGCGGCGGCAATCGCCAAGGACAGGGCGACCGCAGAAAAGGAATATGGCGTGCCGGCGGGTGTCGGACCGGTCATCTCGGTCAAATTCACCGGCGTCGTCGGCGAGGGAAAGTCGGGCATCTACAAGGTCGCCGTCGATGGTCTGCCGGATACGTTGACGGTGCGCGTGCAGACCGGGCCGGCGATCAACGGAACCGAGCTTCGCGACGCCACCGGCAAGATCACCTTCGGCCAGTTCACCAACCAGATCGAGTATCAGGACGCCGGGTCGGCGCTGAACAACGAGATGAAGAAGGAGGTGCTGGCGAACGTCGAGACCAGTGCCTTGACCGGCAAGACCATAACGGTGGTCGGCGCCTTCAAGCTGGTCAATCCGAAGAGCTGGCTGGTCACGCCGGTGAGGCTGGAGGTCAAATGAATTCGGCTTCCGGCACAGAGCCCGCCAATGGCGACGCCGTGCTTTCGGCGCGCAATGTCGTCATGTCGTATGGCGGCGTCCACGCGCTCAAGGGCGTGAACTTCGACATCCATCGCGGCAAGGTCACCACCCTGTTCGGGGAGAACGGCGCCGGCAAGTCGACACTGATGAAGATCCTGTCCGGCGTGGTGACGCCGACATCCGGCGACATCGTGCTCGATGGCAATCTCGTCAGCTTTTCCTCATCGTCGGATGCGCGCGATCGCGGTATTTCGATCATCCACCAGGAATTGAGCCTGGCGCCGAACCTGAGCGTTCGCGACAACATCTTCATGGGTCGCGAGCTGCGCACCAGGACCGGCCTCGACTTCGCCGAGGAGTCGCGCCAGGCACGCGCCCTAATGGCCGACCTCGAAGAAGACATCGACCCGATGACCCTGGTCGAGGACCTTCGCCTGGGGCAGCAGCAGATCGTCGAGATCGCCCGCGCGCTGTCGGTCGATTCCCGCATCCTGATCATGGACGAACCGACCTCGGCGCTCAGCGCGACAGAGGTGGAAGTGCTGTTCAAGGTGATCCGCGACCTGACCAGCCGCGGCGTCTCGATCGTCTACATATCGCACCACCTCGAAGAGGCGCTGCAGATCACCGACTACGCCGTCGTGCTGCGCGACGGGGCGATCACCGCGACGGCCGAAGCCAGGGATATCGACCTCGAGTGGATCGTCCGCAACATGGTGGGCGAGAATTTCGACCTCGGCTCACCGCCGACCGGCCATGCGTTCGGCGCGGTGGCGCTGTCGATCGAGGATGTCAGCGTCACCGACGCTTCGGGTTCAGGCTATGTCGTCGACCATCTGTCGCTGGATGTCAGGGCAGGCGAGATCGTCTGCATCTATGGGCTGATGGGCGCGGGACGCACGGAGTTGCTGGAGGCAGTCGCCGGACGCGTGTCGATGGCGGGCGGACGGGCGCTGCTGGAAGGCGAGGACGTCTCGGGGCTGACCATTGCCCAGCGCATCGCCAGAGGCCTTGTGCTCGTGCCCGAGGACCGCCAGCGCGACGGGCTGGTTCAGACCATGACCGTCGGCCGCAATCTGTCGCTTGCCAGCATCGAGGCCTTCGCCAAAGGCCTGTTCCTCTCGCGGCCGAGGGAACGCGCACTGATCGACGAGTCGATCCGCAAGGTGACCATCAAGACCGCCGGCGGCAACGCCATGATCGGATCGCTGTCGGGCGGCAATCAGCAGAAGGTCGTCATCGGCAAGATGCTGACGACAAATCCCAAGGTCATTCTTCTCGACGAGCCGAGCCGCGGCATCGATGTCGGCGCCAAGGCCGAAGTGTTTCGCTTGCTCAGCGAGCGCGCCGCGCAGGGCCTGGCGGTCGTTTTCTCGACGTCGGAGGTCAATGAGTGCCTCAGTATCGCCCACCGCATCGTCGTCATGCGGCGCGGCAAGATTTCAGCCGAATTCGGCGCGAACGCCACCAAAGAGCAGATCATGGCCGCCTCCGGCGAAGCCGTGGTCGCTTGATCACAGAATTTCGGAGCCCCGACCATGACCGATGTCAGCCAGGCCAGCAAACAGTCCAGCCCCAGCGGCGAAGGCTTCGACCTGGCCAAGCTGCTGCTTGAGGGCCGGGCCTTCTTTGCCCTGATCGTCATCATCGTCGTGTTCTCCATCCTGTCGCCCTACTACCTCTCGGTGGCGAATTTCCTGACCATGGCCTCGCATGTCGCCATCTTCGGGATTCTCGCCGTCGGCATGCTGCTGGTCATCCTCAATGGCGGCATCGACCTGTCGGTCGGATCGACACTGGGGCTTGCCGGCGTCGTCGCCGGTTTTCTGATGCAAGGCGTGACGCTGACCTGGCTGGGCGTCGTTCTCTATCCGCCGGTCTGGGTGGTCGCGGTGCTTGCCTGCATGCTGGGCGCCGCCGTCGGGCTGATCAACGGCGTGCTGATCGCGCGGTTCAAGGTTCCGGCCTTCGTCGCCACGCTCGGCGTCATGTACATGGCGCGCGGCCTGGCGCTGCTGATGACCAGCGGCCTGACCTACAACAATCTCGGCGGCAAGCCGGAGCTGGGTAACACCGGCTTCGACGCGCTTGGCTTCAACCGCCTGTTTGGCGTGCCGACCGGCGTCGTGGTGCTGGCGGTCATAGCGCTGATCGGCAGCATCGTCCTGAACCGCACCGCCTTCGGGCGCTGGCTCTACGCCTCGGGCGGCAATGAGCGCGCCGCCGAACTCTCCGGCGTTCCGGTCAAGAGAGTGCAGATTTCCGTCTATGTGCTTTCAGGCATCTGCGCCGCCATTGCCGGCCTGATCCTGTCCTCGCAGCTGACCTCGGCCGGACCGACCGCGGGCACCACCTACGAGTTGACGGCGATCGCCGCCGTCGTCATCGGTGGTGCTGCGCTGACCGGCGGGCGCGGCAACATCCGCGGCACCTTGCTCGGAGCCTTCGTCATCGGCTTCCTGTCCGATGGTCTGGTGATCATCGGCATCTCATCCTACTGGCAGACAGTGTTCACCGGCGCCGTCATCGTGCTCGCCGTGCTCCTCAATGCCGTTCAGTATCGCCGCCGTAGCAAGCTTCCGGCTTCGACGGGCGGCCAACCGACTTCTCAGAAACGGGGGAAGGCCGAACCGGCCAATCCTGCCCAAGGGAAGACTGCCAGGTGACTGGAGCAACACCGCGTAAATCATTGGAGGAATGTACATGAAAATCGTGCTTAGAAGTTTGCTTGCCGCCGCGATGGTGGTTGGGTTTAGCGCAGCCGCATCGGCCGCGGGCCTGATCTCGATCATCGTCAACGATCCGGCCAACCCGTACTGGCTGACCGAGGGCAACGTCGCCAAGGCCGAGGCCGAGAAGCTTGGCTATACGGCCAATGTCGCTGCCCACAAGGGCGACACAAACACGGAAAGCAATCTGATCGACACCGCCATCACCAACAAGTCGGTGGCGATCATCCTCGACCCGGCCAATGCCGATGGTTCGGTCGGCGCGGTGAAGAAGGCGATTGCCGCCAACATCCCGGTTTTCCTCGTCAATGCCGAGATCAACCAGGAAGGCCTCGCCAAGGGTCAGCTCGTTTCCAACAACGCGCAGGGCGCGGCTCTCGGTGCCCAGCAGTGGGTGCAGGCGGTCGGTGAAAAGGGCAAGTATGTCGAACTGCTTGGCGCCCCGTCGGACAACAACGCCGCCACACGCTCGAACGGCTACGCGACCGTGCTGAGCCAGTACCCGGATCTCGAAAAGGCAGCTTCGCAGGTCGCCGACTGGGATCGTACCAAGGGCCATGACAAGATGCAGAGCATGCTGCAGGCCAATCCCGACATCATCGCCGTGATCAGCGGCAATGATGAAATGGCGCTCGGTGCGGTTGCCGCGCTGAAGGAAGCCGGCAAGCTGGCTGGCATCAAGGTCGGCGGCTTCGATGGCTCGCCGGATGCGGTTGCGGCCATCAAGTCCGGCGAACTGCAGTACACCGTGCTTCAGCCAGTCGCCATCTTCTCGGCCAAGGCCGTGCAGCAGGCCGACTCGTTCATCAAGTCGGGCGCTACCGGTGCCACCAGCGAGAAGCAGCTGTTCGATTGCCTGCTCATCACCAAGGACAATGTGGACAAGTACACCGCACCCTTCGTGCTGTCGGAGTAAGACCTGCACAGGGGGTGTCCTTGCGGACACTCCCTGCCTCTTCTACGGCTTCCCTACAACAAAGACTGTTGCTTTGAATTGCCTTCATAACCATCCGGAACTTGCCGCATGAAAGACCTGCTGATCGGGATCGACGCGGGAACGTCCGTGATCAAATCGGTCGCTTTCGATCTTTCGGGGCGGCAGCTCGCCATGGCGTCGGTGACCAACACCTTTGTCACGCTGGAAGGCGGCGGCGCCGAGCAGGATCTCGATCAGACCTGGCGCGACATGGTTGAGACGGTGCGCGAGCTGGCGACGAAAATTCCCGATCTCGAGCGGCGAACCGCAGCGATTGCGATCACCGGGCAGGGCGACGGCACCTGGCTGATCGATGGCGACGGCTTGCCGGTCGGGCGCGCCTGGCTCTGGCTCGACGCCCGCGCCGGACATCTGGTGGAAGAAATGCGCGGCGATACACGGGATCGCACGCGGTTCGAGATTACCGGCACCGGGCTGAATGCCTGCCAGCAAGGCGCTCAGCTCAGCTGGCTGAAAAGGAACGGCCCGGAAATCCTGGAGCGGGCAGCCACGGCCTTTCATTGCAAGGACTGGCTCTATTTCAAAATGACCGGCGAGCGCGCCACCGATCCTTCGGAAGGCACTTTCACCTTCGGCGATTTCCGCTCGCGCAGCTATTCCGACGAGGTGCTCGACATTCTCGATCTGACGACGCATCGCCGCCTGTTGCCGCCCATGCTTGAAGGCACGACCGACCATCACCCGCTCTCTGTGTCGGCTGCAGGCGAGACCGGCCTGCTTGCGGGCACGCCGGTGGTGCTGGGTTACGTCGACATGGTCAGCACCGCGCTTGGCGCCGGCCTCTACGATCCGAGCGGCACTGTCGGCTGCACGGTTATCGGCTCGACCGGCATCCACACCCGCCTGGCGCGCACTCCTGACGATGTCGTCCTCAACGACAACGCATCCGGCTACACGATCGCCATGCCGGTTCCCGGCGCCTATGCGCAACTGCAATCCAATATGGCGGCGACGCTCAACATCGACTGGCTGCTTGGCCTGGCGCGCGACGTGCTTACAGCCAGCGGCGCCAAGCCGTCGCGCGACGAGCTACTGAAAGCGCTCGACGTCTGGGTCGAAGGATCGGAGCCGGGATCGCTGGTCTATCAGCCCTATATCTCGCTGGCCGGCGAACGCGGACCGTTCGTCGATCCCGATGCGCGGGCAGGGTTCATAGGCCTTTCCGTCAAGCACGGCTTTGGCGATCTGGCGCGCGCGGTTCTCGAAGGCCTGGCCTTCGCGGCCCGCGATTGCTACGAGGCGATGGGCAGCATGCCGAGCGAGATCCGGCTGTCGGGCGGCGCGGCGCGCAGTCCGTCATTGCGCCGCATCATTGCTGCTGCGACCCGCGCGCAAGTCAGAACCAGCAGCCGCCAGGAAGCAGGTGCTGCGGGTGCGGCGATGATGGCCGCGGTCAGGCTCGGCATCTATCGCTCCATGGATGAGTGTTGCGCCGAATGGGTGACGCCGCTGCTGGGCGAATGCGATGCCTATGACGAGGCGCTTTCCCACACCTACGATGCGCTGTTTCCATCCTTCGTCGCGGCGCGTCAGGCGCTGCGGCCGGTGTGGAAGGGCATGGCGCACCGCACAGGAGCAAAGTCTTGAGCGATATGTCTGATGTTGTCGATCTCTTCGTGATTGGCGGTGGCGTCAACGGCGCCGGCATCGCGCGCGATGCGGCCGGTCGCGGGCTGTCGGTCATCCTGTGCGAGAAGGACGATCTGGCGCAAGGCACCAGTTCGCGCTCCGGCAAGCTGGTGCATGGCGGCCTGCGCTATCTCGAATATTACGAGTTCCGGCTGGTGCGCGAAGCGCTGATCGAACGCGAGGTGCTGCTGGAGGCTGCGCCGCACATCATCTGGCCGATGCGCTTCGTGCTGCCGCACAGCCCTGAAGACCGGCCGGCCTGGCTGGTCCGGCTCGGACTGTTTCTCTACGACCATCTTGGCGGCCGCAAGCGGCTGCCGGGCACGCGAACGCTGGACCTGAGGACCGCGCCGGAAGGGGCGCCGATCAAGGACGAATTCAAGCGCGGGTTCGAGTATTCCGACTGCTGGGTCGATGATGCCCGGCTGGTGCTGCTCAACGCGCTCGACGCCAGTCAGCGCGGCGCAAAAGTGTTCACCCGCACTGCCTGTATCGCTGCGCGGCGCGAAGACGGCCTGTGGTCGATCGACATGCAGGACGGCCGCTCCGGTGCGGTGACGAAAGTCCGCGCAAAGGGGCTGGTCAATGCGGCTGGACCATGGGTGAACGACATTGTCAGCCGCGTTGCGGGCCAGAATTCCACCCGCAACGTTCGCCTGGTGAAGGGCAGCCATATCGTCGTGCCCAAATTCTGGGAGGGACGGCAGGCCTATCTGATCCAGAACAACGACAAGCGAGTGATTTTCGTCAACCCGTATGAGAACGACCTGGCGCTGATTGGCACCACCGACATTCCCTATGAAGGCCGACCCGAAGAAGTGGCGGCCGAGGCTAGCGAAGTCGATTATCTGATCAAGGTCGTCAATCGCTATTTCAAGCGACAGCTCACCGCGCAGGACGTGGTCTACAGTTTCTCGGGCGTGCGTCCGCTCTATGACGACAATGCCGACAATCCGAGTGCGGTGACGCGCGACTATATTTTCGAGCTCGATGCCCCAAATGGCGGTGCGCCGCTGCTTTCAGTGTTCGGCGGCAAGATCACCACTTTCCGCAAGCTGTCCGAACATGCGCTGGAAAAAATCCAGCCGTTCTTCCCGGCGATGAAGAAGGCCTGGACGGCAAAAATTCCCTTGCCGGGGGGTGACTTGCCCAACGCGGATTTCGAGCAGTTTCTGGGCGATCTGCACGCCGAGTTTTCCTGGCTTAGCCCGTCGCTGGTGAAGCACTATGCGCGAAGCTACGGCACGCGCACGCGCGCCTTGCTGAAGGGCGTCAAAAACGAGGCCGATCTCGGCCGTCGTTTCGGCCCGGATTTCTACGAGCGGGAAGCTGTTTTCCTGTTCGAGACCGAATGGGCGATGACCGCTGCCGACGTTCTCGAGCGCCGAACCAAGCACGGCCTGCATATCAATGCGGCCGAGCGGAAAACATTCGAAGAGTGGTCCACCAAGATCATGGCGGCGGCAAACTGATGGCCTTCACGCTTTCCCTCAACACCAACCCGCTGGTCAATCGCTTCGCCGATCCGGACGATCTGATTGACGCGATTGCTTATGGCATCGGCATTCGCGACGTGCAGTTGACGCATGAATTCGTCAATCCGGGTTGGCCGGCGGCAACGATTGCCAAGTTCCTGCGCCTGTTCAACAGCGCGCTGGCGCGGACCGGCGTGCGCATCACCTCAGGGATGACCGGGCCCTATGGCCGGCTCAATCATTTCGGGCACCCGGACGCGGATGTGCGGCGCTACTATGTCGACTGGTTCAAGACCTTCGCCGACATTTCCGCCGAACTCGGCGCGTCGGGCATGGGCACGCAGTTCGCCATATTCACCTACAAGGATTTTGACGATCCGCAGCGGCGGGCAGTGCTTCTCGACATCGCGCTCGAATGCTGGCGCGAGGTGGCCGAGCATGCCAAGGCGGCCGGCTTGACCTATCTGTTCTGGGAGCCGATGTCGGTGGGCCGCGAATTTGGTCACACGATCCAAAGCTGCGTCGAACTGCAGGGCGCCATCGATGCGGCCAGGCTGCCGATACCGATGCAGATGATGGTCGACATCGACCATGGCGACGTGACCTCACCCAACCCTGACGACACCGATCCCTATGCCTGGGCGAAAGCCTTTCCGTTGCAATCGCCGATCATCCACATCAAGCAGTCGTCGATGAACAAGGGCGGGCATTGGCCGTTCACGGCGGCGTACAACAAGGATGGCCGCATTATCCCGGAGAAGCTGCTCGATACCGTGCGGGCGGGTGGCGGAACCGACAATGAGATCTGCCTTGAGCTTTCGTTCCGGGAGAGGGAACCGGTCGATCATCAGGTTGTTGCAATGATCCGCGAGTCGGTGGATTTCTGGGCGCCTTACATCGACAGCGGCCGCGACGATCTCAAGCCTCACGGCTGAGGCAACGCATCATCCGAATTTCGGATCGAAGGAGAAGAGAATGACCCCATATTGGGTCGGCACTAGCTGGAAGATGAACAAGACGCTGGCGGAGGCGTTGCAATTCGCCGAGGCGCTGGCGGCGTTCGTGCCGGGCTTCGATCCGGCGATACAGCCTTTCGTCATTCCGCCATTCACCGCCGTGCGCGAGGTCAAGGCAGCGCTTGCCAACACCCGCGTCAAGGTTGGTGCGCAGAATATGCACTGGGCCGATGCCGGCGCCTGGACGGGCGAGATTTCGCCGCCGATGCTGAGGGATTGCGGGCTCGACCTGATCGAACTCGGCCACAGCGAGCGCCGCGAACATTTTGGCGAGACGGACAAGACCGTGGGACTGAAAACGGCTGCAGCAGTCAGGCATGGCCTGGTGCCGTTGATCTGCGTCGGCGAGACGCTCGCAGAGCGCGAAGGCGGCCGCGCCGACGAGGTTTTGACCGCGCAGGTTCTGGGCGCACTGCAAGGCCTCGCGGACAATGAGTTGTCGGCGGAAATCCTCTTTGCTTACGAGCCGGTGTGGGCGATCGGCGAGAAGGGCATCCCGGCCAGCGCCGACTATGCCGACAAGCAGCAGGCGCTGATCAAACAGGTCGCCGCGAGCCGGCTGCCCGTTGCCCCGTTTGTGCTCTACGGCGGCAGCGTCAATCCCGGCAATGCCGCCGAACTGATCGGCCAGCCGCATATAGACGGCCTGTTCATCGGCCGCTCGGCATGGCATGCGGAAGGCTATATCGATATTCTGAAAAAGGCGTCGGCCGCTATCGCGCGCTGACCACGAGGCAAAGGAGTTTATCGTCATGAAGATCGCACTTGGAGCCGACAGCGCCGGCAAGCCTCTGCTCGACGTCATCGCCAAGCATCTCGCCACCAAGCCAGAGCTGCAGGTCGTCGATCTCAGCCAGGCCGGATTTTACGCCGATATCGCCGCCGCAATTGGCCATGAAATTATCGACGGCAATTACGACCGCGCCATCCTGTTTTGCGGCACCGGCATCGGCGTCAGCATCTCGGCCAACAAGGTGCCGGGCATTCGTGCTGCATTGACCCACGACACCTATTCGGCGGAGCGCGCCGCGAAATCAAACAACGCCCAGATCATCACCATGGGCGCGCGCGTCATAGGTCCTGAACTGGCGAAATCGATCGCCGATGCGTGGCTGGCCTCGGAGTTCGATCCAAACGGCCCCTCTGCCGCCAACGTGCAGGCGGTCGACAAGCTCGACGCGAAGCGCTGAGATATCCTGCGGATCGTTCTTGGTCAGTTGGTCAAGGCGATCCGCATAGCCTCGATCACGGTCACGGCGGACGCCGCGCCTGGATCCATATGGCCAAGCGAGCGTTCGCCAAGGCGCGATGCCCGGCCTTTGGCGGCGATCATCGTCTTGGTCGCTTCCGCGCCTGCCCTTGCCGCCTGCACAGCCGCCTCAAAACTCTGCGCCAGACCCTTGCCGGCGGCCAGCGCCTCGCCCGCCGCATGCGCTGCCGGCGCCCAGGCATCCATCATCGTCTTTTCGCCTGGCTCGGCCTTGCCGCGATCCTGAATGCCCTTGGCCATGGCCTGGAACAGCGCGACCACGTCGGCCTCGTCGAGGGTCGTCTTGCCCTTCACGGCTGCCGCGCCGCGCATGAGCGCGGTGGCATAGAGCGGACCGGAGGAGGCGCCGACGGCATTC
The DNA here is from genome assembly GCF_056404855.1 of Mesorhizobium sp. P2_B11. Lineage (NCBI taxonomy): Bacteria > Pseudomonadati > Pseudomonadota > Alphaproteobacteria > Hyphomicrobiales > Phyllobacteriaceae > Mesorhizobium > Mesorhizobium sp. P2_B11. Next base: position 874,358 of record NZ_JBFUDF010000001.1, read on the forward strand.
AGGAACGATTTTGCCGCGGCGTTGAGCAAGGTGGACGGATCGGTGGATCCGGTATCAAGCACTGCCACCGCATCGCGTACCGCGGAAAATCCCAGCTCCATCGCGATGCCGTGGTCGGCATCGCCAATCACCCCGTCGAGTGCGCACAGCCGGTCCCTGTCGGCTGACATGGCGTCAGCGATAGCCACGAACATCGCAGCAAGGCGGGCAGTATCGATTGTCGTCATGTCATCGTCCCTTGCCGCTGAGGTCTATTGTTTGACCATGATTTCCGAAAAGCGACACCCCACTTTTCGGGACCATGGTCTAGCCGGCGCGAAACATGGCGCAGTCGCATGGGTGGTCCAGCATCGTCTGCAACTCGTCGTCCAGTTGATGTAAAGTGATCGAGGCGCCGGCCATTTCAAGCGAGGTGCAGTAGTTGCCGACCCAGGTCGCGTGGATCGAAACGCCGATATCGTCAAGCCTTTGCTTCACCCGACGGTTCATGATGTAGAGCTCCATCAGTGGCGTCGAGCCGAGCGAGTTGACGAGCACGGCGACCTTGTCGCCGCGCGACGGCGCCATCTCGTCGAGGATCCTGTCCAGCATCTCGTCGGTGATCTCATTGGCCGTCTTCAGTTTTCCGCGCGCGATGCCGGGCTCGCCGTGGATGCCCATGCCGATCTCCATCTCGTCCGGCCCGATCTCGAAATTCGGCCGGCGGGTCTGTGGCAGCGAACACGGCGACAACGCCACGCCCACGGTGAAGGTGTGATCGTTGGCCTTTTTTGCGACGCGCTCGCACTCGTCGAAAGACAGCATCCGGTCGCAGGCCGCACCGGCCGCCTTGAAAATGAAGAAATTGCCCGCGACGCCGCGCCGCTTGTGCCTGTCGCCAACGGGCGCGGAAGCGACATCGTCGGTGCTCAGAACCGTGCGCACCTCGATATCGTCCATCGCTGCCATCTCGGCCGCCATATCGAAATTCATCACGTCACCGGCATAGTTGCCGTACATGAACAGGACCCCAGCGCCGCCGCTGACCGCTTTGGCGCATTCGAGGATCGGGTCTGGGGGTGGCGAGGCGAAGACGTTGCCGATTGCCGCGGCATCGGCCAGCCCCTTGCCGACAAAGCCTAGAAAGGTCGGCTCGTGGCCCGAGCCGCCGCCGATGACGAGGCCGACCTTGCCGGGGCGCGGCCCATCGCGGGCGACGATCGAGCGTGGACTGCCGCCCGCGCTTTTGAGATGGCGCGGATGCGCGGCGAGAATACCTTCCAGCATCTCGTCGACGGCGCGGTTGCCGTCGTTGATGATCTTCTTGGTCTGCACCGGCATCCTCCCGATCTCGGTATTCCGCAAATAGTACCGAGTGTTATCGTGATTTCCACCCGGCAGGAAAGGTTCGCGAGGTAAGTTCTTCACCTGCCGCCTGGATCTGCACGCAGGCGCTAGCTGTTTTTCTCCTCAAGCCGTGTGGGGGGCCGCTAGCCGCCAACGCCATCGCGGATGGCAGAGAAATAGCGGTCGGTTCCGACCTGTCCGCCCTTCAGCGCCACTTCCAGCCCATCGATTGCCTTGATGCGCGAATGGGCGACGCACAGCGGGGAGCCAGGGGAGGCGGGCAGCGGCATCCTGACTGTCAGCGCATCGACGCCCATCTGTCCCAGCGCGTGGCTCGACGTGTCGCCGCCGGCGATGATGACGCGCTTCAGGTCCTGCTCTTCGGTCAGTTGCCGCAGCAGCGTGCCGAGGCCGCGGCCGAGCTTGTGGCGAGCGCCTTGCTCACGGTCGATCTCGGCGCCGCGATCGGCCGTGGGTCCGAGCGCGGTGTAGAGGATGACGCTGCGCCCGGCTTCCAGGCCGGTGCGGCCGCTTGCTGCCGCGAGCGCGATCGCCTGTTCGGAGTTCTCCGAGACAAGTTCGACGGGATCGACTTCGATACCGTCGAATCCATCGGTCAGTGCATGGCGAATCTGCCGCTCGGTCGTCGGTGAACAGCTGCCCGAGACCACCGCGACGCGGCCGGCAGCGCCCGGTGGCGAAAAGCGGGACTCCGGGCGAACGGTCTCCGCCCATTCGGCGAGCAGCGCATACTCGACGCCGGACGAGCCGACGACGAAGGAACCACCGGGCTTGCGGCTGCGCCAGATCTCCTTGCCGGCAAGCGCCTGGCTTTCCGGACTGTCGACATCGATGAGCACGATCGCGGCGCCCTCCTCGGCGAGACGATCGAAGGCCGCCGACCGGTTGGCCGAACGCAGCGTCGCCAGGTCGAGTAATCCTGAGGGCAGCGCGGTCTGCCGCGACAGATGGATCAGAAGATCGGCCTCATCCATCGGCGTCGCCGGATGGCGGCTCATCACCGGATGGCGGTCGATGCGGTAGTATTTGTCGCGATAGGCGGCAAACAGATGGCCGAAGGCGGTGTAGCGCTTGAGCTGCGGCGCGCCGACCACCAGCGGCACGCTGTCCTGTGCGAACACCGCGCGGCCGATCTCGATCGCCCGGCCGATGCTGCCGATCGTGGGGCTGGAATCGAAGGTCGAGCAAACCTTGTAGTGACAGATGGCGGCGTTCAACGTCTTCAGCCAGGCGAATGCGTCCTTGAGATGCGTGTCCATCCATTGCGGTGTCTCGCTGCGGCTGGTGCCGGCGAGGCCAACGGCGCGGCAGTACGGGAATTGCGCCAGCTGCGCCGCGTCCGGCTGGCGCATGAACAGCACGGTCGGCACGCCGCCGAGTTCGAGCGCCTCCATAACATCGGTCGAGCCGGTGAGGTCATCGCCATAATAGCTGAGCAGAAGGTCCCTCATGCGTCAGGCCGCCTTGCCGTCGCCGAACTTTTCGATCGAGCGCGCCAGCTCGGGATGGCTCCTGGCGAAATCCGCCAGCGGAATGCCGTCGACCGCCGCCTGCCAGGCCTGCTGCACGGCGCGCACGCCGGCGCCCGGTCCGTCCGGATGGCTGACGATGCCGCCACCGCACAGATAGAGCAGGTCGACCGTGCGGCCGGCGCGCTCATAGGTCTCCGGCGCCTGGCCGCCCCATTGGCCGGAACCTGCCACAGGGAGCGCGCAGTCGTCGGGCGTGAAGAGCGGCGTCGTCACCGCCTCGAAGGAGCGGACGAAGGAGTCGTCCGGCTCCCAGTATTTCGAGCTGATGCCGTTGATCTGGAACTGGTCGACGCCGAGCAGCCGCCAGAACTGCTGCCAGACCTTGAAATCCATGCCGAGGCCGGGATGGCGGGTGAGGATGTCCCAGCCATTGCGGTGGGCGTGCAGCACAAGGCCGGAGCGTTTCCGGAGGTAAGCCATGCCGCCGAAGCCGATGGAGTTGATATTTATCACCGCGCAATTGCCGCCGGCTTCGACCACAAGATCATGGTTGCGCATCATCTGGTCGGGATCGGCATGCGAGATACCGAAGGCATACATCACCTTCCTGCCGGTCTTCTGCTCGTGGTCGAGGATCAAGGGCATGATCGCCTTCACCCGCTCCGCCAATGGCGAATAGGCCGGGCTCATCAGCTTCTCGTCGTCCTTGATGAAGTCGACGCCGGCTTCGATCAGCTCGCCCACCATCGCGGCCGTCTCCTGCGGCCGCAAGCCGAGCGCCGGCTTGACGATGGTACCGATGATCGGGCGGCCCTCGACGCCGGTCAGCCGGCGGCTGCCGGCGACGCCGAATTGCGGGCCGGGATGCGCGCCCCTGAATTCTTCCGGCAGCTTCATGTCGACGACGCGGATGCCGGAAAAGCCCCTGATCGAATAGGTGCCGCCGATGGCAATCGTCATCAGCGCCGCAAGGTCGGTGCCGATCGCATCGAACGGGAAGCCGATGTCGACATCGGCGCGTTTGAACGGGCCGGGGTCGGCTTCGGGGATGGAAGGCTGCTCGGCATCGGGCAAGTGCCGGATTGCCAGCACATGGGCCGCGACGCGCGCCTTTAGTTCCTCAGTCTCACCGGGCAGCGCGACGAAGGTTCCGGTCGACTGGTCGCTGGCGATTTTGGCCGCCATCGCCTCAATGCTGCCGGACGTTTCGATGCGATAGGTGAGGGTGATCATCTTGCCTGTGACCCTGCCGAGGCGTTCCGAAAAAGGTTCCTCGTTATTTGAAATCTGGTATAATGAGTACATAAGCTTTGCAAGCAAATACGCCGTCGAGGCGATAGGCGCGGGCGAGCACGCTGGCATTTCCGGGAATCAGGCCGGCGATGCTAGACAGGACTGGTCAAGGGAGTGATTCGCGACGATGAACCGTTCGGAGCCGATCGTCCGGCGCAAGCTTTCCGATGAAGTCTTTGCGCGGCTGAAGCGCCTGATCACCAGCGGCGAATTGCAGCCGGGCGACGACATGCCGTCGGAACGCGAACTGATGGAGCGTTTCGAGGTCGGCCGTCCGGCGATCCGCGAGGCGATGCAGGCGCTGAGCAATATGGGCCTCGTCGCCATCTCGCATGGCGAGCGCGCCAAGGTGCTGCAATTGACTGCCAAGTCGATCATCAGGCAGGTCGATGGCGCCGCCAAGATGATCCTGTCGTCGTCGAAGGACACGCTGGAGCATCTCAAAAGCGCGCGCATCTTCTTCGAGCGCGGCATGGTGCGGGAAGCGGCCGAGAAGGCCACCGCCGAGGACGTGCAGCGGCTACGGGCCACCATCGCAGAGCAGCGCGGCTTTCGCGACGACTCCGAAGCCTTCATCTCCGCCGACATGAAGTTCCACACCCAGATCGCGGCGATTTCCGGCAATCCGATCTATGTCGCCGTCAGCGAGGCGATGCTCGGCTGGCTCAAGGAATATCACACCGAGATGCTGATCTGGACCGGCAAGGAGAAGTTCACGCTGACCGAGCACGAGGAGATCATCGGCCGCATCGAGAAGAAGGATGCCGACGGCGCCGAGAAAGCGATGATCAAGCACCTCGAACGCTCGCGCGCCCTCTACGTGATGAATTCCGAAAAGTAACCCGGTTCAGCCGATCCGGGCGATCGCGTAAGGCGGCATCACCAGCCTGCCGCCCGCATCCCGGCTGATGGCTGGCCCGCTTTCATCCTGAATGGTGAGCGAAGCCTTGCCCAGACCGGAAATGTCGACCGGTACATCGCCTGCTGTCAGGTTGGCCAGGCAGACGACCGTCTCACCCGCCGGCGAGCGGCCGGCAAGTGCTGCTACTCTTGTGTCGTCGCTGACCGCGGTAGTGACATACCGGTGGCCGGCCAGGTCGCAGAGCATCTTCACGGCATGGAAAAGCGGCCGGGGCGCGCCTTCCTCGGCGGGCTCGTCCGATGACGCGAGCAGGCCGAACGGTCCGATGAAGCTGGAAGGCGTCAGAATCTCCAGCCCGGCAGATGCCACGCGCGCGGCATAGCCGATCGTCCAGGCGGCGGCGAACTGCCCGGCATGGCGCGGATCGCGATTGGCCATGGCGATGCGCTGTCCCTCCGGATTGTCCTTGGTCGCGCCGCCATAGGGGTTTTGGCGCATGGCAATGGTCGATGGTCCTATCCGGTACGGCTTGTCGCCGAAGATCGCCCGCGCCGATTGCGTGATGAAGGGCAGCGCCTCCAGTGACTGCATAAGGCTGAGGTCGTCGGCCGCGTGCACGATCGGGCAGGTGCAGTGGGTGACGAAGTCGAGCAGGCCGGCGGGAACACGCTTGCGGTTGAGTTCGGTGAAATAGCTGAACATGCCGCCGCCGAGGCGGATGTCCGGAAAGGCGCGCCGCGCGGCGGCATAGACGTCGTCGAGTGGCGGGCAGGGCGGCCAGGCGCTGCCCGGCGGCGTCGACTGCCGGTCGACCGAGGGCGAGACGGCGATGGCATCAAGCCGCAGGCCGGCCCGGCGCACCATGCTGGCGACGCCGGAAAGCTCGGCATCGAGATCGCCGTCGCAGGCGACGACGCATTCGAGCGTCGTGCCAGACGGATAGGCCTCGGCGAGCCGGGAGAAGGCGTGCAGCGCCTCGAAGCCGTGGCCGCGCGTCGGATCGTAGTGGAGCAGCAGCTGCCGTGGCCCCAATTCCATCAGCGCGGAAAGCTTCGCGAGCGTCGCCTCGACATCATCGGAATAGATGACCACGCCTATCTCGGGCAGCGAGGCGCCGGGCTCGCCGAGCGTCACGCGGACTGGCTCGGGCGCAGCGGCAACTGCCGGCGCCTTGCCGTTGCCGGCAATGCGCAGCGTGATCGTCTGGCGGTTGGTTTCGCCGGCCGGCAGCACGTACGGCCATGGCAACGCCAGAGGCCGCACATAGGTCTTGTAGGAGGCATCGGACCAGTTGCGCTGGTCTTCCATCTCGAAAGCATCGCCTTCCATCCGGCATTCGGCGGCCACACCCGGCCGGACCTGATGCGTGATGGCGCGAATATCCTTGAACGGCTGCCAGGGATCGATCAGCAGGGGCAGCTTGGTGTCCGCCACGCTGCCGTCGGTGTGCTCGACCGTCACCGGGCTGCCGGCAAGGCCGGCGATCGGATGCAGGACGCAGAAGCCGCAGCGGTTGGTCTCGAAATCGCTCTCGGGCAGCGCGCTGACATCGAACACCAGCGCGCCATCGGCAGAGCCCTTGATGGTGGCGCGGAAGCCGAGCTTGCTCCCGTCCGGTCCCGTGCAGCGTGCCGCATAGCTGACGGAGAAGGCATCGGCGCGCTGGTCGATGACAAGGTCGGTCAGTTCGGGCTCGTAGGTGCCCCAGTCACGGTCGCGCACGATGTAGGCGATGGCGCGCAGCACCTCGGTGCCGCCATGGCGAATGGTGCGCAGATTGCCGTTGACGAAGTCGGCGCTGAGCGCGCCCGCACTCAGCCTGACCGGCTCGGCTTCGACCGCATGCGTGCCGTAGAGGGAAAAAGCGTCGGCGGTCATTTCAGCAAGGCATCGAGATGGACCGGCTCGTGGCTCGCCGCACCGGCGTAGGCGGCCTCGACCAGCGCGAAGGTCTTGAGATTGTCGGCACCGGAGGTGGCGGGCTCTATTCCTATCGCCAGGCAGTCGACCCAGTGCTTCTGGATGGCGACGACGCTTTCCTGGATGTTGTGCCAGGGGCGCGACGCCCAGGGGAGCAGCGGCGGCGAGACATCGCTCACCACCGTCCCGCTCCTGCCGGTGACGGTCAGCTTGTAGCCCTGCGCCAGACGGATCGTGCCGTCGCTGCCGTCGATCTCGATCAGCGTCTCCGGGAACGGTTCGGTGGCAAGCCCGCTGGCATAGCTGCAATCGACCACCGACGTGGCACCGCTTTCATGGTCCATCAGCATCGTCGCGACATCCTCACCGGCGATCGCCGGGTTGATGCGCGCCGTCCGCGTGGTGATCGTCGAAATGTCGCCGAGCAGGAAGCGGGCGATGTCGATTATGTGGATGCCGAGGTCCTCGATGATGAAGCGCTTGCCGGTCGCCAGATAGGGCTGGCCGGAAAACACGTCATAGGCGGAGCGGAACGAGATGCGGCCGAAGAAGGGCGTGCCGATCTCGCCGCTGTCGAGCACGGCGCGCACCGCCTGGATCGGCGACTGCCAGCGGAAATTCTCATGCACCATCAGCGGCACGCCGGCATCTGCGCAAGCCTTCACCATCGCCTTGGCGTCGGCAAGCGTCGGCGCGAAAGGCTTCTGGCAGATCGCTGGCACGCGATGCTTCGCCGCCATCTCGACCAGCGGCCGATGGCTGGGCGCGGTGGTGGCGATGTCGACGAAGTCCAGCGTTTCGCCTTCGAACAAAGCGGCCGCGTCGGTATAGCGCTTCGCAATGCCGAACTGGTCGCCGACGATCTGCAGTCGTTCCGGATCGCGGTCGCAGATAGCGACGATCGAGGCGCCGTCAATGTCACGCCAGCCATGCATCTGGTTGACGGCAAAGAAGCCGCAGCCGATCAGCGCTCCCCGCAATGCCACCATGCTCAACCCACCTTCGCCATCTGCATCAGTGTAACGCGGCTTTGCAGCCGGCGCTGTGCCTGGTCGACGACGACGGCGACGATGATGACCAGACCTTTGATCACCATCTGCCAGAACGAGCTCACCCCCATCATCACCAGCCCGTCCGACAGGATGCCGATGACGAAAGCGCCGACAATGGTTCCGCCGATCGTGCCGCGCCCGCCAGACATCGAGGTGCCGCCGAGTACCGCTGCGGCGATCGCGTTGAGCTCGAAGCTTTCGCCCGTCGCCGGATGCGAGGCCATCAGCTCGGACGAGATGATCAGGCCGACGATGGCCGCGCAGAAGCCGGAGAACATGTAGACGAACATCTTCACCATGTTGACGCGCACGCCCGAAATCCGCGCCGCCCGCTCATTGCCGCCGACGGCGAAGATGTGGCGGCCGAGCGGCGTGTACTTGGCGAGGTAAGCGGCGCCCAGCGCCACCACGATCAGGATCCAGATCGAGACCGGCAGGCCGAGCAGCTTGCCGGCGCCGAGGAAGCCGAAGCCGGTGGTGCCGAGCTCCGGCTTGCCGACCAGATTGGGGAAGGTGCGGCCGTCGGATGACAGCAGCGCCAGGCCGCGCGAGACATAGAGTACGCCGAGCGTGGCGATGAAGGGCGCGACGTTCAGCCTGGTGATCAGCAGCCCGTTGACGGCGCCGATCGCTATGCCGACGGCAAGCGTGATCAGCGCGATCTCGACGACGTTGAAATAGATGGTGTAGCCGATCTGCAGGTCGATGCCATTGAGCACGAGATAGCCTGCCACCATGCCGCACAGGCCGACGATCGAACCGACCGAGAGGTCGATGCCGCCGGTGATGATGACGAAGGTCATGCCCATGGCCAGGAAGGCGTTCAGCGCCACATGCTTGGCCATCAGGATCAGGTTTGCCGCCGACAGGAAGTTCGGCGCCGCGATCGAGAAGAACACCAGCACCGCGATCAGCGCGATGAAGGTCCTGAGCTTCATCAATGTCAGAAGAATCGAGCCACTGGACGTGGAGGGGGCAGCCGCCTTGGCCGGGATGTCAGTCATGGGTGGTGGTCTCCCTATGCCCCGCCGGCCCGTGGCCGAACGCCGATGCGGCGACGATTGCCGCTTCCGTCGCCTCGGCGCGATCGAACATGCCGGTCAGTTTTCCATTGCTCATCACCGCGATGCGGTCGGACAGCGCCATCACCTCGTCGAGATCGGAAGTGGCGAACAGGATACCCAGCCCATCGCGCGACAGCTTGCGCATGGTGCGGAAGACGTCGGCCTTGGCGCCGACATCGATGCCGCGGCTGGGCTCGTCCATCAACAGCACCTTAGGTCGGGTGAGCAGCGCCTTGCCGATCACCACCTTCTGCTGGTTGCCGCCGGACAGCGAGGAGACCTCCTGCGCCGGGTCGGCGACCTTGATCGCCAACTCCCGCACCATGCCAGTCACCGCCTGCTTCTCCTCGGCGCCGCGGATGTGGAACAGGCGGGCAAAGCGCGACAGGCTGGCCAGCGTCAGATTGCTCGCGACGGACAGGATCGACACCAGGCCCTCGCGCTGGCGGTCCTCGGGGATCAGCGCCAGGCCGCGCCGGATGCGCCGCGTCGTGTCGCGCTCGCGCACTTGCTTGCCGGCGATGAAGATCGAACCGGTGGCGTGGCCGTGACGGCCCATGATGCAGTCAAACAATTCGCTGCGCCCGGCACCCATCAGGCCGTAAATGCCTAAAATCTCGCCGGCCCGCAGCGACAGCGAGACGTGGTCGACCGCGAGACCGCCGGTCGCGCGCGGCAGGCAGATGTCCTCGGCGCGAAAGATTTCCTCGCCGGGAGCGTGGCCGTCGGCCTTGGCGAAATCCTTGGCGTCGGAGCCGATCATCTGCCGCACGATCCACTGCGTGTCGACTTGTCTCATCTGCTCCTGGCCGGTGATGCGGCCGTCGCGCAGCACGGTGATGTAGTCGCCGATGCGGATCAGCTCTTCCAGCCGGTGCGAGATGTAGACGATGGCGACGCCGCGCGCCTTGAGGTCGGCGATCACCTTGAACAGGATCTCGACTTCCGCCGCGCTCAGCGCCGAGGTCGGCTCGTCCATGATAAGGATGCGCGCGTCGAGCGAGACCGCCTTGGCGATCTCGACCAGCTGCTGCTGGCCGATGCGCAAATCCTCGACCAGCATGTCCGGCCGGATGCCGGCCTGCAGCCTTTCGAGGAATTCCGCGGCGCGCCGCTCCTGCTCCTTGCGGTCGATCTTGCGGAACCGGTTGGTGATCTCGCGGGTGGCGAAGATGTTTTCGGCGACGGTCAAGTTGCCGAACAGGTTGAGCTCCTGGAACACCATGCCGATGCCGCGGTTCACCGCATCGCCGGACGACGAGAACGACACCTCCTCGCCCTCGAGCAGGATGCGCCCGGCGGTTGGCTGCTCGACGCCGGCGATAATCTTCATCAGCGTCGACTTGCCGGCGCCGTTTTCGCCGACCAGCACGTTGACCGCGCCCCTGCGCACCTCGAAATTGGCGCGCTTGACCGCGACCGTGCCGGAATAAACCTTGGAGACATCCTCCAACTTCAGGATGACGTCGCGCTCGGCTTCCGCGCTCATGGCTTCGGCCCGATCTCGGCCTCCGCCGGCGTCACCAGCGGCAGGTCCTGGCCGCTGCCCAGCGTATAGGCGCCGAGCACCTTGGCGCTGCGGCCCTCGAGCGCTTCGCGCGGCAGCTTGGATAGCACTGTCTTGTCGGCATAGATGTTGAACGCCTTGCCGAACTGGGCGAAGTCGATCTGGTTGGTGAAGTCGTTGAACTGGATGAAGTCGAGGCTGTCGCGCAACGCGGTGCCGCGCACAGCCGGTCCGATCTGCACCCGCGCATCGGCCTTGCCGTCGCCGTCGACATCGAGGTCGATGGTCGCCGCGCGCGATTGCGTGTTGGCGGCGACGATCTTGCCCTCCAGCCGCACCGCAAAGGTCCAGGGCGAATTCGCCTGCTTCTTCGGATTGCCGTATTTGGCGCCGGCGGCGGCCGGGTCGGTGATGGCCAAGGCGTGCACTTCCGGGAACGGTCCGCCCTTCTGCTGAAGATAGGGGATCACTTTCGGCGCCCAGATGTCCTCGACCATCTTGTCGGGATTGAAGGCCGGCGCGTTGCCGCCGTCCTGCGCCGACGGCGTCGGCAGGATCTTGCAGGCGGTGAGTCCGAGGCCGGCCATTCCGGCAAGGATTGGCACGGCGAAGCTCAACCAGGTCAGCTTGTTCGGCATGGCGGTCAGGAAGCACCCACGGAAATTGGGCAGGGGACGGACCTCAGGTCCGTCCCCTGTGATTGATGTGATGCCGCGGCTCAGTTGGTGAGCGCGAAGGTCTCCAGCTTCTTGGCATTGTCGCCATTGACCAGCACGCAGTCCATCAGCTGCTTTTCCTGGGCGGGGGACTTCTTGTTCTTGATGTAGTCGTCGGCCTGTACGACAGCCGTCTGCGCCTGCGCGAAGGCCGGCTGCAGCACGGTCGCCTTGATGCCGCCGGAGGTGATGGAGTCACGCACGTCGTTCGAGCCGTCGAAGCCGACGACGATGACATCCTTACGGCCGGCGGCAGCAAGGGCGGCATAGGCGCCCATTGCCATCGTGTCGTTGCCGGAGATCACGCCCTTGATGTCGGGATTGGCCTGCAGGATCGATTCCATCTTGGAGTAGGCTTCGGTCTGGCTCCAGTTGGCCGACTGCTGGGCCACCTTCTTGAGGTCCGGATAGTCGTCGATGACGTCGTGATAGCCCTTGGAGCGGATGCCGGCATTGGTGTCGGATTCCTTGCCGACCAGCTCGACATAGTTGCCCTTCTCGCCCATCAGCTTGACGAACTCCTGCGCACCGAGCTGGGCGCCCTGGTAGTTGTTGGAGACGATCTGCGCCACGGCGACGCCGGTGGCGTTGATCTCGCGGTCGATCAGGAAGGAGGGGATACCGGCGTCCTTGGCCTTCTGCACGGCGGCGACGGTGGCGTCGGCGCCGGCATTGTCGAGGATGATCGCCTTGGCGCCGCGGCCGATCGCCGTGTCGATCAGCTCCGACTGCTTGTTGGCGTCGTCGTCATGGACCAGCACCAGCGTGTCGTAGCCGAGTTCCTTGGCCTTGGCTTCGGCGCCGACGGCCTCCGCCTTGAAGAACGGATTATCGTGCGACGGCGTGATGATGGCGATCAGGTCCGCCGCATAGGCAGGCATCGCCGTGCCGAGCGCCAGCATGCCGGCGAAAGCCGCAAGGGTCATTCTGCGAGTGAGTTTCATGAAGTCCTCCCGTTGAAAAAACTTTTGCCCTGGTAGATCGGGGCCATGCGTCTGAATTGGTCAGGCGGCGGATCGCGTCGGATTCAAAAGCCGCTCGCCGGCTCCTCCCGAGCAGATCGTCACTCCCCGTCCTCCACTCGTTCAGGCTTCGACTCCCGCGAAACCTGACGATCCGAGCTCGAGAACAGCTTAGCCAACTGGTATAATGAGTCAACCACTATTTCAGGTGATATGTATCTGATGATCTGCTGGAGCTTTCCCTTCTCCCGCAGGGGAGAAGGGGAAAGTCCTGCCATCTCTCACGTAATCCGCTGGATGCTCGCCGCGATCTCTTCCGGTTCGAAGACACGCTTCCAGTCGTCGCGCATCAGCACCGGCTTGCCGAATTCGATCGCCTTGTTACAGGCGTCGGAGAACACGCCCTGGGTCTCGCCGAAGATGACGGCGCCGAGCACGTTCATGTGGCCGAGCAGGAAGTCGAGCGCGGCCTGCCGTTCGACGCCGCGCGCCACGACTTCGTCCATCGCCTCTTTCATGACGACCAGCAGCGAGGCGCAGACCGTCTCCGAAAGGCCGGGCTCCAGCAGCGCCATTTGCTCGACCGTGACGCGATGCGAGCGCATCACCGGCGCCCAGATGATCCTGGCGATCGCCTCGCCCTTGGCGTAGTCGGCCTCCGGCCCCTGCATCAGGGCGCTGACGAAATGCTGCTTGGCCTTGACGCCGCCGAAGAAGTCCTTCTTGGCGGCCATGTCGGTCTCGTCGTTGAAGATCGGCGGATGGCAGGGATGGGTGACGAAATAGGTGAGGTCGGGACGGTTCGGCAGGTGGCCGGCGAAGGGGGCGGCGGCATCGAGCACCACCACCATTGTGCCCGCCGCCAGCTTGTTCTCGATGCTCGCCGCGACCTTGCCGATATGGGTGTCGGGAACGGCCAGGATCACCACGTCAGCGCCCTTGAGCGCCTCGTCGGCGCCGACTGCATCGAAGCCCAGTCCGGTCTTCAGTCGCTCGCGGCCCGCCTCACTGACCTCGACGTGACGGATCGTGTAGTCCGATCCGCGAAAATTGGTCGACAGACGGTAGCCCATTTTTCCGCCGGCTCCGAACAGCGCAATCGTTGTCATCTATGCTTGCTCCGATTTCCAAACGATGGCCGCGCCAATCGTCACGTTATCAACTGGTATAATCACTCTACCACAACTTGGTGGTTTGGCCAGAGCCTTCGTCCGCCAATCGATTCGCCGCACGCCCGGCTCACGCCGGCAACGTCTTCACCTGCGGCGGCGAAACTGATGCCGATGGTACCGTTGGCTGGAATCGATGCGAAGGATGCGGTTGGGCGAAAAGCAAAATAACTAATTGATTTTGTTGAAAATACGACGCCCATCGGGCCTGCCATGACTATGAAAAGATGCGCTAGTTGGAGCGGTGACGGTACTTTTTTTGAGACGGCTTGCGCGCGCCGTCGGACACGGCAAAGGGCAAAAAATTGCCCAATTGGCCCCGATAGTTGGTGAAACCTCCAAATATTTTTCGCGGCGATTTTCCCTTTAAAATCAAAAGCGTAACTTTTTGACGGACCATGCGTCGGCTTTCGGTGCCGCAAGCAAGAAAAAACCCAGCGAGATCAATGACCTAGCTGGGCTAAAAACATCGAGTGGGAATAGAGGTTAGCGCGCGACCAGTTCTCGGTGTCGATCGCAAGGTTGGATCGATTACTGCTCCTTCTTGAACAAATCCTGGAAGATGAGCTGGCCCCAAGTACGGCCGCGTGCGTGCACCAGCGCGCCACCCTCGTTGAGCTTTCCCAGCCTGACGGGTGCGAACCCGAGTTGTTTGGCCAAATCCGCCACGGGAGCGGTCGCGTCCTCGTCGTCGCTCGACAGAAAGACCACCCGGTGGCCGCCCTCGACGATTGGATCGGCAGCCAGGGTGGCCGCAATCAGGTGATTGAAGCCTTTCACGAACTTGGCGCCGGTGAACGACTTCGCAACGAAGGCTGAGGAGGGGAGGCCGTCCAGCTCCTCGGGGACAGGAAACGCGTTCATCGCGTCGATGACCGTCTTGCCTTTCCAGCTCGGCAGCGCCTTCGCAACCTCGCGATGTTCCCCGAACGGGACTGCCAGGATGATCGTGTCGGCCTCGAGCGCCTCCCGCAGCGACTTGGCGACGACCGTGGGTCCAATCGCCCGAGCCTGCGGCGCCAACGCCTCGGGCGGCCGGCGGCTCGCGACGGTCACGTCGATGTTTCTACGGGCGAAGGCGTGGGCGAGAGCCTGGCCAATCTTGCCGAATCCTACAATCGCGTAGCTCATAATATTTCTCCGATCTGTGTTGATATTGATTCCCGGCCTTCAACGGCGCCGGGTTATCCGTCTCGCCGCATGGCGATCTTCGTGGAGGCGCCCGGCCGTGAACGAGTTCGCGCGGCCGGACCGGCTGTCCAGCGCGGAAGTCGTTCCACCATTCCTGCGATCCGGCGCGAATTCAGATGGCCGAGAAGCCGCCGTCGACGGACAACTCCACCCCATTCACAAAGCTCGACTCGTCTGAAGCGAGAAACAGCGCGGCCGCCGCAATTTCCTCCGGACGGCCCATCTTTCCCCTCGGGATCAGGGTTTCGAACATCCGCTTCGCCTCCTCGGTGAGAACTTGGTCCTGCATCGGTGTGGCGATCGGCCCCGGGCTCAGCACGTTCACCCGGATATTCCTGCCCTTCAGTTCGTTGAGCCAGGTGCGTGCGAATGAGCGCAACGCCGCCTTGCTCGCCGCATACACGCCGTAACCAGGAAAACCTTTCACCGAAGCAACCGACCCGGTCATGAAGATCGATCCGCCATCGTTGAACAGCGGCAACGCCTTCTGAACCGTAAACAGCGTACCGCGCGTATTCAGGCCGAAGGTCGCATCGAAATGCTGCTCGGCAATCTCGCCCAGTGGGACGGCTTCGCCGATACCGGCGCTCGCGTACAGGATGTCGATCCTGCCCTTTTCCCGCTTGACCGTGTCAAACAGGCGGTCGAGGTCGTCGAGATTGGCCGCGTCGCCGCGAACGCCTGTCACGTTCCGGCCAATCAGCCTGACGGCCTCGTCGAGCGCCTCCTGCCTTCGGCCCGTTATGAAGACATAAGCGCCTTCTTCAACGAACCGCCTGGCGCTCGCCAGCGCCATGCCGCTCGATCCACCCGTGATGACTGCAACCTTACCGTCCAACTTTCCCATGACTTTTCCTTTCAGGCTCTGCCTTGGTCGTTAGGGAAGAACCCCGAGAGCCTGGAGATAAGTCTGCCGGGGTCAGGCAGTGAGTGGGGAAACGCGCACATCGGTGGTGCAAAATCGATCCGGTTGCACGATTGACGTCAGCCGCGAAGTCGGTGTCCGCCATTCAGGATTAGGCCACACTTGTCGGCATCGGTTGTGATATCCCCTTTGTGCCACCCACATACGAGATGCTGTTCGATGTGTCGGACACGGGGTTGGAAGGCGCACCGCACGGTGCGAGATTGCACCATGATCGACTGGGATGACGTTCGCTACTTTCTTGCCGTCGCACGCGGAGGCTCGGTCCGGGCTGCCGCCGCGCACCTCGGGGTGAATCATTCAACCGTGCTGCGACGCATCGCCCAACTCGAGGAACGCCTCGGGGCGCAGATGTTCGAAAAGCTGCCTTCGGGCTACCGCCTGACGGCTGCGGGCGAGGAGGTTCTCGAACTCGCGAATCAGATGGAAGCCTCGTCGCACCAACTGGAGACACGCGTATTCGGGCGCGACCAGAGCGCGCGCGGGCTTTTGCGGGTCACGCTTCCGCCGTTCCTCGCCACACACCTGCTCATGCCGGATCTCGCCGACTTCGCGCGTCTCCATCCAGACATCGAGATGGAGATCCTGTCGTCCGGCGACGTAGCGAATCTGACCAACCGAGAGGCCGACGTCGCGATCCGCATTGTCACCGACCGCAAGACCCTGCCGCTCAATCTTCACGGACTGAAGGGACCGGAGCTGTTCAGCGGCGTCTATATGTCTCGCGATCGACTGGCCGCGTGGCGTGCGGGCGCGCCTGATTCCATCCGGTGGATCGTCATAGACGATCATGGACTCCCGAACTGGGCGCGCGAGGGAGAGGTTCACACCACGGGAGTTCCGTTCAGGACCCCGGACGCCGAGACGCAGATCGTAGCGGCGCAGCAAGGGATCGGGATGACCAAGCTGCCGTGCTTCGTCGGAGATGCCGACCCTCTATTGGTGAGGGTGCCAGGCACCGACCTGCCCATGCATGGGACGCTCTGGCTTCTCACGCAGGGCGAAACGCGCAAGACGAAGCGCGTGCGGCTCTTCACCGAGTTCGTATCCCGCAGGCTCGCCGCTTACGCGCCGCTTCTCACGGGGCTGTCGGTGCCGCGCGACTGATCGCCGGGCCGCCCGAGGAACGGATCGTCTCGTCGATCTAGTTGGTCTTGAGCTTGCCCACGCGATTTTCGGCGATCCAGCGGGCGGCTAGCACCAGCGCGCCCATGCTGAAATCCTTGCCATGCTTTGCCACCATCTCTTGCGACAGCTCGGCCAGCCGTTCGAAAAATTCGTCCTTGCTCTTGTCCTCGGCTGTGAGTTCGGTCTGCATTTCATCCTCCTGTTTCATACGGACCGCGTCCGCTATTTGAACATCTGCGCGGGAAAGGTGACGATCGCGGCGGTGCCGTCGACGGCGCCTACCGCCAGGTGTCGTCCATCGCCAGACCAGGCAAGCGCCGTGACCGCGCTGCCCAGTGGCCTGACGAGGAGCTCGTCCCGCCCTCCGGTCTGAGCGACGATGATGCGGCCGTTGGCATAGCCCGCCGCAATCAGCTTCTTTTCCGGGTGTGCCGCCACCGCCTCGACAAGAACCAGCCCGGCGCGGCCTGTCTCCAGTGCGCCGGAGGTTTCGCCGCCAACCGGAGGGGCGGTCATCGACCAGCCGGCGATCCGGAAGGCGCCCGAGGCAAACAGCGCATTTGCCGCTTGGCTCCAGCACACCGTCCGCACCGGTGATGGAAATCCCGCAACGATGTCCGCTCGGCCATCGGCCATGCTGACCAGGGCGAAGCCGCCTGTCTCGAGCCCGCAGGCCAACCATGTGCCGTCGCCGCTCCAGCGGATCGACACCGGGTGCGACGGAAGGGAGATATCGCGTATCAACGCTGCATCGCCTTCGACCGCCCAGATCGACAGCCCTTCACCAACGCTGCAGGCGAGGCGCCGCCCGCCCGGCGAGAAGGCGAGGGCCCCTGTCGACGATATCTCGCCGCGCCCCAGTCGCATCGCGCCGCTGTGGCCGCGCGCGAGGAAGACATCGTGCCCATTGCTGATGGCTGTCCTGTCCGCCTTCGCGCTGTGGTCGATGGCCACAATCGGTCCATCGATCTTCACGAGGGGGGCCAAGACTTCACCGCCGGCGGTCAGAGGCAGCACTTCGCCGCTGGCTGCGCCGACCAGAAAACCGGAATGCGTATGGGCGGCGATCGGAACATCGCCATCTCCGAATGCCACTGTCGCGATCAGCGGCACGAGCGGTTTCTCCCTCGGGCGGATCGTCGTCTGGCCGAGATCGTTGCTCACCCTGATCCGCGATTCCGGCGGTTCCTGATCCGCGACCGCGGCAATGGCGACGGTTCCGTCGACTGCAGTGAAAGCGACAGCCGAACCGTCGGTGCTGAAGCGCAGATCGGCGATCGCCGACGGTCGCTGCCAGCTGCGGGCCAGGAGGTCGAACAAGGTCAGGCTCTGCATCGACTGCTGGTTCATGTTCTCTCTCCCGTCAGTTCTTGTTCGCCGTTGCGGCAAGCCGGCGATCAAGCTCCTCTACGTCGGTTTCCGCCGCGACGATGCGATCCTCACAGGCCGCGCACGCCTGCAAGATTGCCGTCATGCTCTGCCCAGCCTCATGCAAGTCCCGCACCAGTTGCGCATTGGCGCCGCTCCTTCCGATTTCAAGCTCCAGCCGCAGCACCTCCATTTCGATACCGGCACGTTTCTGGTTGAGCCGCAGTGCCTCCGCGGTAAGCGCCGAGACGCCGGCGACGAGATCGAGCCGGCGAGCAAGCAGCGCGTCACGCCTGGCGGTTTCGGATCCTTCGGTCATCGTTCGCTTCCCGAAGGCCCGGGCGGTTTTTCAAAAGCCGACAGCAATTTGGGCAATGTGCCGGCCTGCGACTGGAACTGTTGTTCGGCTGTTTCGATGTGACTTTTGAGCTGGTCCCAGATGTCGACACGGATCATCGATGTCGTATCGCCGGTCAGCCGCTCGATCTCGTCGACGCGGAACTGGCGCGTCAGAGAAACGCCGGAAAACACGAAATCGCGCAGCAGGATGGCATGGCTTTCGATGAACAGATGGATCATCGGATGCGTCTCCGTGGTGACGCCGCCGGCGGCAAGTTCGGCGCGGATGAAGTCCTGGAAATGGCTCTGCAGGCGGTGCTGGCTCTCGCCCATAAAGCGCATGACGAAGACCAGATCGCGGGGCATCAGCTTGACGAGGTCGCCGGTGACGCCATCGGCATGGCTGGACATCCGCCCGGTCGGCCCGCTTGCGTCCTTGTCGTTCGGCATTGTCCTTCTCCAGCGCCAAGGCTGCCCATGACTCTCAAATAGTCTGGAAAGGCAAAGAATTAAACAGGCAATATAAAACTCACTATATGCTGCGTATGCTAACTAAACATGCTGCATGTGCGAATAAGAGATAAATATTACAGGCGTAAGTTACAACTGTAAAATAACGTTACAGTTTGATTCCGGATCGCGTACCGAAAAGGCGGCGGTCTTGTTTGAATGCCGGATGCAAGCGCTATTTCAAAACTGGCACGGCGCTTGCTTTGTTCATTTCCATAAGAAGCCCATCGCGCTTGACGCGGTGCCAAAAGAACGAAGGAACGGAGGAAGCAGGACCGCTTCGATACGCCCATCGCACATGCGGTTGGCGCCGCGGATCCCTGTCAGACGCCTCGAAACCTTTGCCCGATCCACTTGAACGGCCGGACCTTGTGTCGCGCCTCGGCGCGCAACGCTTTGTCATGCCGCTCGCACTCTCACTGGCGGTGCTTTGCCGCTTCATGCCGGGGTCAAGGGACCTGCGGCTCAAACCTGGTGGAGGCTTATGACCATGACGTCTCTGACGCTCAACAAGATTACCTCGCAACGCGGAATTTCCCTGGGCGAGGCGACCAAGAAGATTGCCGATCTCGGCTGGAATCCTTCCTACGTCCAGGAAGCGATGACATTCCCGACCGACTACAAGATCAACAAGACGCCGCGCGACCCGATGAAGCAGGTTTTGCGGTCCTACTTCCCGATGCAGGAAGAGAAGGACAACCGTGTCTACGGCGCACTCGACGCGGCATTGCGCGGCGACATGTTCCGCAACGTCGAACCGCGCTGGGTCGAATGGATGAAGCTGTTCCTGGCCATCATTCCCTTCCCGGAAATCTCCGCCGCCCGCTCGATGGCGATGGTCGCCCGCATCGCCCCCGGTGAGGAACTCAGAACCGGCTTCACCATGCAGATGATCGACGAGTTTCGTCACTCGACGATCCAGATGAATCTGAAGAAATGGTACATGGAGAACTACATCGATCCGGCCGGCTTCGACATCACCGAGGAAGCCTTCGGAAAGTGCTACGCCACCACCATCGGCCGTCAGTTCGCGGAAGGTTTCATCACCGGCGATACGATGACCGCCGCCTGCATGTACCTGACTGTGGTCGCCGAGACCGCCTTCACCAACACGCTGTTCGTCGCCATGCCTTCGGAGGCCGCCCGTAACGGCGACTACGCGCTGCCGACCGTATTCCTGTCGGTCCAATCGGACGAGAGCCGGCATATCGGCAACGGCCACTCGCTGTTGATGGCGGCGCTCAAGGAGCCGGAGAACCACCTCCTGCTCGAACGCGACCTTCGTTACGCCTTCTGGCAGAACCACGCCATCGTCGATGCCGCCATCGGCACCTTCATCGAATACGGCACCACCAACCGCGACAAGAACAAGGAGTCTTACGCGGAAATGTGGCATCGCTGGATCTATGAGGATTACTACCGCACCTACATGCTGCCGCTCGAGAAATACGGCATCAAGGTCCATCACGACGATGTCCAGGCAGCCTGGGAGCGCATCACCAAGAAGAATTACGTCCACAAGGTCGGGCAGTTCTTCGCGGTCGGCTGGCCGGTCAACTTCTGGCGTATCGAAGCCCAGACCGACAAGGACTTCGAGTGGTTCGAGCACAAATATCCGGGCTGGTATGCCGAGTTCGGCGAGTTCTGGAAATGGTACGCCAAGCTCAGCCACAAGGGCGAGAAGGTGCTGCTGTTCAACAGCGACGTCGGCTACGTCTATCCGCACCGCTGCTGGTCGTGCCTCGTTCCTTGCCTGATCCGTGAGGACATGGTGGTCGGCGAGATCAACGGCGAACTCTACACCTTCGCCCATGAGCTCGATCGCTGGACCACGATGGTCGCCTTCAACGACGAGTATGAGGGCCGTCCGACGCCCGCCATGGGCCGCTTCAGCGGCAAGCGCGAGTGGGAGACGCTCTATGACGGCTGGGATCTGGCCGACGCCATCAAGGACCTGAACTTCGTCCGCTCCGACGGCAAGACACTGGTTCCGCAGCCGCATCTGCGCTTCGACGACAAGGAGATGTGGACGCTCGACGATGTGCGCGGCAACACGCTCGGATCGCCGCTCAACGCGCTGCGTGGCATGTCGCCCACCGACCGTGAGAAGCACCTGGCGGAGTACCGGGCCGGCTTCACGATCAATCCCTGCAACTGATCAGGCCAAAGGGGGGCGGGTTCGTCCCGCCCCTTCCTTTCACTGGAGGTCCGTATGTCGGAAACCCACACGGTCAGGCTCAGTCCGGTCGGCGTCGAATTCGAGGTCGAGAACGGCGAAACGGTGCTCAACGCCGCGTTTCGCCAGGGCATCGCCCTGCCGCACGGCTGCAAGGAAGGGCAATGCTCGGCCTGCAAAAGCGTGTTGCTCGAAGGCGAGGTCGACATGCTGAAATACTCGACCTTCGCCCTCAACGACATGGAGAAGGAAAGCGGCCACGTCCTGTTGTGCCGTTGCATCGCCTACTCCGACCTGGAAGTCGAGCTCCTCAACTACGACGAGGAGATCCTGGCGAAAGCGATCGCCGTGAAAACCTACAGGGGCCGGATTGCTCGCATCGAGCACCTGACCCACGACATTCGCGGCATCGAGATCGAACTCGGCTCGCCGATGAAGTTTTGGGCGGGGCAATATGTCGACATCACGGTTACCACGCAAAAAGGGGAGACGATTACGCGCTCGTTCTCCATGGCAAATACGCCGGACCAAACCCAGAAACTCTCCTTCATCATCAAAAAATACCCTGAAGGAAAGTTCTCAGGCGAACTCGATTCCGGAGGCATCAGGGCCGGAGCCGAAGTCACCGTCGTCGGACCCTACGGAACCTGTTTCCGCCGCGACGAACGGCAAGGACCCCTGATCCTGGTCGGTGCCGGATCGGGCATGTCGCCGATCTGGTCGATCCTCAACGACCATCTGAAGAGCGGTGAGAAACGTCCGGTGTATTTCTTCTACGGCGCCCGCACTCGCAACGACCTGTTCTACCTCGACAGGATCGCCGAGCTGGTCGGCAACCATTCCGATGTCACCTTCATTCCCGTGCTGTCGCACGCCAATGACGACGCCGAATGGCAGGGCGAACGCGGCTTCGTTCACCAGAGCGTCGACGCCATGCTCAAGCAACTCGCGGTCGACGGGCAGGGCGATGTCCATGCCTGTGGCCCGCCGCCGATGATCGATGCGCTGCAGCCGGTGCTGTTCATGAACGGCTTCGAGACGGAGCGGATCTTCTTCGACAAGTTCACCACATCGGCAGGTGCAACGCCGGCCCATTGAGGGCGGCAACGCGCAAGCCACCACAACTGCAACAAGGGAGAGAGACTATGCCTGCAACCTCGAGTTCAGTCGGATCCGGAGCCGCCGGTGCTGCGATCTTCGCCGACTCCGACAGTCGGAAGTACCGGTATTTCGAGCCGAAAGGCCAGCGTGCCACCCACTATGAGGACATGACGGTCGACGTGCAGCCCGATCCGGAACGCTATTTGATCCAGAACTGGATCATCTCCTTCGCCGACGGCAAGGGCGCCTACGTCAAGCAGAACACCGCCGCGCAGAGCTCCAACTGGCATGCCTTCCGCGCCCCCGACCAGGAATGGGAGCGCACGCACTACCAGCGCCAGTCGAAGATCGAGACGATGGTGCAGAGCGTCATCAACAATGCGCGTAAGTCCGGGGCGCCGAAGACCTTCGACAAGGCTTGGGTCAAGATCCTGCAGACCCAACTCGGCGCCTGGAAGCATGCCGAATTCGGCCTCGGCACATCGCTGATGCAGGCGCAGCGTTACGGCTACACCCAGATGATCAACAACGCGACGCTGACCAACTCGTCCTACAAGCTCAGGCTTGCCCAGGACATCACGCTTTACCTCGCCGAGATCGGCATGGACCTTCCCGGCTGGGACGATGAGCTCGGCAAGAAGGCCTGGCTCGACGACAAGAACTGGCAAGGCACGCGCGAAGCGGTCGAAACCATCATGGGCGCGACCGATTATCTCGAGCAGTATTTCGCCATCAACATCGTCTTCGAGCCGCTGGTCGGCGAGGTGTTCCGCTCAGGCTTCCTGATGCAGATCGCCGCCGCCAACCACGACTTCATCACGCCGGCGGTGATCTCGGCCGCAGAGGCCGACTACGAGCGCAATCTCGCCAACACGATCGACCTCATCCACATGCTCGCCAACGACGAGACGCACGGCGCGGCGAACAGGAAGCTCTTCCAGGGCTGGGTCAAGAAACACGGCGCGCTCGCCGACAAGGCAGCCACCGGCCTGCAGCCGATCTGGTCGATGCCGCATTCCAAGCCGGTCGCGTTCGCTGATGTCCGCGCCAAATCCGAGGAGCGGATTGGCCAGATCCTCGGCGAACTCGGCCTCAAGCGCTGAAACAGGGAGAAATCGTCATGTCACTAGCAGCACGCGACGCAACGTATTCCAACATCTTCAAGGCGATGAAGGACATCACCTTCGAGCAGACGATCTCGCATCAGTGCGGCGTCACCATGAACGACTCGGTCGAGGCTCGCGCCATCGCCGAATTCATGGGTCAGAAGCCCGGCGTCACCATCACCTACCAGCCGGCGCTGATCCGCATCGACGGCGACGGCAAACTGATCTTCAAGATGGACGCGATCGGCGAATATCTCGGCCGCGAGATTTCGGCCGAGACCTTCGAGGTCAACACCTCCACCCATTACGGCCGCATGGTCCGCGTCGATGACAACACCGTGATCCTGTTCGGCAACATGGATGAGATGTTCGAATACATCGAATAGCCGCCAAGGAAACTGGCGCGCCGCAGGTGCGGCGCGCCGAACCGATCAATGCGATTGCTGCGGAGGCAACCATGTACAGAACACCGGAAGGCAAGGACATTTTCGTGGTCGATGGCCACACTCATTTCTGGGACGGCAGCCCGGAAAACCAGAAGAACATCCACGGCAAACAGTTCATCGAATGCTTCTATGCTTACCACACCGGCTTGAGCCCGAAGGAACAGCTGTGGGAAAAGAGCAAGTTCGAGAAATACAGCGCCGACGATCTCTATCGCGACCTGTTCATCGACGGGCCTGACGATGTGGCGATCGTCCAGTCGACCTACCTCAAGGATTTCTACAAGAACGGCTTCAACACGATCGAGCGCAACGCCGAGGTCGCCAAGCGCTACCCCGAGCGTTTCATCGTTAACGGCGCCTTCGATCCGCGCGACGGCGAGAAGGCGCTGGAATACATCCACTTCCTCAAGGAGACCTACGACGTCAAGGGCGTGAAGATGTACACGGCCGAGTGGAACGGCGCCTCCAAGGGCTGGAAGCTCACCGATCCCGATGCCTATAAATGCTTCGAACTCTGCGACAAGCTCGGCATCAGGAACATCCATGTCCACAAGGGTCCGACGATCATACCGCTTTCGAAGGACGCCTTCGACGTCCACGATGTCGACTACGCGGCGACGGATTTCCAGGGCCTCAACTGGATCATCGAGCATTGCGGCCTGCCGCGTCTAGACGATTTCTGCTGGATCGCGACGCAGGAAACCAATGTCTATGGCGGCCTGGCCGTGGCGCTGCCCTTCATCCACGCACGCCCGCGCTATTTCGGCGAGGTCATTGCCGAGCTTTTGTTCTGGCTCGGGCCGGAGAAGATCCTGTTTGGTTCCGACTATGCGATCTGGACGCCGCGCTGGCTGGTCGAGAAATTCTGGGCCTACCAGATCCCTGAGGATATCGCCGCCGAACGCGGCGTGCAGCTGACCGACGAGATCAAGGAGCAGATCCTCGGCCTCAACGCCGCGCGTCTCTACAACATCGACGTCGAAGCCAAGAAGAAGGCGCTCGCCAGTTCGCCCTTCAGCATCGCGGCGGAGTAGGAGCCATGGCAACCGCCAGCGTTTCCGGCGACTGCCAGAAGGAACTCTGGCGGCGCCTTGGTGAGGTCAACGACCCGGAACTCGACGAACCCATCACCGAGATGGGTTTCGTCGAACGGGCTGATGTGACGGGCGATGGCAGCGTGGAGATTGATTTCCGCCTGCCGACCTACTGGTGCTCGCCCAACTTCGCGTTCCTGATGCTGGACGGCGTCCGCAAGGCGCTCGACCAGCTCTCCTGGGCGCCCGCCTATCGTGTCAAGCTGCACGACCACATGTTCGCGGACGAGGTCAATCGCGGCATGGCGGAAGGCAAGACTTTTGGCGACATCTTCGCCTTGCTTGCCGAGGATCAGGACCTCGGCGCCTTGCGCGAAACCTTCAGAATGAAGGCGTTCAAGCGGCGCCAGGAGGCGGTCCTGCGTGGCCTCAAGGCGCACGGTCTCACCGATCGGGAAATCCTCCGCATGGACCTGCCGGCCTACGATGTCGCGCGGTTCGAACCGGGCGAGCCAGCCAAACAGAAGCCAAGATACCGGGCGGCTCTGCTCGAGCGTTTTCCCGACCGCCGGGCGGATGATCCTGTCTTCGTGACCTGGGAAGGGCAGCGTATCCCGCACGGCGCACTCGGTGCCCATCTCGCCGAGTTGCGCGGTGTGCGCATCAACATGGAGTTCAACGGCGCGCTGTGCCGGGGGCTCAAGCAGAGCAGATACAAGGAACTGGATGTGGTCGATGGCGAGCCGACGCTGGTCGATTTCATTCTGGATCGCGTGCCGGCGCGAACCGCGACGACCGCCTGAAGCAGAACTGACAGCAACGGCCTCCCTCGCACGAGGCCCCCAACCAACAACCCGCCCGTAAGGCGGAAGGAGGAATCATGCCCAAAATAATGCTTCACAATTCCGACGCCCGCCGCGCGCTCGCCCGCGGCGTCTTCCGGCTCGCCGCCGCTGTCGAGCCGACACTCGGCCCCAAAGGCATGAACGCCATGATCGACCGCCCGATCGGCACACCGATGGTGACCCGCGATGGCGTCAGCATCGCCTCCGAGATCGAGCTGCACGACCGTTTCGAAAACATGGGCGCGCAGGTCGTTCGCGAAGTGTCGATGCAGACCAACGAGGTCGCCGGCGACGGCACCACGACCGCCATCGTGCTTGCCAACGCGCTCATCCAGGGCGGCGTCGAGGCGAATGAGCGCGGGGTGAAATCCGTCGATCTGTGCAAGGGCATCGACCTTGCCGTGGCGGCGGTGGTGGCCGCGCTCAAGGCATCGGCCAAACCGGCAAAGGGCAACGGCATTCTGGCGTCGGTCGCCAACATCGCGGCGACCAACACCAAGCTTGGTGCACTGGTGGCGGAAGCGCATCAGCGTGTTGGGGTCGAAGGCGTCATCACCACCGACTTCAGCGTCACCACCGAGACAACGCTTGATGTCGTTGAAGGCATGTCCTTCGAACGCGGCTATCTCTCGCATCACATGGTAACCGACCAGGAGAAGATGGAGGCTGTGCTCGAACGGCCTTACATCCTGATGACCGATCTCAAGATCAAGGAGCCCGGGCAGCTCGATGCGGTTCGCCGCATCGCCGACGAGGCTGGCCGGCCGCTGCTGATCGTGTCCGAGGAGATGTCGCCCGAAGTGGTGGTGACGCTGCTCGGCAAGCAGGGACCGGGAAAATACCTTGTCGTCCATCCGCCGGAATATGGCCATTGGCGCAAGGCGATGATGGAGGATCTGGCCATCATCACCGGCGGCAAGGTGATCGCGCGCGATCTCGGCGGCCGGCTCGAGGATATCACCGCCGATGATCTCGGTACCGCCGATCGGGTGAAGACCAGCTCGTCCTACACCTCGATCATTCGCGGCGGCGGCGACCACGCGGCAATCGCCTCGCGCCGCGCCCAGGTGCAGCGGCAGTATGAGGCATCGCAGCCCAACATCGATCAGGACAAGCTGCGCGAACGCCTGGCCAAGCTCTCCGGTGGCACCGCGATCCTCTATGCCGGTGGCGTCACGCCGGTCGAGCAAAAACGCACCATCCAGCTGATCGAGGATTCGCTGAATGCGGTGCGTGCCGCCTCCGAGGAGGGTGTGGTTGCCGGCGGCGGCTCAGCGCTGGCCCAGATCGCGCCTCTGCTCGACAAGGTGGCGGCCGGTGTCGATGGCGACGTCGCCGAGGGCGTGCGCCTGGTGCGCTCGGTTCTGTCGCGGCCGCTGTGGCGCATCGCGACAAACGCGGGCGCCGATCCTGAAGCCGTGGTGACCGAGGTCACCCGCATCAATGGCGGCTACGGCTACAACGCGTCGACCGGCGCCTACCAGAACATGTTCGAGGCAGGGATCATCGATCCGGTCCGCGTCACCTACACCGCACTCGCCAACGCAGCGTCTGTGGCGACGCTGATTCTGACCACCGAAACGCTGATTGGCGACCTTGCCGAGGATGAGGATCCGACGGCCGGGCCGGCGCGTGGCGGCGGCTCTGAAAAACTCGGCCGCGCCTGAAGCAATCCAGACAATTTCGACCCAGACAATTTCGACATTGAAGGATACGACGATGAAAGCTGCCAGACTCTACGAATACGACCCGAAGATGAACGTCCGGCTCAAAATCGAGGAGGTCAAGGCGCCGACCATCACCGCGCCCGACGAGGTGATCGTGCGGGTCGGAGCCGCAGGCCTCTGCCGCACCGACCTGCACATCATCGAAGGCGTGTGGAAGCCGACCATGGATCCCGAAGGCACGCTGCTGCCCTACATCATGGGTCACGAAAATGCCGGCTGGGTCGAGGAGGTCGGCAGCGGCGTCAAATCGGTCAAGCGCGGCGATGCGGTGATCTGCCACCCGTTCCGCTCGTGCGGCATCTGTCTCAACTGCCGCCATGGCGAGGACATGTATTGCGACAACGGCCAGTTCCCCGGCCTCGGCATGAATGGCGGTTTCGCCGAATATTTCATCACCAGCGAGCGTTCGCTGATCAAGCTGAACGCCAACGTCACGCCGATCGAAGTGGCGCCGCTGGCGGACGCCGGCATCACCGCCTACCGCGCCGCCAAGCGCGCCGCCAAACTGCTGCGGCCAGGGAGTTACTGCGTGCTGCTCGGCATTGGCGGGCTCGGCCACATCGCGCTGCAATCGCTGCACGCAATTTCGGGTTGCCGCATCATCGCTGTCGACCGCGAGCCGGCAGCACGTGTGCTGGCCAAGGATCTGGGCGCCGACTTCATCCTCGATGGCGGACCGAACGTCGTCGAGGAGGTCAGCCAGATCACCGGCGGCGGCGCGCATGTGGTGATCGATTTCGTCGGTGAACTCGGTGTCGAGAATATCTGCTGGAAGATGGTGCGCAAGGGCGGGCAGTTGTTCGTCGTCGGCTATGGCGGCAACATCAACGTGCCGACCGCGCATCTTGTCATCGAGGAGATCAACATCGGCGGCAGCCTGGTCGGCAATTTCACCGAGCTTGTCGAACTGATGGAGCTCAACGCCGACGGCAAGGTCAAGATGCACTACACCGAGTACAACCTCGCCAGCATCAACACCGCGCTCGACGACTTCAAGAACCGCCGTTTCACCGGTCGCGGTGTCATCGTGCCCTGAGAAGCTTCCGGACTGAACGCGGCACAAATGGGCGTGCCGCGTCATGGCCGACGCCATGTCTTTTGCAGATCGGGAACGTCGGCGAAGCGCGATCCCCATACGAGTTTCCTTGCTTCGCGGTGTTTAGAAACGGGAGGACAACATGGATCTTGTTACGGGACTGGCCGTCGTCATCGGCATTATGGGTGGCATTGCAACATGGGCGGCGATCACGATCGGCAACCCTTATCTGCTGATCTGGGCGGTGTTCGTCGGCTGGGGAAGTTTCTATCACTGCGGCGGCAAGGAGGCCGGGTTCAAGAACTCGGCGGTGGCAAACCTGTGGGGCGCGATCTGTGCGGCCGGTGCCTTGATTGCGCTGACATCTATCGGCGTTACCGCGATCATGGCCGGCATTTGTGTCGGCATTTCAATCATTGTCCTGATCCTCGCGGCCAAGCTGCCATTTTTGAGCGCCATTCCGTCGGCGGTCTACGGCTACGCAGCGACCGCAGCGCTTTTTCTGCTCGGTGCCGCCGCCTATGGCGAAGGCCCTGCAGGCATCGTCAAGGTCGCGGCGGCCGTGGTGGTTTCGCTGAT
Organism: Mesorhizobium sp. P2_B11; assembly: GCF_056404855.1. Classification (NCBI taxonomy): domain Bacteria; kingdom Pseudomonadati; phylum Pseudomonadota; class Alphaproteobacteria; order Hyphomicrobiales; family Phyllobacteriaceae; genus Mesorhizobium; species Mesorhizobium sp. P2_B11. The sequence continues at coordinate 903,233 of NZ_JBFUDF010000001.1, forward strand.
CATCGGCAACACCCTCGGCTACGCCTCGGAGAAAGTGACCGGGGCTGTCGTGAAGACCGGATCATGCCTACGACCGTTGCCTGAAGGCAATTTTGGTCGACTATTTCCCCCAACCCGCGGCGCGAATGCCGCGGGTTTTTGTGCCGGTGATTGAGTCTAGATAAAGCCGCGCCGGATGCCGTATTGGCCGAGCTTGCGATAGAGTGTCGGCCGCGAGATGCCAAGCCGCAGCGCAACCTTGCTGAGATTGCCGCCCTCCGCGACAAGCGCGTTCTTGATCGCCTGGCGTTCCGCATCCTCGAAAGAGTACACCGGCGCTTCGAGCATGGCCGTGGGATGGTCGATGGCCATGCTGTTGCGATTGCCCGCACTGATTTCTCCGGGAAGGTCCTGCAGTTCGATCGTCCCGCCGCGCGCCAGTATATGCAGCCGCTCGACCAGGTTCTTCAGTTCGCGCACATTTCCCGGCCAGCGATAGGCCAGCAGCGCGTCGAGTGCTTGGTTTGAGAACTCCAGCGGATCGTTGCCTCCCAGCTTCGCGATCTGCCAGTTGAAATGCTCGATCAGCAACAGCACATCGTCACCGCGTTCGCGCAGCGGCGGGACATGGATCGAGACTGCACCGATGCGGTAGTAGAGATCGCTGCGGAAACGTCCGGCGGCGACCTCCCGCTTGAGGTCGCGGTTGGTCGACGCGACCAGTCGCACGTCCACCGGCCGACCTCTGGAGTCACCGATGCGGTGGACGACGCGCTCTTCCAGCACACGCAACAGGAATGGCTGGATTTCGAGCGGCAACTCGCCGATCTCGTCAAGGCTGAGCACGCCGCCATTGGCAAGTTCGAAAATGCCCGGCTTGCCGTCGCGTGAAGCGCCGGTAAAGGCGCCGGCGACATGGCCGAACAATTCGCTGCCGAACAATTCCTTGGTGATTGCGCCACAGTTCATGGCGATGAACGGATCGTTTTCGCTGCGCCGGCTGCCGGCATGGACCAGCCGCGCAAACAGCTCCTTTCCGACGCCGGTTTCGCCCTCTATCAGCAGCGAGGTGACCCCGTTCGAGCCCGCCACCCTGGAGGCGACATCGACAGCGGCCAGCAGTTTTTCGCTTTCGCCGACGATCATCGCCGCGGCTGCCCGCAGGTGTTTGTTCCCCTCGCGGCTTGTCACCGTGATGCTGGAGACGACAGGCACCGAGGGAAACACGAGAGCTGCGCCCCGAAGGTCGCCGTCGAGCTTCAGTGGCGTGACATGGCAGGACCGCAGATGCGGCGGCAGCGCGTTGGCGAGATCTGTATCGGAGCCCGAGACCGGCAGGTTCATCAGCCAGCGACCACGGCCGGGTTCCATCGGGCCGTCCATCATCTCCGTCGTGTCGCCGTTGGGCACGTTGTTGCAGAAGATCGCGCGGCCACGATGGTCGACGATCACCAGCCCGTCCTTGCGGCGGTAGCTGGGCGCCGAGGAAATGAAGGCTTCGAGCAGGCGGGTGCGCTGCTCCTGCTGCTGCTCGGCAAGCGCCTTTTCGATCTGCCTGGCCGTGGCAGCGACGAGCGCGGTGTTGTGCGGCCGGAAGATCGGCGAATAGCCTGACAGATCGACGACGCCGATGATCTTGCCGTCCAGCGGATCGCGGATCGGCGCGCCGGCGCAGGTCCAGGATTTGATACCGGCACAGAAATGTTCGGCGGCGTGGACGAAGATCGGCTCACCGGTCCACAGTGCCGTGCCGATGCCGTTGGTTCCGACGGCATCCTCGTTCCATTTGCCGCCAACGGCGAGATGGATATCCATGCCGTCATGCAGTGTCTTCTTGTCGCCGATGGCATCGATCAGCACGCCGTCGCCGTCGGCAAGCACCAGCATCGCTCCGGTACCATCCAGCAACCGGCCAAGCGAGGCGAATGACCGCCTCGCCGCCGAAAGCAGTTCGGCATTGGCACGGGTCAGATATTCGATCTCGTTTCGGTCGCTGCTCAGCGGCGCCTCGATGCCTTGCGCATTGATGCCGCCGGTGGCGCTGCGATACCAGGAATCGTGAATCAGCGAGCGGACATGGACCGGATCGCGAGAAGATGTCGGCTCGTCGGAAAGAAAACTCTCCCAGGCGCGCATGGTGGCGCGCTCGTCATAGTCGATGTTGTCCAGAGCCAGCTGTCCGGTGGCCATCGACGCACGCGTCGGAAGCGCATCGCTTTTCATCCTGTTAGGGCCGCTCGCGTGTTTCATTCAGTCATCACAGTACCTTTGAGGTATGCCATTTCTGTATGCTTCGCGGGTTGGACGTCGACAGCGGCGCCCGTATGCCGGCGGTCAGTCGATGCCGAGTTTCGCACCGATGTCGGCGGCAAGCTGCTCTTCGGTATAGGTCGCGGTCAGCCGGGATCCGTCCAGCCCGGCAAGCGCCTCGGCGATGCTTTCGTCGACGGGCGAGAAGAAGCCATTCTGTTTCGTTGCCAGAACGAAGATCTGCTCGCCATTGCGGTTGCGAACATCGCCGATATGATGAAGCTGCCGGCCGCTGTTCTGATCCTTGGAGATCACACGGCCGTTCATGGTTACGCGGATGGATGGGCTCGCTTCGGCGGTGGTCGCCGCGCTGCCGCCGACATGGATGATCAGCCCTTCGGCCTTGGGTTGCTGGCGCGGCTTCTTCGAAGCCGAATAGCCACCGCCACTGATCTGGTCGGCAAGGCGAACGATGGTCGAGCGATTCTGCTCGATCAGCCGCTTGACCTGAACATCCTCGCGCCGCGGGCCGTCCCGCTTGGAGATGATCTCGACCATGAATCCTCCCAGATTCACTCGGCTGTGCCGAGGGTACTCATTTGTTGTTCTTTTGTGGCCAACCCTATACCGCCTCCGTGAAGTTCGCCATTCCCATTCGATAGCGCCAAAATTGATGTCCCTGGTAGTAGGCGGCTGCTACACGGGGTGATCGCCAGGCCAGTTCAGGCATCTGAAGGGTCGCCGGAATGGGGAGCAGGCTGAGGGCAGGCCGCCGTCGATGCCGGCCAATGGTGATGCTAAACAGCAAAGAAACCAGCCCTCGGATTTTGACCCGAGATTACGCATCAGAAGGTGCAAAAAATGCTCGATTGGTATCGATAGCGCGTTTCACCGTTTCACGGAAACGGCCAACCGCTCTTCTGCGCCATCGCCATTGACGAGGCCGTCATAGACGCGAGAGGGAGGTAACACCATCAAGGTCGACCTCCTCCTCCCATACTATGATCAGACAATGACGCCACCGTCATCAGCGCGCCATCGAGCATGTCGCCCTTCTCGTCCTTCAGCGCGGCCTCGCGCAACCGCCTGATCCAATCGGCAGCGTCATCGCGGCCCTTGACCAGATCGAGCGCCGACAGGACGCGGTCGAATTTCGACTGGGCGCGGATATGGGTGTCGCTGTAGCCCTTGATCAGCCGGCGGCAGTTGAGGATTTCTATGGCCAACGCGTAGTCCTGAGGCACGTGGCGGAGCGCCAGCGCATACCAGCGCTCCAGATGTGCGGTCTCCACCTTGTGGCGCAACAGCCGGCGGCGCCAGCGGCGCAGGCCGCCGATGAACCACAGCGCCGCAAAACCGGCAAAGCTGTCGGTGCGAATGCGGCGGCCATGGTTGATGCGCCGGTCGAGAAAGGCGGCGAGTTTCGGCCGGCTCTCGATGTAGCTGCCGAGCCTCGCCGGCATCGTGCCGCAGAACTCCTCGATGCGCGGATGGAAATACTCGGTCACCTGCAGGATAGAACCGTCCTTGACGCCGACCTCCTTGCGCACACGCCGGTCGCGCGTCGAACGCGTCTTCAGGTCGGCAACGCGGATCATGTCATCGTAGCACAGGGCGTTAGCGAGATGCTTCGCGGCGGCGATGGATAGCGCATAGGCATGGCCGGGATCATCCAGCGCAACGGCCTTGTCCAGTCGGTCCAGATACTCGCCGCCATAGGCGATGTCCTGATAGTCGACGACCTTTTTCAGGCCGCGCAGCGCCATGTCGCGCAAGGGCTCCGGCAAGGCGGCGACGCGAGCCGCCAAGGTCTGCCAACCTTGCAGCAGGCTTTGCGGTCCGCTGACTTTTCCCGCCGCATCCAGGCCAATCCTGGCGACCGCGGGTTCCGCCGCCCGTGGCGCTGGTGAACCGGTGCCGCGGGCGCGATCAAAGGCAACGCCAAAGGCGGCGAGGCTGGCTTTCACGCCCCGGCCGCCGACGCCGATCGCCTGCTCATAGCTTTCGCGCGTGAACGGCAGCGCATCGGAGCCGGCCAGCGCGCCAAGCAGGCTGGCCGAAATCATCGAGCCATTGTCGGCGGCGATCTTTTCCATGTCGAAAGCGATGAAGCGTTTCGATGCAGCTTCCGCTGTTGCGTGTACCTTGGAAGACGAGGCCCGGCCGTCACCCGGCTCGATCTTTTCCGACACGGCGGCAATACGGTGTGAAGAAGCGATGAGCGTCGTGCGATCGGGCGTGACGAAGCCGCGAATGATGGCGCGGCCGGCTTCCATCAGCTCGGCAGCGATCAATATGTCGACGTCGCCTTGCGAAGGCGACAGCGCAAAGACCGGCAGCCGGCCGGTATCGCGGGCCATCTCGACATAGTAGATCGTAGCGCCAGTACGCTGGGCGACGCCGGCGACCGAGGTCGATTGCGCGACGTAGCCATTGCGCTCGGCGACGTCGGTGATCCAGTCGGCCAGCACGCCGCCACCCTGGCCGCCGACCGCCAGCACGGCGAGCTTGATGACGCGCTCGTCGTCCTGTGCGCCGCGTCGGGCGCTGAATGGCGGGACAGCGTCAAGCATCGGCAAAGGTCAGGCGCCGGCTCTCGCGGCGGCGCTGCATCAGGCCGATCGTGGCGCGGCGGGCGCTCTCCAAAAAGCGATCCCATCGGCTCGGATTGTGCACGACATCGGCGCGGTAGAAGGACGGGCAAAGCACCGCCGCATCGGCGACCTCGCCGCAATTGCCGCAGCCGACGCAGCTCTGGTCGATCGATGCCACCGGATCGTCGCGCAAGGGATCGTCGAGCGACTTCACCGACAGCGACGGGCAGCCGGACAGCCGCATGCAGGCGTGGTCGCCGGTGCAGATGTCCTCATCGACCCCGAACTTCGGCTTGACGACACGGCTCCCGCCCTTGATCGCCTGATCGACCAGCGGCTTTTCGCGGCGCTGGCGGTTGAGCATGCATTCGGATGAGGCGACGATAACCTTGGGACCTTTCTCCTCCGTCGTCAGCGCCTCGCGCAACGTGTCCTGCATCCTGGTCACGTCATAGGTGTGGTCGATGTGGCGCAGCCATTTGACGCCCATGCCCTTCACCGCCTCGGTGATCGGATGCTTGGTCGACTTGGTCTTGTTGCCGGCGCGGGAGGAGAGAATGTCCTGCCCGCCGGTGGCTGCCGAGTAGAAATTGTCGACGATGACGATGACGCCGTCATTCTTGTTGAACACGGCGTTGCCGATCGAGGAGGTCAGGCCGTTGTGCCAGAAGCCGCCATCGCCGACGAAGGAGATCGAACGGCGCTTGGCGTCGGGTGAATTGAAGGCCGAGGCCGAGGCCGGCCCGAGCCCATAGCCCATGGTGGTGGCGCCAAGCTCGAAGGGCGGCATGATCGAGAACAGATGGCAGCCAATGTCGGATGCGATGTGGTGCTTGCCGAGTTCCTGCTCGACCAGCTTGGTCGCGGCAAAGATCGGCCGCTCTGGGCAACCGATGCAGAAGCCCGGCGGACGGCCCGGCACGACGTTGATCAGATCAGCAGTGTCGACGCCGTCGCCGACCTTGTTGGGCGCGCGCACTTCACCCGGTAAGAGATGCGGGGCCTCGGCGCGCAGGAAGGAGCCGATGCCGTCGAGCATGACCTGGCCGGTATATTCGCCGGCCATCGGCAGATACTCCTTGCCGACCAGCCTGCTGCCGCGCCCGGCCTTGTGCAGCATGGCGGCAAAGGCCTGCTCGATATAGTTGGGCTGGCCTTCCTCGACCACCAGCACCGCCTGCTTGCCTTCGCAGAAGGACAGGAATTCATCGTCGATCAGCGGATAGACGGCGTTCAGCACATAGAGCGGCACATCCGTCTCGCCATAGGTGTCGGCAAGGCCGAGACGCTGGAGGGCGCGGATGACCGAATTGTACATGCCGCCCTGCATGACGATGCCGACGGAGCCGTTGTCCGAGCCGAAAAATTCGTTGATCTTGTTATCGCGAATGAAGTCCACGGCCGCCGGCCAGCGTTTTTGCACCTTCTCCTTCTCATGCAGAAAGGAAGCGGGCGGCAGCACGATGCGGCCGGTGTCGCGGCGCGGCGCGTCAAGCGCGTCGGCCACCGTCATCGGCGGGCGCTTGTTGTTCTTGGCGATGAAATGGCCATGGACATGGCAGCAGCGGATGCGGACCTGAAGCATGACCGGCGTGTTGGAGGCCTCGGACAGTTCAAAGCCGTCCTCCACCGCCTTGACGATCGACGGCAGGTTCGGGCGAGGGTCGAGCAGCCAGACTTGGCTCTTCATGGCGAAGGCATGGCTGCGCTCCTGCATGATCGAGGAGCCCTCGCCATAGTCCTCGCCGACGATGATCAGCGCGCCGCCGGTGACGCCGCCGGAAGCAAGATTGGCCAACGCATCGGAGGCGACATTGGTGCCGACGGTCGACTTGAAGGTGGCGGCACCGCGAATGGGGTAGTGCACCGAGGCGGCCAGCATGGCGGTGGCGGTGGCTTCCGAAGCGCTCGCCTCGAAATGCACGCCGAGTTCGCCCAGAATGTCCTGCGCGTCGGCCAGCACATCCATCAGATGGCTGATCGGCGCGCCCTGGTAGCCGCCGACATAGCCGACGCCGCATTGCAACAGCGCCTTGGTGATAGCGAGGATGCCTTCGCCGGCAAATTCCTCGCCGGCGCCGAGCCTCAGTTTTTCGACTTCCTTGGCAAAAGACCGTTCGGCCATTTTTCCAACCTTCCGTTGCCGCCGAAATTTGGCAGCGCGTACGTCTAGATGTCGTGCTTGCGAATGTTCTTGAGCATCTTCAAAAGCGTCGCGATCAACGCCGCATATTCCGCGTCGTCGATGTTATCGAACATCGCCTCGAACGCGTCATGCATGGCTGGCCAGGCGCGGGTGAATTCGGCACGGCCCTCGTCGGTCAGGAAGACATGGCGGATGCGGCTGTCGGTGACGCCCTGCTCGCGCCGCACGAAGCCTTGCCCTTCCAGCGTGTCGAGCGTGCGGCTCAAGGTCGACTGCTCGATGACGGTGTAGACCGAGAGGTCGTTGACGGTGACGCCGTCGGTGACCGACAGCACGGCCAGCGTGCGAACCTGCGGAATGGTCAGGCCCTGCTTGCGGAAATCATCACGCAAGGTGGCGTTGTAGCGGCCCATGATGCGGTTCATCAGATAGGGCGCGAATTGCTGAAGGCCGATCTGGCCGAGCGTCGAAATGCGCTGGCGTTTTTCCGGGGGCTTCTGATCCATCACAGCCTCCCTGCCAGCAGAAAGCCGGAGCCGCCGCCGAGGCCGGCGCCGGGATGGGTCGAAGCGCCGATGTGGTAAAGGCCCTTGATCCCGGTGTCGTGATTGCGGCTGGCCTTGAACGGCCGCCACAGGAACGACTGGTCGATGGTCGAGGAGCCGCCATAGGGGTCGCCGCCGACCAGATTGATGTTCATCGCTTCGAGGTCGGCCGGCGAATAGGCGCGCCGCGCAATCACGCTGTCCTTGAAGCCGTCTGTATGACTGGCAAGAATGGCTTCGGCGCGATCGGCATAGGCTTCACGCAACGTGTCGGTCCATCGTCCGTCAACAGGAACCTGCAGTTTGCCGGCGGCGTCGCCCTTGATGTGGCGGGGCGCCTCGGGCAGTTGCAGCCAAAGGATCGCCTTGCCCTCAGGACAGCGCGACGGATCGAGCGCGTGTGGCTGGCCAACACAGATGGTCGGCACTTCCGGCAGCATGCCGCGCACCGCCTCGTTGCAGGCCTTCGACACGCCGTCGAGCCCCGGTGTGAGATGCAGCAGTGCCACCTTGTCCAGACCTTCGCCGCGCCATGCCGGCGGCTTGCTCAGGGCATAGTGGATCTGGAAATTGCCTTTGCCGTAGCGGTATTTCTGCGTCGCTTCGACATCGTCCTTCGGAGCGTCCTTGCCAAGCAAACGGCCGTAAAGCTGCGTCGGTGTGACCGAGCAGATGACGCTCTTGTTGGCCGTGATGGTTTCGCCCGAGGCCAATCGCACGCCGTTGGCGCGGCCATTGGTCTGGACGATGGCAGCGACATCGGCGCCGGTGCGGATTTCGCCGCCGCGTTCCCTGATCAAAGCCTCGAAGGCGGCGAGCAGATTCTTCGCGCCACCCTTGACGATCGGCGCGCCGGCCGCCTCCAGCGCGAAGGCGATCACCTTGGCGATCTGGCCGGAGAAGGCGTCTTCCGGTCCAAGCCCGGCATGCAGCACCCAGGGCGCCCACAGTGCACGGATGGTTTCCGACTGATAGGTGCTTTCCAGCCAGTTGCGCGCCGGCACCAGCGCATCGCCGAGAAAGGCGGCAAGGCCGCGCGGGCTGCGCCGCCAGGCATCGCCGGCCAGCAGTTTCGCCGTCGGATAAGACCATAGGCTGCCGCCGAGCAGGCCGAACAGCAGGCCGGCATTGCGCTCGATGCTGCCGACATCGCCCGCATGCCGGTCGCCATCGCCGGCGGCAATCGCATTGATTGCCGCGACATTGGCGGCGCGGTCGGTGGTGAGCACGGCATGACTGCCATCGGGGGTGAGCACGCCGGTCGGCGTGCCGGTGTGGCAGAACTCCAGCCCATGCCGGGCGAGATCGCCGCCCAGTGCCGCAAAGGCCGGCGAGGTGATGAACAGCACGAAGGTCGTCGCCATCACGTCATGGATGAAGCCGGGCGCGGTGATCTCCTCGGTGCGCATGCAACCGCCGATGCGGTCGTTGCGTTCGAGGATGAGCACGCGCGCGCCTTTTCCGCCCAGCATCGCCGCGCAGACCAGCGCGTTGATGCCGCTGCCGACGATGATGTGATCCGGCTGGCTCACTTCAGTGTGCTTTCGGTTAGCCTTTCGACACAAGCGCCAGCGCGCGGATCGGGCTGCCGGTGCCGTGCTCGATCTTCAGCGGCGCCGCGATCAGGATGGCGCCTTTCGGCGGCAACTGGTCGAGATTGCAGAGGCTGGCGAGGCCATAACGGTTGGCCTTGTGCATCAGCGTGTGCGCCGGGAATGGCGGCTCCATGCCGCCGGCCTTGCCGGCATCGGTGCCGATCGTCTCCGAGCCCCAGCCCTTGATGTCCTTGCTGATCAGATATTGGATGGCTTCGGCCGTCGGGCCCGGCGTATGCGGGCCGGTCTCGTTGGCGTTGAGGAACTCGGCTTCCGAGCCATTGCGCTTGTACCAGTCGGTGCGCATCACCACCCACTCGCCGGCATTGATGGCGCCATGCTTGGCTTCCCAAGCCTTGATGTGGTCGACGGTGAGCAGGAAATCGTGGTCGGCGGCGGCTTCCTTCGAGCAGTCGATGACATTGACCGGGCCGACGAAATTCTGCGCCGGAATGGTGTCGGTGGCGCCGTCCGGATAATCCTTTCCGGTGATCCAATGCTGCGGCGCGTCGAAATGCGTGCCCGAATGCTCGCCGAGCTTCAGCCAGTTCCACGCCCACCACGGACCGTTCTTGTCGTAGCGGGAGATCGAGTGGATCTCGACCTTCGGCGTGTCGACGGCGAGTTCCGGCGGCAACTTGATCAGCGGCGTGTCCGGCCCGAGTTGCGCCGAGAGGTCGACCACCTTGATGGCGCCTGAAAGCAGCTGGCCGGCGACTTCGCCGAGGAGTTTTTGGGTGTCCATGGTCTTTGTTCCCTCTTTCTGATGATCATCAAGGCTCGTCTCGGCCCTTAATATCCTACTAGACGAAAACATATGCATCTGCAATTATCTTTAAGCATAAAGGAAATGGGAACGGGGCGTGAGCGAGTTCGACGCCATCTTTGTCGGGGCGGGCCACAACAGTCTGGCATGCGCCGCGCATCTGGCGCTCAAAGGCTGGAAAACCGGGATATTCGAGCGCAGTGCAGCAATCGGCGGCGCTGTTCAGACCCGCGAATTCACCCTTCCAGGCTTCCGCCACGATTTCGGCGCGATGAATCTGAGCCTGTTTGCCGGCTCCGCCTTCCACCGGAAATATGCAAATGAATTGAAAGCGCAGGGCCTCGAATTCGCGCCTGTCGCCGACTGTTTCGCCAGCGCCTTCCCGGATGGACGCTGGTTCGGCGTCAGCAACGATCTGGAAAAAACCGCCAGCCGCATGGCGGCGTTCTCCGCTACTGACGCCGCGACATGGCGCAAGCTGGTCGCCGCCTTCCCCGGCAAGGCCGAGCATCTGTTTCGGCTGCTGGGCTCGCCGATGAGCGCGCGTGCACTTGCCGGAACCGCCTGGAACCTGTGGCGCAAGAAGGGCATGTCCGGCGCGCTCGACACCGGACGGCTTTTGCTGTCATCGCCCCGCGCCTGGCTGGAGGAGAACTTCGAGTCAACGCATGTGCGGGCAACGCTTGCCACCTGGGGCATGCATCTCGACTTCGCACCTGACATCGCCGGCGGCGCCGTGTTCCCCTATCTGGAATCGATGGCCAATCAGAGCTTTGGCATGGTGCTGGGCAAGGGCGGCGCCGACACCATCATCCGTGCGCTCGCCGGCATGGTCACCGCGGCCGGCGGCAAGATCGTCACCGGCGCAGAAGTCGCCGAGATCACCGTTGCCGGCGGCAAGGCATCGGGTGTGCGGCTCGCCTCCGGTGAGACGCATACAGCGACCAGGGTGGTGATTGCCGGTGTGGCACCCAAGGCGCTGACCGGCAACTTGCTGCCCAACGGTTCCGGCGACGCAGGCTTCGATACGGCGATGAAAAAATTCCGGCACGCGCCGGGCACGATGATGATCCATCTGGCGCTTGACGATTTGCCGGGCTGGCGCGCCGGTGCCGAACTGCGCCAATTCGCCTATGTGCATCTGTCGCCATCGCTCGATGCGATGTCGCGCACCTACCAGCAGGCGATGGCGGGCGTGCTGCCGGACGAGCCGGTGTTGGTCGTCGGCCAGCCGACGGCAATCGATCCGTCGCGCGCGCCGCAGGGCAAGCATGTGCTGTGGGTGCAGGTGCGCATGTTGCCCGCTGAAATCGCTGGCGATGCGGCCGGCAAGATCGCGCCCGCGCACTGGGATCAGGTCAAGGATACCTATGCCGAGCGCGTGCTCGACATCATCGAAACCTATGCGCCCGGCCTGCGTGCAAAAATCCTCGGCCGTGCAGTGTTTTCACCCATCGACCTCGAGCGTGAGAACCCCAACCTCGTCGGCGGTGACCAGGTCTGCGGCAGCCACCATCTGGCGCAGAACTTTCTGTTCCGCCCGGCGCGCGGTTATGCCGGCTGGAACACGCCGGTCGCCAATCTGCATCTCATAGGCGCCGCGACATGGCCGGGTGCCGGCACCGGCGCGGCCTCGGGCTTCATGCTCGCGCAACAGCTTGGCGGGAGGTAGCTCGGAAGATTTCATGAAGGCGACGAGAGGCAAGGCGCTGCTGCCCACGAAGCCTGAAGCTATGAACTGATAGTGCCGCGCAAAGACAACGAACAACAAGGGGAACGACCATGACAATCAACAGACGCGAATTGCTGGGATACAGTGCCGCGGCACTCGGCGTGGCGGCAGTCGGCCTGCCGCAGATCGCCAAGGCGGCGGCCGGCGAACTGACCATCGCCTATAACGTCAACCTGCCGTCCTGGGACCCGACCACCGGACCCTCGGCGGTCAACCCGACCATTCAGGGTCTCTACCAGTCGGTGTTCGACCAGTTCATTCCGCAGAAACCGGACCTGTCCTTCGCGCCCGGCCTGCTGACCGAATGGGGCTGGAACGAGGATCGCACCAAGGTGACGATGACGGTGCGCGAAGGTGTCAAATGGCATGACGGCTCGCCCTTCACGCCCGAGGATGTGGTCTGGTCGCTGCAGCGGGCGGGCGACGAAAAGACCGGCAACCCGATCCAGTTCGTCTGGAAGAACGTCAACAATTTCAAGATCGACGGCAACAAGATCACCGGCGACGTCGTTCAGTTCGACCCGGTCTATTTCAAATGGATGTCGTTCCTGACCGGCTACATCCTGCCGAAGGCCTACTACGAGAAGGTCGGCGCCGAGGGCTTCGAGAAAGCGCCGATCGGCACCGGCCCCTACATGGTGGAAAAATTCGAGCGCAACGCTTTCTTGCGGCTGAAGGCCAACCCAAATTATTGGGGCGACAAGCCGGCCTTCGAGAATGTGACGATCAAGTTCGTCACCGATGCGGCGAGCCGTGTGGCTGAGATTGAATCCGGTTCCTCGCAGGTGACGCTCGAAATCCCCTATGAGGAGTATGACCGGCTGATCGCCAAGGACGGGCTCGCCGGCTCGTGCAAGAACGTTTCCGACATCGGCATGATCTTCTTCAACGACATCGAAGCGATGCTGGACAAGAACGTCCGCCAGGCAGCCGTCATGGCGGTGGACAAGGAGCTTCTGGTCAAGCGGCTGCTGCGCGGTTATGGCCAGCCGATCGCGACGCTGGAGACGCCGGAGTACACGGCCTTCGACGCTTCGATCAAGGTCGAGCACAATCCGGAAAAGGCCAAAGAGCTGCTCGCGGCTTCCGGCTATTCGCCGGAAAAGCCGGTCAAGTTCACCATCCAGACGACCAAGGGCTTCAAGCCCAAGGACTATGAGATGATCCAGGCGATCGTCGGCATGTGGCGCAAGGTGGGCATCGAGGCGACGATCGAGGTCTACGAGATCGCCAAGCACTACGAACTGCGCGCCGCCGACAAGCTGGCGCCGGCCGCCTTCTACAATTGGGGCAATGCCATCGGCGATCCGACCACGTCGACCGGCTTTGCCATGTATGGCCCGAGCCCGCACTCGGTGTGGGACAGCCAGGACCTGATCGACATGATCAACCCGCTGTGGGGCGAGAAGGACGAAGCCAAGCGCATTGCCGGCTGGAAGGCGGTCGACAAATACATCGCCGAGCAGGCTTATGTGCTGCCGCTGATCCAGTATGCGCAGCCGATCGTGCATGCCAAGGGGGTCAATGTGGTGCAGCATGTGTCCGGCGCGCTGCTGCCGGCGCTGATGACCCCGGCCTGATATCGGCATAGACTGCATGCGCGCCACCGCAACCGGTGGCGCGCCCCTTTTCGCCGGAAATACAGGCGACCATGCTTCTGCAAAGATTTCTGATCCGTCTTCTGACGATGGCGATCACGCTGTTCGGCGTCGCCGTCGTGGTCTTCGTCGTCATTCGCGTCGCGCCCGGCGACCCGATCGCCATGATGCTGCCACCAGGTGCAACCCAGGAGGACATCGACCGACTGCGCGCGCTCTACGGACTGGACAAGACCATCGTGCAGCAGTTCTTCATCTGGCTGTCCGGTGTCGTCAGGGGCGATTTCGGCACCTCGATCTCGCTTCGGCAAGATGTGCTGGGGCTGGTCTTCAACCGGCTGCCGGCAACGCTGGAACTCGCCATCGTTGCACTCATCATGGCGGTGGCGCTCGGCGGCGTAACCGCGATCCTCGGTGCGCGCGAACGCGGCACGGCGGTCGAGGCCGGCATCGACATCGCCAGCGGCGCCGCACTCTCCATTCCCGATTTCCTGTGGGGCCTGGTGCTGATCCTTTTGTTCGGCGTGCTGGTGCCGATCTTCGACATTTCTGGCCGGGTGTCACCGCAGCTCGACCTGCCCTTCGTCACCCAGTTCTATTTCTTCGAGAGCCTGCTTCGGCTGCGCCTCGACCTGACCTGGGACCTGCTCAAGCACATGCTGATGCCGGCCGTGGCGCTGGCGCTGCCGCTGGCTGCGATCATTTCGCAGTTGCTGAAACAGTCGCTGAAGGAAGTGCTCGACCTCGACTATGTCGTGCTGGCGCGGGTGAAGGGTTTTTCTGAGACGCAAGTCATCCTGCGCGAGGCGCTGAAGAACGCCGCCCTGCCGACGCTGACCCTGGTCGGCGTGCAGTTCACCTTCCTGATCGGCGGCACGGTCATCGTCGAGCGGCTGTTTTCCTATGAGGGGCTCGGCAACATGGCGATCGACGCCGTCATCAACCGCGACCTGCCGCTGATCCAGGGCATCGTGCTGGTGTTCGCCTTGTTGTTCGTGCTGATCAATCTTGGCGTCGACATGATGTATGCGCTGCTCAATCCGAGGCTGCGCCATGGATGAGGCGCGCATCGCCCGACGCGGACTGAGCCCGAGACTATGGCTGGCCGGCGGCTGGCTGCTGCTGGCGCTGCTGGCCGCGATCTTCGCGCCGCTGGTGGCGCCGCAGGATCCGCTGGCGCAGGATCTGATGCTGGAGCGGCTGCCGCCCTTCTGGCTCGACGGCGCCGAGCCCGGCTATTGGCTGGGCACCGACAGCCTCGGCCGCGATCTCCTGTCCCGGCTGATCTTCGGCGGCCGCATCGCCTTCATCGTCGCCTTTGCGGCGGCAATTGCCGCCTGCCTTGTTGGCTCGACACTTGGGCTGATCGCAGGCTATTTCGGTGGTTGGGCCGACCGCATCATTTCGCGCATCGTCGATGTCTGGATGGCGTTTCCGCCGGTGCTGTTCGCCATCCTGCTGGTCGCGGTGCTTGGCACCGGCCTGAGCTCGGTCATTCTCGCCATCGCCATCATCGACTGGACGCGCTTTTGCCGGGTGATCCGCGCCGAAGCGATGGGCCAGTCGCGCATGGACTATGTCGAGAACGCCCGCATCGCCGGCTATGGTCGCATCGGCATCATGCTGCGCGAAGTGCTGCCCAATGTGCTGCCGTCGATAGTGGCGCTGCTGTCGCTGGAAATGGGCATCGCCGTCATCGTCGAAGCGATCCTGTCCTTCGTCAATCTGTCGATCTCGACCGACGACCCGACCTGGGGCGGCATCATCGCCGAGGGCCGGCTGTCGATCCACCAGGCCTGGTGGGTGCTGGTGTTTCCGCTGATCACACTGATCCTCACCGTCTTGTCGTTCAGCCAGTTCGGTGAAGCGCTGAAGACACGCTTCGATCCGGTGCTGCGATGAGCGCCTGCCTCGACATAAGCGACCTGAGCGCCGTGCTGCCGAACGGCTTGCGCGTGCTGCGCTCGGTGTCGCTGTCCGTGCAACCTGGCGAGGTTCGTGCCCTCGTCGGCGAGAGCGGCGCCGGCAAGACGATGATCGGCAAGGCAGTGCTCGGCGTGTTGCCGTCGAGCGTGCGCATCGTCGAAGGCACGATGGCGCTCGAAGGCGAAGACCTCGGCAGACTGCAGCCCAAGGCAAGGCGCACGCTGATCGGCGCCCGTACGGCGCTGATCCCGCAGGATCCGCTGACCGCGCTCAACCCGTCGCGGCGCATCGGTCCGCAAATGACCGACCGGCTGGTGCGCATCCTCGGCTGGAGCGGAGAGAAGGCCGACATCCGCATCCGGCAATTGCTGGACGAGGTGCAGATACGCGATCCTGACCGGGTGCTGAAGAGCTATCCGCACGAACTGTCCGGCGGCATGCGCCAGCGCGTGCTGATCGCCGCCGCCTTCGCCGCCGAGCCCCGGCTGATCGTTGCCGACGAGCCGACCACCGCGCTCGATGTCACCGTGCAAAAGCAGATCCTGCGCCTGATCGCCGAGTTGCAGCGCGAACATGGCACGGCGATCCTGTTCGTCACGCACGATCTCGGTGTCGTTGCCAAGATCAGCCAGAAAGTGTCGGTGCTCTATGCCGGCAAGGTGGTGGAAGAGGCTGACACGGCCGCACTCTTCGCCGCGCCTGAGCATCCCTATACGCGGGCATTGATGGCCGCCACGCCGCGCTACACCGATCCCTTCGCCTCGCTGAAGCCGGTGGACGAGGCGGTGCTGGCGGGGCTTGCCGCCGAGATCGCCGCGGCAGACCAGGCGTGGAGGCGGCCGCATGGTTGAGCCGCTCATCTCCGTGCGCGGGCTGAAGGTTGCGCTGCCCGACATGACCCGCAAGCCGCTGATCGGCCGCGCGCCGCTGGCCGAGATTTTGAAAGGCCTGGACTTCGATCTGCCGCGCGGGTCAGTGACCGGCATCGTCGGCGAATCCGGGTCCGGAAAATCGACGCTTGGCCGCACGCTGGTCAGGCTGCTGGAGCCGAGCGCCGGCAGTATCAGCTTCGAGGGCCGCGATATCAGCCATCTGCCGGAGGCGGAGCTGCGGCCGTTGCGCCGCGACCTGCAGATGATTTTCCAGGACCCGATGTCGTCGCTCAACCCGCGCCGAACCATCGCCAGCATCATTGACGCGCCGCTCAGGCAGAATGGACTTGGCGACAGGCTTAAGGAACGCGTCGCCGAAGCCTTGCATCGCGTCGGCCTGCCGCAAAGCTTCGCCAGCCGCTATCGTCATCAGCTGTCGGGCGGCCAGCGCCAGCGCGTCGGCATTGCGCGCGCGCTGGCGCTGTCGCCGAAATTCGTGCTGGCCGACGAGATCGTCTCCGGCCTCGACGTGTCGACGCAGGCGCAGATACTCACCTTGCTGGAGAAGCTTGCGGCGGAGATGGGGCTGACCGTCGCCTTCATCAGCCACGATCTGTCGGTCATCCGGCGGCTCTGCCAGCAAGTGATCGTCATGCGCGAGGGCAGGATCGTCGAGGCGAGCGCCACCGATGCGCTGTTCGACAATCCCAKCGAGGCCTATACGCGCGACCTACTTGCCGCCATTCCGCTGCCCGAGATCGATCCGGACTGGCTGCGGCCAGCGGCGAAGGCGCCGGCATAGGACACCGCACGTCCGAGGCCAGCTGCTTGGGCGCCACCGTATGCGGCAATCATTCCAGCATGAAACTTTAAGCTTGAAATATTTCACGTCCGGCGCAATACTTCGGATGCAGCAAGCGAAGGGGAGATCGCACAGATGAAGGTTGCGGTTCTCGGCGGCGGACCAGCCGGCCTCTACTTTGCCATTTCGATGAAGCTGCGCGACGCCGCGCACGAGGTCACGGTGTTCGAGCGCAACCGCGCCGACGACACGTTCGGCTGGGGCGTCGTTCTGTCGGCCGAAACACTCGACAACCTTGCCAAGAACGACCCGGTCAGCGCCGTCTGGATCAAGAAGCATTTTGCCTATTGGGACGACATCGCCGTCATCCATGATGGCGTGCGCACAGTCTCGTCGGGCCATGGTTTCTGCGGCATCGGACGCAAGCGACTGCTGGTCCTGCTGCAGCGCCGGGCGCGCGAACTCGGCGTCAAGCTGATGTTCGAAACCGATATCGCCGACCCCCAGCCCTATATGGAGACGCATGACCTGGTCGTTGCCGCCGACGGGCTGAACTCAAGGGCGCGCACCGCTTTCGTCGATGTCTTCAAGCCCGACATCGACACCCGCAAATGCAAATTCGTCTGGCTCGGCACCAACCAGAAATTCGACGACGCCTTCACCTTCATCTTCGAGAAGACCGAGCATGGTTGGGTGTGGGCGCACGCCTATCAGTTCGACAGCGAGACCGCGACCTTCATCGTCGAGTGCAGCGAACAGACCTGGGCCGCGTTCGGCTTCGGCGCGATGTCGCAGCAGGAATCGATCGCGGTGTGCGAGCGCATCTTCGCCAGGCATCTCGGCGGCCATGCGCTGATGACCAATGCCAACCATATCCGTGGTTCAGCCTGGATCAATTTCCCGCGCGTGCTGTGCGAACGCTGGTCCTACAAGAACCTGGCGCTGATGGGCGACGCGGCGGCCTCGGCGCATTTCTCGATCGGCTCCGGCACCAAGCTCGCTTTGGAAAGTGCTGTGGCGCTGGCCGACTATGTCAAAACCGAACCCGACCTCGACGCCGCTTTCCGCAAATATGAGGATGCCCGCCGCACCGAGGTGCTGAAGCTGCAGTCGGCGGCGCGCAATTCGCTGGAGTGGTTCGAGGAGGTCGAGCGCTATCTCGGCCTCGATCCGGTGCAGTTCAACTATTCGCTGCTGACCCGCTCGCAGCGCATCAGCCACGAGAATTTGCGGATGCGCGATGCCGAATGGCTTGAAAGTGCCGAGGAATGGTTCCAGCGCCAGGCGGGGGCGGGCGGCAACAGGCAGCGACGGGCGCCGATGTTTGCGCCGTTCAAGCTGCGCGACATGCAGCTCACCAATCGCATCGTGGTTTCGCCGATGGCGCAGTACAAGGCCGTCGACGGCTGCCCGACCGACTGGCATTTCGCCCACTATGCCGAGCGCGCCAAGGGCGGCGCCGGGCTTGTCTACATCGAGATGACCTGCGTCAGTCCGGAAGGACGCATCACGCCCGGCTGTCCCGGCTTCTATGCGCCGGAGCATGAAGTCGCGTGGAAGCGGCTTGTCGACTTCGTCCACACCGAGACCGAGGCGAAAATCTGCGCCCAGATCGGCCATTCCGGCGCCAAGGGCTCAACCCGTGTCGGCTGGGAAGGCACCGACGTGCCGCTCGCCTCAGGCAACTGGCCGGTCATGGCCGCCTCGGCGATCGCATGGTCGCCGCAGAACCAGGTGCCGAAAGCGATGGACCGCGCCGACATGGATCTGGTGCGCGACCAGTTCGTGGCCTCCGCCGAGATGGCGGATCGCTGCGGCTTCGACATGCTGGAGATCCACGCCGCGCATGGCTATCTGCTGTCGTCCTTCATCACGCCGGTCACTAACCGGCGCACGGACGAGTATGGCGGTTCCCTCGCAAATCGCATGCGCTATCCCCTGGAAATCTTCCATGCGGTGCGCGCCGCCTGGCCGGCGCAAAAGCCGATCTCGGTGCGCATTTCGGCCAATGACTGGGTCGGCATCGAAGGTGTGACGCCGGCCGACGCGGTGGAGATCGCGCGCATGCTGCATGAAGCCGGCGTCGACATATGCGACGTCTCGGCGGGCCAGACCTCGATTGCCGCCAAGCCAGTCTATGGCCGCATGTTCCAGACCCCGTTCTCCGACCGCATCCGCAACGAGGTCGGCATGGCGACGATGGCGGTCGGCAACATCTACGAGCCGGACCATGTCAATTCGATCCTGATGGCCGGTCGCGCCGATCTGGTGGCGCTGGCGCGGCCGCATCTCGCCGATCCCTACTGGACGCTGCATGCGGCGGTCACGCTTGGCGACCGCGGCGTCAAATGGCCGGATCCCTATCTGCCGGGACGCGACCAGATCTACCGGCTGGCCGAGCGCGATGCAGCGGCGGGGCTGAAAGTATGATGACGGCTTCAGCGATTTCCGGCAAACATGCGCTGGTCACCGGCGGCGGTTCCGGCGTCGGCCGGGCCATCGCGCTCGCGCTGGCCGAGGCCGGCATCGCGGTGACCATATGCGGACGGCGCGAAGCCGAGCTTGCCAAGGTGGCCGGCGAGAATGGCCGCATCCACGCCATGTCAGCCGATGTCACCGACGAGGCGGCGATGACGGCGCTCTACGCACAAGCGGAGGCCGCGCGCGGCCCGTTCGACATCGTCGTCGCCAATGCCGGTATGGCCGGCAGCACGCCGGCGCACCGGACTTCGCTTGCCGACTGGAAGCGGACGCTCGACGTCAATCTGACCGGCGCCTTCCTGACGGTAAAGCCGGCGCTGGCCGGCATGGCCGCGCGCAAGGCGGGCCGGATCGTCTTCATCGCCTCCACCGCAGGCCTGAAAGGCTACGCCTATGTCGCGCCCTATGTGGCGGCCAAGCATGGCGTTGTCGGGCTGATGCGAGCGCTTGCGGCCGAGACGGCGAAATCCGGCGTCACCGTCAACGCCGTGTGTCCGGGTTTCGTCGAGACCGACATGTTGGAGGAATCTATCCAGCGCATTGTCGAAAAGACCGGCCGCTCGATTGACGAGGCGCGGGCGAGCCTGGCCTCGACCAACCCGCAAGGCCGCTTCATCCAGCCGCAGGAAGTCGCCGCGGCGGTGCTCTGGCTGTGCGGTGACGCGGCGGCGTCGATCACCGGACAGGCAATCTCGATCTCAGGAGGCGAAACATGGTAGCCGGCCCCTTGCCCGCGCCGTCGGGACCCGGCAAGGACCGCCTGCGTCTCTGGATCAGGCTGCTCCGCGCCTCGCGCACGATCGAGGCGGAGCTGCGCGAGCGGCTGAAGAAAGAATTCGATACGACGCTGCCGCGTTTCGACGTCATGGCCGCCCTTTACCGTGCACCGGAAGGCATGCTGATGAGCGATCTGTCGCGCTTCCTTTTGGTATCCAACGGCAATGTCACCGGCATTGTCGACCGGCTGGTTTCGGAAGGCTTGGTGGCGCGCGCCCGCCGCAATGGCGATCGCCGCACGTCGATGGTGCGGTTGACCGATGAGGGGTCCAAAACCTTTGCCGCAATGGCTGCGGCGCATGAGGGCTGGATCGGCGAATTGCTGGGCAAGGTCAGCGAGGAGGACGCGCGCCGGTTGACCGGCATGCTGACCTCGTTCCGCAGCAACTGGGAGGGACGCGAATGACTGCGATGGCCGGCCTCAAGCCAAAACACTTCCTCTGGGAGGTCGAAGGCAGGATCGCCAGGGTGCGGCTCGACCGGCCGGAGCGCAAGAATCCGCTGACCTTCGAAAGCTATGCGGAACTGCGCGATACGTTCCGCGATCTTGTCTATGCCGACGACGTCGACGCCGTTGTGTTCCTGTCCAATGGCGGCAATTTCTGCTCGGGCGGCGATGTCCACGACATTATCGGCCCGTTGATCAAGATGGATATGAAGGAATTGCTCGCCTTCACCCGCATGACCGGCGATTTCGTCAAGGCGATGCTCAACTGCGGCAAGCCGATCATCGCGGCCGTCGACGGTGTCGCGGTGGGCGCCGGCGCCATCATCGCCATGAGCGCCGATATCCGCATCGCCACGCCGGAGGCCAAGACCGCCTTCCTGTTCACCCGCGTCGGCCTCGCAGGCTGCGACATGGGCGCCTGCGCGATCCTGCCGCGCATCATCGGCCAGGGCCGCGCCGCCGAACTGCTCTACACCGGCCGCACGATGACGGCGGCTGAAGGCGAGCGCTGGGGTTTCTACAACAGGCTGGTCGATGCGGCGGCGCTCGAAGCCGACGCGCTCGAGATGGCGGCGCGCATCGTCTCCGGCCCGACCTTCGCGCATGGCATCACCAAGACGCAGCTCAACCAGGAATGGTCAATGGGCCTCGACCAGGCGATCGAAGCGGAAGCGCAGGCGCAGGCGATCTGCATGCAGACACGTGACTTCGAGCGCGCCTACAAGGCCTTCGTGGCCAAGGAAAAACCGGTGTTCGAGGGCAATTGATGGCTGACAAGAGTTTTCTCAACTGGCCGTTCTTCGAAGATCGCCACCGCGAATGGGCCGAAAGGCTGGAAGCATGGTGCGCGAAAAACCTTCCCGTCGATCACCATGACGTCGATGCCGCTTGCCGCGAGCTGGTGGCCGGGCTTGGCCGCGACGGCTGGCTGAAGCCGACGGCGCTCGATACGGACAATCCCGGACCGCTCGATGTGCGCACTTTGTGCATCACGCGTGAGACGCTGGCGCGCCATGACGGCTTGGCTGACTTCGCCTTCGCCATGCAGGGCCTCGGCACCGGCGCGCTCAGCCTGTTCGGCACGCCCGACCAGCAGCAATGGCTGACGAAGACCAGGGCCGGCAAGGCGATCTCGGCCTTCGCACTGTCGGAACCGCGCTCCGGCTCGGATGTCGCCAACACCGAAATGACGGCGAGCCGCGATGGCGACTTCTATACCCTCGACGGTGAAAAAACCTGGATTTCCAATGGCGGCATCGCCGATCTCTACGTCGTCTTTGCCCGCACCGGTGAGGCGCCGGGCGCCAAGGGGCTTTCCGCCTTTCTCGTGCCTGCCGACACCAAGGGGATTGGCATCGCCGAGCGCCTTGAAGTGATCGCGCCGCATCCGCTGGCGCGGCTTTCCTTCGACCGGGTCCGGGTGCCGGCTTCGGCGTTGATCGGAAGACCCGGCGACGGCTTCCGCATCGCCATGTCGGTGCTCGACGTGTTCCGCTCGACGGTCGGCGCGGCGGCACTCGGCTTTGCCCGGCGTGCGCTCGATGAAAGCATCCGCCGAGTGGCCGAGCGCAAACTGTTTGGCGCGCCGATGGCAGAGCTGCAGATGGTGCAAGGCCATGTCGCCGACATGGCGCTCGATGTGGACGCCGCGGCGCTGCTGGTTTACCGCGCCGCCTGGACCAAGGACATGGGCGCCGCGCGCGTCACCCGCGAGGCGGCGATGGCCAAGCTGTTTGCCACCGACAAGGCGCAAGAGGTCATCGACAAGGCCGTGCAACTGCATGGCGGCGACGGCGTTCGCAAGGGTCATATCGTCGAGAGCCTCTATCGCGAAATTCGCGCGCTGCGCATTTATGAGGGCGCTTCCGATGTGCAGAAAGTGGTGATCGCACGACAGGTGATGGGCGCGGCCTGACGGCGAGACATATTTGATTTTGAGAATTAGCTTTTAGGAATACCGGGGAGACTTGAGATGCACGAGATCCTGCAGCCGGAAGGCTGGGCGAAACCGGTCGGCTACGCCAACGGCATTGCTGCGCGCGGCAGGCTCGTCTTCGTCGGCGGACAGGTCGGCTGGAACGGGCAGTGCCAGTTCGAGACCGA
The DNA here is from genome assembly GCF_056404855.1 of Mesorhizobium sp. P2_B11. Classification (NCBI taxonomy): domain Bacteria; kingdom Pseudomonadati; phylum Pseudomonadota; class Alphaproteobacteria; order Hyphomicrobiales; family Phyllobacteriaceae; genus Mesorhizobium; species Mesorhizobium sp. P2_B11. The sequence continues at coordinate 925,847 of NZ_JBFUDF010000001.1, forward strand.
CGATTTCGCCGGCCAGGTGCGGCAGACGCTGCAAAACATCGTCGCCGTGCTGGCAGAGGCCGGCGGCGAGCCTCGGCACATCACCGCGATGACCTGGTATTTCACCGACAAGGCCGAATATCTCGGCAACCTCAAGGGGATCGGCGAGGCCTATCGCGAGGTGATCGGCCGGCATTTTCCGGCGATGGCCGCCATGCAGGTGGTGGCGCTGGTCGAGGACCGCGCCAAGGTCGAGATCCAGGCAACCGCCGTCATCCCGGAATAGACGGTCCGCTATATCCTAAGTCCCGCCTGCTTCAGCAGCGGCAACACATGGTCGCAGAAATAGGGCAGTTCCTGCGTGTAGTTGACGAAGGACAGCGCGATGCCCTGGTAGCCATGCCCGGCTATTTCCGCCATATCGGCAGCAATCGTTTCTGGAGTGCCTATCAACGGATAAGTACCGGCGCCGCCGGCGAAACGCTGCCGGTAGCGGTCATAGGCATGCGGGTCATGCGACTGCGAGAACTCCTTCTTGCCGGCCATATGGGCATCGACGGCGTCGTGATCGGCCAGATCGACGGCATATCTGTTGTAATAGGCCTGCGCCTCTTCCATCGTTGGACGGCAGACGGCATGCGCCACCGTGTAGACGCCGACATTGCGGCCAACCTTGTCGGCCCGCTCGCTGATGTCGGCGACATGCTTGCCGGCGTCACCCATCTCGGAAAAGGTGGTGAACAGATAATCGCATCGGGCGGCGGCGAAATCGCGGCCCGGACCACCGAAAGCGGCGTTCATGGTCACCGGGCGCGGCACCTGCAGGCTCGCCGGCCGGCTGACCGCTTCCTTCAGGCGATAATAGATGCCTTCGTAATCGAGTGGCTCGCTCGATGCGTAAAGCCGCTCCAGAACTTCGATCCATTCCGCAGCCTGCTCATAGCCCTTTTCGACCAGCGGTGTGCCGAACATGCCGAATTCCTTCGGGTTCCAGCCGCAGACGATGTTCAGGCCGGCGCGGCCCTGGCTGATATGGTCGACCGTTGCCAGCGCCTTGGCGGCGTAAAGCGGATGCACCAGCGGCACATGCACCGTCATGAACAGGCCGATCTGGTCGGTTGCGGCGGCGAGAGCTGCCGCCCAGGTGAAGGTCTCGAACGACCACTCGCGCACCTTGTTGCGGCCGCCAAAGCCACGCCAGCGCGCGATCGGCAGGATGAACTCCAGCCCGGCACGGTCGGCGATCTGCGCCGCCGTCAGATTGTCCGGCCAGCTTGCCGTCCAGCGTTCCGGCACATCGGTGATGGCCAGACCGCCATCGGCATTGGTCGAGAAGACGCCGAGCTTCAGTTTGTTCGGGCCGTGCAGCGGATGGGTTTTGATCATGATGGGAACTCGTGGCGGGAGACCCACACGCTAGGCCCACGTGAAAATATTTCAAGCCTGAAAGAGCTTCGCTCGGCCGTGGTTTGCGGATATGGATTTGCAGATCATCGAAAGGGGATGGAGATGAGCGAGTTCCGTCAGAAGTGCATCGGCAAGACCAGTCTCGTCGGTTCTTTCGCCGCCATTCCGCATCCCGTCGCGGTCGAGGTGATGGCGCTCGCCGGCCTCGACTTCCTCTGCATCGACTGGGAACATGCCCAGATCGCGCGCGACACGATCGAGGCCATGGTGCGCGCGGCCGACGTGCACCGCGTGCCGGCGATGGTGCGCGTTCCCGGCCACGCGCCGGAAGCCATCCAGGCGGCGCTCGACAGCGGCGCGCAAGGCGTTTTGGTGCCGCGCGTCTCGACCGCCGCGCAGGCAGCGATGGCGGTCAAGTTCTCGCGCTATCCACCGCTGGGCGAGCGCGGTGTCGGGCCTGGCCGCGCGGCCGGCTACGGCTACCGCATTCCCGAATATTTGGCCGCCGCCAATGACAGGATCGTCGTCGCGGTCCAGGTCGAGACATCGGAAGGGCTCGCCAACATCGAGGCGATCGCTGCCGTCGACGGGGTCGATGTTATCTTCGTCGGCCCCGGCGATCTCTCCGTGTCGATCGATGCGATCGGGGCGAAAGGCGCGGACAAGCTCAACGCGGCGATCGAGACAATCATTCGCGTGACGATCGCACACGACAAGGCCTCCGGCATATTTTGCGCCAGCCCGCAGGCTGTCGGCCGATGGGCAGCCATCGGCGCGAGTTTCTTCATGCTGGCCAGCGACACGATGTTTCTTGGTGCAGGTGCGGCGGCCAACTTTGCCGCAGCGCGCGACGAATTGGCATGAGACGGACGCAGTCAGGAAAAAAGGGCGTATCGGCGGAGCAACAGCCGGGCCAAACTTTTTAAGCTTAAAACTTTTTCCTTGAAAAGCGCCGCACTTTGGATAGCATCCAAAGTCGATAGAGACTGCCGTGCCGGAGGGGCTTGCCGGGCAGTCATAGTGCTCCGGGTGGGAGGGGTTCAGTCCTTGTCGTTCATACTGCCCCAGTCATCGTCCAGCGCGCGCTACGCTTTCGACGGCGTGCGCGCACAGATCCGTGACCTCCACACCGAAAACATCGCCAACCTTGCCGTGCGCGCCCGCGAACTGGGCGATGTCATCGCGCTCTGGTACGGCGAAGGCGACATGGTGACGCCGGCTTTCATCCGCGACGCGGCGAAGGCCGCCTTCGACGAGGGCCAGACGTTCTACGTCCCGAACATGCGCGGTCATGGGCCATTGAACGAAGCGCTGTCGGACTACCAGACGCGCATTCATGGCCGCTCGATCCCGATCGCGCGCACCACCGTCACGCCGGGCGGCATGCAGGCTTTGTACCTGGCGCTGGAGCTGCTGGTCGATACCGGCACCAACGTCGTCTATGTCGCGCCGCAATGGCCCAACATCCACAACGCCATCCATCTGATCGGCGGCGAGCCGAGGCCGTTTTCGCTCGACTTCAAGGGAGACTGGAAGCTCGATCTCGACCGGTTGTTCGCAACCTGCGACGCGCGCACCCGCGCGATCTTCCTGTCGACACCGTCCAACCCGACCGGCTGGACCGCGTCGCGCGAGGAGATGCAGGCGCTGCTCGACTTCAGCCGGCGCACCGGCATCTGGATCATTTCCGACGAGGTGTATGGCCGGCTCTATTTCGACGGTGATGTTGCCCCTTCCATCCTGCAGATTGCCGAGGATGGCGACCGGGTGTTGTCGGTCAACAGCTTTTCGAAAGCGTGGGCGATGACCGGCTGGCGCATCGGCTGGCTGACGCATCCCTCGGGTGTGGCCGACCAGCTTGGCGCCATGACGCAGTATATCAACAGCGGCACTGCCGCGCCGATCCAGGCCGGCGCTGTCGCCGCCATCCGCCAGGGCGAGCCCCTGGTCGAGGAGATCAGGCAGCGGATCAAGACCGGCCTCGATCTCGCCTATGACAGGCTGGGCCAGATTCCCGGCATCATCCTGCCGACGAAACCGCGCGGCGGCATGTATGCCTTCTTTGCCATGGACGGCGAAAGCGACGCCCGGCAGGCCTGCGCCAGGATATTGGAGACGGCGCGCGTCGGGCTGGCGCCCGGCCACCTCTTTGGACATTCGGCAACCGCCTTCCTGCGCATGTGCGTGTGCCGGGACCGCAACCAGATCGCGACCGCGCTCGAGCGCATGGTCGCCGCCATGAATTGACGCCCCGCTGGGAGGTGGGACGGCAACAAACCGTGCGGGAAAATCCCCGCCCGATCAACAACCAGAGGGAACACCCCGGAGGGAAACACCTATGAAGCTTAACCGTCGCAATCTCATCCTTTTCGCCGCAGCCATCGGCATCGCTGCAGGACCTGCAACCGCTTACGCCGCAGACGTGCTCAATGTCGGCGCCTACCCGACCAATCCGCCCTTCGAATACAAGAACGAGAGCGGTACCTTCGAAGGCTTTGAGGTCGACATCGTCAACGAGGCGGCCAAGCGCGTCGGCATGACCACCGAGATTGCCGATCTCGGCTTCCAGGCGCTGTTTGCGGCTGTCAGCTCCAAGCGCATCGATGTCGCGATCTCCTCGATCACCATCACGCCGGAGCGGCTGAAGACGCTGTCGTTCACGCAGCCCTATTATGATTCCGATATGGGCATTGCGACGAAAACCGACAGCGCGATCAACACCGAGGCAGACCTCAAGGGCAAGATCGTTGGCGTGCTGTCAGGCTCGACCGGCGAGACCTGGGTCAAGGCGCATCAGGAAGCAGACGGCTACAGCGACGTGAAGGGTTATGACACCCAGCAGAACCTGTTGCTCGACCTCAGCGCCGGCCGCGTCGACGCAGCCGTCAGCGACATTCCCGGCATGGAATACTCCTTCACCAAAATGAAGGACCTGAAGGTCAAGGAGCGCATCAAGACCGGCGAACAGTACGGGCTGATGATGAGCAAGGATCACCCGCTGCTCGGCAAGCTGAACGACGCGCTGAGCGCGATGAAGAAGGACGGCACGCTGGCCGCGATCCACAAGAAGTGGTTCGGCAGCGACGCGCCGGCCGACTCCTCGACGGTCAAGGAATTGCCGCTGCCCAAGGGCTGAACGGCCGCCGACAAACAAGCACGTGCCGGCTTGAAGGCCGGCACGTCTCGTTTCCATTCATGATCCTTCCCGGGAGCCACAGGTCAGCGCGGCAAAGCGCCTTCGATGCTTCCGGGCCCTTCTCCAGCGTCACGTGACGCATCAACGGTCGGGAATGCTCTGATGTCGCTGATCGACACTTTCTTCAATCCCGATGTCATCATGTCCAGCCTGCCGGCGCTGCTGCGCGGCTTCCTGAACACACTGCTGCTTGGTATTTTGAGCATCGGCATCGGCATTCCGATCGGCTTGGGGATAAGCCTGTTGCGGCTCTACGCGCCGAAGCCGCTGCGCTGGCTGGCGGTCGGCTACACCGACATCTTCCGCGCCCTGCCGGTGCTGGTGGTGCTGATCCTGATCTACTATGCGCTGCCCTTCCTCGGCATACGCCTGTCGTCCTGGGCGTCGGCGGTTACGGCGTTCGCCATCATCATGTCGGCCTATTCGGCCGAAGTGTTCCGCTCCGGCATAGAAAGCATCCCGCGCGGCCAGTTCGAGGCATCGCAGGCGCTCGGCCTGCCGTTCCTTTTGACCTTGCGCAAGGTGGTGCTGCCGCAGGCGATCCGTGTGGTCATCCCGCCGATGACCAGCAATTGCGTCTCGATGTTCAAGGACACGTCGTTGGCGTCCACCGTGGCGCTGCCGGAACTGTTGAAGGAAGCGACCAACGCGCAGTCGCTATACGCCAATCCCTCGCCGCTGATCGGCGCCGCGCTCGTCTATCTCATCTTCCTCTGGCCGATGGTCCGCCTCGTCAGTCTGCTTGAAGCCCGCTTCAAGGACGAGAAGGCTCGCTGAGCTTCGAACCGATCCCCAACTCCCCGTAGGAGCATACCCCCCTTGAACAAGCATCAGACCGACACCACGAACGCCGCCGCGTTCCCCGTTGAAAAAATCCGCGCCATGTTTCCTGCCTTGCAGCGTGCCGGCGATTTCATCTTCCTGGACAACGCCGCCGGCGCGCAGATCCCGCAGAGCGTGCTCGACGCGGTGACCAACCATCTGGTTTCGCACAATGTGCAGCGCGGCGGCCGCTATGGTCGCTCCGTCACGGTCGACCAATCGGTCGCCGATGCCCGGACAAGCGTGGCGCTGCTGATCAACGCCTACAGTCCGTCCGAAATCTGCTTCGGCATGAACGCCACCTCATTCATCCGCCTGGTCAGTCTCGGCATCGGCCAGATGCTTTCGGAACGCGACGAGATCGTCATCACTGATATGGACCATGACGCCAACATCGCGACGTGGCTGGCGCTGGAATCCGCCGGCGCCAAGTTCAAATGGTGGCGCATGCGCGAGGACGGCAATCTGCATGTCGACGACCTCAAGCCGCTGGTATCCGATCGCACTCGCCTTGTCGCCTGTACGGTGACGGCGCATTCGATCGGCTCGATCGTCGATGTCGCCTCGGTCGCCGGGATCGCGCATGCCGCCGGCGCCGAAGTGTTCCTCGATTGCGTGCATTACGGACCGCACGGGCTGATCGACGTGCAGGCCTGGGACTGCGACTATCTCGTCTGCTCCGGCTACAAGAATTTCTCGCCGCATATGGGCTTTCTGTGGGGCCGCTTCGAAACACTGAAGCGGCTGCCGACCTTCCGCGAGGATTTCATCCCCGACGAGCCGCCCTACAAGGTCGAGGCCGGCACCTTCATCTACGAGAACGTCTCGGGCATGGATGCGGCCGTGCAGTATCTGGAACTGATCGGCCGCAATCTGGCGCCGTCCAACAACCGCTCGCGGCGCGAAAACATCGTTGCCGGCATGGGCGCCATTCGTGACTATGAAGTGCTCCTGGCGCGCGAGATGCTGGCCGTGCTGAAGGTGTGCGGCGCCACCATATACGGCGTGGCCGAAGAGGCCCGCATCCATGAGCGCGTGCCGACCTTCTGCTTCAACATCGGCAAGCTGTCGCCGCAGCGGATCGTCGAGGAAATGGCCGAGATGCAGATCGGCATCCGCGACGGCCACATGTACGCGCCGCGGCTGATGAAGCGCCTCAACCTGTCGATGGACAGCGGCGCCATCCGCGCCTCGCTGGTGCATTACAACACGGTCGACGAAATCAGGCGTTTCGGCGAGGCGCTGCGCGCCGTCATCGCCAGGCTGTCTTAGTCTTCTGTTTGGAGCATGATCTTCTCCTAAAACCGGTGCCCACTTTTGGGGACCATGCTCTAATGCTCAGACATCTCCGGCGTGGAACATCGGCCCACCCTTGTGGGCCGGGAAGCCGTAGCCGTTGATCATCACCAGATCGATGTCGGAGGCACGCGCGGCGATGCTTTCGGCGAGCAACGCCTTGCCTTCGACGGCCATTGCCGCCAGCAGGCGCGTGACGATCTCGTCGGCCGAAAAGCGGTGCGGCACGATGCCCTTGGCCGCTCGTGCGGCCTCGATCATCGCCGTCACCTGCGGGTCGCTCCTGCGCTCGCCGTTCGAATAGTCGTACCAGCCGCGCCCGGTCTTGCGGCCGAAGCGGCCGGCCTCGCATAGACGATCGGCGATCTCGACATAGCGCGCGCCGGGATCACGCGTGGCCGCCTGCCGCTTGCGCCGCGCCCAGGCTATCTCCAGTCCAGCCATGTCGTTGACGGCGAAGATCCCCATCGGGAAGCCCCAGGCCTCCAGCGCGGCATCCACCTCTTCCGGTGTCGCGCCATCCTCGACCATGAACTCCGCTTCGCGGCGATAGGCCGAATAGATGCGGTTGCCGATGAAACCCTCGGTCACGCCGCTCACGACGGGCAGCTTGCCGAGCTTTCGGACGAAGGCGATCGCCGAGGCGAGCACGTCGGGCGCGGTCGCCGCGCAATCCACCACTTCGGTGAGCCGCATGACGTTGGCCGGCGAGAAGAAATGCAGGCCGAGGATGCGCTCGGGCCGGGCGGTTGCCGAGGCGATCTCGTCGGGGTTCAGGTAGCTGGTGTTGGTCGCCAAGATGGCGTCGGGGCGCACGATGCGGTCGAGCTTGCGGAAGAGCTCGGTTTTTACGGTGAGATCGTCGAATACGGCCTCGATGACCAGATCGGCCTGAGCCAGCTTACTGGCGTCACTGACCGCTTCAAACCGGCCTAGCGCATCCCTACGTGCATCATCGGTGAGACGACCGGATTGGACCGACTTGTCGAGAAGACCGGCGATACGCTCATATCCTTTGGCCGCGGCCTCTTCGGTCTGCTCGACACCGATCACGCGATAGCCCGCATTCAAGGCCGAGACAGCGATGCCTGCACCCATCAGGCCGGTCCCGACGATGCCGACGGTCTCGACCGTGCGAGGCGCAACACCCTCCAGCCTGTCGACTTTGCTGGCTTGCCGCTCGGCAAAGAAGACGTGGCGCAACGCTGCCGCCTCGCGGGAATCCCGCAGGCGCAGGAAGGTGGCGCGTTCGTCCGCGAGGCCGTCCTTCAGTCTGGCCGTGGACGCCGCCTGGACCAGTCTCACGGCTTCCGCAGGCGCGATCTGTCCACGGCTGCGGGAAAGCACCTTCTTTGCAGCGGCCGTGTCGGCCCCAGGTTGCGAGCGCGGCACGGAAAGCGCCCCCGTGCGCCGCAGAGGCTGGTCGACAAGACGGCGAGCGGCCTCGAGCGCGCCTTTGGAGAGATCGTCGGCAATGGCATCGATCAGGCCGAGAGCGAGGGCCTCATCGGCCTTCGCGACGCGACCCGTGCCGATCAGGTCGATTGCGGCGACCGTGCCGACGAGGCGGGGCAAGCGTTGGGTTCCGCCGGCCCCGGGCACGATGCCGAGCTTGACCTCGGGCAGGCCGAAGCTGGCCGCCTTGCCGGCGACGCGGTAATGGCAGGCCAGCGCAATCTCGCAGCCGCCACCGAGCGCCGCGCCGCCGACTGCCGCGACGACCGGTTTGGCAAAACTCTCGATCGCTTCGACGACCCCAGGCAGTGTGGGCTCGATAGCAGGCTTGCCGAATTCCTTGATATCGGCGCCACCGACAAAAGTGCGCCCAGCGCCGGTGAGCACCACGGCAGAAACGTCATCCGACCTCGCGCGTTCAAGCGCAGCCATCAGTCCGCCCCTGACATGGAAGGAGAGCGCATTGACCGGCGGATTTTCGATGGTGACGATGAGAACGCCATCGACGATGTTGCCAATGACACTCTCGGAAAATCGCTCAGTGCTCATGGAGTTTCATTCCGCAACCGCGGCATCTCGCTCTTCCTGCTCTCCAGCCAAATGCCGCGATGTGCCGGTTCGAGCGAATGCCGCGCAGCGATGGATTCTTCAAAAACTTCAAGCTTAAAATAATTGGAATTCAAAAAACTGCAAGCCTGCATCCTTAGGTTTGAACGGCGTTGCCGCAAAACCACAAACGACCGAGATTGACCGGGATGATGGACCGCGTGCGATCTCTCATGAGCACGCTTCCTGCACTCTGTTCTGTTCCACGATCTGACCCGGTTCGATGGCAACTTGCTCACCTTAAGCCGTCAATGCGGCGCCCGGAGACTACAAGCACGACAGAAATTCCTAGCCCCGTACCCGGGCTCAGGCGTATAGCGGCGTCAGCCTAGCCAGCCTTGTCCAGCCGGTCGCGCAGCATGCTCCAGGGGAGCAGCATATTCGGCGCGTAGCGGACCACGCCGTGGAACGGGATCGGCGACGGCGGAGCGAAAGGAAGCGGCAAATCCCGGGCGTGGGTTCCGCTTGCCCAGTCCGCCAGCACCTTGCCCATCGCGGTGGTCATGGCGATGCCGCGGCCATTGCAGGCGAAACCGGCGATGAGGTCCGGCCCGAGGTTGACCAGGCGCGGCAGGAAATCCGGCTCGACCGCCGCCACGCCCGTCCAACTGTAGGCAAGCGCTGGCAAGTCGGGCAGGTCGAGATGCTTGGCGAGCCGCCGCCAGACCGTTTGCGGCACACGCGCATCTGCGCCGGCACCGACAATGTGCATGCCGCCGCTGATCAGCCTGTTCTGGGCGTCGAAGCGGCAGGTGAAGAGGTTTCGCCTGGTATCGCCGATGCCTTGCCCGCCGGGCAGCAGGCGTGCGCGTATGCCTTGCGGCAGCGGCGCGGTGGCGATCTGAAAAACCTTCAGCGGGACATAGGTCCGCTGCAATATCGGCTGCAGCGCTCCGCCATAGGCATTGGTGGCGACCAGCACCTTCGCGGCGCGCACCGACGCCGAGGCGGTCGTCAGGGTCCACCCATTCGGAGCGCGGTCGATGGATGTGACGCGCGTCTGCTCGAAGATACGCGTGCCGGCTCTCTCCGAGGCGTCAGCCAGACCACGCGCATATTCGACCGGATTGAGGACGCCGCCCGAATTGTCCATCCAGCCGCCGGCATAGCCGCCGATACCGGTGAGCGCCGTAACTGCCTTGGCGTCGAGTGTGACAGTCGGCCTGCCGCGCGCCGCCCATTGCTCGGCGCGCGACCTGGTCTTTCCGAAAGCAGCAGGCGTATGCGCCGGCTGGATCCAGCCGTTCTGCAGCGCGTCGCATTCGATGCCGTGGTGCTTGATGAGGCCGAAGACGAGGTCGGCGCTGCCGGCGGCGAAATCGACCAGCCGCTCGCCGCGCTCCGGTCCGAGCTCGGCGATGATGTCGTTGGGGTCCCGCTTGGCGAAATTCGGCACGACGAGGCCGGCATTCCTGCCGGTCGCACCCCAGGCGATGGTTTCGGCTTCGAGCACGGCGACCGAAAGGCCCTTCTCGGCGGCGTGTAGCGCGGTCGAAAGACCAGTGAAGCCGCCGCCGACAATGGCGAGGTCGACGTCAAGCCCGGTTTCCAGCGCCGGCCGTTCGCGGCGATTGCGACCGATGGCGTGCCAGAGCGAGACGCCGTCCATCTGTTGCCTGACCACGGCATTCATGATCCGGCGCCGCTCTCGCCCGCCACCGCCTTCGCCTGTTTGTCGAAGCGCCGCCGCAGCGGCCTGTCGCCGAACAGGCCGTTCGGCCGGACCAAAAGGATGACGCACAGCATCACGCCGATGGCGACGATCTGCAGCGCAGCAGCACGGGCCTGCTGTTCTGGCGGGAACAGCACGCTGGTCAGCGTGCCTGACCCCGCCCATATCGCCCAGACCAGGATGCTGCCGACGACGGCGCCGAGATTGCTGCCCGAGCCGCCGACGATCAGCATCACCCAGACCTGGAAGGTTAGGATCGGCAGATAATTGTCCGGCGCGATGAAACCGGTGAAATGCGCCTGCAGCGCGCCGGCCAGCGCCATGATGGCGCCGCCGACGGCAAAGGCCTGGACGCGGTAGAAGCGCGCGCTCTTGCCGAGTGAGATCGCCGCCCGCTCGTCCTCGCGCAGCGCCTTCAGCACCCGGCCCCAAGGGCTGCGCGACAGGTGCTCGAGCGCGAAGTAGACGATCAGCGTCACCGCTGAGACGACGGCGAGGTTGGACAGGTTGAACAGCAGCGGCGTCTCGGCAAGGCTGCCGAAGGGGCGCGGGATGAAGCCGATGCCGAACGGCCCGCCGGTCAGCTTCTGCGCATTGAGCGCGACCAGTTGCACGACGACAGCCACGCCGAAGGTGGTGATGGCCAGATAATCCGATCTGAGGCGCAGCGTGGCGATGCCGGTGATGGCGGCGGCGACGCCGCCAACCAGCATGGCGCCGAGCCAACCGACCAGGATCGGCAGGCCCAAGCCGCCCAGCCGCGCGGCATCATCGGGCGTGGTCAGCAGCGCCGAGGTATAGGCGCCGATGGCGACGAAGCCGGCAAGGCCGACATTGAACAGCCCGGTCAGCCCCCATTGCAGATTAAGCCCCAGCGTGACCAGCGAGAAAATCAGCGCGGTGGTCAGGAAGAAGGCGCCGTAGCCGAGCAGATCCATCAGCGTTCCCTCACTCCAAAGAGACCGACCGGCCGCACGAACAGCACCGCCATCAGGATGATGAAGGAGACTGCCGCTCGCCATTCGGCGCCGATCAACTGCACTGCGCCGGCTTCAGCCAGGCCGATGATCAGGCCGCCGAGAACAGCGCCCGGCACGCTGCCGATGCCGCCGAGGATGGCGGCGGCAAACATCGGCAGTAGCATGTCGAAACCCATGAAAGGGCGGATCTGGATGAGAATGCCGATCATGACGCCGGCGACACAGGCGAGCGCGCCGCCAATGAGCCAGGTGACGCGCACCACCCTGGCAACGTCGATGCCGACAATGCGGGCCAGCGCCGCATTCTGGCTCAGCGCCTGCATCGAGCGGCCGGTCTGCGTGCGTGTCATCAAAAGATGCACGCCAAGCACCAGCACGGCGGTCAGCAGCAGCAGGGCGATTTGATCGGGAGTGATGCGAATGCCGAAACCGACCGGCATGGCGATCTGGATGGCGCGGCTGAAATAGGTCGGCCGTGAGGTGAAGGTGAATTCGAGCAGGCTTCTGAGCGCCATCGAGGCGCCGAAGCTCGCCATCACCACGATGATCGCCTGGCCCTTGGCGCGCAGCCGCGCGAACAGCACAAAGTCGAGCAGCAGCGCCAGCAGGCCGGTCAGCGCCATGCCGACGATGAGCGCGACGATCAGCGGCCAGCCGAAGGAGAGTGGAGCGATCGGCGCCACCTTGCCGACCGTCGCGCCGATGGCGCTGACGACAGCCAGCGTCGCATAGGTGCCCCAGGCCATGAAGTCGCCATGGGCGAAGTTCGAAAAGCGCAGGATCGAATAGGTCAACGTCACGCCGATGGCGCCGAGGCCGATCATCGAACCTGTCAAAAGTCCGTCGATGACAAATTGCAGGTTCATGCCGCGCTCCCTTTTTCGGAGGCCTGTCGGCGCTGGCCGAGATAGAGTTCGGCAACGACCGGATCGTTCCACAGCTGCGAGGCGACGCCCTCGTGCCGGTCCTTGCCTTCGACCAGCACATAGGCGCGGTCGCCGATGGCGAGCGCTGCCTTGGCGTTCTGCTCGACCAGAAGGATGGTGACGCCGGACTTGCGGATGGTGGCCAGCATCTCGAACACCATCGACACGAATTTCGGCGACAGGCCGGCCGACGGCTCGTCGAGCACCAGCACCTTGGGATGGACGATCAATGCCCGCGCCACCGCCAGCATCTGCCGCTGGCCGCCCGAGAGATAGCCGGCCGCCGTGCGGCGCTGACGCGCCAGGTCGGGGAAGGTCGCGTACATTTCCTCGATGCGGGCAGGGGCCTCGCGCCGTTCGAGGATGCCGCAGGCGACCTTCAGATTGTCCTCCACCGACATCAGCGTGAAGACGTTTTCGGTCTGCGGCACGAAGGCGAGGCCAAGGCGAACCATGGTGTGCGCCGGTGCTGTGGTAATGTCCTTGCCGTCGAGCAGCACGCTGCCCCTGGTGATCGGCACCAGGCCGGCGACGGCCTTGATCAGGCTCGATTTGCCGGCGCCGTTCGGCCCGAGCACGACGACGATCTCGCCCTTGTTGACGGTGATCGAGGCGCCGCGCACGATCGGCACGCCGGGCTCGTAGCCGGCCTCGAGGTCGCGGACGTCAAGCACGATCTCGCTCATGTCGCGCCTCCGAGATAGGCCTCGATGACGCGCGGGTCGCGGGCGACCTCGTCCGCCGTGCCTTCGCTGAGCAACTGCCCGCTCGCCATGACCAGGACGCGATGGCAGAGCCGCGTCACCATGTCGATGTTGTGCTCGATCAGCAGAAAGGTGATGCCGCGCGCATTGATGTCGCGGATGCGGTCGATGATGACTTCCAGCAGCGTCGCGTTGACGCCGGCCGCCGGTTCGTCGAGCAGGATGATCGCGGGGTCGGCCATCATGACGCGGGCAAGTTCGAGCAGCTTGCGCTGGCCGCCGGACAGCACGCGCGCCGGCTCATGCGCCAGATGGGTAAGTGCGACCAGCTCGAGCAGCTCCAAGGCCTTTTTCTCGCCGGCCCTTTCTTCAGCGGCGACCCGCCGCGGCGTCAGGAAATTGGCGAGCAGCTTCTCGCCAGCCTGGCCCTGCGCAGCCAGCATGACGTTTTCGACCAGCGTCAGATTGGGCAACGGCCGGGGAATCTGGAAGGTGCGGCCGAGGCCGCGGCCGATACGGCGGTGCGCGGCTTCGCCCGAGACCAGGGTGCCGTTGAGAAAGATCTCGCCGCTGGAAGGCAGGATGCTGCCGGCGAGCAGATCGAACATCGTCGTCTTGCCGGCGCCATTCGGGCCGATGAGGCCAAGGATTTCGCCCGGCCGGACCTCGAACGAGACATCGTTGACCGCAACGAGGCCACCAAAGCGCCTGACAACGTTCTTCGCCGCCAGAACCGGTGCGCCGGTCTCGTCCTGTCGTGCCGTTGTCTCGCTCATGCACCCCTCTGGCCGAGCGGTCGTTGCCGCTTTCTGATTTTTTTTGATTTGTGATCACACTTGCTTTGATCACGCTAATCGGCTTTAATTTTCTCCGCAAGCCGAAAACGGGCCAAAGCGGGCCAAGACCGGGAATGTCATGCAAAAGGCTGCCATCGAGCGAAACAATGAGGCGATCGCAGCCCAGCTGACTCCGGTCGGCCGCGAGACCGTGCAGGATCGCGTCTATTCGGAATTGCGTCGCGCCTTGATCGGCGGCCTGTTCGAGCCAAGCCAGGTGCTGACCATACGCGGGCTCGCCGATGCGCTGGTCACCTCGACTATGCCGGTGCGCGAGGCGCTTGGACGGCTGATCACCGAACAGGCGCTGGAGGCGCTGCCCAACCGTTCCGTGCGCGTGCCGCCGATCACGCTGGAGCGGATCGACGATCTGCTGCGCGCCCGCTCCCTCATCGAAGGCGAAGCGATCGCGCTCGCCGCAACGCGCATGGGCCCACGCCAGATCGCCAGGATCGAAACCATGCTCGGTGAGTGGGACGAGATGCGGGCGCTGAAGCACAAGAAGGATATCGACCGCGAGGCGACGCTCAACCAGAGTTTTCATTTCGAAATCTACCGCTGCTGCGGGTCGGCCGTCTTGATCCCGATGATCGAAAGCCTTTGGCTGCAATCGGGACCCTGCATTCGCGTCGCCATCTACGCCTTCTCCGAGGCCGGCGAGGTCGACACTGCCCACTATCACCGCCGCATCGTTGGAGCGCTTGCCAAGCAGGATGCGCAAGCGGCGCGCGAGGCGCTGGTGGCTGACATCAGTCGGCCCTTTGCCTTTCTGCGCGACAAGCTTCAATCGGCGAAGGACTGACATGAGCAAGCCCGCCATCAGGATCACAGAACCACGCTCGAAGCTTTCGGTGACTGCGCTGCTGTTGCCGGAGAAGGCTCCCGAAAACGCCACCTTCCTGCTGGCGTATCTGGCGCAGCCACGCATCGTCCCGGGTATCCATGCGATGTGGACCGGCCCGGAGATTTCCTGCCCGGTTCCATCGGCACAGCTCGAGGGGGAGGCCTATGCCAGGCCCTTGCCGGCAGAGAATGCAACGCTGACGCCGCAGCCCGGTGACATCGTGCTCGCCTATGTGCCGCCGCGCACGTGGGGCGGCAATCCGAACGCGATCTTCGACATCGGCCTGTATTACGGGCCGGGCGCGCGCCTGTTGTTTCCGATCGGCTGGCTCGCTGGCAGCGTTGTCGCCCAGGTGCGTCCGGACGAGCGCGACCAGTTCGCGGCCGCTTGCGGAATCATCCGCCGCAACGGCGCCTGCGACGTCACCTTCAGCCTGGTGGAGGCCTGACATGGCCGACGACAGTTTCGAACTCTTCGATCTGCGTGTCGAGGCGGTCATCCCCGAGGGCAAGCCGATCTATTGCGGCGCCAGGGACGGCGATTATTTCGAGCTCAAGGGCGAGATGCTGTCGCTGCCGGCGGGCCAGGGCTTTTCGATCTATTCGATCGCGGCCGTGTTGCCGCTGCTTGCGGCCAAGCAGCGCCCGACGCACGCCAATGACTGGATGACCTCGGACGCCGAGATCGCCTGTCCCGATCCCAATTGCGCCAGCCGGCTCAGGATCGTCAGGACCGGCAAACGGCGGTTCAGCCATGCAGAAACCACCGCGGTGCCGCTGCCGAAGGAGACTGACAAGCGATGAGCGTCAAAACCTTCGAACTCAGCCCGGGCTACACGATATCGCGCGTCATCCGCGGCGGCTGGCAGCTCGCCGGTGGCCATGGCGCCATCGACCGCAGCCAGGCTGTGACCGACCTGATCGCCACTTTCGATGCCGGCATCTGGACCTATGACTGCGCCGATATCTACACCGGCGTCGAGGAGTTGATCGGCGCCGCGCGCCTTAGGCTTGCCAGCGAGCGCGGTCTCGATGTCGCGGCTAGGATGAAGGTACACACCAAGCTGGTGCCCGACCTCGAACGTCTCGCCAGCATCAGCCGCGACTACATCAGGGGCATCGTCGACCAGTCGCTTCGCAGGCTGAAGACCGAGCGGATCGATCTCGTGCAGTTTCACTGGTGGGATTATGACCAGCCTCGCTACGTCGATGCGATGGGCTGGCTCGACGAGCTTCGGCTGGAAGGCAAGGTGCGCAATCTCGGCACCACCAATTTCGATACGCCGCGTCTGGCCGAAATCCTCGCCGCAGGCATTCCGCTGGTCAGCCAGCAGCTGCAATATTCCGTGCTCGACCAGCGGCCGGCAAACAGCCTGGCCGGCCTCGCCGCGAAGAACGGTGTCAGCTTCCTCTGCTACGGCTCGGTGGCCGGCGGCTTCCTCAGCGACAAATGGCTCGGCGCGGCCGAACCCGCCACGCCGCTCGAAAACCGCTCGCTGGTCAAATACAAGCTGATCATCGACGATTTCGGCGGCTGGGATCTCTTCCAGCAATTGCTCAGGGCGCTGAAGACGGTCGGCGACCGCCACGGCGTCGACATCGCCACCATCGCCAGCGCCTGGGTGCTCGAGCAGCCGCAAGTGGCGGCCGTCATCGTCGGCGCCCGCAACCAGGCGCATGCGCTGGCCAATGCGAAAATCATGGACGTCGCGCTCGACGCCGACGACCGGGCGCGGATCGCGGCCGTCATCGCACAAAGCGGTGGCCCCTTGGGCGACGTCTACACGCTGGAGCGCGACCGGCACGGTCGCCACGGTTCGATCATGCACTACAATCTGAATGCAGGCCGGATATGAGCACGCAGTCTTCCCTGTTTTCCCGCGCCAGCGCCGAAATCGTCGACCTCCATCGCTTCTTCGTCGACTGGTTCGTCGAGGCGCGTGCCGACAAAGTGGACTTCAGCCGCTTCGAAACTGTCATGGGTGAGGGCCTCACCATGGTCGCGCCGAGCGGTCATATCCTCGATCGCGACGCTGTCGTCGGTCATGTCCGGGACAGCCGCGCTACTTGCGACGACGGCTTTGCTATCGAGATCGACGACATCCGGCCCGGCTGGCAGACCGCCGACACCATCGTCGTCCTCTACGTCGAAGCCCAGCTGCGTGGCGGCAAGCATAGCCGCCGCCAGTCGAGTGCCGTCTTCACCACCAGTTCATCGGCGCCCAACGGCGTCCAATGGCGGCATCTGCATGAAACCTGGCTGCAGGCGCCGGAAGGCTGAACAGGCAAAGTTTTGAGTGAGAAAAGGGGAACAGCAATGAAAATGAAAAAGACAATACTTCAATTCACCACCGCACTGGCTCTCGTGACGATGGCCGGCGCCGCACACGCAGCAGACTGCAAGATCACCGTCGGCCTGGTCATGGAACTGACCGGACCGGCCGGCGAATACGGCCAGGCCGGCGCCAAGTCGGTCGAAATGGCCTTCCGCGACATCAACGAAGCTGGCGGAGTGCGCGGCTGCGATCTGGTGACCGACACGCGCGACAGCCAGAGCCAGGGCAATATCGCCGTCGACGCCGCAACCCAGCTGGTGCAGGTCAAGAAGGTGCCGGTGATCATCGGCGGCATCATCTCCTCGGTGTCGATCCCGATCCTGACCTCGGTCACCGGGCCGGCCAAAATCGTCCAGGTCTCGCCGGCGTCGTCCTCGCCGACGCTGACCACGCTTGGTCGCGACGGCAAGACCAACGGCATCTTCTTCCGCACCATCACGTCGGATGCGCTGCAGGGCGTGGCGGCCGCTAAATACGCCGTCGACAAGGGCTTCAAGAAACTGTCGATCATCCATGTCAACAACGACTTCGGCGTCAACATGGTGGCGGAGTTTTCGCGCGCCTACAAAGCGCTCGGCGGCACCATCGTCTCCGACACGCCCTATAACGAGAAGCAGTCGAGCTATGCCTCGGAAGTCACGGCGGCAATGGGCGGCGAACCGGACGGGCTCTATCTCGTCAGCACGCCGGTCGACGGCGCAACGGTCGCCCGCACCTGGATCTCGCAGGGTGGCGTGCAGAAATTCCTGCTCAATGACGGCATGAACAGCCCGGACTTCATCGAATCCGTCGGCGCCGATTATCTCAAGGATGCCTATGGCACCTCTTCGGGCACCAGCCCGACGGCTTCGACGGAGTATTTCACCAAGAACTACAAGGCGTTTTCCGGCATTGAACCGTCGAACCCGGCGGCTGACCGTTCCTACGATGCCGGCGCCATTGTCGGCCTCGCCATCGCCATTGCCGGCTCCGAGGATCCGGCCAAGATCAAGGACGCCATGTACAAGGCGGTCGATCCGGCCGGTGCACCGATCTATGCCGGCAAGGACGAATTCGCCAAGGCGCTCGGCCTGATCAAGGACGGCAAGCCGATCCGTTACGAAGGTGTCATCGGCCCGGTCGCCTTCGACAAGTATGGCGACATCACTGGTCCGTTCCGTCTGTGGAAGATCGTCGACGGCAAAGTGACGACCGACGGCGAGATGACTACCGACGACGTCAATGCATTGCAGGCGAAGCTGCAGTAAGGCACAGGCACCTTGTCCGGCGCATTCGATCCTCGGGATCAGCGCCGGACAACGCGCGGCGGCGAGAGAGCCGAAAGCGCAAATTCTGCGGGCCCTTCGTCACGCCCGCCACATCGCCTGCGGTCTTCTATCCGGCTCCATCCATCGGATATTTCGCCGGTGGGTCAGATTAGGAAGCATCCAGCCGCTTGGAGATCGAAACGATCCAGGCACGCAGTTGTGGTCCGAATGGCTTATCCAGCGCGGCGCGGTCCCAGGCAAGAAAATAGGCAGCGGGCAATTGTACGCGCTCGTTGAAGGGTACGATCAGCCGGCCGGATGCGATGTCTTCTGCGGCCATGGACAGTTGGGCAAGGACAAACCCCCTTCCATTGATCGCGGCGTCTATCGCGGCGCTGGACAAGGAGAACGCCACTTCACCGGACGTCCTTCGGTGCGACGCGCCGATAGTCCTGGCCCACTCCGCCCAGCTCGGCGGCGACTGATGGTCTCGTGCCCACTCTATGCCAAGCAAGGGAAAATCAAGGATATCTGACGGCCGCTTGACGGGGCGGCCAGCCAGCAATCCAGGCGCGCAGGCGGGGACCACCCAGTCCGTGAACAACTCGGTATAGTGGTCGAACTCGTGAACCTTCGTGCCGTATGAGATTCGGAAATCCACCTGGTCGTCGTCGAAACGCGGCTCCTGCTCGGCGCCGATCAAACGCACCGTCGCCCCGGCGTGGGCGATCTGCCAATCCAGAAGCTGTGGCGCCAGCCATTTGCTGGCAAGCGAGGGCAGGCAAGAGATGGTGAGCGCGCTTTCCGAACGCGCCCGCTCGACAATGTGCTGCGCGTCGCGAAGCTGTTCGAAGCCTGAGGAAACGGCCGCATGGTAGGTTCTCCCCCAGGACGTCAGCGCGACACTCCTGCCACGGCGTTCGAGTAAACTGAGGCCGAGCGCGTCTTCCGCCTTGCGGATCTGCTGGCTGACCGCGCCGACGGAAACCCCAAGCTCTTCAGCGGCGGCGGTAACGCTGCCGCATCGGCCGAAAGCCTCGAACGCCTGTATGGCACGGAGAGGGAGCGCGTTCTTCACCTGGGAACAATCCTGGGGTCGCTTTGTTTTAGCATTTCTAAAATAGAACGCAGATGCAAGCCCTTTGTCGTGCCCGGCCCGACAGCTATCGATTTGGCAGTCGCAAGCTCGGGAGGACGCCATGTTTCTTCGAAATTGTTGGTACGTAGCGGCATGGGACGCCGAAGTCGGTGAGGGGCTCAAGCCCGTGCGCATCCTCGGCGAAGACATTGTCCTCTACCGCAAGACCGACGGCGTCGTGGCCGCACTTGAAGACGCCTGCCCGCATCGCAAGCTGCCGCTGTCGATGGGCCGCATCAAGGGCGACACGGTAGAGTGCGGCTATCACGGGCTGACTTTCGACAGCACCGGAACCTGTACGCGTGTTCCCGGTGCTGAAAAGATACCGCACGTCGCCTGCGTCCGTTCCTATCCGATCGCAGAGCGTTACGGGCTGCTCTGGGTCTGGATGGGCGAGGCGACAAAGGCCGATCCCGCGCTGATCTTCGCGGTCGACCACTGGGGTGATCCGGCATGGGGCGTCAATCGCGGCGAGTCCATGACGCTCGACTGCAACTATCTCTACATGACCGACAATCTGCTCGACCCCTCGCATGTCTCCTGGGTCCATCAGTCCTCCTTCGGCGGCGTTCAGGCGATGGAGGATGCGCCGCTCGAAACCACCGTGGGCGTGGACGGCGTGACCGTGTGGCGCTGGGTGGTCGATGCCGCACCGGCGCCATTCTATGCGCCTTTCCTCAAATTCTCCGGCAATTGCGACCGCAAGCAGCACTACGAGGTGCGTTACCCCTCCAACGCCATCATCAAGGCCATCTTCGTGCCGGCCCGCACTGGCGGCGAGGGTAAGCCGCTGCATGAGGATGTGTTCCTCATGGACAGCTACAACTTCATGACACCGGTCGATGAGAACCAGACCAAATATTACTGGTTCCAGATGCGCAATTTCGCGCCCGACGACCAGGAGGTCTCGCGCCAGTTCGCGACGTCGGTGCGCGGGGCATTCGATGAAGACCGCGCTGTCCTGAATGCCGTGCACAAAGGCATGGCCAACAAGCGGACACCCAATCTCGATCTCAAGATCGATGTCGGCCCGATGCGCTTCCGCCGCAATCTCTCGAAACTCATTGCCGCTGAAAGCCAGCAACTGGCGGCGGCCGAATGAGCTCACTGTCCGCCCGCGCAAGTTTGGGACGGAGCGGGTTTCGTGACCTGAAAGTGGTCGCGAAGGTGAAGGAGAGCGCGATCATCACATCGTTTCTGCTCGAGCCGGTGCAGGCGCAGGACTGGCGTGCCTACCAACCGGGGCAGTTCCTGGTGTTTCGTATTCCGGTCGCGAAGGAAACGGCGGGCGCAAAGGACCATGTGCTGCGCAACTATAGCGTTTCCGGCGCGCCGGGCGTTGCCGGCTCCTATCGCATCAGCGTCAAGCGGGAGGCGGCACCAACACAAGGGCTTCCGGCCGGGGTGAGCTCCTGCTTCCTGCATGACGAGGTCGAGGTCGGCGATGTCCTGTCGGCCGAGGGGCCGCGTGGCGATTTCGTTCTCGACACCAGCAGCAATCGGCCCGTTGTCCTGCTCAGCGGTGGCGTCGGCCTGACGCCGATGGTTTCGATGCTGCATGCGTTGGCATCGGCACCCGATCGCCGCGTCGTCTTCATCCACGCCTGTGAGAACGGGGAGGTCCATGCCTTTCGCGAGGAGGTGTCGGCCCTGGCCGCCACGCGATCCGGGATGACCGTTCACTTCTGCTATCGCTTCCCGACCGAGCGCGACAGATCGGACCGAAAATTCCACAGCGAGGGCGTGGTCTCACGCGAAATGCTCCAGCGTCTTTTGCCGCTCGACGATTACGACTTCTACCTGTGCGGCCCGCCGCCCTTCATGCAGGCTGTTTATGCCACCGTGCGGGGGCTTGGCGTGCCGAAAGCGCGTGTCGCCTACGAGTTTTTCGGCCCGGCCACGGTGCTCGATGTCGCCCCGCCTGCCGTCACCGTCTCACCAAAAGTGGAGACCGTGGTCGACAGCAAAGCCATTGTGGTCGAGTTCCGGAAGTCGGGCATCAAGGTTGCATGGGACGGCGTCTCATCGCTGCTAGAATTCGCTGAAAAGCAAGGCCTGGAGCCGGAATTCAGCTGCCGTGCCGGCGTCTGCTCGACATGCAAGTCGCGGCTGGTCGACGGCGAGGTCAGGTATTTCGAAGAGCCGCTCGATGACCTTGAGCCGGGCGAAGTGCTGCTGTGCTGCTCAAGGCCGCGCGGCTCTGTCGTCGTGGATATCTGATGGATCGCATCCGCCAAGAAAGCGTATCGGGAAGGACCTCTGGATTGGACAATTCGAGCACGTCAAAGTCAGCGCTTTCCTTCAATCCGCATATCGCTTCATTGCCGCCCTACAATGCAGGCATGAACATTGCGGTGGCGCGCACGCTCAGCGGGCGTCAGGACATCGCCCGACTGGCCAGCAATGAGAATCCCGATGGCTGTTCGCCAAAGGTCATGCAGGCGCTGGCATCGCCATCGTTCGAACCATGGCGCTATGCCGACCCGGCCTGCACGGCATTGCGTGCAGCACTTGGCGAGAAGGTGGCAATCGACCCTGGTCGGATCGTCGTCGGCAACGGATCGGAGGAGATGATCGCCGCCATCTCGCGTGCCGTCCTTGTGCCTGGGGCTTGCGTTGTCACGACGGTGCCGAGCTTCGGCCTGCACGAAATTGAGCCTCTGGCGGCCGGCGCCAAAGTCATCAAGGTTCCCATGACGACGGATATGGGATTTGATCTCGGCGCACTGGAAGCCGCAATTGCGACCGAGCCGCGGATCGTCTTCCTCTCCTCGCCCTGGAATCCAGTGGGGCCGGGGCTCGACCGCGGCGCCTTGCAACGCCTCATCGCAGCCATTCGCCCGGGCACGCTTCTTGTTCTCGACGAGGCCTATTTCGAATTCGCCGATCCGGGCGCGCCCGACGGCATTACGACGCTGCGAGACAGCGGCATCCACCATGTCGTGTTACGGACATTTTCGAAAGCCTATGGCTTGGCCGGGCTGCGCGTCGGCTACGCCTTGTGCTCCAGCCTCGAACTCGCCGGCGTCATCGCCGCTGCGAAAACACCGTTCAACGTCAACGGGGCTGCACAGATCGCGGCCATCGCCGCGCTGGCGGACGACGGCTGGATGAAAGCCTCGGCCAATCGTGTGCGAGCAGAGCGGGAGCGTGTCGCGGCGGCACTCGCCGGGCTTGGCTTGCGGGTTGCGCGATCGCAGACGAATTTCCTTTTCTTTGATTGCAACGATGACAGCGCGCGCCTGGCGGCCTCGCTGCTCGGGCAAGGGATCATCGTCAAGGCGTGGCGCGAGAGCGGCTATGAACGCTACCTGCGGGTGACGATCGGCTCGCCCGCCGACAATGATCGTTTTGTCGCGGCGCTTCGGGGGCACGCAGGCCAATGAAAGCCACCGCTGTTGCACGTGAGGACAAACGCATCGGCAATCCGGTGCCGCTGCCGGTCGTTGAAAGCCTTCGCGCCATCGTCGGCGAAGCGAATGTCCGCATTGCCGACATCGCCGGGACGGCCGACCGGGACGCGGCCATCCTTGTTCTGCCGGCGTCCACGCAAGAGGTCGCCGCTGTTGTGCGCATATGCGGTCAATACGAAATCCCGGTGGTGCCGCTCGGCGGCGGGACGGGCCTTGTCGGCGGAAGCATTTCGCACGCCGGTGAGATCGTCCTGTCCCTGGCACGCATGAACCGGATCGAGCGGCTCGACCCGGTCGAGCGCACCGCAACCGTCGGCGCCGGCGTCACCCTGGAAGACTTGCAGACCGCAGCCAGGCTCCATGGTCTGGAGCCGGGCATCGATCTTGCCGCGCGCGGCACGGCGACGATCGGCGGCATGGTGTCCACCAACGCCGGCGGGATGATGGCTTTTCGCAACGGGGTCATGCGCCATCGGGTCCTCGGTCTCGAGGCGGTGATGGCGGATGGCTCCGTCTATGGCGATCTCACCCGGGTGGTGAAGAACTCCGCCGGCTATGACCTCAAGCATCTTTTCATCGGCGCCGAGGGAACGCTTGGCATCGTCACGCGCGTGGTCGTCAAGCTCGACCCGTCGCCCAAGGCAACCGCTACCGCGCTTTTCGGGCTGCCTTCCGTCGAGGCGGCTCTGGAAACCATCCGCCTGGCTTTCGAATCGAGCGCCGGGCATTTGCGCGCCGCTGAGGCGATGTGGAATTCCTATTTCAGCCTCGCCGCCAAGGCGCACGGTTGGTCTGAACCGGGCGTTGCGCCCGATCAGCCGATCTTCCTGCTGCTGTCGCTTGGCGGCGGCCGTGAAGAGGCGCTTCATGAGGATTTCGAGCGGCTCTATTGCGAAACCGTCGAGCGTTTCCCGGAGGCGACAGGCATCATCGCCAGTTCGCGCAGGCAGGAAGACGATCTGTGGCGGCTGCGCGAAGACAGCAGCGTCGTCTACCGCGCCCATCCGAACGCGCCGTCGTTCGATGTATCGGTGCCGCTGTCGGAGATTCCGGCCTATCTCGATCGGGCCATCACTGGCCTCGCTGCGATCGAACCCGATCTCGCCCCGTATGTTTTCGGGCATCTCGCCGATGGCAATCTGCACATCATCCTGAACCGTCGCGGGCCGCTTCCCCAACAACTGGCGGCCGCGGTCGAGCGTGTTCTCTATGATGGCCTGCGCGCGCTTGGCGGTTCCTTTTCCGCCGAGCACGGCATCGGCTCCAAGCGCATCCATTCGCTGCTGGCAACGGCCGATGAGACCAAGCTCGCCACGATGGAACGGGTCAAGAAGGCGCTGGACGGCCAGTCGCTGATGAACCCCGACAAGGTGCTGCCCGGTCGTGGCTGGGTCGTCCGTTCGCCCTCGCCGCCTGCGTCCGATGAGCACCGATCACAACGCCAAGATGAGAACGCCGATGAATAGCCCCATCGCGAAATTGCATGGACCGGAAAAATCGGCCGACGCTGCCGTCCGTGCAGAAGAAACCACGACGCGTCCTGACCATGCGCCAGCGCCATTCGCGGTCAGCTTCTCGGCGATGCGCGACAGGTTTCGCAAGGCGGCGCAACGCGCGGGCGCAGAACTGACCGAATATCTCCATCCGCTGCATGGGCCGGACGGTGAGGTTCTGGCGACCGATGTCGCGCTGTTGGGGCGGCGCGATGCGCAAAAACTCATTGTGCTCATTTCCGGCACCCATGGCGTGGAAGGGGCATTCGGCTCGGCCTGCCAGGCCGCCTGGCTCAGTCAGAAGAGCCCGTGGAAGCTGGACGCGGAAACGGCCGTGCTGGCGATCCACCTGATCAACCCCTGGGGTACGGCGTGGTCCCGACGCGTCAACGAGGACAATGTCGACCTCAACCGCAATTTCATCGACTGGTCCGCGGGCACACCACCGGAAAACAACGCCTATGCCGGACTGCACGGCATATTGACGTGTAGGGAATGGGAAGGACCGGAGCGCGTCGCTGCCGATGAAAAGCTGCTCGCCACCAAAAAAATGCTCGGGCAGGCGGGGCTGGCGGCCATTGTCGAGGCCGGTCAATACGAATTTCCCGACGGACTGTTTTATGGCGGTTCAGCCGCCGTCTGGTCGAACCGGACGTTGACCGACATCCTGTCGACCTTTGCCGCCGGCGCGCGTCATGCCGTCGTCTTCGACCTGCATACCGGTGCCGGCCCCTACGCCTATCCGGCCCTGCTTTCGGTCGCGACGTCCGAGCATTCCGGCATGGCTTGGGGCAAGTCCGTTTTCGGGCCGGCGCTCGCCACCGTCATCACCGGGCCGGATGCGACGACCGGCACCGGCATTGCCGCGACGGCCACAGGCTATGTCTCCGAGGCCGTCGTCAGGGCGATGCCGAACGCGCGGGTGCTGCCGCTCGTCGTGGAATGCGGCACGCTGGATGGAGCCGCTGTCATGGATGCGGTCCAGGCCGACAACTGGCTGCATCTTTTCGGCAGGGTCGATTCCATCATCGGCAAACGGATCAAGGCAACGCTGCGCGGTGCTTTCATTCCCGACGATCTGGATTGGCAGCGGACCTGCCTGTCCACCAGCCTGCGCTATTTCGATCGCGCGCTGATGGAATTGCAGGCCGTCGAAGTCGCGGCAAGCGGGCTCAGCCAGAGTGGGCAGGCGCCGCCACCGGCCCGGATTGCGGCGGATCACGCGGCCACGGTGAAGGCTACGACCCCGGCGGTGCAGATCGAGGATTTGCACAAGAGCTTCGGCCCCCTTCTGGTGTTGAAAGGTGTCAACCTTACCGCGCACGCCGGCGAGGTCATTTCGATGATCGGCTCATCCGGTTCTGGCAAGAGCACGTTTCTGCGCTGCATCAACCTCTTGGAACAGCCGGATGGTGGCAAGGTCGCTATCGACGGCGAAGTCATCAAGATGAAGCAGACGTCGAACGGCCGTGCCGGGCCGGCCGACATGGCCCAGGTCGAGCGAATTCGTGCCCGCGTCGGCATGGTGTTCCAGAGCTTCAATCTGTGGCCGCACATGACGGTGCTGGAAAACATCACCGAGGCCCCTCGGCATGTCCTGAAGGAGCCGCGCGACAAAGCCGTCGACCACGCCCATGCTTTGCTGAAGAAGGTCGGGCTTTCCGACAAGCACGCGCATTATCCAGGCCAGTTGTCGGGAGGCCAGCAGCAGCGCGCCGCCATCGCCCGCACGCTTGCCATGCGCCCCAAGGTCATCCTCTTCGACGAGCCGACATCGGCGCTCGATCCCGAGCTGGTCGGCGAGGTGCTGCGGGTGATCCGCCAGCTCGCCGAGGAAGGCAACACGATGATCCTCGTGACGCACGAGATGCAGTTCGCGCGCGAGGTCTCTCACAAGATTCTGTTTCTCCACCAAGGAAAGGTGGAGGAGGAGGGCGCGCCGGCGGAGCTGTTTGGCAGCCCGCGCTCGGAGCGTCTGCGCCAGTTCCTGGCCCGGACGCTGTGACACCCTCGAAGGCTCCCGTTGGCGCCGGAGAGGTCGATAGCAATGAACATCAAAAAAGGGGAACTGACCATGAAACTGAAAGTCTTGTCGCTGCTCGCATTCCTGGCCGCGGGCACCGGAAGTGCGCTTGCCGCGGACGGTGAATTGTCCATCGGCACGGAGGGCGCCTATCCTCCGTGGAGCATGTCCGATGCCAATGGCAACGTCACCGGCTTCGACGCCGATGTCGGCGCCTTGCTCTGCACCAAGCTCGAGCTGAAGTGTCACTTCGTCGTGCAGGCCTTCGATGGCCTGATCCCGGCGCTGAAGGCCAAGCGCTTCGATGTCATCATCTCGGGGATGTCGATCACCGCCGACCGCAAGAAGGAGATCAACTTCAGCGTCGGCTATGCCGAACTCGCCAATATGTTCGTCGCCCCGAAGGGCTCGGATCTCGCCGGGATCACCGACGTCGACACGCTGCTGAAAGCCCTCACGGGCAAGAAGGTCGGCGTGCAGGCTGGCACGACCCATGCCCATTTCATCGAGAAGCGTGCGCCAGATGCCGACCTGAAGACCTACGACACGCTTGACCAGATGCAGATCGACCTTGCGAGCGGCCGCATCGACACGGCTTTCGCGGATCAATCCGCACTGCAGGACTTCCTGGACAAGCCGGACGGCAAGAATTTTCAGCTGGTCGATGTCAAGATCCAAAGCAAATTCGACGCAACGCTCGGTGAAGGAATCGGTGTCGGCATCGCGCAGGAAAACACCGAACTCAAGGGCAAGATCGACAAGGCGCTGTGCGAACTGATCGCCGACGGTTCGATCGGCAAGGCCAGCCAGAAATGGTTCAAGACGGACATCTCTAGGCCGTGCAACTGACGTCGTTGTAACGCACGCGGTCGCATGCGCCGGCAGGTGCATGCGACCGGCTCGTTCGCACTCCTTGAAGAGGGCAATCCTCATGGAATTCGGTCTCTGGCAGGTTTGGGATGCTGGTTGGGTGGGCGCCATTCTGCGCGGCGCTGCCGTAACCATTGCAGTGGGCCTGTCCAGCATGGTTGCAGGGCTGCTGATCGGCATTGTCTGCGGCCTGATCAAATGGGCCAGGATCTTTCCGCTGTCATTACTGGTGGACGGGTACACGTCCGTGGTTCGGGGCGTTCCCGAACTCCTCGTCATCTACCTGCTGTTTTTCAGTTCGGTCGAGTTCGTCACCAAGGTCATTACGGCGTTCGGCTATGCCGGGCTGGCGGAAAGCGGTTATGCCTTCGTCATCGCGGTGATCGCCATCGCCGCGATCTCCGGCGCCTACTCGACCGAGGTGATACGGGGCGCCCTGGCCTCCATCCCCAGCGGACACATCGAGGCAGCGCGTGCCCTCGGCCTGCCAGGCAGCCGTATCTTCCGCCGCATCATAGCTCCGCAGATGTTGCGCATCGCGGTTCCGGGCATCAACAATGTCTGGCAGACCACGATCAAGGATACGGCGCTGGTTTCGGTGGTCGGGCTGCAGGAGCTGATGCGTATTTCCTATATCGGCGCCAACTCCACCCGCCATCCGTTCATCTTCTATCTGATCGCGGCTGTCGTCTATCTGGTCATCACGCTTGTCAGCCAGGCCGGCTTCGACGGCATCGAACGCCTGCTTCGGCTGCGGGTGCGGAGGTAGGACCATGGAACTCATCCCGCTTGCAGTTCCCGTTCTGCTCAAAGGCCTGTGGGTCACGGCTGCGCTGACACTGGTCTCGGTGCTGATAGGCTTCAATCTCGGCCTGGGATTGGCCCTGATGCGGCTGTCGACCAATCGCTTCGCCGCCGGCTTTGCCAAATATTACAGCAACGTCTTTCGCGGCACGCCGCTGCTGGTCCAGATCTTCATTTTCTACTACGGGCTTGGAGAGGTCAGCCTGGTCCGGGACAACGCCGTCCTGTGGTGGGTGATCAGCGACGGTTCCCGCTGCGCGGTGCTGGCGTTGGCGCTCAACACCGCAGCCTATACATCCGAGATCCTGCGCGGTGGGCTGATGTCGGTTCCGGCCGGCCTGGTCGAGGCGGCACAGGCTTGCGGCATGTCACGGCTTCTGCGCTTTCGCCGCATCGAGTTCCCGCTTGCCATCCGCCAGGCGCTCCCGGCCTATGGCAACGAGCTCATTCTCGTGGTCAAGGGGACGAGCCTGGCCTCGACGATCACCGTGCTGGAAATCACCGGCTACGCCAAGCGGCTGATGAGCCAGACCTTCGCGATCTTCGAAATCTTCGCGATTGCCGGAATCCTGTATCTGGTCGTCAATCTGCTGCTGATCGCGATCGTACGCTCGATAGAGCGCTATCTCATGAGGCACGAAGCACAGGCCCGCCAAGGCGTATCCACACCGCGTCTGGATGCATCGGCAGCGGTTTAGACAACGGCCGTAGGCGCGTCGGGACCATACGGAACAATACCGGAAGATTTCTGGTTTTTGCTCGCGAAAAAGCCAATAAAATCAACGACTATAGTACATCCTTCGGGTCCGCCATAAGTCTTGATTTCACTGTAGAAAAATTGCTCTCACGACAGCGGGATGCTCTGCGCGCTCCGGAACCAGTCGAGCGGGTTGTATTTGTGCTTGGTGCTCTGCAGCGGCGTGAAGTTGTCCTTGAAATAGAGGTACATGGCGTTGCTGATTCCTGGCGTCCCGTTCACGCCGAGTGCGGTGTCGCAGTAGTTGAAGTAGCAGCCGTCGACGGTTCCAGTGGGATCTCGGCGCGGGTCGGGGAAGCCGCCATAGGCGGAGTAAACGTCCGAATACATGCCATTGATCCAGTCGACATGCGGCTTGGCCTGCACCGGGTCGTCCAGGCCGACGGGCGCGCTGTTGTCCCAGTAGGTCTGGTATTGCAGCTTCATGTACGAGCTGCGCTGGGGGATCGCCGTGGCGCTGGACCCAACAGTGTTGATCTTGCCGCCATAGGAATCGATCTGGCACAGGCTGGCCGCCATGTCCGAAGCCGGCACCCCGGCTGGTACCTTCTGCAGCCATGTCCACAATGCGGAAACCTGCGCCGGTGGAAAAGCCTTGTTCATATAGGCGGACTTGTATTTGCCGAAGCGGTTAGGCCCCGAGCCGTTCACCTGCTGGACGCCTTCGAGGAAGGTGTAGCGGCGGAAGACGTTGCTGTCGGTCGGCATCAGCGGACCGTTGTCGGCCAGCCAGCCTGGATGGCCGATATGCTGACCCGGCCTGTCGGAGAGCGGCCCGAGCGCCGCGTAGCGCTGCCGCCGCTCGTTGACGCGCCGGGTGAGGTCGGTTTCGTAGATTGCGACGTCGGCTTCGAGCGGCTGGTTGTACAGATAGAAGGTCGACACCGTCATCGAACCGGCCTGCTGGTGGTTGGCGTGGAAGATCGAGAACTCGTCCCACGGCGCGGTGTAGCACTCGTACTGGAAGAAGGTGTCGAGATAGGTCTGCAGCACGCTGGAACTGGTGAAGTTGCTCCACGGAATGGTCAGCGTGTTGACATAGAGATATTGCGGCGCCACCGGCGGGTCCTGGAAATAGTAGCGGGTGATGATGCCGAAGTTTCCGCCGCCGCCGCCCCGTATCGCCCAGTAGAGGCCGGAATGCTGGCTGGCGCTGCAGTAGACCAGTTGCGGTGTTCTGCCGTCTTCCGGCGTGACCACGACGTCGGCGCCGGTCAGATAGTCGATCGCCAGGCCGAGCAGCCGGGATAGTATACCGTATCCGCCGCCGGTGATGTGGCCGCCGAGCCCGACGGAATAGCAGGAGCCGGCGGGCAAGGTGCGGCCATAGACATTGAAAAACGTCCGGTACATGTCCCAGTTGCCGTTGCCGACATCGATGTAGTAGCCCTTGTCGACGTCGAAGCCGTAACTGTTGACCCCGGTGACGTCGATGATGCACTTCGTCGTCGAATTGTAGACGAAGCCCTCGTAGCAGTGGCGGCCGCACGTGATCTGGATCTCGCCAGGCTTGTAGCTGTACTTCCAGATCGCCTGGTTCATCATGTCCCGCACATCGTCCGCGCTGGTAGGGGTGAACACCATTTCGAGGTTGGGCGCGAACCAGCGCCGGTCGAAACCCTGCCGGTCCGATACGAGTGGCGGGCGGCGATAGGGCATGGGCGGGGTTGGCATGTGCGAACTCCTCTCTCTTCTCTCTTCGAATGCCTGTTGCTTGGTGCCTGCTTTGCAGACCCACACCGGCCGCTTCGCGCAAGGGCGAACGTCTCTCCCCAGCGTCGATCCGTCGAAACATAAGTAAGTCTTAAAATAACATAGCAACTGAATATACTTCTCAATTAGAGAACTAGGCGCCTGTCGCCGACCAATGTCAATGGATCGTCGGCGGCGAATACTTCGCAGGTTCGGTCATCGCGCCACTGCGGTCTTGCAGGCATGCATCAGCGTGGTGAGCGGCACCCTGCCAGCTTGCTACACTGCGTTACAAAACTGCCGTTTCCGGACACATTGGCGATACTCCGCAAAGACCAAATCGCGGCCAGCTTCGGATGCAATCTTGGTCAAGGAGGAACGAGCGTGCTTGAAAAATCATCCACCCACTCAAGGTCGGCGCAGCGCACCGTTTTCGTCAATGAGCTGACCAACGGTGTTCTTGACCCGGAGGTCGCCATGCTTGGGCCGGTCGCCGATGGCGGCGTCATCATCGCCAATACGGCGCCCGGATGTTGGGGGCCGATGATCACGCCCGCGATCCGGGGCGGACATGAAGTCACCAGGCCGGTGGCCGTCGAAGGCGCCGAGATCGGAGACGCCATCGCCATCCGCATCCGCTCGCTGGTGGTCACGTCGGCGGCGACTGCATCCGGTCACGACAAGGTCATGGCTGGCCGTTTCAACGGCGATCCCTTCTGTGCCGCGGTTTGCCCCGGCTGCGGAACCGAATGGCCGACGACCCGCATCGAAGGCATCGGCCCGACCGCCATCCGCTGTCAGGAGTGCGGAGCCGACGCCACGCCCTTTACCTTTGCCAATGGCTATACGATCGCTTTCGATGACGAGCGCCATGTCGGTCTCACCGTCGATCGGCGTGAAGCGGAAAGGATGGCGAAGGACGCGGCGAAGCTGATGGCCCTGCCGGATGCGTCCATCCAGCATCCGATCCTGACCTTTGCTCCGGCTGATCTTGTGGCAGTCGCCACGCGGCTGCGCCCCTTCCTCGGGCAGCTCGGCACCACGCCCTCGAAGGCGATGCCGGATTCTCACAATGCCGGCGATTTTGGCTCGTTCCTGCTGGACGCGCCGCACGTCTACTCGCTGACCAGGGAAGAGCTTGCCACCCACAAGACCGACGGCCATCTCGACGTCAACACGGTTCGCGAAGGGGCGGTGCTGATCTGCCCGGTCAAGGTTCCGGGCGGCGGCATCTACCTCGGCGACATGCATGCCTTCCAGGGCGACGGTGAAATTGCCGGGCACACCGCTGACGTGTCCGGCACGGCCACGCTGGAAGTGCATGTCATCAAGGGGTTGAAACTCGACGGCCCGATCCTCTTCCCGCGCGGCGAGGATCTGCCCTACCTCGCGCGTCCCTTGACGGCTGCCGAGAGGCACGCTGTCGCGGCACTCGCCGCCCGGCATGGAATTGCCGCGGTTGAAGAGGACGCGCCGGTGACCTTCATCGGCAGCGGCGCCAATCTGAACCAGGCAACCGACAACGGCCTGCAACGCGCCGCCGACGTGCTTGGCCTCAGCCTCGCCGAGGTCATGAACCGCGCCACCGTCGCCGGTGCGATCGAGATCGGTCGGGCTCCCGGCGTCGTGCGCGTCACGCTGCGTGCGCCGCTGGCGGCGCTGGATGCCAAGGGCCTGGGTGACTTTGCCCGCGGCCTTTACGGCCTCTAGCAACGCTCAGTGTTCCCTGCGCGGCCGTCAGGCGGCCGTGCCCCTGTACCCAAACTGTTGAACCCAAACTGTTCCCGATGTCGCCGCGCGCATCGGGGAGGCCCGGCTGCGACTTCGAATCCGTTCGAGAGCGGCTTCATCTAGAAAAGGACGACTGGATATGACCCGTACAAAACGTTTGCTTGCCTCCTCCACGCTGATCGTGGCGGCTGGCCTGCCGATCTCCGCCTACGCTAACCCTTCGACCCCGACGGCCATTGTCGCGCAAGCGGATGCTGCCGCGACGAGCGAGGCGGCGCGTCCTGCCGACACCTCAATTCGCCCGTTCCAGTTTCACGCGACCGATAGCGAGCTGGCCGACCTCAAAAGCCGCATTTCGGCGACCAAATGGCCGAGCCGGGAGCTGGTGAACGACATCACGCAAGGGGTGCAACTGGCAACCATGCAGAAGCTCGCTCAATATTGGGCGACCGACTATGACTGGCGTAAGTTCGAAACCAAGCTGAATGCCTTGCCGCAATTTGTGACGACCATCGACGGCGTAGACATTCATTTCATCCATGTCCGCTCCAAGCATAAGAACGCCATGCCGATCATCATCACCCACGGTTGGCCGGGCTCCGTCATCGAGCAGCTGAAGCTCATCGATCCGCTGACCAACCCGACCGCGCATGGCGGCACCGAGGCGGACGCCTTCGATGTCGTGATCCCCTCGCTTCCCGGCTACGGCTTTTCCGGAAAGCCGACCGAACTTGGCTGGGACCCCGCGCGCATCGCACGTGCCTGGACCGTTCTCATGAAGCGGCTCGGCTACACCAGGTTTGTCGCCCAGGGCGGCGATTGGGGTGACGCCGTGACCGAGCAGATGGCCGTTCAGGCACCGCCGGAACTCGCCGGCATCCACACCAACATGCCGGGCGCCGTTCCTGACGAGATCGAGAAGGCGCTTGAAGTGCACAAGCCTGCTCCCGCGGGCCTGTCGGCCGACGAGCAGCGTGCCTATGGCCAACTCGACTTCTTCTACACGCACGGCCTCGCCTATGCCCAGGAGATGTCGGCTCGTCCGCAAACCCTGTACGGCATCGAGGATTCGCCGGTCGGTCTTGCCGCCTGGATGCTCGATCACGACGCGCGCAGCTACGAGCTGATCACTCGTGTGTTCGATGGCAAGGCCGAAGGACTGACGCGCGATGATGTGCTGGACAACATCACGCTCTACTGGCTGACCAATACGGCGGTGTCGTCGGCCCGTCTTTACTGGGAAAACAAGCTCGCCTTTTTCGCGCCAAAGGGGATCACCATCCCGGTTGCGGTCAGCGCGTTCCCGGATGAACTCTATCAGGCTCCAAAAAGCTGGGTCGAGAAAGCCTTCCCGAATCTGCTCTACTACAACCGGCTGGAAAAGGGCGGACACTTCGCCGCCTGGGAGCAGCCCGAAGCCCTGACCAAGGATCTTCGTCTCGCATTCCGGTCGCTGCGCTGATCGTCTGTTGCGACTGACGCCAATCGCATCCACTGGCCGCTGCCGGTGGATGCGATCTCGAATTCTCAATCATCATATCACGAGGCATGTCCTCGTCCCCGGAGCAGCTCATGAAATTCCTGACGATCTACATCCTTGGACTGGCAATCCTGGCGGCGCCCTGTGTTTACGACCCGAAATCGCAGGAGCCATCGCCCTTGGTCGGCCTTGTCGCAGCGGCCTCCGCCTCGGTAGCTCCGTTGCTCTCGGAATAAATTCGGCACCGGCTGCAGGCATCGGCTTGGCAAGCTCAATCTTCTGGGATCGAACCCGTCAAGCGTCACGCACCCGCCTCACGCGCCAGGACCTTGAGAACCTGACGCCAGCCGCGTGCCGGCAGGCTTTCGGCACGCCCATCGCGCTTTGCCGTCAGGCATCATCAACTGAAGCCGTCGACTTGCCAGCTGGCAGCTCGGCTCGACGGGTCGCGCCACAGAGCCGCGCTGCGGCGTGGCCCGCTTTCAGAGTTAGTTGGGCAGGTGCGACAATTGAAATCCAGGCTTGTATTCGACGCCGGACAACAGCGATTCCGCCGACCGGAACATGTCTTCAAACGCCAGCTCGTTTTCAAACACCACGCCGCCGACGCTGATGGTCAGGACATCCTCTGTTCCTTTCGGCGCGAAATAGGCTTGCGCCACGCGCGCCCGGATACGCTCGCCGATCTCCTTGGCGTCGTCCTCCGTCGCACCGGGCAGAAAGACCCCGAACATGGAGGTTCCGATGCGGCCCACCAGATCCTCCTTGCGCACCGATGACTGGATGGTCGAGGCTATGAGCCGCAAGGCCTCGTCACCCCAGCCCAGCCCGAAGCGCAGATTGATGGACCTGATATGTTCGGGATGAATGACCAGGAAGGCGCCGGATCGTGGACCGGACGACTCCTGCCTGGGTGTTCTCCTGTCGACCATCGACGTGAAGACTGTCCGGTTGAGACAGCCAGTCAGGCTGTCAAAGGTCGCCGACTTGTTGAGCTCTCTTCGATAATGGCCGAGCTCCATCCGCTGCAGGCCAATGAACAGGAGAAGCGGGCCACCTATGATGACTGGCAACAGGACCGCTGTGACCATGCTGCGGGCGAACGGCGTCAATGCTTCCGAAAACAGAAGCAGGTAGTTGAGGCCAACTGAGAGCAGCAAGATACCCGCAGTTCCCAGGGCGGTCAGCCATGCGACGTCTTTCCATTGCTGGGGCGAGCTGTTCGCCATTGGGGTCGTCATTAGCCAAACTCCCGCGGATCGAATCGATTGGTCATAAGGCCAAGGTGTTGCACATTCAGTTTCGAGGAATCATACAATTTGAGTAATGGCGCAATCGCCTACCATCGGCCTGAACCTGGCCTTCAAAGCAAGGCTATGCGGGCAACGGTAGCGACACCGAATTGTCGGCTAGAGCATGATCCAAAAAAGTGGGTACCGGTTTTTGGAAAAGATCGTGCTCCAACAAAGAGTTAGATCATGATGAGATTTCAACCAGATATCGTCATGATCTATTGTGGCGGGCCGAATATGCCCATCTCAGCATCCTTGGCCACCGCCTCCGCCTTGCCGTAGATGCCACTCGCCAGGGCCGTCGCCCAGCCGTTGGAAACAAGCCAGGCACCGACGTCCTGTTTGCCCAAATTGCACGGTGCGGCAATGGCAAAACGATCGACATACGGCGGCACGAAGCATTTGAGCGCCCGACCGCGCAGCCACGAATTGAACGTTGCGCGTGCACGCTGGCCGCAAGGCCAGGCGACGCCGCGAAACAAACAGGTCGTGTCCGGGTCGATGCCCTGGACCCCGCTGATGGCTACCGTGCGTCCCATGGATTCGAAGGTCGCCGACGAGGTGGCAACCGGTTGGTACAGCAGCACCGCTGACCAATCCTTTGGCATCCGCATCCCTGCGGGTGCTGCCAGGCCAAGGTCGCTGAGCGGCGGGCGCGGCTCTGCCCGTTCGATTTGCGCAGGATCAAGCTGCGGCGGCGCGATAAGGTCCTGAGCAATCTTGCGTGCCCGCCCTCGCCATGGCGTATCGGCGACGGTCGCTGGCGGTCGCGATGGCTGGCTATCGTCGACCGATTGACGTGGCGCGGGTACCGGTCGATCGATGGCAAGAAAATCGGCGGCCCGGATGATCGACAAGATCCCGGTCAGAAGCAGCAGGCTTCCGAGCAACACCACCAAGCGATTGCGCCTCAGCCAGCCCATCAGCTCAAGCAGACCCCAGGGCGTCTTGCCCTTAGAGCAATTCCAGGAAAAGTGTGATCGATTTTCCCGGGAAAAGCGGGTACCGCTTTCCCTTGGGAATTGCGCAAAAACAAAGAGATAGAGCGGTTCGCCGTTTCTGTGAAACGGTGAAACGCTCTAGTACCCCGACGTCGATTTGGCGACCAGTTTGAGCGCACCTTTTTGAACCTGATAAAAGGGCATGGATCGCTCGCTGGAGCCATCCGCCCGAAACCGGAACAAGCCGGTCGATCCGCGAAATCCGCTGCGATTTTCGAGCACCTGCTTGTTGAAACCGTCAGGCCCGACCGCACTGGCAATCCCCGCTGTCAGGGCGACCATATCATAGGCGTAGGCGACATTGGCGTCGGCCGGATAATTGTAGGTCGTCTTGAAGCGGTCGGCGATCGGCCCGGTTTCGTTTGGGTCGAGGGTGGCGATGTAGGATCCTTCGAACAGCGGTTCGATCGGACGTTCCAGCCAGCGGTTGGTTCCAACGACGGCAACGGCTTTTCCCGGAATGCCTTTCGATTTGAGCGCCGCAAGGATCTGAGACGGACTATCGTCGCCGCTGGCGATGACGATGGCATCGGGAGCATCGACCAGTGAGCCCATGTCGTTGACTGCTTTTGTGCCGCCGTCACCGGCCGAATACGGAATGGTGACGGCGAGTGTCGCGCCATAGATGCTGAGGCTGTTGGCGACCCGCTTTTCAATCGCGCCGGCATTCGCGCCGGCCGCGACGAGCAGCACGAACTTCTTGCTGCCTTTGGATGCCAGGCCGGCTGCGCCCGCGGCCGCGCTGTCGGCCTCGTTAAGGCGTACCGCATAGACGCCCGGGCCACCGGCGAAATTGTCGGCCAGCGCCAGCACCGGCGGCCGCTGCGATCCCGACAGCTTGGCTATGTGCTGAGCGGCCGGAAGCTCGACCGGGCCGATGACGATCTTGGTTCCGCTCGTGATCGCCTTCACCGCCAATTCGCTGGCGTGTGCGCTGTCACCCTTGGTGTCCTCGA
Source organism: Mesorhizobium sp. P2_B11 (assembly GCF_056404855.1). Classification (NCBI taxonomy): domain Bacteria; kingdom Pseudomonadati; phylum Pseudomonadota; class Alphaproteobacteria; order Hyphomicrobiales; family Phyllobacteriaceae; genus Mesorhizobium; species Mesorhizobium sp. P2_B11. The sequence continues at coordinate 962,802 of NZ_JBFUDF010000001.1, forward strand.
CTGTGACAGTGAGCAAGGCATTGCCAAGATCGCTCATCGCCAGCTTGGCTGCGTCGAGCATCTTCCTGCCGTTTTCGCCGGCGGCACCAGGGGCCGACAAAGGCAGCAGCATCGCGACCTTCGTCGGCCCGGTGCCGAGCGATTGCGTGGCCGGGCTGGCAACGGCAGCGGTGGCCGGCGCTCCAGGTGCGGCGATCGCAGCCGGATCGAGCGCGTCCGAGACGCTGCCTTTCGACTGGCAGCCTGACACCATAACTGCAAACGCGATCGCCCACGTCCACGAATAGTGGCCCTGCCGGCCAGATTTCATGATGCCTCCCCATATCCCGCCGAGTGTTCGTCCCGGTCTCATCCCATTCATCTTACGGCAGACTTGCCTCGCCGTCTTTGTAATTGCTGGATCGTGGTCTAGCCGTCGAAGAGTCTTGCCCGGAGCGCCTTGATCACCTTGGCTTGCCCGACGCTTCGATAGTCGGCGCATTTCATGTATCGCGGCCCCGGCACGAACAGCCGGCGCACGCAAATCCGCTTGCCCTGGGCAGGGGCGCTGTCGTCTGCGGATGGGAATGCGGAAAAGCCGAACGTCGCCAGCGGTAGCGGCCCGGTCACCGCAAAACCTTCTCGCGCCAGGATCGCACGCGCACGCCGGCAGTAGCGGACCGAAAGTTCGGAGAACCGGGTTTCACCATGCCCGGCGCGATACTTCATGACGGTGGTGCAGAGGTCGCCTGCGGCAAGGCTGTTCGCCTGCGCCAGATATCTGACGCCGAGCGCGATGTTGGTCGCCGGCGCGCCAAGCTCGTCGAGCGAACCGCGAAAGCCGAGCATTCGCGCCGTTCCCGGCATCACCTGCATCAAGCCGACTTCACCATCGGCGCCGTGCACATCGGGATCGAAACCGCTTTCGATCTCCATCACCGCGTGCGCCAGCACCGGCTCCAGGCCGTAGAGCGATGCCTGGCATGTCGCGAACGCCTTGAATGTCTCGCGCGTCCATTCCGGGGCAGCGTCGCAGCGGGCCGGCCGCGGTAAGCCGAACGGGGCTGCTCTCTCCAGGCTAGGTCGTTCCAGCCAGTTGGCGTGGGCTTGCGTGACAAGCTGGCCAAAACCGCTGAATGCGATCGCCGCAGCGATCGCCTTGGTCAATCGTCCGCCGACCATCGCGGTCAGCCAAACGGCGCGGCTCGGTTCCTGCCGGTCAGTTCATGTACTCGACCATGCGATCGTGGAAGCATTCGCATTTGTTGAGGGTGTCTTCGTCTTTGTAGTTCGTCTTGAGATAGCCATAGGCCATGCCGCACGCGACCTTGGCTTCCGATGCCCAGACGAAGGCAGGGCGCGAAGAATTGATCCATTCCGAGCTGTTGGCGACGGCCACCGACTCGTCCATCAGCTTTACCACCTCGGCCTTGAGATCGACGATGTTGTCGTTCAGCACCAGGTTCGAGGTGCCGACCGTGCGGCAATAATCGGCCACCGGCCCTTCGATGATGTCGGCGGCGAAGCCCGTCGATCCAGCCAGCAGCAGCGCCGTAGCCGAAGCCAGCAATCTTGCACAACGCTTCATGTAAGTCCCTCTCCAAACCCTGGTTTTATGTTTCGCTAATATATAGCATGAGAGCACGGCCACGCATAAGTGCTAAATCGTGGCCGTGTGCTGTTGATGTTGCGTGTCGTCGTAGAGGATGTTGATCGTGCCGGCGGCAGGCGCATTCTGCAGAACGGCGACATCCACGAAGTTGGCAGCGTTGCCCGAGCCGCTGGTGTCGACGCTCACGGTGCTGGTCGCGCTGTCGTAATGCACATAGTCGGCGATGTCGCCGGCCGGCGCCTTGTCGAACAGCGCGCTCAAGTCGATCTTGTCCCCTTCACCGCCATGGTAGTCGGCGATCAGATCCTTGATGTCCAGATTGTCGATCTTGAACGTGTCGGCTCCTGAAGTGCCGGCCATAGTGGCCGTGCTTCCGGAGCCAGCGCTATCGTAATTGCCGAAGCCGATGTCGCCGACAGCGCCTGTCTGACCGTCGGCGGTCGTGAAGGTGGCTTCGCCATAGGTCAAGACCGAGCCGTCCGCCGAAACCGAGTGCTGGTCGTTGCTATCGAGGCCGATCTCGACGATGCCCAGGGCGGCCAGCGACTTGAACTCGCCTGCATCCGACACGCCGTTGCCGTTGGCATCCTGCCAGACGCCAAACTGGGCAAAGTCGTGATCGGCGGCAGTCAGCTTGCCGTCATGGTTCGTGTCATAGAGCTGCTCGAGCGCTGCAAGGTCGGTCGCGGCGCCGGCGGCATGCTGGGTGAAGACGATCTCGGAACCGTTGTTCACCTTGCCGTCGCCATTGAGATCGATCGCCAGGATACCGTCATGCGTGTCGACCCAGGCGGTCTTCGAAGCGACGCCATCGCCATTATAGTCGAACGAAACGGTAGAGTGCGTCAGATCGGTGGTGTGGATTCCATCGTGGTTGAGGTCAAGCACGACCGGCGCGGCAACGGCAAAGGGTGTCAGACCGGCGGCCACGTGGACAGTGAAATTCGCCGTCCCTGTTGTGTCGCCATCGCCATCCGTGAGTTGCAGTGTCACTGGAATTGTATGGTCGACGGTGGTGCTGCTAACCCCGAGATCGGTGAGGTTTAGCTTGGTCTTGCCCGTCGATTCATAGGCGTCGACCCATGCGATCTGTGTTCCTGCAGGCGATGTGATCGTCAGCAGTGTCGAACCGACCGCTGGAGTGAAGGAAGCCGTGGTTCCGTTGGTATAGTGGGCGACGAACTCTATCTTGTCGCCGGCGGTAACCGCATCGAACGAAAACTTGGCGTAGCTAACGCTGGCTATGGTGATGGCCGGCGGCGTGTAGGGTCCGGCGCCATCGTAGTCGTTAGGCGTTCCGAAATCGAAACGCATGAACTCGCCCGCGTCAAAGTTGTTGTTGCCAAGCCCCCAACCGGCGCTCGAGCCGTTGACATTGGACGTCTGCGTCAGCGCCGGATTGCCGCCGGCAAGCCAAGCTGCTTCATTGAAGCTGCCCGTCGGCGCCCATCCGGTCACCATCACGACATTCTGGCCACCTGCCGTCACCACGATGGAATTGCTGGGGCCGGAACCGTAGGCGCCGCTCGAGGCAATGGAAACATTGGTGACAGTGCCGTCCAGTGGCGCCAAAAGGTCGAACGTGTACTGCCCCGATGTGCCGGCGCTCGGATTTACGGTGATGGTGAAGACCCCCGTGTCACCCGCATCGCGGCTTCCGTTGTTGTTGTTGTCGGCGTAGGCGGTCAACACATTGCCCGACTGTTCCGTGATGAGGTTGTGGCCGGCCGAGGTGATGCCTGTTGTGTTGGCCGTGATCGTCATGGACCCGACGCCGTCGGCGCCGGCGACAAAGTGCAGTGTTCCAACTGCCGGCGTCTGCGACGTATCGGTGCTTGCCTGCTGGCTTTGCACGGTTCCCAATGTCGGCACGTCATCGACGATGTTGACGGACAGGGTGCCTGTGGCGTTCTGGCCGTCCTGGTCGGTGAGCGAGACGGCAAGGTTCTCGAACAGGCTGTTGGTGCCGAGGCCCGTTGCGTGCGTCTCGTTGTCGAGCAGCGTGTAAGTGTAGCTGACGATGCCGGTCGCGGCATCATAGGCCGTCACGTTGAGTGTGTTGCCGAGCGCGGTGGTGAAGGCGCTGGCGGCGAACACGCCGTTGGTGATGAAGGCGTGGCCGTCGATGGTCAGCGAGGCGATGCCGTCGGGCGAGGAGATGGTGAAGGTGCCGCCCTGGGTGGTGCTTTCCTTCGAGG